>NZ_JBQFTI010000014.1:0-959 GCF_056538575.1 Ruegeria sp. BG10 | reverse complement strand
CAACCCGCACGAGAAAACGGGTATTGGTCAGCAATGAGACAGGGAGGAGTTGCGGCCGGCCCATCTGCGCGCTGCGAAACTGGAGCCGCAGCAAAGCGACCCCGCTTCCGATGGACAATGCAATCAGGCCAACAAGCCATATGGGCCATCCCAAAGCCTGCCCTTCGATCATGGGGTAAAGCAGCGCTAGAGCTGCAATTGCAAAGAGAAGCGCGCCCAGCCAATCGACGGTTTGTTCGCTGGCTTTTGGGCTTGCAGGAACAAACGCATACGCCCCTGCGAACGCGATCAGACCGATGGGCAGGTTTATCAGAAAAATCATGCGCCATCCCAGCCCCCATAGATCGGCCGAGATCAGTAAACCACCGATCAGGGGGCCCGCCATGGCCCCCAAGGCCGTCACCATACCGAAGAGGCCAATCGCCTTGGCCTTCTGCTCTTCCGGAAAGCTCTCGTGCAGGATTGCAAGCACCTGTGGCATCATCATCGCGGCCATCAGACCCTGAAAGAACCGCGCGAGGATCAGCACCCCAATCGAGGGCGCGAAGCCGCACGCGGTCGAAGAAATAAGGAAGCCAAGAAGCCCGAACAGGAAAAGTTGGCGCCGTCCGCAGGCATCGCCGAAACGGCCGAATGGTAGGAGGCCAGCGGCAAAGGTCAGGACATAGACCACCAGTGTCCATTGCAGATCGCTGTGCGAAACAGAGAACTCTGTCTGGATCGCGGGAAGCGCGAGATTGATGATCGTGGTGTCCAGCATGTTGATGAAAGCCGCAGCGAACAGGAACGCTGCTGCCAGCCAGTGCCGCGAAAGGACCCCATCGTTAGACGGTGAAATGAACGCGTTTGCCATGGTGGCGACTCCTGCTGCGGAAGAACGAATTAACGTAACTTTATAAGTAACGTGACTTGTTGTGTCAATATCATGTGCTTTTATTTGTCACATGACCGTACTTGCC
>NZ_JBQFTI010000013.1:0-4484 GCF_056538575.1 Ruegeria sp. BG10 | reverse complement strand
CGCACCCCACTTCATTCGTTGCATGTTGAGTTGGGGGGTAAGCTGGTTGATTTTGCGGGATGGGAGATGCCTGTTCAGTATCCTTTGGGGATCATGGGGGAGCATAAGCAGTGTCGTGAGAAGGCGGCGGTGTTTGATGTGTCTCATATGGGTCAGGTGATTTTGCGCGGTGAGAATGTGGGGGAGAAGCTGGAGGCTTTGTGCCCGCAGGCTTATGCGACCCTGAAGCCGGGCAAGGCGCGGTACGGGTTTTTTACCAATGCGGATGGCGGGATCATGGATGACCTGATCGTGTCGAATGCGGGGGATCATTACTTTGTGGTGGTGAACGCAGCGCTGCGCCATCAGGACATTCCGCATATGAAAGCGAACCTTGACGGCGTCGAAGTGACCGAGATCTTCGACCGTGCGCTGGTCGCGGTCCAAGGTCCTGCGGCGGAAAACGTTGTGGGGGAACTCTGCCCCGCGGCGCGGGATCTGACCTTCATGGAAACCACAATGGCCGACATCCTGGGTGTCGAGTGCCGCATCTCGCGGCTGGGCTACACGGGTGAGGACGGGTATGAGATCTCGATCCCCGAGGACAAGGCGATCGAGATCACCCGCGCGTTTCTGGCGCATGAGGAGTGCGAACCGGCGGGTCTGGGCGCGCGCGACAGCCTGCGGTTGGAGGCGGGTCTTTGCCTTTATGGCAATGACATCGACCAGGGCACCTCCCCCATCGAGGCCAGCCTCGGCTGGGCGATCCAGAAGCGCCGCAAGGAAGAGGGCGGCTTTCCGGGTGCCGACCGGGTGCAAAAGGAACTGGCCGAGGGGCCTGCGCGCAGGCTGGTGGGCATCAGGCCCGAAGGCCGGGCGCCGGCCCGTCAGGGCACGGAAATCCGGTGCAGCAATGGCAACCCCATTGGCCAGATCACCTCGGGCGGGTTCGGCCCCACGGTCGGCGGACCGGTGGCGATGGGCTATGTCGCGGCCGGCCATGGTGAGCCGGGCGAGGTGGTGCAGCTGATCATCCGGGGCAAGCCGCAGCCGGCCGAGATTGCGGCGCTGCCCTTCGTCAAACAGAATTACAAGCGTTGAAGTCAGGAGAGAGACACCATGGCAACCTATTATTCCGAAGAGCATGAATGGCTGGCCGTTGAGGGCGACATCGCCACGCTGGGCATCACCGCACACGCTGCCGAGCAGCTGGGCGATGTGGTGTTTGTCGAGCAGCAGGAAGTGGGCGACACGTTCGAGAAAGATGGCGAGATCGGGGTGATCGAATCCGTCAAGGCCGCGTCCGAGCTCTATGCCCCGGTCGATGGCGAGATCACCGAAGTGAACGAGACGCTGGCCGACAATCCCGGCGCGCTGAACGACGACCCCGAGGGTGAGGCCTGGATCTACAAGATCAAGGTGACCGACGCCGCGCAGCTCGAAGATCTGATGGATGAGGCCGGCTACAAGGCCTTCATCGGTTAAACCCATGTCGGGGCTCTGTTTCCGGGGCTCCGCCCGTTCGGGCCTGAACCTGTCCGCCGGACTGGTTCCGGGACGGCCCTTACCCCACGCCGGAGGCCTCTGCCGCCTCCGCCCGACCTGACCTATTCGACAGGAGCGCTGCAATGGCCTTCAAACTGACCGATTACGAAGCCTATGACTTTGCCAACCGCCGCCATATCGGCCCGTCGCCCACCGAGATGCGCGACATGCTCAAGGTGATCGGCTTCAAAACGCTGGACCAGCTGATTGATGCCACCGTGCCGCCGGCGATCCGGCAGAAAGAGCCGCTGGACTGGGGCCCGGCGATGACCGAGCGCGACGCGCTGTTCCACATGAAAGAAGTGGCGGGCAAGAACAAGGTTCTGACCTCGCTGATCGGTCAGGGATACTATGGCACCACCACGCCGGCGCCGATCCTGCGCAACATCCTGGAAAACCCGGCCTGGTACACCGCCTATACGCCTTATCAGCCCGAGATCAGCCAGGGCCGGCTTGAAGCGCTGTTGAACTTCCAGACCATGGTCAGCGACCTGACCGGGCTCGATGTGGCCAACGCGTCCTTGCTGGACGAAGCCACGGCGGCGGCTGAGGCGATGGCCATGGCCAAGCGCGGCGGCCGGTCGAAGGCCAATAACGCGGCCTTCTTTGTGGACCGCAACTGCCACCCACAGACCATCGCGGTCATTAAAACGCGCGCCGAGCCGCTGGGCATCGAGGTGCAGGTCGCCGATCCGGATACGCTGGATGCAGGCGCGGTCTTTGGTGCGATCTTCCAATATCCCGGCACCCATGGCCATGTGCGCGACTTCACCGCCGAGATTGCGGCCCTGCATGAACATAAAGCGATTGCCATCGTGGCCGCCGACATCCTGTCGCTGGCGCTGCTGAAGTCACCGGGTGAGATGGGCGCGGACATTGCCATCGGCTCGACCCAGCGCTTTGGCGTGCCGATGGGCTATGGCGGGCCGCACGCTGCTTACATGGCGACCACCGACAAGCTGAAGCGGGCAATGCCGGGCCGGATCATCGGCGTCAGCATCGACAGCCGCGGCAACAAGGCCTATCGCCTGGCGCTGCAGACTCGCGAGCAGCATATCCGGCGCGAGAAGGCCAACTCGAATGTCTGCACCGCGCAGGCGCTCTTGGCGGTGATTGCCTCGATGTATGCGGTCTATCACGGCCCCGACGGCATCAAGGCCATCGCGCAATCGGTGCACCGCAAGACCTCGCGCATGGCCGCCGGTCTGGAAGAGGCGGGCTTTGCCGTTGAACCCGAGGTGTTCTTCGACACCATCACGGTCGAGGTCGGCCATCTGCAGAAAACGGTCATGGAGGCCGCCGTGGCCCGGGGCGTCAACCTGCGCAAGGTGGGTGACACGAAAGTGGGCATCAGCCTCGATGAACAGACCCGCCCCGAGACCATCGAGGCGGTCTGGGGCGCTTTCGGCATCGACCGCAAGGATGACAGTTCGAACAAACTCTATCGCCTGCCGGACTATGCGCTGCGCGAAAGCGCCTATCTGACCCACGAGATCTTCCACAAGAACCGGGCCGAGGCCGAAATCACCCGCTATATGCGCCGTCTGGCCGACCGCGATCTGGCGCTGGACCGGGCGATGATCCCGCTGGGCTCCTGCACCATGAAGCTGAATGCCACGATCGAGATGATCCCGGTCACCTGGCCCGAGTTCGGCAACCTGCACCCGTTCTGCCCTGAAGATCAGGCGCAGGGCTATCACGAGATGATCGCTGATCTGAACGACAAGCTGTGCCAGATCACCGGTTATGACGCGATCTCGCAGCAGCCCAACTCGGGCGCGCAGGGCGAATACGCAGGCCTGCTGACCATCCGCAACTATCACTTCGCCCGCGGCGAAGGGCACCGCAATGTCTGCCTGATCCCGACCTCGGCCCATGGCACCAACCCGGCCTCGGCGCAGATGGTGGGCTGGCAGGTGGTGCCAGTGCAATCGGATGAGAACGGCAATATCGACCTGAACGACTTCCGCGCCAAGGCCGAGAAGCATTCCGATCATCTGGCCGGCTGCATGATCACCTACCCCTCGACCCATGGCGTGTTCGAGACCACCGTGCAGGAGGTCTGCCAGATCACCCATGATCACGGCGGGCAGGTCTATATCGACGGGGCTAACATGAATGCCATGGTTGGCCTCTCGCGTCCCGGAGACATCGGCGGCGATGTCAGCCACCTGAACCTGCACAAGACCTTCTGCATCCCGCATGGCGGTGGCGGCCCCGGCATGGGTCCGATCGGCGTCAAGGCGCATCTGGAAGAGCATCTGCCCGGTCACCCGGAATACGGCAGTGCCGTCGGTCCGGTCTCGGCAGCACCGTTCGGGTCTCCGTCCATCCTGCCGGTCTCATGGGCCTATGTGCTGCTGATGGGCGGGGCCGGTCTGACACAGGCGACCAAGGTGGCGATCCTGAACGCCAACTACATCGCCGCGCGTCTGAACGCGGCCTACCCGATCCTCTACACCTCCGAGACAGGCCGGGTGGCGCATGAATGCATCCTCGACACAAGACCGCTGGACGAGGCGGCGCATGTCAGCGTCGATGACATCGCCAAGCGTCTGGTCGATTCAGGCTTCCACGCGCCGACCATGTCCTGGCCGGTGGCCGGCACCCTGATGGTCGAGCCGACGGAATCGGAACCCAAGGATGAGCTCGACCGTTTCTGCGACGCCATGCTGTCGATCCGCTCGGAAGCGCAGGACATCATCGACGGCAGGATCGACGCGGAAAACAACCCGCTGAAAAACGCCCCCCACACGGTGCGCGATCTGGTCGGCGACTGGGACCGCCCCTATACCCGCGAACAGGCCTGCTTCCCCCCGGGTTCCATGGGCGTCGACAAATACTGGTCCCCCGTCAACCGCGTCGACAACGCATACGGAGACCGAAACCTTATCTGCACATGCCCACCCATGTCAGAATACGAAGACGCAGCAGAATAGCCAAAACCCCCGCCTCGGCGG
>NZ_JBQFTI010000012.1:5000-6151 GCF_056538575.1 Ruegeria sp. BG10 | reverse complement strand
GAACGGGCTGTACTGAGATTTTCTGACGCTGGTTGCGGGAGCAGGATTTGAACCTGCGACCTTCAGGTTATGAGCCTGACGAGCTACCGGGCTGCTCCATCCCGCGTCAGAGTCAGATTTGTATCATCGTTAGAGAGAATATGGGCTTTTACTAGGTTTGGCGGTGACCTACTCTCCCGGGGCTTAAGCCCAAGTACCATTGGCGCGGCAGTGCTTAACTTCCGGGTTCGGTATGGGACCGGGTGTTTCACTTGCGCTATGACCACCAAACCGAGGAAAAGCCCATGTCGACTTTCTTGCTGTGCAAGAAAGCGACAGGTGGCAGGCAGCGTCTTTGCTTGCAAAGGCGCGTTGCCACTCGGTTGTTATGTCGATCAACAGTGCCGCTTGGTGCGACACAGCCGTCCATGTTCAAGGTGTATGTTTTTGATTTGTCTTTCCATTACTGGATCAAATCAAGCCTATCGGGCGATTAGTACCGGTCAACTGAACGCATTACTGCGCTTACATCTCCGGCCTATTGACGTGGTGGTCTTCCACGGCCCTCAGGGAGACCTTGTTTTGAGGGGGGCTTCCCGCTTAGATGCCTTCAGCGGTTATCCTGTCCGATCATAGCTACCCAGCACTGCCGTTGGCACGACAACTGGTCCACCAGTGGATCGTTCACCCCGGTCCTCTCGTACTAGGGGCAACTCCTCTCAAGTCTCCTACACCCACGGCAGATAGGGACCGAACTGTCTCACGACGTTCTAAACCCAGCTCACGTACCTCTTTAAACGGCGAACAGCCGTACCCTTGGGACCTGCTCCAGCCCCAGGATGAGATGAGCCGACATCGAGGTGCCAAACACTGCCGTCGATATGGACTCTTGGGCAGTATCAGCCTGTTATCCCCGGCGTACCTTTTATCCGTTGAGCGATGGCCCTTCCACTCGGGACCACCGGATCACTATGGCCGTCTTTCGACTCTGCTCGACTTGTCAGTCTTGCAGTCAGGCTGGCTTCTGCCATTGCACTCAACGAGCGATTTCCGACCGCTCTGAGCCAACCTTCGCGCGCCTCCGTTACGCTTTAGGAGGCGACCGCCCCAGTCAAACTACCCGCCACGCAGGGTCCCGGATCCGGATAACGGACCGCGGTTAGACATCAAGA
>NZ_JBQFTI010000011.1:0-29348 GCF_056538575.1 Ruegeria sp. BG10 | reverse complement strand
TACAATTGATCCCCCGGATCAATTGCTTAACGTCTTCACCTCGTCAGGCTCATAACCCGAAGGGCAGTACGGCAAACCCTCCCACAGAAACCAAGCTTTCTCAACGAAAGCAAAGCATTAAAGATCGGAGCAAGCGGCAACACCGCTGCCCGCTTATCTCTCTGGAAGCACTGTGGAAGCAACCCGGATGGCAGAAGGCAGAACCTTCATAGCCTTCGCTGGTAGTAGCCAGACGTGGGCAACTGAGAAACCTCACCGGCTAAAGCGTAAGGTTCCATCAAGGCTTTGAGAAACCGTAGTAGGTGTCCCCGAGCACCGGCAGCGCCAATTCGCCCTGATAAGACGAAATATAGTACTAGATAAAGTCACAGTGCGGCCATAGGAACGATAGCCCCTCCAGTCCGTGAGTGTAGCTCGTCGGTTGAACGTTCGCCGGGTTGGCGCCATCGGAACATCAGGGCAAACACCGTCGGCGTGAAATAGAAGGACACGACGGTCGACAGCAAAACGCCTCCGGCGATAGCCACTGCGAAGGGGGGCCAGAAGGCGCCGCCGTCCAGGATCAGGGGAAGGAATCCGCCGAAAGTCGTGACCGTAGTCGAAATAATGTGACGGCTGGAGCCGGTCACCACGCGGGCGATGGCGGCCTGATCTCCGCGGCTTGCCCGTGGGTCTTGTTGCAAACCTGTCAGAATGATGATCGCCGCGTTTATTGAGACTCCGATCGAGCCGATGACCCCGATGATAGCCTGAATGCCGAAGGGGAACTGCATGACTGCCAGAGACAGCATCGACAGGCCGGCCGACAGGACGCAGACAATCAACGTTACCACGGTCAGTCGGAACGAGTTGTAGGTCAGCACGATGGTCGCAATGGACAGCGTAACAATCAGCCCGACCGATGCCATCAGGTTACCGACCGTGTTCGAGCGGGCATCGCTGTCACCACCCAGAGACATCGTATAACCTTGCGGAAGCGCGAACCCCGCCGCGTCCAGCGCCAGAAGAACGTCCTGCAGCGCTTCTTCCGGCAGCACACCGGGGATAATGAAGGCCTGAATAGTGTTTTCGCGAACGCCATACGTCCGGGTGATGACACTTTCCGCGGGTTCGATGACGGGCTGGGCTAACTCTGACAAGGGTAAGGCGGGAAAAGCCCCGGTTGCCGACACGGCCGCCGCATTGGGCAGGAGAATGGGCATACTGACGATTTCACTCAGGTCAGATCGCACCTGGTCACCCAATCGCACGCGCACGGGCAACTGCTCGGTCCCTTCGATCAGCGATCCTCCGGTGACGCCGACCAGAGCGGTGTCCAACTGTCTGGCAATGTCCGCAACGTCCAGACCCAGCAGGCGGGCCTTGACCTCGTCTATTTCAAAGCGGATCTGGGGGTTGCCGCCGTTAACGCTGGCACGGGCTTGGGTCACGAGATCAAGATTGGCCATGACCGCACGCACTTCGCCACCCAAACTGCGCAGGACGGAAATGTCCTGACCCTGAATTTTGACCTCGACCGGGGCAGCAACCGGAGGCCCCTGCACCAGGTTGCGCACAATGATCTGGGCATCGGGGAATTCGATGTCGAGACGGGCCTGCAGGGTGCCAACGAGGCGCGCGGCGTCCTCAGCGGTTTCCGTCGTGATCATGGCCTGTGCGAACCCGGGCTCGCGCGCGCGTTTGCCGACAATGTTGTAGTAGAAGGCCGGACCGGATTCGCCGACGGTCCAATAGACGCTGCGAACGCCGATATCGGCCAGCAGAATATCGTCGATCCTGCGGGTAGTGCGGGTGGTGGTTGCGATTGACGTTCCGCCGGGCATATCCACTTCGATGTAGAACTGGTTGCGATCCACGCCCGGAAAGAACTGCGCGGTCAGGGTCGGGAAGGCCGCAAATCCCAAGACCGGCAACACCAGCGCCAGTGCGATGGACCGCAGCGGGTTGGCGACGGAAAGCCGGATGGAGGCCTCAAATAGCCGGGCCAGAGCCGGGATCGTGATGCCCCGGCTCAGCATTCCTGCATCCGGTTTGTTTGACAGCATCCAACCTGCAACCGCAGGCGTGACTGTCAGCGCGACGATCAGGGACCACACAAGCATCAGAACAACGGCGATGGCGATCGCGCCGACGAAATCCCCGGCGGGACCGGGCAGCAGGATCATCGGCATAAAGGCCAGTGCCGTCGTGACAGTGGATGCCAAAAGCGGCGCCGTCAGACGGCGCACCGCGTCCCGCACGGCATCGACACGCGCCATGCCTGCCTGCAACCGGCGGCGAATTTCGTCGGTCATCACAATTGCGGCGTCAACAAGCAATCCCAGTGCCACGATCAGGCCGGTCACCGACATCTGGTGAATGGGCAGGCCGATCATGTTCATCGTCGCCAGCGTCGCCAACGAAACGACCGGCAAAACCAGTGCAACGATGGCGGCAGCGCGAACACCCAGCGTTACGAACAGAACAGCCACGACCAGAGCAACACCGATTGCCATGTTGATCCCGACCTCGGTCAGGCGATCCGTCGTGTACTGGCTTTGATCGAAAAGCAGTATCTCCTGCACGCCAAGGGGAACCGACGCGGCCCCGCTTTCAAGCTCGTCACGCAGATAACCGGTCCAGCGGTCGATCTGCACGCCGTCCTGCGCCAGGACACCGACCAGTACGGCGGGCATGCCGTTGGCGAAGGCTATCGAGGACTGCGGGTCGCGGGGGCCCCGATCCACGCTGGCCAGGTCACCCAGCAAGACCACTGCACCTTCGCGGCTTTCGCGCAACACGATGTTCCGGATCCGGTCCAGCGTTTCGATTTCTCCGCTGATGTTGATGGTCAGGTCAACGTCGGATTGCAGCCGCCCTGACTGGATCTTGCCGTCCGCCTCGACGATCCGCTGCGATATCTCGGCAGCCCCGAGCCCCAGCGCAGCGGCCCTGTCCATATCGACGCTGACCAGAACTTCTTCTTCCGGCTGTCCAAAGTAATCCACCGCACGGGTGGCGGGGATGGCGCGCAGCCTGTCACCCAGAGCTTCGGCATGGCGCGACAGCAGCGTCACGGGGTAATCCGGGTTTTCCGCTGCTACCGCGATAACGGCCGAATAGGCGGAAATGCCTTCGGCGTCGAACTCGGGCGGCAGAACGCCGGCCGGAAATTTCCGGCTCGCGTCACCCACAGCATCCCGGGCCTCGGCCCAGACTTGTTCGATGGTCGTTTCGTCGAGCGTTTCCAGCAATTCGACCGATACGACCGAGACACCGGATCGCGACACGGAACTGATTTCGTCAACTTCGGCGATCTTGCGAAGCTCTTCTTCGATTTCGGCTGTGACAAGGGCTTCGACCCTCTCCGGGTCAGCGCCGGGATATTGGGTGGTCACAGTCGCAAAGAGGTTGGTGATTGTCGGGTCTTCCTGCCGTCCAAGCGACAGGAACGACGAAAGCCCCGCGGATACCAGAACCAGTACGATTAGCGCGACAAGCCGTGGGTGGCGAAAAGTGAGCGTTTCCATTGGCCTGCTCCGTTACCCATCCGTCCCGAATGCAACCCGCTGACCAACGGTTACGCGCTGAGGACCCTGATCTATCAGGACAGTTCCGTCGGGAAATTCACCGCGGACGAAAACACGGTCGTTCTGTGCGTGCAGCACTTCGACACTTGCCACCCGCACCGTCTTGTCTGCGTCAGCAACCAGCAGCGTCCATTGCCCGCGCGCGCCTTCTTTCAGCGCGGTCGTCGGGACCCAGGTCCCGGTGCTTTCCACCGGTTCGCCGATGTGGACGCGCGCGGTCTGCCCAAAGGCTACGTCAACGCCCCCAATCAGATCAAAAAGCGCGGTTCGTGTCCGTGTCAGCGGATCGATATCGGGTCGCAACGTCGCCAGACGGGCCGGGTGGCGGGTACCGGCGATTTCAACCTCGACATCGGACAAAAGTGCCGGGTCCACATCCAGCGGAATTCCGATCCGAACCTGCGGAGATACGATTTCGACCATCCCCAGCACCAGATCACCGGGCTGCAAGGTTTCCCCGCCATCGACATGGCGGGCGGTAATCCGGCCTGCGAACGGAGCCTTGATCCCGGACTTTTCGATCCTCACAGTCACGTCACGCAAGGCGGCGTCAAGCTCCCCCATCCGCGAAAGCAATTCGTCTTGCCGTGCCACAGCCTCGTCCAGACGCGCCTGGCTCGTAAAGCCCTGTTCAATAAGTCCGGCGTTTCGCTCGACCGTCTTTCTGGCAAAACCCAGCTGCGCCGCAATGGCGTCCCGCGAAGCGGTCAGCCGGTCCTGTTCAACTTCGAGCAGGACGATATCCAGTGTGGCCAGCCGCTGGCCCCGCGCAACCTCGTCACCTTCGTCCACCAGAATTTCTTCGAGCGTGCCATTCAGTTCGAAGGAAATATCGGCAGCGCGCTGCGGTTCAACCTGACCGATGAACACCCGATCGACGACATAGGCGTCTTCCTGCCTGATCGGCGTCACGGAAACCGGGGTCACGGCCGCTGCGTCAGGCGCAGGAACGGCTTCGGCCCTGCGCGAAAGTTCCGAGGCCCCGAAATAGACGGCAGCTGCCGCAACAGCAAACACACTGGCTGTCACCCCCAACCGCAAACCTACGCGAAAAACGCTGGAAAACAGGCTTCTCTTGGTTCGCGAGGAACGGTTCTTTTCTCGATCCGGCATTTGGCAACCTCAGCAAGTTAGCATCTCTAACATATGTTAGCGCTGCTTACTTTGACAAGGGGAACGTGATCTGCCACATCTTTAACCATGACGAGCACACAAAAAATTCATAAGTCCGATGATGGATCGCGGCACCCATCGGTAGGAAAAAAATCCTATCATCACGGTGATCTTCGCGCCGCGCTGATCGAAGCCACGCGGCAGTTGGTCGAGGAGAAGGGACCGGACAGGTTTTCGGTTTCGGATGCGTGCCGGCTGGCCGGTGTCTCGACCGCCGCGCCCTATAAACACTTCAGCGATAAGAAGGAAATGCTTGTTACTACCGTTCTGGAGGGCATGGCCAGGCACCGCGAGAACATGCTTGCCGCACTGGAAGGAATTCCCGAAGGGTCACCCGAGCGCATTACCGCGATCGGTATGGAATACGTCTCATTCGCGCTGCGCGAGCCGGGGATTTTCTGTCTGAAATTCGGCGGGTTCACCGACCGGATCGCCGATCCACGGCTGGAGGAAGGCGGCCAACAAAGCTTTGGTATCCTGCTGTCCGAAGTCGCAAAATGTCTGGGTGAGCCGGGAATCACTGATGAGGTACGCCGCCGTGGGTTCCTGTTGTGGAGTTTCGTTCACGGTCTGTCGTTCATCCTGCGCGACCAGGGGCTTGCGGAAAAGGGCGAAGAATTCGATTTGCACGATCTGCTGGAAGACGTGTCCGCCAGAATGCTGAGCTGAGGTTCGGTTACAACTCACCATTATTCTCCAGCCAGACCCGCACGGGTGCCGCCGAATATCGCGGGATTACCCTGAAGATGGCCGTTGTTCCCCGCCGCATCACAGCTCTACCAACCGCTCCTCGACGGGTGAGGATTGCACGATTGAGGAATTGGTCGCACCGAAGGGAACGATCCGGTCGATGACGGCTTCCATTTCTGCAACGTCGCGGACATGGGCGCGGGCGACAAAACAGTCCTCACCCGATACGCGGTCGCACGAGACGATCTGCGGAGTGTCCCGAATGGCCTGAACCATGTCCTGCATCGCGCCCGGCAGCGGCCGTGCCCGTATCAGGAGTGTCAGCCCATATCCGAGCCGGGCCGGATTGATCCGCGCGCCGTAGCCCGTGATGATGCCCGTGTCCTCCAGGCGACGCACCCGGTCTGCAACGCTGGGGGCGGACAGTCCGACACGGCGGGACAGTTCCGCCCGGGGAATGCGCGCGTCCGCGCAGAGCTCACGCAGAATAGCGGCATCGATACGGTCCAAGATGGGCTCTTTGGATCGAAGGGAAAAGCCACCGCGTGCCTTCGTTTCAGGTCCATTTTTATCCAAGGACATTCCCGATCTCCATATACCTTGCCCGGATCACCTTGCATCATGGTGATATGACGGATCAAGCCTCAAACCCTGTGCACCGGGCCAGAGCGTCCCGCACCATGTCGCGCATTTCGGAAGCTTTCCCGCCCCAAATCTGGTTCGGCGTATCAGCTGTTTTTCATTACCTCGGCCCGGCCTTCGCGGTGCTTCTGTTCCCGGCTGTCGGCGTGCTTGGCGTGGCGTGGTTTCGCATCACTTCGGCCGCGTTGATATTCGCGCCGATGACCAAGCCGTGGCGCACATTCAGGATGGCGACCAAATCACAGAGGTGTCTGCTGGTCGCGCTCGGCCTGTGTCTGGCAGTGATGAACTGTGCCTTCTACCTTGCGCTGGATCGGCTGCCGATTGCGCTGGTGGCTGCAATCGAATTTACCGGGACAGTCGGCATTGCGCTGTGGGGGCTTCGCACGGGGCGCAATGTTATCGCGTTCAGTTGTGTGGTCGCAGGGGTGGCGCTTTTGATCGACGTGCCGGCACTGTTTGCGGCGGACGGTTCCCTGCGAGACACGGACCTTGTTGGTTTGTTCTGGGCGGTTCTGAACGGCGCGCTTTTTGTTCTTTATGTCATCCTGGGGCACCGGATTTCGCAGGGCGGAGCCTCTGGCGGGGTTGAGAGCCTCGGCGCTGCGATGTCGGTTGCGTTCCTTTTTGTGTTCCCGATCGGGGTTTTGCAGGCGCTTGAAGCCTTCGGTGCACCCTTGCTTGTGCTGGCCGGGATAGGGGTCGGGCTTTGCTCCTCGGTCATTCCCTATGTCTGTGATCAGCTTGCCATGGCACGTCTGCCGCGTGCCAGCTTTGCTCTGTTGCTCGCCTTGCTGCCGGCGTCGGCGGCAATCATCGGTGTCGTGGTCCTGCGGCAAATTCCTGATCCGGCTGATGTGCTGGGGGTGGTTCTTGTGATGGCAGGCGTTGCCATTCACGCACCCGCGACGGTGACTGAACCCGCCAAACAAGGGGGCGGCGGCAAGTCGGTTAAGTCAGGTTCAAGTACACAGCAGTGAAGCCGTGCGTCGTGCCGGGCCTGATCCGCTCAAAGGGCGCCGGGCCCGCGTTCCTGCGGTTCAATTCCGTATTGACGCATTCCCGGAATTCATGCACTCAAACCCCGGATGGTTCCCGATGGTGCGCCCAAGGGATGAAAAGGGAATACGGTGCGGTTTGCCTGTCGGCGCCAATTCCGTAACTGCCCCCGCAACTGTAAGCGGTGAGCGACGCCAAACACCCACTGGCCCTCTGGGCCGGGAAGGATGGCCGAGCATCGACCCGCAAGTCAGGAGACCTGCCATCATATGTTCAACCAACCCGGGGCGGGGCGTCCTGGAAGGAGGCTTTGATGACACGTCTGTTGCGTGTTTACAGATCCGGCACCTTCTGTCCGCGCTTGCGATCAAGCGGAGCGGGCAATGCCAAAATCTTCTGATCATGTTCTTCTGATTTGTGCGACCTGTCAGGGCACAATGACGGTCGATGCGCTACGCAACGTCCTGTCCGTCAGACTGCCTTCGGGCTTTGCAATCCGTACCGTCGATTGCATGGCGGGCTGTGCGCAGCCAACGACCGTCGGATTTCAGGCGGCGGGCAAAGCGAAGTATCTCTTCGGTGGCATTCGGAGCCTTCCCGAAGCTGAGGCGCTGGCCGAGTTCGCGCACCAGTACCGGAACAGCGCCGATGGGTGGACCAATGCCACCGACCGACCGCGCCCGCTGTTCACAAAAACACTTTCCCGAATACCGCGAATTGAATTGGTGGAACCTTCATGACGACCTCTGCCTTTCTAGTTGCGCGCGACCTCGAATATTTCGCGCTGAACGGTGATGTTCTGCTGCAAGGCGCGTCATTTGAACTGGACGACGGGGCCAATCTGGCAATTGCCGGGCCGAACGGGGCAGGGAAAACCACGTTGCTGAACCTTTTGTGCGGCGCGGCGGATCTTGTACTGGGCGACGTGCTGGTCAGGGGGCGAAGCCTGAAACAGATGGCCGCCACCGAGCGCGCCCGCATGATAGCTGTAGTTAGCCAGCAGGAAATGCCGGATGGGCGGCTGTTGTTGCGGGATTACGTCGCCCTGGGTCAGATTCCCATCCGCGCGGATCGCTCGACCAAGGCGCATGCTGCTGAGCTTGAACGGATTCTGCACATGACCGGGCTGGGCAGGTTGTCCGACAAACGGATGGCGATGCTGTCAGGCGGTGAGCGACAGCGCGCGCATATCGCGCGGGCGCTGGCGCAGAACCCCTCGCTGCTGTTTCTGGACGAACCCACCAACCACCTGGATCCGGACGTAAAAGGGCGGATGCTGTCGTTGGTCGCGGAACTGGGCATCACCGTGGTGATGATCGTCCACGATCTGGTGATGATCCCAGAATTCGCCACCCATGTCGCGTTGATGAAATCGACGCGCCTTACCGGTTTTGGGCCGGTGGCCGAAGTGCTGACACCCGACCGGGTCCGCGACACGTTCGGCGTCGACTATCTGTGCTTTCACCACGACGGTCGCGTGATCCCGGCGCTGGATATCCGAAAAACAACTGTTTCAACCTAACCCGAGGAGCATTTCTGCAATGAAACACATCTGGTCCGTGGCACTGGCCACAGTCATGGCAGGTGGTGCCGCCGCTCATGAGGTGACCGTCGACAACTGCGGCGAGCCGCTGGTGTTCGAAACTCAGCCCGAGCGTCTGGTCGTACATGACATGAACATGACCGACATGGCCTTTGCGTTGGGCCTGCAGGACAAGATCGTGGGCCTGACCGGGATCACCGGCTGGTACAAGACCAGCCCCGAGTTTGACACGCTGCGCGGTGACATCCCCGAGCTGGCACCGAAATACCCGACCGTCGAAACCCTCGTCGCGGCCCAGCCGGATCTGTTTTTTGCGGGTTGGTATTACGGCATGAAGCCGGGCGGCGATGTGACCCCGGATACGCTTGAACCTTTCGGCATCAAGACAATGGTCCTGACCGAAAGCTGCGTGCATCTGGACAAGACGCGGCCAGAGGCGAGCATGGATCTGTTGTTCGACGATGTTCTGCGGCTGGGCAAGGTCATGCATGTCGAGGACAAGGCCGAGGCGCTGGTTTCGGGTTGGAAAGAAAAACTGACCGCGATCGAGGCGCAAACCACCGATCTGCCGAAACCCCGCGTCTTTCTGCTGGACGGCCCGGCGGACGCGCCCTTTACCGCCGGCAAGTTCGCTATCCCCGACGCGATGATCGCCGCCGCCGGGGGCGAGAACGTCACGCATGACATGGATACAAGCTGGGGTCGCACCTCGTGGGAGGCTGTAGCGGCGGCGAACCCCGAATTTCTGGTGCTGCTGGACTACCAGACCGGCAACGGGGCCGCGGACACGTTCAAATTCCTTCAGGAACACCCGGTGATGTCCCAGACCGACGCGGTCAAGAATGAGCGCTGGATCGGCCTGCGGTACGAGGAACTGACCCCCGGACCGGCAAATATCAAGGCAATCTCGAAAATGGCGCAGGCCATGAATCCGGGTCTGAACTGAAATGGGCCGATTGGCCCTGACGCTATCGCTGGGGGCGGTCATTTTGACCGCCCTTTTGCTGGTTTCGACCATTTACGGCACCACGTCGATTCCGATTTCCGACACGGTTACGGCGGTTTTGCTGGGGACCGGCCTGATCGACGGTGACATGTCTCCGCTGCACCGGATCGTGTTCGAATTGCGCCTGCCACGAGCCCTGTTCGCCGCTGTGATTGGCGCCGGGCTGGGAATTGTCGGTGTGGTTCTGCAAACCACGACGCGCAACGATCTGGCCGATCCGTTCCTGTTTGGCTTGTCTTCGGGTGCAGCCGCAGGTGCCGTGTTTGTCATCACGGAGACCGGGGATATTCTGGGCTTCTGGACCCTTCCACTGGCTGCGTTTTGCGGGGGTCTTGTGGCGTCAGGCATTGTGCTGGCGCTGGTTCACGGGTTGCGCATCAGCGCGCCGGAAAAACTTATCCTTGCGGGACTTGCGGTCTCATTCCTGTTTTCGGCCCTCACCAACTATCTGATCTTCGCGGGCGACAGCCGGGCTGCGCACTCGGTCATTTTCTGGATGCTTGGTGGGTTGGGGCTGGCAAGGTGGGAGACCTTCCCGCTGGTCTGTGTCGGCCTGCTCCTGATCCTCAGCTTTTCGCTGTATCGCAGCCGGTGGCTGGATGCGTTGCTGACCGGGGACCTGACCGCCGCGACACTGGGCGTGCCCGTTCGCAGCCTGCGATTTAGCATGTTCTTCGTCGCTGCATTGGCGACCGCCGTATTTGTCTCGGTGGCCGGGGTCATCGGCTTTGTGGGCCTGATGGTGCCCCATATCGCCCGGGGGATTGCTGGCCCCTTGCATGGCCCGCTTCTGCCCACCGCAGCGATCGTGGGGGCAGCTTTGCTGACCGGATCGGACATCCTCAGCAGGTTGCTTCTTGCGCCGCAGGAACTGCTGGTCGGGATCGTCACAACATCCATCGGATCGGTTTTCGTATTTCTGTTGCTGTTCAGAACGGCCAAAACACAGCGATAGGGGGCACCCAGCGGCAGCGCGCACAGGCGGTCACGTCAGGGACCTCGCGATTGCTGCCGGACGGCGTTGTGCCAAAAGCTTGTATTGTCTCACAGTTACGGCCAGTGTTTTCCCGTCACAGTGCCGTAGCATTTGTTGGCGACACAAGAACCAGCGGGCGGTCGAAAGGACCGGAACCGCGACGCGATCAGGGAGCGACGGGATGGCATTGGAACTGAAAGAGATGTGCAGCGGGCTGGGGTTCCCCGAAGGCCCGGTTGCGATGAACGACGGATCGGTGCTGTTTGTCGATATCAAGGAAGAAACTCTGGCGCGCCTAACGCCCGACGGGCAGGTCAGTGTTGTGGCAGAGATACCAGGCGGACCCAACGGCGTCGCCATAGGCCCGGACGGGGCGGCTTATGTCTGTAACAATGGCGGTGTTTACAGCTTTGTTCCGTTTGGCCCCGACAAGATCACGGTACCGGCGCCAATACGGCCAAACTACAAAGGCGGCTCGGTGCACCGCGTCGATCTGAAAACCGGGGCCGTGACGCTGCTGTTTGACTCGTATCAGGGCAAAAGACTGATCGCCCCGGATGATCTGGTGTTCGACACATCCGGCGGGTTCTGGTTCACTGACACCGGTATCGAGGATGAGGAATCCACCCGCTACGGTGGGCTTTACTATGCCTCGATTGACGGCAAAACGCTGATCAAGGCCGCGACGATCCCCATGCCAAACGGGGTCGGGCTGTCGCCGGATGCAAAGACGGTCTACGTCTCGGACACCGTATTCGGGCGGCTCTGGGCGATGGAGATCACGGGGCCAGGTGCGGTCAAACCCGGTCCAATTCCGGGGATGCCCGGAAATGTGGTTCAAACCCTGCCGGGTTATCAATGGCTCGACAGCCTCAAGGTCGAAGAAGACGGGCGCGTTTGCGTCGGCACCATATTCAATGGCGGGATTACGGTGTTCAGCCTGGATGGCACGACCGAGCATGTCGAAATCCCCGACCTGTTTACAACCAACATGTGCTTTGGCGGCAGCGACATGCGCGATCTGTGGATTACGGCTTCGAGTACCGGCAAGATCTACAAGACCAGATGGCCGCGCCCGGGGTTGAAACTGGCCTTCACTGCCTGAGGTGCACCGGCGCGTCACAGCCAGCAGAGTTCTTTCAAAACATGCCAGTCGTGACATTTTAGCTGCCATTTGACTGCGCGATTAAGGTCTTTTGGTGGCAAATACTGGCGGGGCAGGGTCGGGTGTTGTAAACCCTTTGCCGAAATGGGGGAAGTTGCGGATAATCCTGCGAAGCAGTCGACGGATCTGGGGCAAAGGCGCCAGGTGTCGGTTCTGTTTGCCGATCTGGTCGGATACACTGGGATCGTTGCGGCGCTGGGCGAAGAAAAAGCCCTGGAATTTGTTCGTGTCGTTTATGACAAGCTGGTGCGCGCAGCCGAGGAACATGGCGGCACGGTGCGCGACTTTGCCGGTGACAGCATCATGGCGTTGTTCGGGGTGCCGGAGGCGCTTGAAGATCCGGCTTTACGAGCCTGCCGCGCCGGCATGGCAATCCACGCATCATTCAAGGCCGCCGCCGCGGATATGGAAAGGCGATTTGGGGTGCGTCCCGAAATGCGGGTGGGCATCAGCTCGGGCACCGTTGTAATGGCAGCGGTGCAGGGCGAAGGCAGCCCCGCGACAGCCGTGGGAAGCACGGTAAACCTTGCCGCGCGTCTGGAAAATCTCGCGCCCACTGGCGGTACGCTGATCTGTGATACCACGCGCGGGCTGGTCGAATGGGTTACCGAACTGAGCTTTTTCGGCGAGCATCAGATCAAGGGCCTGTCGACGCCGCACAAACTTTGGCAGTTGCAATCGATCAACGAAGGCGCCACCCGGTTTGACGCTTCGGTGGCGCAGGGGCTCAGCAGCTATGTCGGTCGCCTGACCGAGTTGCGGGCGATGTCGGCAGCGCTTGACGGCTCAACATCGGCACGCAGAGTTGTCGATCTGGTGGCAGAGCCCGGGCTGGGCAAGACGCGGCTGGTATTCGAGTTTCTGAATCAGGTGCAGTCTGACGACGTCGTGGTTCTGAAAGGCTATTGCTTTGCGGACCGGCAGCAGGTCCCGTTCCTGCCGTTTCTGGAAATCATCCGGAACTCGTTTCAGATTCTGGATGCCGACAACCCGTTACGGGTTCAGAAGAAGCTGGAGGTCGGTCTGGAGAGGTCCGGCCTCTATACCCGGCAAAACCTGGGTCTGATGATGAACCTTCTGGGTGTCAAACCGCCCGAAGGGTCGCTGGACGGTTTGGACGGTGTTCTGATCGGCCTGCGTATCCGGGAATTGTTGCCGGCCCTGCTGAAAGAGAAATGCAGCCGCGACAGAGTCATTCTGTTGATCGAGGACGGCCACTGGATCGACAGCGCGTCCGAGGATTTGCTGGGGATCATGATTGAGGATACCGGGTTTTCCAACCTGCTGATCATTCAGACCCGGCGACCGGAATATACGCCGAAATGGCTGGACAAAAGCGTCGTGACCACCGTGGCCTTGAATCCCCTTGGGGTCGATGATCTGGCCCGCCTGGCGCAGAACCGTCTGGGCGTCACCGAATTGCCGGACGGTCTGGCAGAACAGCTGACTGAACGCGCCGGCGGTAACCCGTTATTCGGTGAAGAGATCCTGAGTTTTCTGCTGGATCAGGGTGCCTTGCGCGTCGAAGGCGACAAGGCGCATTTTGATGCCGAGATGGACGACAGCGGTTTGCCAGTCACCATGCGCAGCCTGCTGGCGGCCAGAATTGAACGTCTGCAATCCGAAGACCGCGAATTGCTGCAGGCCGCCGCCGTCATTGGCCGCCGCTTTGATCCCGGGTTGCTGGCACTGCTGATCGGCAATGGCGAAGATACCGGCGTTGCGCTGCAACGGCTGCAAGCGCTGGATGTGCTCTACCGCGAGACGAATTCGTCCGATTACATCTTCAAGCATGTTCTGTTGCGCGACTCCGTCTATCAGAGCCTTGTCCTGTCGCGCCGTGCCGAATTGCATCTGGCAATTGCGGATGCGCTGGTCGAACGAAATGCCAACCGGCTGCAGGAGGCAGCCGAAACCCTGGCGTACCACTACGGCCAGACGGACCACACAGACAAGGCGTTTCGGTACAGCGCGATGGCAGGCGCCAAAAGCCTGGGCGTCTATTCGCTGGACGAAGCCAACAGGTATTTTGTTGCTGCGCTGGAACTGTATCAAAGCGATCCGGAATGTGCGTCGAATGAACAGTTTGCCGAGTTTCTGGCAAGCTTTGCCTTGTGTTCCAATATCTCGCTGCGGGTCAAAACGATCATCGATCTGGCCCGTACAGTGCGACCGATCCTGCAACAGGTGGGCGACAACCGGCACCACGCCCTGTTCCTGCATCACTATGTGTCCTGTTTGGTGTGCAACGGCAAATATCACGAGGCGCATTGGGTTCAGCAGGAACTGACCGACATGGCGCGGCGGCTGAAGGACCCGGCCTCTGTCGCCTATGCCATGGTGAACGAACTGTCGGTGTCGATCTACCACGCCCCCATCGAGAATGAGAGGTTCGAGGTCAAGAAGCGCGAGATTGAGGCGGCGCTGGCCAAGATCGACGACGCTTATATCCAGAACTTCTTTCTTGCCACCGTCGGGTGGAACGAACTGACGCGTGGCCGGGTGGCGCGGGCACATGCCGCGTCGGACCGCATGATTGCCCTTGGCAAAACCAAGAACGACCCGCGCGCGCTGGGCTATGGGACCGCGATGAAGGCGCTGATCGCCATGGTGTCGGACGATCACGAACTGGCTTTGAAGATGGCGGAAGAGGCGCGGCAGGCGTCGCAAGTCGAATTTGAGCTGGCCATCGCCGAGGCCGCCAGAGTGGGCGCGATGGTCCCGCTGGAAAAACCGGGTGCGCTGGACGTCGTTCAACAGCACATCAGGAAGTGTAATGAAAAGGGCTGGACCCTTTTCACATTCGGACCTGCGACCATGCTGGGCGTGGCCTATGCCCTGAAGGGTCAGGTCGCCGCCGGGTTGCGTCAGGTCGAATGGGCGATCCAGAAGCGCACGGATGAGGGCACGATGGTCTCGGCCGATTGGGCGCGCCTGTTCCTGTGCGAGATGTATCTGGCCATCCTGACCGGAGAGGGCGGCGGCTCGCCGGGTGTTCTGATCAGAAACTTCCGGTCCATCGTCTGGGTCTTGCTGTTCGGCAGGAAACGATTGATTGCTATGATCGAACAGGTGCGCAAGAACCCTCAATTCGACGAAAAGGGCCACTACATCGCCCGCTGCGACATGATCATGGGCCTGCTCTACAAGGCGAAGAAGAAGAAGTCGCAGGCCATTGATCACCTCACCCGGGCCCGCGTCATTGTTGAGACGGCGGGCCAGTCCCCGATGCTGAAACGGATCGACACGGCGCTGGCCGAACTGGCTTAATCCGTCAACTCGGACAAGTATTTGATGGCTGTCAGGCTGGGCAGAAACGTGTAAGCGCCGCCGCGGGTTCTGATCAGGCGCGGAAATCCGTGCAGGCGGATCGTTTCGCCGTCCGGCAGCGTCATGTCGAACCAACTGGTTTCGGGCGTGTTTGCCCCCAGCAACGGGTCGTTTGCGCCGGTGATGTTGGGATCCTGCAGGCCCAGATTGATCCAGTCGCACATGACCGCTTCGAACTGGGCGCCGATATTGGCCCCGATAAAGCTGCCAAGCAGACCGCGTTCTTCCGTATCGGGGTTTTGCGGGTCGAAATCTGGCCCGTAAGACATGCCCCGCCGCACCAGCCGCCGCGTATAGTTTGCAATGCGCTGAACGATCGGACCGCCGCGCGGATTGCCGCGCCGCATATGTGATCCGGCCGGACACCGCGAACTGTGCGTATAGTCGAAATTGGTCGGTGAGACCCTGTCGCGGGGCCATTGCGCATCCGGCGACAGCTCATATGGCACCCCGTTGCGCCAGCGCCCGCACATCTGCGCGGCAACGACTTCTCGCAGGGCTCCGTGCATGTCCAGACCCTTGCCGATACGTTCCAGATTGTCGGGGTCAGCCAGAAGGTCGCGTTTGGGATGCCCCATCAGCATGTCGGCGGCGCGGTCCAGATAAGCCTCGAACGCGGCAGCGTCCTGCGCCAGAATCCGGAAGGCGTTGAATGACCCGTTGAATCCCAGGGCATGAGGTGACGGAACGCGAAACTCGACGCCCTCCTGCCGGGTCCGATAGCCGAGCAGCGCGGTTCCCAGCGGGTCGATAGGTTCTTCGACTTCTGCCTGTTCAGGATCATAGACCTGTTCGAAACGGGGCTGGGAAATACCGTCGACATAGCCAAAGAAAACCTTGCCGTCCGGCAGGTTGCGGCCATTGCGTACACCCAGAACAGTAAAGGCTTTCGCAACCTGCTCTTCGCCTCTGTCCAGATGATCGGGCGTGTCGGAATGAATGGATGCGATCAGGTGCACGCGGTCCGGCCGGTCAAACGGGGCGGGCCATTGATCCGGCGCGCTGTCTCCGAAATCCCCCAGTTTCATGGCTCGTTTCGTCATGCCCTGCGCAAACTCGGTGGGGAAGGTTTTCAGGTGCTCGGGCGGTGTCCCCAGCGCGCGCAGCCCTTCAAAGGTGATGCCGATATTGAAGCAGAAGGGCGGTTTGACCTCCCAAAGAACACCGCGGGTGATCTCGGGTACGGTATCGCTGCCACCATCAACGGCTGTTCCCAGAAAGCGGCGGGCGGCTGCGGGATCAGAGGCTTCGAGGATCAGATGGCGTACCAGCGCCCGGCGATAGCCGCGAAGGATGTTGCCCTGAATATCGGCGAGATCGAGTTTTTTGTTCACCAGCCCTGTCCGAATTTTTGGCGCACCTGCGCGGCTGAAATTCCGGGATAGGCGCGATAACCGCCCCCCAGTGAAAGGTTCCGGTTGGCATGCAGTTGCAGAACGAACTCGCGCGGCAACGTCGCCAGCATATGCGGCGGTTTGTTTGGCGGCAGCCCTTTGGCCGCGTCCTGCAATCCGAACAGATCGGTTGGGAAATCGGCCGCCTGAAACAGGTCATGCGCGTGAACCCAGTCGATGAATTCCTCGACGTTGTGCTCGGTCGGGATCAGATGCTCTGCCCCGTCGACCAGAGAGATCACGTCGTTGAACACACTGCCGATAGTGGTAATGAAGTCGCGGATGTAGTTGCTGAAATCCCCGTCATAGACCGAGATCATGCAGATATTGTTGTCGATCAGCAGAAACCGCGCGAAATGCACGGTGCCGACATTATCCAGCCCAGCAAAGATTTCATCCACGTTCTGGGCGATGGCAAGCGTTGCCCGCGCGCGTCCGGCGGGCGAGGGATCTTTCAGCGGCATGATCAGGTTCATCATGCGCTGCACGTTTTCGCTGGGTTGGGGCGAGGGGCGCGGTCCGCCCGGCAGTTTCGGTTTCGGGTCGCGCCAGTGCCAGTAAGGCACCACGATATAGCGGGACAGGAACTTGAACCATCCCCGGTCCGGAAGCGAGTTGACGTAGTCGTTGAACCACGAGTTTTGGCGTGTCATGCGTTTACCCTTCCGAAAACGGGCAGGGGGACCCGCCGCGCCAGGCGCTGGAAACCTTGTACGCATCGATGCGCACTTTCAGCACCGGGTCATCCGAAGTTTCGATACCCTGCGTCAGCAGGCCCGGGTTGAAGCTGAGCTTTTCCGAGTCGGCAATCTGGTCCTCGGGTACGGCATTCAGGGTCAGCGTGCCCATCATGATCCGCCTTCTGTGCGGCGGCCACGGACGGGACGAGTTGTTGAAGTCGTCGCCCACCTCGCCGATCATCATCATCAGGGAAAACCGCGCGGGCTCCCGGGCCAGCCGTTCTTTCAGTTCTGTCCGCAGATAATCGTCCACAGGCGTTTCCTCGGGGTCGGTCTTGAGGACCCCGGCAATGGGTTGCCACGAAAACCTGACCCAGCGTTTGACCCCGTCCGGATCAGTGACGACAAAGGTGTGAACCGCGTGATAGGCCGCGCGCACGTAGCTGGTAGGGGCGCCGATCTGTGCGGCCTGCATGACGCCAAGCTGAGAATAGGCGTTCTTGTCCGCAAATTCGATTGCGCCGTCATCCGGGCTGATGGTCTCACCGGGATAGGGGTCACGTTTTGGCAGGATCAGTTGCAGGTAGTTGATGATTTTCTGCCAGGGCGTCTCGCCCTCGTATTCCCTGGGCTTGGCCTCTTCGGCGAATTCCAGAAACGTTTCGGGGGTCGGCGCAAAAAACTCTGGCAGAGTCATTGCGATCAGGTCCGTGTCGGTGCCATCGCCAAGGTGGAACCGAACAGCCATGCCGCGCACGTCCGACCAGCCGTCATGCACCGCCGCACAGCCGGACCCGTTCGAAAACCGGACAATCACATCCGATTTTTTGGCGTTGAAGTGGTCGGCAACACAAAAGTTCCGGGCAATCGGCGAGGGTTTGAAATACCCTGTCGCACTGATGCCGATCGTGTGAACGGGACGCAGTGCGGGATCACCATCCTCGCGATGCAGCACCTCAACCAGCTTCTCGGCGATGCCGGGACTGCTCATTCCATTCCCCCCATTTCGAACCTTGAAAAATCTCTAAAAACGGCACGTTAACCATACGCGGTCTTCTTTCAAAGGCAACAGAAACGACGGAGGCAAAGCGGCAGTCAAACCGGTGGACAATCTTGTGGCGTCACCATCGGCGCAGCAATTTCACGGCATTTGCCCAGTATTCGCTTTGCTTACTGGCCTCAAAAGCCTGCTCCATCATCCGGTAGGAATCGGGTCTGTGGGTTGCAAGCCCGACGACTTTGGGAAGCGGTGGATTGATACGCACCAGCCGGTCTTTCAGAACCAGCTGTGCCATCCAATACTGGTTTTCGGCCGACGTGGTCAGCAGCAGTTCGATCAAAGCGCCTTTCGGTGCGTCCGACGTAATGCCGAACCATTTCAGCAATCCCCAGTCGTCCGGGTTCCGGACCATCGCCTCGGAAATGTCCGTCGGTTGCTGCCCGGTGCCGATCGACAGCGCCTCGATATCCTCAAGACCGTGTGCCTTGTCCGCGGCAATGGCGACGTTGATCCCGTTCATGACAGGGTTGTTGGCAAAGGTCCCGCCATCCGCGAAATATCCGTAATCCTCACCGCCTGCCTTGATCAGATGCGGCGGAAAGTAGGACGGCGCGGCCGAACTGGCCATGGCCACGTCCAGCAGCCTGACCGCGCTCATGTTCAGCCAGGATTCCTGTTCCAGGTTCTGGTTGGTGATCGTGAAGGGGGACCACCCGATCTTGTCGCTGCGGTGCAGGCAGACGGTATTGATGGCCAGAACCAGTTCCGGCGACAAGGTTCCGATTGTCCGCTCACCCACCAGCGACATCCCGATCTCTTCCAGCCCGGTTGCGTTATACTGTGACGCCAGGATGCCCGGACCGCCGCCCAGCCGCAAACGCCGCATCAGATCGTCAAGTGCCTTGTCAAGAAAGCTGCGTTCGTTTTCCCGAAAGATCTTGTCGGCATCGTCGCGGTAATGCGCGGCCAGTTCGGCGACAAGCGCCGCCATATCCTTGCCCTGCGTCCGTCCATCCGCCAGCGCCACGGCGATCAGACCGCCGGTGGACGTGCCTGCAAAGCCGTCCGCGGTGTCCAGAAATCCGGTTTCTTCGTGAAGGCCCTGCAGGATCAGACAGGTCAGATATCCCCTGATCCCGCCCCCATCGCAGGAAACCAATTTGAATGCCATGTAACGCGCCTCATAGTCTTGCCCGCAGCAACGGCATCCGACATCGTCAGGGGCCGGTACCGACTGCCGTCAAAGTTTCTTTGGCGCCCATCATGAGGAATTTGGACCGATCCGCAAGAATGCACCGTACCGCAAGCAGCAGTCATGAGGTTCGTCGTTTGCCATTGTGGTGGCTGAAGACCAGCCGGTTCGTCTGAACCTCGAACCGGAAATCCGCCGCCCTGCCCGAAAGTGCATCGTAGAACCGTCGCAGGCCAGGCTCGATTCGCTCCGCCATTGCGATACAATCCCGGCATATCTTTTCAATTCTGACCTGCGGCTGGCGATCCCTGATCGCGGTGATAAGTGTTTTGTGCTTTTTCTCAAGTTGTTGGAATTCAGGCGATTTCAGCAGGTTCTGGTTGCCAACCAGAACGAACACGGGCTCCAGATCCGACTTTCCCTTGAGATCGACAAAGCCAGCCTCCAGCATGGCCATATCGTGCTGCGTTTTTTCCCGGACAGAGTTGGAAACCAGAATGTCGTAGTCCACATGGCGGCAACTTTGTTCTATCCGCGCGGCAATGTTCACCACGTCACCAATGACCGTATAATTGAACCGGCTTCGCGACCCGATATTCCCGACACAGGCCTGACCCGTGGCACATCCCGTCGCCAGGGCAATCGGGGGCCGCCCTTCCATCACATCCGAGGCGTTGAAATCCACCAGCGCCCGGCGCATCAGCAGCGCCGCCTGCGCCGCGCGGCAGGGGTGATCCTCGACCGGCAGGGGGGCATTCCAGAAGGCCATGACCGCGTCGCCGATGAACTTGTCGATGGTCCCCCGTTCCAGCAAAATCTGGTCGCCAATCTGCGAAAACAGTTCGTTCAGCAAAGCCACCAGATCGGTCGCAGAAACGGACTCGGACAAAGGTGTAAAGCCGCGGATGTCCGAAAACATCACGGTGATTTCCTGGGTCTCGCCGCCCAGTTGCAACTGATGCCCCGCGCCTTCCATCTCATCTAGGATCTCGGGGGCGACATAGTGCGAGAATACCCGTCTGATGACGCGCTTTTCGCGTTCGGTCGAGATGAACAGGTACCCGGCCAGCAGGCCGAAATTGGCCATGCCTCCCATCAGCGGAAAGGTGACATCGAACAGCACAAGCTGGTTTTGAAAGGCAAGCCAGCTAATCCCCAGTACAACAGCCGCCGACACGCCGCCCGCGACAAAGGAAGCAACCGCGCCAAATCGGGACATAACCGCCGTCACCACCAGCCCAAGGATGACAAAGGAAAGCAGTTCCAGCGCTGAGGTGACATCCGACCGGCTCAGCATTTCATTTGTCACGATCTGTTCGAGTATCTGCGCGTGAATGGACACGCCGGGCACGGATTCGCCCAATGCGGTCTGATGCATGTCGAACAGCCCGGCCGCCGATGTCCCGACCAGAATGATCCGGCCTTCTATCTCGGCCCGCAGGTCGGGGTTGTCCGGCGGTTGCATCACGTCGTCAGCCGACAGGTACAGATCCGGGCTGTCATGCCGGTACCGCACCCAGACCTCTCCGTTTTCGGTGGTGGGCAGCCGGAACCCTCCGATTTCGACGGCCAGCATTATGCCGGCTTCGTCCGGGGTGCCCTCGGCGATAATGATGGGTTCCCCCATGGCGACCCTGAGGGCTTCGATGCCCAGGCTGGGCAAGGCCCCGCCCGGGCCGCTCCAGAGAACCGGGACGCGGCGCACAATGCCTGTGCCGCCAAGGGGCGAAACATTTACGCCGCCAATACCTGTCGCGAACTGCTCCAGCGGTTCAGCAGGGGGTGTCCAGTGCGGGACCGAGACCAGACCGGCAGTTGGTGTTTCGCCGATTTCAATGATCCCGGCCTTTGTGGTGACAGTTTGGCCTTCGTCGGACAGCCGCGCCGCGGCGCCCAGAACCACGGGCCAGTTGGCTATTTCGGACCCGAACAGAAGATCATTGTCCAGGTTTTCGGCCGTCCGATCCACGGTCAGCACGCGGGCCAGAGACGGATCTTTCAGCAATCGTGAAGGAGAGTACCGGTCAGGTTCGATAAACAGCATGTCAAAGGCGATGGCCGCCGCGCCGTATTCGCCGAGGTTTTCCACCATTTGCGCCAGCAGGGTCCGGGGCCAGGGCCATTGCCCCCAGTTTGCCAAAGACTGCTCGTCGATATCGACAACCCGCACAGGAAGGCCGGGGTCATAGTCCCGCGGAGAAAGGCGTTGCAGAATGTCAAAGTAGATCAGCCGCGTCATCCGCACCGGGTAAGGGTCCAGCACCCGGATGAAACACCCAAAGAGAATAAGGCCCAGCCCGACAAGCTGAAATGCGCGACGCCGACCGGATCTGTCCTTGGGTTTTCCGGTCACCTGAGCCTCCGGTTGCCGTGGCCGAACCCTCGGGACGCTGTGACCCGATTGGCTTTGCCGTCACGCAAGGGTCCGCTTATCTGTTGCATGATCGGGGACCGTTCCGTTCAGTTGCCGCTGTTGCCCCCGTTGCCGCCGGTCGCGCCACTGGCCGGGCCACCGCCGGAGTTGCCACCGCCGCCGCCGATCGTGCCGCCGCTGCCGTCAGCGCCGCCGCCGCTGACGCCACCGATGCTGCCGCCACGGCCATCTCCGGCTCCGGCGTTTCCGCCACCGATATTGCCGCCATTCCCGTTCCCGGTTCCGGTGTTGCTGCCGATATTACCGCCATTGCCCCGGCCGGGTTTGGAGCCGGGCGCGGGCGCTTCGGTCCGTGGTTCGTTTCGCGGCGGGGATTTTTCGGTACTTTTGACCTCCGATCGTTGCGCATCCGGGACGGGTGCATCCGACTTGATCGGTACCAGCGGTATGGCTTCGGCCGCACAGCCGCCGATATCAACCTGCAGCGGTGCCAGCAATCGTTGCTGAGATTGGATAAAGGGGAACCCTTCGGACAGCGCTTTCTGATATTGCTCCGGGTCCGCGGGACGTCCGATCCCGCCGCGCTGGGTCGTCGCGAACAGGCTGCATTGGCGTCCGGTTGACTGGCAGTTGCCGCTCAGGCTGCACATCTCGACCCGGCCCTCCAGAACCAGCATGGCGCTTTGCGTCCCGGGTACAACCCACATATCGAACGTGGTGCCGCGCAGGGCCATGGTCGCAGTGGGGGTCTGAATGGAATAGGCCCGCTTTTTGCTTTTGCCGGAAATAAAGCGAAAACTGCCGCCCAGGGCCTGCACGGCAAAATTCTTGGCCTTTTTGTTGCCGCGCAGCATGGTCACATCCAGGATCATGCGCGCATTCGGGCCAATAGCGATCTTCGTTTCATCAACGAATATCAACTGAACCACCCCGCTGCGGTCAGTCGATATGGAATCGCCGGAGGCAACTTCCATGCCTTCACGCAGGGGCTGAGATTTTCCCGCGCGCGTGACTTCGGCGCCCTGTTTGACGCCCACGACTTTTCCGATATTGGCCAGGGCCTGCGTTGGCAGGACCAGAATACACCAAACAACACAACACAATCTTAACCAGGCCAAACCTAACTTCCCTTCCCCCAAAGGTATGTGTTGGGCGCTTTGCGCCCGCTGCCCGGTCTGATCCTCTGCAATTCAATTTTTTGACGTATTTTTTGTATTAAATCTAAGCAAATATGCCTTAAACCACGTTGCTTTGGCAAGTTTTCTGACGGATTGGCGAATTTCCCCTCGTCTGGCGGGGGGTCACCGCCGGATGCGAAGCAGAAGCAGGCAGCCCGGTTGGGGCGCCCGGCTGTTGCTCCGATCTGTCAGGCTTCGACCAGATATCTTTCGGACAGGGGCAGGCTGGCAGCACCAAGGGCGCGGGCATCAGGGCCAACCGAACCCGCCAGAACCGCAGGCCGTTCCAGACCCGTCAGGTTGAGCTTGGACAGCTGCACATCAATCTCTTCTATAAGCCGTGTCTTCACGTTCAGCGGCATCCAGCCGTCAATTTTCACACATTCGAAATCGACGACGCTGCAAGATGCGGCGATGGCATAGGCCAGCCCGATGGCGGACTGTTTCAGCCAGCTCTCAAGCTGCGCCTCGGGCACATCCCATTGCTCGGTCGTTTCCCACATCACGGTGGCGGTTCCGGTCCGGGACACCGAACGTTCCAGAACGTACAGGCTTGCGACGTCGATTAAGGGTTTCACGCGACCGGTTTCAATCGGAACCGGCAACGGTCCAAGAGCGCCCGCATTGCCCCGCCCGGAAAAGATGGAGCCGTTCAGCACCACGCCCCCACCGATGAAATACCCAACGTAGAAGTACAGAAAGTCCCTGGGACCTCCGGCCGGGCCAAAGACCAACTCGGCCCCGCAGGCGGCGGTGGCATCGTTTTGCAGGAAAACCGGAATATCGTAGGCCGACGCCAGTTCAGACTGGATGTCGGCCGTGCGCCAGGGGTCCATTTCCTCTTGCGGAACCTGCAACGTCTGTGCCCAGTCCCAAAGGTAGAAGGGCATTGCGATCCCAAGGCCTGCAACCCTGCTTCGGGCCTGCGGAGACAGACCGGACATGATGTTGCGCAGGCAGTCATGGGCAAAGTCCAGCGTTGCGCCGGGTTCGGGATAGTCATAGGTCCGCCTTTCGCGCTGCCGGACATTTCCCAGAAAGTCGGTCAGAACCAGTTCGGTGCTGCGGCGCCCGATTTTGAGACCGAAGAATAACGCCCCTTCCGGGTTGAGCCGCATGGGCACAGACGGCTGTCCGACCTTTCCGCGAACAGGTTCGCCCCGCAACAGCAATCCGTCTTTTTCCAGCTGACGCATGATCACGGATACGGTTTGCGCTGACAGCCCGGTCATGCGCGCGATCTCGGATTTGGCCAGGGCCTGGTGCCTGCGGACAAGCGACAGGACAAGGCGTTCGTTATGCGCACGCATACCGCTTTGGTTCGTGCCGCGCACCTCCGAAACCCGCTGCGCCCCGGGTTTGTCCTGTGGCAATCCAGCACTCACAACGGACCCTCCTTGTCGCAACAGTGGGAAAAAGCCAAACCCGTGTCAATAATAATTAAGAGTGATTTATTTATTGACTCATATATCGAATCTGGCGAAGGTTTCTGGTGTGGGATCGGGTCTCTATCCGCCCGATCGCTCAGATGCCCCTCCGGGCATGGGAGAAACTGGGAGGACGACCTATGAAACTTGCAAATCTTGCAGGCGCTACCGCGTTGGCGCTTACGGCGATGGCTGGGGGTGCACTGGCAGAGGGCGAAACCGTTTGCCTGATCACCAAGACGGACACCAACCCTTTCTTCGTCAAAATGAAAGAGGGCGCCACAGCCAAGGCTGATGAACTGGGAATGACGCTGAAAGCCTTTGCAGGCAAGGTCGACGGCGATCATGAAACCCAGGTTCAGGCAATCGAGACCTGCATTCTGGACGGCGCGAAAGGCATTCTGCTGACGGCGTCCGACACATCCTCGATCGTGCCAGCGGTAAAACAGGCCCGGGATGCCGGTGTTCTGGTGATCGCGCTGGATACGCCGCTGGAGCCGATTGACTCGGCCGATGCCACATTCGCCACGGACAACTTTCTTGCCGGGTTGCTGATCGGCCAATGGGCCAAGGCGACGCTGGGTGACGCGGCCAATGATGCCAAAATCGCGACCCTGGACCTGGCTGTCAGCCAGCCGACAGTGGATGTGCTGCGCAATCAGGGGTTCCTTCAGGGCTTTGGCGTTGATCTGGCAGATCCCAACGTCATCGGGGATGAGAACGACCCGCGCCTGGTTGGAAGCGACGTGACCGCCGGGAATGAGGAAGGCGGCCGCCGTGCCATGGAAAACCTTCTGGCCAAGGACCCGACAATCAACGTGGTGCATACGATCAACGAACCGGCAGCGGCCGGGGCCTATGAGGCGCTCAAGGCCATCGGGCGAGAAAATGACGTGCTGATCGTATCGGTGGACGGCGGCTGCCCCGGCGTTCAGAACGTGGCCGACGGTGTCATCGGGGCGACTTCGCAGCAATATCCGCTTTTGATGGCGTCGCTTGGGGTCGAGGCCGTGAAGAAATGGGCGGATGAAGGCGTGAAGCCCGAAAACACACCCGGAAAAGACTTCTTCGATACAGGCGTTGCGCTTGTTACGGACAAGACCGCGGACGGCGTCGACTCGATCTCGGTGAAAGAAGGCATGGACCTCTGCTGGGGTTAAGCTGAACCGACAGGAGGCCGCCGAGGCGGCCTCCTGATACTAAACCACCTCGACACCCGAAAACTTGCTAAAGTGGTCCGTATACGGGCGCTTGACGCATGGGGGAATATCTATGACCGAAACGTCGCGACAATCCGATGACTTTGAAGCCGCCGCCAAGGGCAGCCCTGAACAGGTAGCCGAGTTTGACGATCACCACCGGGGGTTTGTTGGCACAGTTCAGCACTTTCTGCATGTGAACCCGTCTCTTGTTCCGCTGATCGTTCTTGTGGCAGCAATCGTCATTTTTGGGGTTCTGCTGGGGGCCAAGTTCTTTTCGCCCTTTGCCCTGACTCTGATCCTGCAACAGGTGCAGATCGTCGGCATCGTCGCCGCGGCGCAAAGCCTGGTGATCCTGACTGCGGGGATCGACCTGAGCGTTGGCGCGATCATGGTCATGTCATCGGTTGTCATGGGACAGTTCACATTCCGCTACGGGATGCCACCCTCGGTCGCGATCCTGTGCGGGCTGGCCGTGGGAACCGCCATCGGCGCGGTGAACGGGTTTCTCGTCAGCCGGATCAAGCTGCCGCCCTTTATCGTCACGCTGGGTATGTGGCAGATCATTCTGGCCGCAAATTTCCTCTATTCCCAAAACGAAACAATCCGGTCGCAGGATATCGAAGAAAACGCCGCTATCCTGCAATTGTTCGGAACCAAGTTTAACATTGGCGGGGCGGTCCTTACGGTTGGGGTGATCTTTATGCTCGCTTTGATCCTCGGTCTTGCCTACGCATTGCGGCATACCGCCTGGGGGCGTCATGTCTATGCAGTAGGGGACGATCCGGAGGCGGCGGAACTCTCCGGGGTCAACGTTCATCGCACCCTGATGTCGGTATACATGCTGTCCGGGCTGATATGCGCCTTTGCCGGCTGGGCTCTGATCGGACGGATCGGATCGGTCTCTCCGACCTCGGGGCAACTGGCCAATATAGAAAGCATCACCGCCGTGGTGATCGGGGGCATATCCCTGTTTGGCGGGCGAGGGTCCATACTCGGGTCGCTGTTCGGAGCCCTGATCGTCGGCGTGTTCACACTGGGCCTGCGGTTGCTTGGCGCGGACGCGCAATGGACCTTCCTGCTGATCGGTATCCTCATAATCGCAGCGGTCGCGGTCGACCAGTGGATCAGAAAGGTGGCAGCCTGATGGAACCCATTCTCAAAGGACGGAACCTTGTGAAACGCTATGGCAAGGTCACTGCGCTGGATCATTGCGATTTTGACCTCATGCCAGGTGAGATTCTGGCGGTGATCGGCGACAACGGTGCCGGTAAATCGACGCTGATCAAGGCCGTATCGGGCGCGGTTGTGCCGGATGAGGGCGACGTGTGGCTGGACGGGCAAAAGGTGAATTTCCATTCGCCGATCGACGCCCGCAATGCGGGGATCGAAACCGTGTATCAGACGCTGGCAATGTCTCCGGCGCTGTCGATTACCGACAATATGTTCATGGGCCGCGAAATTCGCCGCAAGGGGCCGATGGGGTCGTTGTTCCGGATGCTAGATCGCCCGGCGATGGAGAGATTTGCCCGCGACAAACTGAGCGAACTGGGCCTGATGACTATCCAGAATATCAACCAAGCGGTCGAAACCCTTTCCGGTGGACAGCGTCAGGGCGTGGCAGTGGCGCGCGCTGCGGCTTTCGGCTCCAAGGTCATCATTCTGGACGAACCGACCGCCGCTTTGGGGGTCAAGGAAAGCCGCCGGGTTCTGGAACTGATAATCGACGTCAAGTCGCGCGGCATACCGATCATCCTCATCAGCCACAACATGCCCCATGTGTTCGAGGTCGCCGACCGCGTCCATGTTCACCGCCTTGGCAAAAGGTTGTGTGTTGTAGACCCCAAGGATTACACGATGTCAGACGCGGTGGCCTTCATGACCGGGGCCAAGGAACCGCCGTCCGAGGACGAGGCGGCGTGAGCGGGCAAAGCGCCCCTCCGGAAAGACTGGCAGAACGAATTGCCGATGCGGTCTGCCTGCTGCCGCGGGCATCCAAACGGCATCTGGTGGCGGTCGCCGGCCCTCCTGGCGCGGGAAAGTCAACCGTTGCCGCCCTGGCACAAAGCGCGTTGCGGCAGCGCGGGATTCCAACGGGTCTGGTGTCGATGGACGGGTTTCACTATGACAACGCGATCCTGAAGGCGCGCGATCTCAGTCATCGAAAAGGCGCGCCAGAAACCTTCGACATCGCTGGTTTCCACGCGCTTCTAATCCGGTTGCTGGCCGAGGACGACGTCGCCGTGCCGGAATTCGACCGGGATCTGGACAAGGCAATCGCAGCGCGATCAATCGTCACCCGGGATCAGCAAACGGTGCTGGTCGAAGGCAATTACCTGTTCCTAAACGAACCCGGCTGGTCGGACCTGAACCCACTATGGAACCTGAAAATCTTTCTGGATGTCGATTTGCCGACGCTGGAGGCACGCCTGACAGACCGGTGGATCATGCATGGCCTGAGCCCGGATGCAGCACGGGACCGCGCCCTGATCAATGATATTCCCAACGCAAGGCGGGTCATTGAGAACTCGGCTCAGGGTGACCTCGCGCTCTGATCTGCTTTACCCTTCAATTGTCGAATCGGGCAGGGATTGAATGACGATCTTTGGGGCCGGCCACACCAGCAAACCGCGTTGCTACCGATCCGGTTAACGTGCTTCCTGCAGCGTTGACAATTCTCCGGCAAACCTTTGGTTGCGGATGGTTTCCGGCGTCGTTTCGTAGTGATCCCGAAACGCACGCGTCAGGGCGACCGCTGAAGAAAACCCTGTCGCGGCCGAAACCTCGCGATAGGAAAGATCGGTGTTGCGAAGCAGGCTATGGGCGTGTTCCAGACGAAGTTCCCTGTACGTTGTCAGGAGTTTGGTGCCCGTCTTGTTCAGAAACCGCCGCTGTAGCTGACGTGTCGACGTCGCAAGCACCCCGGACAGTTCTGAGATCCGCAAGGGGTCCTCAAGATGCTCCAGCATGGTCTCGATGGTCCGCCGCACCAAAGGGTCCGCGCCTGACCGTTGCACAAGCCTGATCGCAAGGTGGCTGTTAAAGGATGGCTTTGGCTCCTCCAGACCGATGTAACTGCGTAGGGTGTCTGCAAGATGGGCACCGTGGTCCGCCGCCAGAAACTCGGCCAGCAACCGCAACGCGCTCAGCCGGGTCGAGGCGCTGTGTACCCGACCATCGCTAGCCAAATGACTGCCTGTGCCGCTGTCGATCAACCCGATTTCCTGCGCCGCGGCTGCGAAATTGGGGTGAATGGCCGCAACTGTATTTGCGGCCCGTCCGACCTGACCGAATAGCAATACTGCCCCGCCAACCAGAACTGTGCGCGGTGACAAATTCACAACCTGCGCACACCACGCCTTTTCCTGTTCTGAAAGCGGCCAGTTGCCGTGAATATCCCCCCAGAACACCGCAGGTCGCCCGGCCCAGTACAAGGGGCCGCCGACTGGTTCGTCGGCAAGCACGCGCATGTTCACGACATATCTGTGGTTTTCGACCAAGTCGTTCACGGCGCGAAAGAAATCATCAATCATATGCGCCGATGCCCTGGCCTCCGGGCCGGCAAGAATGACATCAACATGTTGCAGACGTTCCGATTGCCAGGGTGCGGATCCGGCCCAATGCGAACGGCCATTCCGAAGGACGTAGTGTTTCATTGTTCCTTTCCCTGCTGGATGCGGACGTTGCCCCGTCGGGCAACGTCCCTGGCTTAAGTTCTTTCCGCCGAGGCGGGGGTTTTGGCTATTCTGCTGCGTCTTCGTATTCTGACATGGGTGGGCATGTGCAGATAAGGTTTCGGTCTCCGTATGCG
>NZ_JBQFTI010000010.1:0-32558 GCF_056538575.1 Ruegeria sp. BG10 | reverse complement strand
TGCGGAAGAACGAATTAACGTAACTTTATAAGTAACGTGACTTGTTGTGTCAATATCATGTGCTTTTATTTGTCACATGACCGTACTTGCCCTAAACTGCCGAGTGGGGAGGAACCGATGAGAACCGACAGCCGACTATCCCGCGTTTTGCACGTCCTGATGCACCTTGGTGAGACAGAGGAACCGATGACATCAGAACTGATCGGGCAAATGCTCAATACCAATCCTTCTCTAGTCCGGCGCACGATGGGGCTATTGCGGAAGGCAGGTATCGTTGGTTCGTCGAAAGGACATGGTGGCGGCTGGTATCTTGAGAAGCCGCTGGCAGATCTGTCGCTAACAGATGTCTACTCTGCCTTAGGCGAGCCAAAACTCTTTGCAATTGGCGCGTCGGATGACACGCCAACTTGCTTGTTAGAGCGATCAGCAAATGCCGCGACGCAAAGGGCACTTGATGCGGCGCGCGAGAGTTTCTTGCAAACCCTTGCCAGTCAGAGTGTTGAAGACCTCATCGAACTATCACGCGCAGAAATCGCAGCATACCAGGCGCGGGCATCGACTAGTACTGAATAGCAGTTGACCAATGTAATTGTGTTGACGACGGAGATTTGCTGTTCCACGCCACATGCACTGATCACGCATCAATGAGAGCCAGAAGCTTGACACTTCACTTGATCCTTTGAACTCGGATTGTGCTTGGGCTGGCGCGAAGCACGGCATCAAAGCGGCGGCCGATACAGCGGTTGCCGCCGCCCCAGTTCGGCCAAGCTTGGGTGGGTGCAAAGGGCGTCATGGACTTGTCTATCGTTGGCAGAAGTCAGGCAGCCACTTGCACCACCATCTCCACCTCGATCTGAAGCTCCGGCCCCGCAAGAGCGGTTACTCCAATGCCGGTCAGGCTCGGCATTGCACCGTTTAGAAAGCGCAGGATGGCGCCCATCGCGATCTCTTGTGTCTCGTCCCGCAGGTCAGTCATGTAGACGCGCATCTGGATGATGTCGTCAGACGTCGCCTGAAGCGCATCGAGCGCTCCTTGCAGGTTCTCGATGACGATAGCAGTCTGCTCGACTAACGACGTGGGCGTTGGTGTCCCATCAGGCCGCCAAGCCACCTGACCAGATACAAATGCAAGTGCACCGGGATGCGCGATGGAGATTTGCGAATACCCGACCTTGCTCGCATCCGGCAACATCGGAGGGTTCATACGATCAATTGCTGTGGACATGTCTTTCTCCATTTGTGGACGGTCTTGGCGAAAGACGTAGGCTTTATAAACATCGAATATAGATCGCTTCAGCTGCGAACTTCATGCTACAAAGGGGCATGATTGGATCGAAAGTGAATGACATCCTCCTGTTTCTTACGGTCGTCGAAACCGGAAGCTTCGTGGCCGCCGGAAAGATGTTTGGGCTGTCACGATCCACGGCCGGAAAGGCCATCGCGCGACTGGAGGATGGATACGGTGCCCGGCTATTGAACCGAAACACGCGCGCAATGGGCCTGACCGAAGAAGGCAAGCGCCTTTATGAACACGGGCTGGCTATTCGTGAAGCAATCGAGGCCGCCGACGACAGCATCGCCAGTGATAGCGGCGTGCCGCGCGGCGTCTTGAGAATAACGGCTCCGGACGCGCTTGGCCGAATCCTCTTGCTGCCCACGGTGCGCCGATATCTTGACACCTGGCCTGATACCCAGATCGAGATGTCGCTCTCTGATCGGGTCGACAACATCGTCGAAAAGGGGTTTGACCTTGCAATCCGGATCGGTGTGAGTTCTCCCGATCAAGGGTTCATTGCGCGTACGCTTCTCCGGGATGAAGCAGTCTTATGTGCCGCGCCGACCTATTTTTACGAGCGCGAAAGACCGTTGAATGTTGAACAGCTTACGCGCCACGATCTGCTTCAGTTCGCAAGCCGGAGCGAGCGGCAAGGCTGGAATCTGCAAGAAGATGACGGCACTTGGGTTCGCGCTCAGGGGCAAGTCCGCCTCCGTCTCGACAGCGCAGAGGCCCTACGAGCGACGGCGTTAGAAGGCCTTGGCATCGCATTATTGCCGCAACTTCTGGTCGGCACCGACATTGCAGAGGGTCGTCTTGAGAAGGTTCTGCCCCACCTTGACCATGGTCAGCTTCCGATCCTGGCACTTTATCCACACAAACGTCTGCTGGAGCCACGTGTACGACGCTTCATCGACATGCTGAGTGAGGATCTCCAGAAGCTTCCTTCTGGCAATGGGAGTTAATCCGAGTTTCCAAAGTTCATTGCGATGCGGAACTCTGGATGCAGGGGCCCGTGTCACAGTTCCCTGCATTTGGCGTAAGTGACAGGTCAGCCTCAAACCTCAGTAACTTAGTATTTGTGCTGCCCATCAAAATCGGCCTTCCCAATATAAAGTCCGGCGTGGCGCAATCCCGCATACGCCTGGGATAAGTGAAACAGCATGTTTGGAAAGGCAAAGCGGATAACGTAATCGGCGGCGGATTGTTTCAATTTCGCTTTTCCGGCGACATGGGTGACTTCTGAATTCCAATCAAATGACTGAGCAGAGGACAGAGCTTCAGAAACGTCTTGGTACAACGTCTTAAGGCTCGACAAACTGTAAGGTTCTACGATTTCAGGCACTGGATGACCGGCAGGAAGGCACAGCGCACGCGCGGCAAATTGGATGGCCACTGCGAGGTGGAATCCAGTGTCAAAAGTATCCGGAGCAAGTTGGACCGCAAGGAGTTCTTTCGAATTTGGTTGCGCGGCGATAGCCTCTAGCAGCTTACCGGACTGCTCCAAATAGTACTCAATTGCTGGAGAAAGAGCATCGTCAAATTGCGTATTTCCAATCATCGAGATCTCCTGTTACGTGAATCTATTTTCCAAAATCATGCCCTCGCTCGATGTTTCGGCAGCATCGGCAAAAACGTGTCGAAATCGATTAGATCGTTCAAGCCTACGCGAAGGTCAGCTAAGGACACACGCATCTCACATGTTCGCTGTCTCAGCCACGCGCATCTTGATATCTTTTCTCTGCGTCCAAGCTTCCAGATTTTGCTGAACGAATTGATCGATGGAAGTTGGCAACGAGCCTGTCAATTTGAGCACATCGGTAGTGACACGATCCTCTGACCCGCCAGCGATTGCGCCGTCCATAGCAGCCAAAGTCTTTGCATACTCTTCCGGCAACCCGAGGCTCTGATTACGATCCACCAGTTCTTCGACGGTTAGAGGATGGTGGATGATCTGCCGCCCTAATTGACTGCTTAGCACCTCAGCAACCACATCATAAGAAATCGCTTCCGGGCCAGTGAGAGTATAGTCCGTGTTTTCGACTGAGGGAGCGACCAGCAGCGCCGTTGCACAGGCTGCTATATCGCCAACATCGATAAAGCCAACTCGGCCGTCCCCTGTTGCTGTGTAGATGGCGGATTCATCGCGAATGGGATCTCGGTGATGAAGCTCTGAGAAGTTCTGCATGAACCAGGTTGGACGCAACACGGCCCATTCCGGAGCGTTAGAGCGCAGCCAGGCGTGGACTGCGCCCATCATGGGCCCTCCCTCTTCCAAAGAAGAGGCACTGAGCAGCACGAAGCGTTGGACGCCCGCGGAAAGTGCCGCCTCAAGACCGGGCTGCATGGCTCCCAGTGAATCCACGGTGTCCGTGGGTGCTACGAGATAAACAGCTCTGACGCCTTCAAACGCGGCATCAAATGTCGATGGGCCTTTCCAGTCAAAGCGCGCATCGTTTTCACCTTTTGGGCTACGTGTGCCTACGCGCGGAGAGACGCCTTTTGCTTTCAACTGTTCGACAACGCGGCTGCCGGTTTTCCCAGTACCGCCGGTAACAAGAATGGAGTTAGCCATCGATAAAGTCTCCCAGTTTGGATTTCAGAACTTCGACGCCTCCGACAGCATTCAGCAGAACCAGAGGGTTCCAGTAATCGCGATAGCGCGTGATACGTCCGTTTTGGACCTCGATGACCGAGATGTAGTTCTGATCGTAGCGCCCGGCCTCGCCTTTGCCTTTGCAGGAGAACTCCAAAACAAAGGTTTCACCGTCTTTGGCAACATGGGTGACTGCCGGGCTCATGGATTCAAAACTAATGAGGCCTCCGGCTTTTGGCAGATAGGCGGCCATCGTGTCTCGGCCGCGGAGTTCTCGCACCGAGCCTTCTGGAGCAAACGGGAACTCGAACACGATGCCTTCGTCACACATGTCTAGGAAGTTCTCGCCTGCTTCTGCGATGATTGCATCTCCGAGGGCGGTGCGTAGCATCGCGCCAAAGCTGGGTATCGTGTTAGTGTCGGACATGGTCTCTCCTAACTTCATGTTGAACTTTGTTGAGGGGGTCGATGTGAGTGGTGACTTGTTTTATGTCGCTTTTCCGAACTGCATGATAAGAACACCGGAGACTGACAGCACAGCACCAGTGATGCGATAGAAGTCCGCTGGTCGAGCAGCGTTTCCAAGTAGCCCGCTCTGGTCCAGGATGAGTGCCATCGCCATTTGTCCGGCGACGACTGCGGCAATAAAAGCGGCGGCCCCAAAGCGTGGGATCAGAACCATGGTCGCCATCACGTAAATGACACCGATCACACCTCCTACCCACGCCCAGGGAGGAGCCGCATATAGTGATGATAAGCTTGGCAATGTCGGTCGAAGCCATGCTATGCCGACCACCAGGCAAACGAATGAAATTCCAAACGACAACAGAGTTGCCCAGAGCGGGTGACCAGCCGCGCGGCTAAGCTCTGCGTTCATTCCGGCATGGATGGGTATCAAGGCCCCGCAAAGCAGAGGCGCAAACCACAGAAGTGCGATTTTCGGGTCCATCTTCGCGTCCTTTCATCAGCCGCCAAAAACGGGTTGCGGTATCGACAAGTTTGCCTCAAAGTACAACGGAACGATACCGTTTCGTCCTATATAAAGGAGAATCACGATGGAACGCAAGAGTTCCGACGTAAAAAATCCTGATCGGCCGCGCCGGAAGCCGGCTGGGGCTGCCGTTTTGCAAGACACAGTGACGGAAGCAATCCAACGCGCGTTGTTCGAGGAATGGGCGGAAACGGGTTACTCGGCTCTACGAATGGAGCGCATTGCGGCTCGCGCAGGTGTCGGAAAGGCGGCGCTCTATCGACGTAGTAAATCCAAGTTTGAACTGGTGACTGAAGCGGTGAAATCAGCGGCCACGAATATCACTCCAATTCCTGACACAGGATCTTTTGAGAAGGACGTTGCCAGGCTTATGCGCAGGATGGCTGCAACTCTGCGTCATCCGCTTGTGAGGCGGATTCTACCGGACCTACATGCTGAGCACGCTCGTTCTGATGAATTGGCGGAATTGCTGGAGAGTGTGACGCGGGATCGCCGGGCCCAGGCAATGGTCATGCTGGACAGAGCTAGCGAGCGTGGTGAGCTTTCAAAAGACGCAGATAAGGGCGTGGTGCTCGATATGTTCATCGCGCCGCTGTATTGGCACGTCATCGTTCAGCAAAGACCGGTCAGATCAGCGGACATCCAAAGATTTACAAAACTGGTGCTCAACTCTAGCGGTTAGTGGCCTCAGTACAAATACACTCCAGAGCAAAGGTTGCATGCCAAGCCATTGTGCGGCATTTGATTCAGCAAGGAGATGCCCGTGATGTCCACTCACCGCAAGCTTGTTGCGATCTTGATTGCTGACATCGTTGGGTTTAGCCGGCTGATTGGTATCGCTGAAGAAGACACGCTTCTAAATGTCCGAGTTGTCCAACAGGATGTTATCAATCCCGCGATTGACGCACATGGCGGTCGACTTGTTAAGCGCACTGGCGACGGTGTACTGACAGAATTCCGCAGTGTGGTCGAGGCCGTGCGCTGCGCAATGGCAATTCAGAGCGCCATGCACGAACGCAATTCTGGAGCACCCAGCGACGAGCGCATTGATTTCCGAATTGGCATTCATCTTGGAGACGTAGTGGAGGAAAGCGATGGTGACCTTATGGGCGACGGTGTCAACGTAGCTGCCCGGCTCGAAGGTCTGTCTCGGCCGGGCGGGATTTGCATTTCCGAGGATGCATATCGGCAGGTGCGGTCGCATTTGGGCGTAGAAATCCAGGATATGGGCGAGCATCGGCTCAAGAATATTACTGATCCAATACGAGTTTATTCCATTGGACCACCTGCTTCCCCCGCTTCACATTCAAATACCGCCCAATCGAAGTCTGTGATCGAGAAACCGTCAATCGCCGTTCTTCCATTTATCAATATGTCGGGAGACACCAAACAGGACTATTTTGTTGATGGTATGGTCGAGGACATCGTCACGTCCCTTTCGCGTTTTAGCGAACTCAGGGTGATCTCTCGTAATTCCACTTTGGCGTACAAAGGTCAAACGGTAGACGCACGTCAAGTTGGGCGTGATCTTGGAGTGCGTTTTGTACTCGAAGGCAGCGTTCGAAAGTTTGAAGACCAGGTCCGCATTACAGGACAGCTAGTGGATGCACTAACTGGTGTGCATCTATGGGCGAACAGATTCGACGCGCGTTTGGAAAACATTTTCGAGCTTCAGGATCGTTTGACCGCCAGTGTTGTTGGTGAGTTGGAACCAACGATGCTCAAAGCCGAAATCCAGCGAGCGCTCCAAACTCCGACGGCTCATTTAGGAGCTTACGATCTTTACCTTCAGGCATTGCCGCATGTCTATGTCGTTCGTGAAGACCACAATACCCAGGCGCTTGATTTGCTTGAACGGGCCATCAATTTGGATCCCAAGTACGCACCTGCCCTTGCCCATGTGGGGTGGTGCCTCGTCCAACGCATAATGCACCGTTGGCCACCTCAATGTGAAAATGATCGAATACGCGCGTTAGCCTTGGCACGCAGGGCGCTTGCAACCGGAAGTGACGACGCAAAGACTGTGGTACTTGGTGGGTTTGTTCTGGCCATGCTGAAGGCAGATTTTGATGCCGGATTGGAAGCCGTGCAACGCGCGATTAGGTTGAATCCGGGCTCCGGATTTGTTGCTGCCATTGCCGGTAGCGTTCTGATCTTCGGGGACGAAATTGAACAGGGTTTGCGACAACTCGAAAAAGCGATGTCCTTAAGCCATAACGACCCGGAACTTTTTGCTCAGCTCTCCGTTGCAGCTGTGGGATGGTTATTCGCGGGAGAGCCGGAAAGGGCAATAGAGTTTGCTAAGCGTTCAAATGTTTTGAATCCGGAATGGGCCTCAACGCGATGGGTTCTTATTGCCGCATATTCTGAAGTTGGTCGCCTGGAAGATGCCCGTGCTACCGCTAAGTCTCTGCTTGAGGCCAATCCAGATGCCACAGCATCTTTCTATGAACGGGTCTTGCCGATACGCAACTCAGACTGGCGCGCGAAAGTGGTTCAAAGCCTCATCCAGGCGGGTGTTCCACCATAAGCTTTATTAGACCAGCGGGCTCTTGGATTTGATCGCTGCCGCCGTAAGTCACACCGTAGTACTTCTGCGATTAAGGAACCCAGTCTTGGTGGGTAATCGCATAGTTCAACGCTTCGAGATCTTCAGCCAGCTGGCTGTATGAGATTGGCCCTCCCAGGCACACCCTGACCGCTTCGTCGGGTGCACCTGTTACGGTAAAGGCGTTACTCGGCATGACTCCTACTTGACGATTGGCCATGTGGCTCATCACGTCAGCTCGGTTCGACCCTTCGGGCAGCTTGAGCCAGATATTGAATGCTTCGTTGCTGCTGACGAAGTCTTGGTCCTGCATAATCTTGGCCGCCAAATTCTGTCTGCGGTTCGCCTCTTTGCGGACGAACTTTTGCACCGCCGCGGCTGTGCCATCCTCAATCCATCGCGCCATCAGAGCTGTTGTGATTGGTGACGCCATGACATTCGATGCCTGCAAAGCCCGCGTGAAATGGGTTTTCGACGGCCCAGATGGAACCACCGTAAGCGCAAGCCTCAAACCAGCGCCCAGACATTTCGAAAGACCCGCGATGTACCACCCCAATTCGGGAATCTGCTGTGAGATAGGCGGTGGAGCATCCGATGACACAAAACGACAAGCGTCATCTTCAATCAAAGGCAAACCGTACTTGTCCAAAACGGACGCGATCTGCTGACGTCTTTCCATCGGAATTGTAAGCGTCAGGGGATTTTGCAGCGTCGGGTTCAGATAAAGAGCAGTAGGTGCGTGCTCTTGGATAGCGGCATCCAGATCACCAGGAAGAATACCGCTGTCGTCTGATCTCACGCCGACAAGCTGAATACCGAGTTGGGCCGCGATGGCGCGAATACCGGGATAGGTCACGCGCTCACAGATCACAGTGTCTCCGGGCTTGGTGAGCAGCGTCAGGATCGACAGCAAACTGGCATGTGCGCCAGGCGTGATTGCCAATTGGTCTGCTGTAACGTCGATACCGTTGATATTCATCCAGCGTGCTGCGGTCTCCCGGTCCTGCCGGCTGCCGATAATCGATTGGTAACGAAGCAGAGGAACAAGGTTCGCAGCAACATGTGTGAGGCCTTGTTCCATACGGACCACCAGAGCCGGATCATCTGGCTCTGGGGGCATGTTCATATTCGGGTCTTCTTCAAGCGCGCGGCGCGGGTCCGCTGTTACTGAAGTTTCTTCTGGTTTCCGGATAAACGAGCCCCGGCCGACAAAAGTGTCGATATACCCTCGCTTCGCAGCCTCAGAATATCCGCGTGACACGGTTGTGAAATCCAAGCCGACAAGCTTGGCGACGCTGCGTTGAGGCGGAAGCCTGTCACCTGCATCTAGCACACCTGTCTCTATATCATGTCTGATCGCTTCCGCGATCTGGACATAGAGTGGTTTCCCGTCGTCGCGCAGATTCGGTGTCCATGATTTCAAGGCATCATTCCATTCAATATAGAAGATTGTGTCTGTCACTTTTAACCAGATTACAGGCGTATTTCAACATATTGTCGCATCTGTCATCATATTGATTGGCTATTGATTGCATTATGTCTGAAAATGACCTATCTGTGGCGCAACCGAAGGAGATCAAAGATGTCCGAACTTGCAATTGACGCCCACGACGACAGCGAAGAGCGCCCCATCAAACCCGCAATCATGAATGGGATGCGCCTCAAGTGCCCCAGATGCGGGGAAGCAAAACTACTGCATAGCTACATCAAAGTGAACGATGAGTGCTCGAATTGCGGTTTGGATCTGAGCCATCAGCGGGCTGATGATGGTCCGGCCTACCTCACGATCCTGATCGTTGGCCACCTTATGGGGTTTGCGCTGCACATCGCCTGGGTGACATGGAGGCCAGAACCCTGGGTCTTGGCTTTGAGCATGTCTGTGATCGCAGTTGCAGGTGCCTTGGCACTGCTGCCGGTCATGAAGGGCCTGATTGTCGGATACCAATGGGCCAAACGCATGCACGGGTTCTAGCCAGCCGGCCTCCCAATGAATTCTCAGCCCTTTCAAAGGATGGTTTCCTTGATGGATTTGAATTTCTATTCACTTGAGGCGACAGGAAAGACGCTTGCGGATCTCACAACAGCCGCGCCCTTTATTCCTGCGAGAACCCCTGTCAATGTGGCCTGGCTGAACGATGAGGATGATTACGACAGGCTGCGAACGGTGCGCCGGATCGACGATGCCGGACTGTTGCCGGTGCCGATATTTGCAGCTCGTCGCCTTAAATCAAAGAAACACTTGTTTGACCTGACCGAAAAACTCCGGTTTGCGGGCGCACAAGGACAAGTCATGGTCGTTGGTGGTGACCCATCAGATGCGTCGGGGCCATTCAACAACACGATGGATCTCCTTCGAACCGAGTGGATTGAAAAATACGCGATCAAGAGAGTCACCTTGCCAGGGTTTCCTGAGGGGAACGCTGCCATAGGCTATCGTTCGGACGTGGCCCTACTGGAGCAGAAGGTAAAACTTCTGGAGTCCTACGGGTGCAGCGTGAGCATAACAACTCAACTTGCCTTTGATCCCGACAGAATTCTCAACTGGATAAGCCAGCTTCGAAACATTGGTGTTAGCCAGCCGATCCAAATTGGGATACCTGGGCCGACCAAAAAGGATCTCCTGCTCAGGTTTGCACGCTCATTCGGGGTTTCGGCTGGCGGGTTGAACAACGTGAGTGTCACCGTGGACGGGATCGTAGATTTCTCCCGTCTGGTCTGCTTGATCGAACAAGGGCTGCAACGACGCAATTTAGCTGATGTTGCGGTTCACCTTTATCCTTTTGGTGGCGCGAAGGTTGCCGTTGAGTGGCTTGCTGCGATTAAGGCGCACCAAACACGGGACGCTTCGAGAAAAATGCTAGCTTGAGGTAAAAAAGGCCAGCCATTGAGGTCGGCCATGCTGGTTTTTCGAGAGGGCTTTTTCTGATTGTTGAAGGTGTCAAGCCGCCAGAGCGACTGAGTCCTTTCCAGCGGGGATCCGAAGTGGACATGTGCTGTCGGTGACGGCCCTCCAGATTGCCTGAACGACATCCTCGGAGAAGGTGAACTCCTTCCCTTCGGTGTTCATGAAGGCAGCCATGGTTTGCTCGACGAACGGCTTGTAGTCTTCAGGCGTGTCATTAGATTCTGACATCAGTGCCATTGCGTTCTTGCCGAAATTCGTTGTTGGCGCCTGACCAGGTAGAACGATATGGGTGCGAATACCCAGAGGAGCCAATTCAAGGGCAAGACATTCGGTGAAGGCGTTCACTGCGGCCTTGCTTGCTGTGTAGACCGAAGCCAGCGGCAGCGGTTTGAGTGTGACGCTGGAAGAGACATTCACGATCACCCCCGACGCTTTCGCGCGCATTTGTGGCAGCACAGCTCGGACCATTTCCATGGTGCCAAACGTGTTGGTCTCAAAGATCCGACGCAGGTTATCCTCTGATGTACCCTCAAAAGGGGAAAGCCAGCCGACGCCTGCATTGTTCACCAAAGCGTCGATGGGGCCCGCAGCTTCCACAGCCTTTGTGATGCTCTCGCTGTCCGAGATATCCAATGGCAAGATCGTCAAACGATCCGAGGCCGGAAGTAAGGCCTCATCTGGCTTTCGCATTGTCGCAACAACCGACCATCCTTGTTCGAGGAAAAAGCGCCCCGTCTCCAGGCCAAATCCCGAAGAACATCCTGTGATCAATACGGTCTGCATGACGTTGTCTCCTATTTGTTGATGCCTTGAAAGTAGAGGACGTCGGCAGTATTATATATAATCAATAGTCCGTTTCTTATTATCAATGGTCCGAAATGGCAGATCCATTCTCTGAAATCATCAGCCTCCTTCAACCCAAAGCATCCTATTCAAAGCTGGTGCATGCATCGGGACCATTTCGAGTGCATCGAGAGGATGTAAACGAGGCCTTCTACTGCTCACTTCTAACCGGACGGGCACGCCTGGAGGTCGAAGGAAAAGAACCATTGGTATTGAATGCGGGTGATTTTGTGCTGATCCCTGCGGTCAAATCCTTCACCTTCTCAAGCATGGACCCTCCGCCACCCGCTGATTTGGTCAACCACCCGGTGGAGGGTGAAGACGGTATTTTCCGGCTTGGGGTATCTGACGCGGATCCAGAAGTTCAACAGCTCGTGGGACACTGCACCTTTGCCAGCCCGGACGCTGATCTATTGATCTCTCTACTGCCTGATCTGATCTTTGTCCGCGGTGAGGGTCGGTTGGCTGCGCTTACGGGGCTTGTTCGCGACGAGGCTCGCGCAAACAGGCCGGCGCGAGATGTGATCGTCAAGAACCTTTTGCAAGTCCTACTGATCGAAGCCTTTCGCTCTGGCGCGGACCCGACCCCGACTGCCGGCCTTTTGCATGGATTGGCAGACATGCGGGTTGGACCCAGTTTGCGAGCCATGCACGCGGCCCCGGCTCACAGTTGGACTGTTCAGGCTCTTGCAACCGAAGCTGGGCTGTCTCGATCTGCATTCTTCACCCGGTTTGAGGGGGTCATGGGAATGCCTCCAATGAGCTATTTGCAGAACTGGCGGATGACATTGGCAAAGCATATGCTCCGAACGGGCGATCTCAGCATTGCCGAAATCTCTGCCCAGACAGGCTATGGGTCGTCCAGTGCCTTCAGTACGGCCTTTTCCCGCTATGTAGGATGTCCGCCCGCGCGCTATTCTAAGGCAAATCTACTGGAAGCTTCGGGATAGGTCCTCGGCGGTCAGAGCAGTGTCCGAACAACCTCTGGAGCGCTCATTCACAAATTGACGGGGTGGGCGACCCATCACCCTTTTAAAAGCCGTGTTGAATGCGTTTTCGGACTTATACCCGAAGGCCTCAGCGACGGTCGCGATAGTGCATCGGGATGACAAGAGTTGGTCGCTTGCTTTGATCATTCGAAGAACGGCAAGATATTCCATGGGACTCTGCCCCGCGGCTTCCTGGAAACGCCTCGCAAAGACTGATCTCGACATTCCTGCGCCTTCAGCCAATTCGCCTAGTGTCCATTTCTTTCCGGGATCACCGTGCATTGCAGTCAGCGCCAAGGCTAAGCGTGTGTCAGCGAGTGCCTTGAGCCAGCTCAGTTGGGTATCCTTCTCCGCATGATGATGACGCAGGGTCTGGATCAGGACCACGTGCGAGAGGTGATGAGCAACCAACGCACTACCCGGACGAGCATCAGCTAGCTCTTCCAGGATCAATCCTACTGAGTGAACCAAATGGGCGGCGATCTCTACTTGCGCCGGAATAACCATAATCGACGGCAGCATCGAAATGAGCCTAAATGCGTGAGCTTGAGAAACCGTAAAACGGCAGCTTGCAATCATTGTGCCCCCGCCACCGTTGATAACCGCTGGCTCTTCCGAAAGTGGCGCTGTCAGAATCTGTTCCACAGGTTCGGCCTCAAGGGAAGGATCGGTTTTGATCGCAAAAGGACGGCCCGTCGGTAGGATAAAAAAGTCGCCTTCCCTAACCAGAACGGGTTCTTTGTGGCCCTCAACAGACACCCAGGCATCACCAGAAATCATGGCGTTGCATTTCAGAGCACCCGCCTGATCGGGAAAGCCAATCGCGGAGGGATGCCCAAGGTCGAGAAGACCTGCCAGATGGCTCTGAGGTTTCAGGATGGAGAGGATGTCAGAAAGAGGGTCCACGTGATCTCTGCCGATTAGGTTTGAATCAAAACTCTATCAGCTAGAAGCCGAATATCCAAGGGATTGGGACGATTGCGAAGATAATCGAGATGTTCACTTATTGATGACGTCAGTTTCTCCGATACTTTTACTGACTGAAAACCTGAGCCGCCGCGCAGGTTTCAACAAGTCATAGGAGATATCAATGCGCGTTTTCATAACCGGAGCCACCGGCTATGTCGGGTCTGCCGTCGTCCGCGAACTATTGGATCACGACCACTCAGTCATCGGGTTGGCTCGTTCAGAATCCTCAGCCGAGGCCTTGAAAAAAGTCGGTGCTGAGGCACATCACGGAGACCTTGAGAATCTCGACAGCTTGCGCGCAGGCGCAGCTAAGGCAGACGCTGTGATCCACCTTGGTTTCAACCACGACTTCTCGAAATTTGCAGAAAACTGCGCTCACGATGCCGAAGTGATCCGAGCAATCGGAAGCGAGTTGGCAGGCTCTGACCGGCTGTTCCTTGCGACATCCGGCACAGCGATACTGACGCCAGGTGTTGAGTCCAAGGAAACAGACCTTGCTCCGACGGGCGACATGGTAAACCCCCGCGTAGCGACTGAATACGCTGGCGCGGAAATGGCGCAAAAAGGTGTGAAGATTGCTGCTGTGCGCCTCGCCCCCTCTGTACATGGTGCGGGTGATCATGGCTTTGTCCGAATGCTGGCAGACATCGCAACGCAAAATGGCGAAGGCGCTTACATTGATGAAGGACAAAACCGCTGGTGTGCCGTCCATCGCCTGGATGCAGCACGTCTTTACCGGCTGGCTTTGGAGCGCAACGAAGGCGGTGTTCACTACCACGGCGTTGCCGAAGAAGGCGTGCATTTCAAGGATATCGCCGAAGCCCTGGGTTGCAGTCTGGGGCTGGCAGTCTCTTCTAAAACCGGTGACGATGCGCAAGCCTATTTTGACTGGTTCAGTTTCATGGCTGCTTCAGACAGTCCAGCATCGAGCACATGGACCCAAGAGGTTCTGAACTGGTCCCCAACAGAGCCAGGTCTGATTGAAGACATTGATGCTGGACTTTACTGTTCATCGAATGGCTAAGGAGGGAAAGAATAGATAGGCATGAGCTAGCAGCGTAGCTGCCTGCCAGCGCATAAATCTGGAAGCTATCATTCTCACTTCCGCAACCGGGTCAGAAATGCATAGCTTCCAGAGGGGTTTTTAGACGACACCGCCATTGGCCCGCAGTGTTTGACCGCTGACCCACCGGCCATCTGGCCCGGCCAGAAGCGAAACAGCGGCAGCGATGTCTTCGGGCGTTCCGAGCCGCCCAAGTGGGTTCATCTTTTTGATGTTCTCGATTACCGCCTCGGGCTTGCCAGTCATGAACAGGTCGGTCCCGACTGGCCCAGGCGCGACAGCATTCACGGTGATGCCACGAGGGCCCAATTCTTTAGCCAGCACATGGGTCATCGCTTCTACCGCAGCTTTTGTTGCCGCATAGACCCCGTAGGTCGGCTGATAGAGCCCGACAACACTGGAGGACAGACTGACAATCACTCCGCCTGCGTTTAGGCGATTGGCAGCCTCGCGCATGCCGCGAAAGACACCACCAATGTTGATGGCGCAGTGAGCCTCGAAGTCAGCATCGGAAGTAGATGCAACTGCGCTCAGGCGCATTATACCCGCGTTGTTGACCAGAACATCGACAGAGCCGAATTCCTGTTCAGCCGCGTCGAACAAACTTGGCATGCAGGATGGATCAGAGATGTCACCCTGAACTGCGATTGCTTGGCCGCCAGCTTTTTTGATCGCGTCTACAATCTCGTTCGCTCCGGCCACATCAATTGCATAATTGGCAATGATTGCATGGCCATCCTGAGCCAAGCGAAGTGCGATGGCTGCACCAATCCCTTTGCTGGCCCCGGTTACAATTGCCGTTCGTTGTTCGTGTACCATGTCAGTCTCCTGTCTGTTTGCAGCGAAAATAGATACGGAGACAATCCAGATAATCAGCCTTGTTTCGGAAATACAATTCGGTAAAAGCGAACAATGATTGATAGACTTGAAACCATGCGCCTGTTTGTTCGGGTGCTCGAACGCGGGAGTTTTACAAAGGCCGCAGCGGATCTCAATATTCCGCGGTCTACCGCAAGTGAAGCCATCCAGAGGCTGGAACGCGACCTGGGTAGTCGGCTGCTGGATCGCACAACCCGCCACGTGGCCCCAACACCGGATGGGCAAGCCTACTATCAAAGATGCGCGTCAATTTTAGCTGATCTGGAGGAAGCTGAAGGAGCACTGCGCGGGCACGAGCCCTCAGGTCTGCTTCGCATTGATGCCCCTGGTACGCTGACGCGGGTCTTTCTTCTACCTCACCTGACTGATTTCCTTGCAAAGTATCCCAAGATCACCCTTCAACTCGGTCAGACAGAGCGCCTGGTGGATCTGGTGCGCGAGGGCGTTGATTGCGTTATCCGTGCCGGCATTCCTGATAACAGTGGAATGATCACACGACACCTGGCAGATCTTCCGGAGATCACATGTGCAAGCCCGGAGTATCTGGCCAAGTTTGGCACTCCTAACTCCGTTGATGACCTGAAGGGTCATCAGATGGTTGGTTTTTTGTCTTCGCGCACTGGCGGCGCATTGCCGTTGGAGTTCAAGATCGGAGACAAGCTTAAGGACGTTATGTTGCCAGCGCTAGTTACAGCGAATGACGCGGACACAGTGCATCATCTAATCCGAGATGGGTTCGGGATCGGACAAGCGCCGAAATATCGTTTTCTGGAAGACTTGAGAGAGGGACGCCTTGTAGAAATTTTAACGAAAGCTCCACCATCGCCCACGCCGCTGGCTGTTTACTATCCACAAAACAGACAGCTCTCTCCGCGCGTCCGGGTTTTCCTCGATTGGGTCGTTCGAATTTTCGATGACGCCGCGCTTTGACAAAATGGCCAGGGCCGTCCTCTCGACTTTGCAAAGTCCGCAAACTGCGCATTGCTGTAATTGGGGCATCGCGCAGCATCGGTAAAAGTGGGCTCGAAGCGGCCACTCTCTGCGGCAAGCATGATTGACTGGAGGCAGCCCAATCCGGACATTCGTTAAAAGGCTTTGCAATTTTGGATTTCAGGAATCATGGCCTCGATGTGCTTTGTTGCTGTCATCTGGGGCAGAATCTCGCCTTAGGTCATGGGTGTAGTCTCGGGTAACGTCAGCCATCACCAAACGGTAGCTCTTAAAGAAGCGGGACCGGCCAAGCGCTTGCGCGCGACGATGCGCAGGAAGATTTCGCCATTTGGTTACAGCATCTTCGTCCTCGAAGTAGCCGATGGCGACAAATCTGCCGGGTTTGGCCGAGCTTTCAAAACGTTCGATTGAAATGAAGCCTTCAATACCATTCAGATGTTCGCGCAAATCCGTTGACGTTTGCATGTAGTCGTCCATTTCATGTGCTTCAACGTCGAACTCAAATACCATGACAATCATGCGTATTATCCATCTAATTTGATTCTTCGAGTGATACCTATCAGTAAAACGGCTCTATTGTTTCGATGCGGGTCGAAGCGTTGATGCTGCTGAACTCGTTGTCATTTTTGACAAGATGGGCGTCAGCTCATGTCGCGTGTGCCTTCCAGCTGTCAGCCGGAGCCTGCTCTCGATCAAACATGCCATAATCCCGGATCACGCTGGCGATCCGCAGGCGGTAGTTATCAAAAACTCCGGAGCGCCCTTTCGCTTGCGCGCCTCGATGTGCGGTGAGGTTGCGCCAGCGTGCTACTGCGTCTTCATCTTTGAAGAACGACAGAGACAGTATTTTATGCGGATCCGTCAGGCTTTGGAACCGCTCGACCGAGATGAATCCCTCGACATCATCGAGCATCGGGTGCATTTCTGCTGCGATGTCGAGATATTCGTCCTTGCAACCCTTTGCCGGTTCGACCTCAAAGATCACAGCGATCATGTGCCGTCTCCGTGCGGTGAAGAAGCGAGCTTGAGCCAGGTACGATCTTCGCGGAGCAGAAACTTCTCCTTTTGGGCAAACTCGTAGTTTTTCCGCCCGAGAGGATCGGTGGCCAAGCGCACTCGGTAGGCCTCGTAGTCTGCAAGGCTGGCTACATTGTAAATGCCATAGGCGAGCGTCGACGACCCCTCATGAGGCGCGTAGTAGCCGATCAGATCAGCGCCACAGCGCGGGATCGCCTGACCCCAGTTGCGGCAATACTTTTCGAACTGGGCCTTCTTGGTCGGGTCTATTTGGTAACGGATAACGCAAGTCAACATGGCGGGCTCCTTCCAGTGTGTTTTGCCGATCCTAGCTGTTTGCTTTCCGCCAATGCTTCGATTAAGACCGAACTATGAAAGAAGGCCCAGATATAGCTCATATTGCCGCTTTGATCGGCGACCCCGCCCGCGCCAACATGCTAACCGCGCTGATGAGTGGCAAAGCCCTGACTGTCAGTGAACTGGCGGAGGAAGCAGGAGTGACGATCCAGACCGCCAGCTCCCATCTTTCGAAGCTGGATGATGGTGGGCTGTTGCGTCCTCGAAAACAGGGGCGGCACAAATATTTTGCGCTCGCCAGCGACGAGGTGGCGCACGTCCTGGAGGGTCTGATGGGACTTGCGGCGGGGTCGGGATATTTGCGCAAACGGACAGGCCCGAGAGACGCGGAATTGCGGCTGGCCCGCGTTTGCTACAATCATCTGGCAGGGGACATGGGTACTCAGATGTTTGATAGCCTCGTAGAACGCGGGCATTTGGTTCTGGATGGCGAGGAACTTGAACTGACCGAGACAGGTGCCGCCTTCGCAACAGATTTCGAAATTGACATCGAGAGCTTACGCAAGGCACGAGCTCCAGTTTGTCGAGAATGTTTAGATTGGAGTGAGCGCCGGTCCCATCTGGCAGGGAGCTTAGGCCGCGCGTTTCTCGGTCGCTTCGAGGAACTGTCCTGGGTCAAACGAGATCAGAATACGCGGGTAGTGACGTTCTCGCGGAATGGAGCAGAGAAATTTAACAAGCTTTTTCCGGTGACCTAAACCGGTCGTGTTTCTACATAGCACTAATTCGCTGCGTTTGCTCGAATGTCGGTATTTTGGCCCTGCTTGGATTGGAACCACATCTTCAGCGCGCCCTTCGAATTTTGTCGGTCATTCGCAAACCATCACGAATGTTCAGTCCCATCATCGTGAAGTTGGCCGCCCCGGCGAACAGTTCAATCACCTGAACCGTGTAAAATGTGCTGTCGAATTCGCCAGCAGCGGCTTTACCCGCCAGAAACCAGGCTGCGGGTACGAGGATCAATAAGCCGTTCAGCGCAATGACAGGCATGCGGGTTTTCTTGGCCTTCGTAAGCGCATCCTTGCGTTTCCGACCCATTGCCATGCCCGATCCGCCAGCAATCGCCATTGCCGGAATGAGAATGAACATGCCTTTCAGGATCAATGCCTTGACGGTTGCGACTGTTTCATGGCTCGCAAAGAGTTCGCTGGTGGCCGTTGATGTCCAGAAGAGGAGGATCATCACAAAGCCGATTCCCTCTGCGATGGCGTGAATCTTTGTTTTCATAGCGGTTCCCTCAAATTGGCTTTTGGAAAGGATTTCGTCAGGCCGTGCAGCAATTCGGCACCGCAACCTTCTCAAACAGATGGGGGGCGGTCACAGCGCTTGAGGGATAATGGCTAAGCTGCTGCTGAAACTCGGGGTTAGAAAACGCCGCGCGGAAGTCCGCAACAGACTCCCAGACCGCGTAGTTCAGGTACATGCTGCCGTCGCCAACGGCTTTGTGCAGTTGGGTACTTATGTAACCCGGTTGCTTCTTCATCCATTGGGCATCGCACTTCCAAGCTTCTACCATGGCGACTTGGTCAACGGGATCGACTGTGAAGAGATTGACGAGAACGACGGGTCCAGCGTCGATGTCCAATTGCCGTTCAATGGGAAACTCCGGGTCGAGGGGTTTGAAACTTACCATTTCGGTGCTCCTTGAAAGTTGCTTTAATTTGGTGTCATGTTGTCATATTTAGGAAGCATCAAACACAACGACAACACGTTGTCAAATGAAATGAGGAATCGACATGCCGGATTCGCGAAGGACCGAAGAAGGAGAAGCCGTGACAGCCTTGATACTGGATGTGTTTCGGCTGAACGGTCGATTACAGCTTGCGGGTGATCGCCTCGTATCAGAACTCGGTTTGACAAGCGCCCGATGGCAGATCCTCGGCGCCATTGCTTATTCTGATCGGCCGGAATCCGTTGCCTGGCATGCACGGACGATGGGCGTTCACCGGCAGGGCGTACAACGGATCATCAATGAATTAAGCAAAGAAGGCATTGTGGAGTTTCAGCCGAACCCACACCACAAGCGGGCACACTTGGTTGTCATGACCCAAAAGGGGCAGGAGTTGTACGAAGCCGCGATTGCGAAGCAAATCCCATGGGTGAATGAACTCTCTAAAGGCCTGTCGCCAGATGATATTGCGACAGCGCAAAATGTTGTTGACCGTCTCAAAACACGCCTTGAAGAAACCTCAACGCGACAAGATTAGAGTTCGACCCAAAGCCGACACTCGTACAGAGTGCACTTGCAGCACCGACACTGTCGGTCGTCTTCTGAAAACTGCCGTTACAAAGGACGATACAAACCCAATGCCAGCATGGTGCTGGTGACTGGGATTGGGGGGCGGATCGGAGGGCAAATCATGCCAAGAGTCCAACTTCCCGCAACCACCCCGAAACGCATGGCCTGGAACAAGGGGCGGATCATCGGTCAAAAACGGCCTTTGCTGCCAAAACAGGTCTGGGCAATCCGGGCACGGCTCGAACTGGCGGGCTATCTACGCGATCTGGCTTTGTTCAACGTCGCCATCGACAGCAAGCTGCGCGGCTGTGATCTGGTCAAATTGGCTGTATCTGACCTGGTAAAAGATGATCGCGTGCGAGAACGCGTTTCGGTGATCCAGAGCAAGACCAAGCGACCAGTCCAGTTTGAACTGACGGAAAACACGCGCGAAACTGTTTTATCCTGGGTCAAGTCCCCAGAGATGTTTGCATGTCGCTTCATGTTTCCCAGCCGGTTCCACGACCGTCTACACATTTCAACTCGCCAGTATGGACGGCTCGTTCGTGACTGGGTGACTGCGATTGGCCTAGAACCGAGCGGATATGGTACGCATTCACTCCGTCGAACAAAGGCAGCCGAGATCTACCGAAAGACCGGCAATCTTCGCGCCGTCCAGTTACTGCTCGGACATACGAAGGTCGACAGCACAGTGCGTTACCTTGGCGTTGAACTCGAAGATGCCCTTAGCATTGCTGAGCGTATCGACATTTGAACCACCTTGGCAAACGGCCCCCGCCGTTCGCCTTTTCAAAGCTGGCTTTGATACCTTACGCGGCGTTGGTCGGTACCGAGCCCGTCCCTACCGGTGCTGCAATTCGAATGAATGTACGGTCTTCACTTTAAGGAATTCTTTCATCGGGTCGCGTGTTTCGGGGTAATCATACTACAGGAACAATTCAGCTGCCGGTATCAGTGAGTGCATGCCAGCGTTCCTCCAAAATTTTCCTGGAAACCGGTGGACACCGCAAACTTGGGATCACTCCTGAACCGCGATGCTAACAATGATTCCCTTCTCACCCACAGAAACAGAGGTCATAGTTGATAGTTCCGTAGAAGGCAATTCGACCTCAATCGGTTCCACCTCGAACTCGAACTTCTGTGACACGCCGGGGAACACGAAGTCGCCACTGAGCTCCGGGATCGCGCCTGTCGCATCGACAAGCAAAGTCGGACCGCGCACGGCGGTCAACAAACCGCCAACCAGCGGGCACGACAGCTGCATGTTGTAGTTGTCGAAGATCAGTTGACGCGGCGATGGTCTCAGCTTCAGAGCCAGTTCAGATGTCGCGACATCCGCACCAATCGAAAGGTTTTCGTCAACATTCTGGAAGCTCAGGGTCGTAGAAATCGAAAAATCTTGGTTTGGAAGGGACAGTCTAATGTCCTTGTTCTCCGTCCATTGAACTGGACACGTCACATGCCCGGCTATATCGAGCGGCACGAACTTCAGGCCAACGCGCGCGTCGGCTTGACCGCCAACGTCCAGCTTAACTTCCAACTTCGAAAGGTTCTCATCGAAAGCCAAGTGAGGAATACAAATTCTCAAACTACCCGATGCTTCGGCAAAACCACTAACATTCGCGAAGTTTCCGGTCCGAGAGAGTCTTTTCAAAGCTTCCTTTCCCGTCTCGCAGAGAGCCCTTTCGCCTGCTTTCTCGACTTCGCATGCCGCCTGTTCAACTTCTTTTTCTCCCTCGCAAGCAAGGCGGCGCTGCGCCTTCAAACGCTCACAGTCAGCCCTTCGACCAGCTTTGCGAACCTCACATGCATCACGCGCCACCTCCTTCTCCGCCTCACACGCAAGGCGCCGTTGCGTCTTTAAACGCTCACAGTCAACTCTGCGGCCTTCATTTCTAGCTTGGCAGATCGGATCAAGACCAGATTGAATGCAGTGACCGCCTTCTCCAAATATTCGCGGCGCTCTCAGCAGACAGGCTCGACAATCTTGGGTCTGGCGACAGTCGTTTGTTTGACGACAATCGCGCGTTTGACGGCAGTCTTCAGTTTGGCGGCAATCATTCGTTTGGCGGCAGTCTCGATCGATGGAGCAATTTCTTGTAGGAGTACAATCCACCGTATTTTCATCCGGAATTTCAACCTTTTCAGAGAACTCCTGCTTAGGAACACTTGCCGCCGCGTTGATACACAGCTTTGCCTGTTCGAAGCTTGAATTCACAATGTGCGCTACGCTTTCTTTGGACACTGCCGCCCAGACGGTCGATGGCTGCTCACCTGTTGGGACGAGATCTGCAAGGCGATTCCGAAAAGCTTCGTCAAAGTCTGAATAATCCCCCTCAGCGGCCTCAGGCTGAGGTGCCTCGTCATCGGCCTCGGCCAAGTCGACAAGGACCGATACGGCATCCTGCTCAATCTTGAATGCAACTGCGCGAACAAAGACCGGTGAGGCAATGGGTTCACCTTCGATTTCCACGGCCACTTTCGTTCCATCCTCAAGCGTATCTTGCTTCTTGACCGATGTTGAGATGGACTCAACGGGCACAGCGGGCACAGTTACTTTGGTGAAACTCGCTCTACTGAGTTCGCCGGAAACGTTGTCGGCAAACAAGTTAATAATCTCAGCGGCGAAATCGGCCGGAGCAGCGATGTCCACTGCTTCAGCGACGTTCAGTTCCTCCACCCGCACCTCGCGGAATAAGGGTAGAAGCCGAAAGCTTAGGAGCAGGTTCTGGTCATCATCTTGAGCGGCAGCGCTTGCTATCGAAGCACCAATCTTAAGTGTTCCGACAAGTTTTGGCTTTAATGCGTCGAGGATTGCAGCATCTTCTGCGTCCATTCCATCGAACATCGAGGACGAAAACACACCGTCAACGGCGATATCAACAAACAGAAGTTGCCGGTCTCCCACGACCTGGACACTCGCCAGGTTTGCGGTGCTCAAGGTGTCCGTGTTGTCAAGAAACTTTTGGATGTCGTCAATTGGTACGACCACGGCGAGATCAGTCTGGCTGACCACCGAGAGCGCGCTGAGTCCGGTGGCAACGGCAGTTGACCGGTGTTCCTCGGCATCGACCGGCGGAAACTTCTTGTCAACGAGCTCTGTGATCGTTTCTTCAAAGCACCCTGAAAGAGAGACGATCAATACGAATGCAAGAGCGTTTCTCAAAGTTCGACCCAGCATTTGATCCTCCTGAAATTAAACATTCAATAATTCGGTCACAGAGCTCGAAGCTGTAAGCGACCCCGGCTCGATCGCTCACGGCGACTGCTGTTTGACGGCTAAAGTGACCAGCCCTGAGTTAGCCATAGATCAGCGGTAGTTTCACCTCGACCTCCGTCTGGTTGCAGACCTCCCAAGACTCTGAATTGATGCCCATGGTAATCCACCAAAGTCTGATGCAGTCGTCCCCCTCTCCGCCGTCTACCTTGATAAAAATCGCCGCGTCGACATTCCAACCGTCCCATAGGGTGATGTTCTGGCCAGCTTGGGCTATCTTGATCTGGGGTTCAGCGGCGGCTACCAAAACAGGTGCGAGACCCAGTGCCGCCAAAAGAAGACTAAATAGAACTGATCTCAACATTGCGGGATAACCCCTCGGAATTTATCTGGAGGAAATGCGATGTCTTCTGAAGTTCTCCCAGAAAATTCGAACGTGGTTGTTCTTTAATATATTTAAAACCAGACTCTTACATCGTTCTTAGGAATTTTGTGGAGCGCAACCCACTATTGTCGAATGGCCGTGAACGTTACAGAACAATCTTTAAGTTCGTGGCAAAACGATCCAACCAATTTGTCACCATCACTCGAGATTTTTCCGCCATAAAATTGAGGGGTCCTCAAGCCACCGTCGTAGCGACCGAAAACAAAGCCACCTTTATGGATTCGGCCCCTGATTGGCTGATTTGTTATGACAACGTTTCCGCTGATCTGACCACTCGCTTCATTTAAGTTAGCTTGCCAGCTATGGCCATTTGAAAAAGTGAACTGCCAACTGCCTGTCATGTCTGCGCGAGCAGCAGAAACAAGGAGTGTTGATGCCAAAATTGAAGCTGTTGACCAGCGTAAAGCTTTTAGGGCCATTTCTTGTTCTCCTACAAAGTCCTATGCTTGGGGCACACTTGAAATAGGGAGGCATGCATCTGTATGGGTATAGATTTTGTTTTTGCCGCTCATGATCCGTTTGGATCATAACGTCCGATTTTTTTACGCTCTTGTACAATCGTTAGGCAACGGGTGGCAGAACACGAAGGATCAGTCTAATTAGCTCAGCCCGACTGCCAACGCCTGCCTTAGAAAGCACCGCCGACACTTGGTTCTTGGCAGTTGTAGGGCTAGTGCCGCGCCGCTCGGCGATCTCCGCAATGCTTGCCCCGTCAGCGATCCATTGGCAGACATCGGTTTCTGCCTGGGTTAATCCGTAGAGTTCTGTAAACCGATCTAATCGAAGATACGGGATACGCTCGGGATCAATGATTGTAACGAGCGCTCCATCGAGTCCCTTTTCCAGCTCGGCTTTGCTGTCACTGACGGGGCCTATATCCAACAGGAATGGCGTCAGACCGGATGGCCGCGCGATTGAAACTAAGGACTCATGCCGATTGGCCTGACCCTGCGCCGTTGAACCCACGTCAAGGATATGCGCCCGAATTTTGGACGTTACATCGGGATCAGTGGTGACAATTCTACCATCACCAGACAGCACAATGCCATCCTTCAGGCCAAATATCCTCTCCGCCTCGGCGTTCTTGACGATGATCTGTCCGTCCGGCAGCGCAATTGCAATTCCTGCTTGCACCCGCTCCAAGGCGGCAAGTGCTGCCTTGTACCGAGCCTTTAAAAGCGCAAAAACACGGCCAATCTCTAGTGCTTTTGTCAAGTGCGGAAGTAAGGCGCGCGATCTGTCATTCGCAGATGGTGGGATTTCGTTCTTCTGTCGGTCAAACCCGATGCTCATGGCGTCAAACCAAACGGAATCGGCGTTCAAACGGACCCCAAGCCGCCGAGCAACACCGGTTCGTTTTCTCAGAAACGCATAGTCCTTGCGCGCATCTAGGGCTTCAGCTGACAGTCCCGTTTCCAGGTCGGGCACTGGTTCATGCGGGGGTTGGGCCTGAAGAAAATCCCAGTCTTGGTTCTGCTTGCGCGAGAGCCACGCACCGTAGTACCAGCCTGCAGGTGTGCGTGAAAAGTCCAGGTAGACGCTGGACATCATCGTCAAGTCTTTTGCGCCAGCCCTTTTGCCACGGATTACCAATGCAATAGCCTTGGCTTCGACGACTGTTGCTGTCGCATCCAACGCACGACGCCAACTTCCCGGATTAACAGCTGTGTCGTATATCAACTCAAGCGCCCGATATCCTTTTGGGTCCATTTCGTTCGCATCCTTCGAGCAAAGATCAGCTTCAGGGCGACTTTAACAGAATTGAATAGGCTCATCAGCCAAATGCATCGAAAGGTTCTGCCTGTCGTTTCTGACAGACGCAAAATGGACCGTTTTTGACAGGTCTCGATTTCCATAAGCAGCCATTGGAGCAGCCGCAGCGAAAGCTCAGTTTGTCCGCTCCTCGTTTGTCGGTCCCGATTGCGGCGAAATGGTGGATTGAATTTCGCCCTTCAGGGTGGCTTTCAATGACCGCTCTGACGACGCATGCTGCTTCACAGCGAAAATCATGCCGCGCCCGCGAGTAGTTTCTGCGCCAGCAATAGCAGCACCAGCAAAAGGCGGCTATCTCCGCGTAGCGGACGTCGCCTCCCTATTGTTGGCTTCGATTGCTCGCTCCGAGCCCAAACCAGTTTTAACGTCTCTCCTTGAATTTTCCAAATGAGATTGGTTTGGCGATTTTGAGAGCCCGTCTAAGATACCAGAGAAATGTCAGATAAGATCCAAGACAGATTGCTGGAACGCAGCAAAGCAGCCTTTGCAGAAGAGGAACGCCGTGGCATTTTGTTGGCCGCCAAAGTTCGCACCGTCGCTTTGGTTCTTGTTCTTTTGTGGCAAGCCATAGACAGTACAGAAACGGGACCGACGTATTACTTCAATCTTCTGGAAATCTTTGTCTTCGTCGTACTCGGCGGGCTTCAGTACGCCGCCGCTCGTACGCGTTATACCGGACTATGGCTCCAGCTAACTTTTGTTTCCCTTGATTGCGCTCTGTTGGCTTTGGTCTTCACGCTAAGCTCGCCCTTTAATGATGATACCCTACCACCGGCCATCGCGATGGATTCGGCCCGTTTTCTCTATTTCTTTTTGTTTTTGATGCAGGCGTCTTTCAGTTTCAGACCTGTGCTGGTTGTCTGGTGCGGCCTGAGCATCATTCTAACCCGCCTGGGAATGTGGGCATGGTTTTTGAGCCAACCAGGCACTTTCAGCAATCTTGATTTGCGAGAGCAAACAATCGACGCCTGGCTTGAAGCCGGATCAGACCTGAACTTTCTTTTCCTGGGTTATGCAGCAACCGAGCTCCTGGTCGTTTTGATAGTGTCCGCAGGCCTTGCGATTGTGGTCGCGCGCTCCCGTCAGCTCATTTGGAACTTGCTTTCAACGGAGCGAAAACGCGCCAGCTTAGCGCGATACTTTTCGCCAAATGTTGTCAACCAGTTGAGCAACTCAGATGCCAAGATTGCCACCGCAAGACAGCAGGAAGTCGGAGTGCTATTCGCTGACATTATGGGTTTTACAAAGCTCTGTGAAAACGCGAACGCCGAGGAGGTGATTGACCTTCTTCGAGGTTATCATGAGCGCCTGGGAAAGGCCGTATTCGACAACAATGGAACTTTGGACAAATACATAGGCGATGGGCTTATGGCGACTTTTGGAACGCCTGACCCAAGCCCTGACGATCCAGCAAACGCATTGAATTGCGCTTTCGCGATGATTGATGCCCTAAAGGATTGGAATGAGGACAGATTGTTGTCTGGCCTTGAGCCTATCCGTGTAGGCATCGGACTTCATTGGGGCATAGTCGTGGCCGGAGATATGGGGAATGAACGCAGACTTGAATATGGTGTAATCGGCGATACCGTGAATATTGCCAGCAGGATTGAACATCTTACTCGCGACCTCGATGCGCAGCTCGTTGCCAGCGACGAGTTGGTGCGTGCTATCCAAAAGAATGGGAACGTTCCGACCCTCGACCGACTGACACTTGCTGGCTACCAAGAAATTCGGGGACGAGCAGCTGGTCTAAAGGTTTGGGTTTATTCTGCTACATAGCACCAATATTGAATAGCAGCGTTCGTCCGCAGCGCAGACATTGAATGGAATACATCGAACGCCTGTATCGAGTCCGAAATTAGGCCACGGTATACAGGACATGTAACCGAAATCGGGGTCACTTCATGAAACTATCTTATCTTATTGGAAGATTTTACCACGAAGCATGCAACTCATCAGATAACGACTGCGCTAAAACAATCTTACACCAAGAGGTCGATTTTCGCGGGAGCCTCGGCGCGAAGCGCTCGGGGCCGGAGGAATTCATTCGTTACATGGAAGAAGTTCGCGCAGCTCTCCCAGACTTCCAATGAAATATCATCGATATCGTTGACGAAGGGCAAAAAGCAGCTGCCCGAATATTCTTCGTCGGAACGCACCAAGGTAAGTTTTTCGGGGTGGAGGGAACGCAAAAGCGGATCGAATGGGCCGGGGCGGCCTTTTTACTTTGCGGGATCGAAAAATAGGAAGCCTTTGGGTTTTAGGGGACATAGATTCAACCAAGGCACAATTGAGTGCAAACCCAAAGGATACGTTTCTCGGAATGTAGACCTAACAGCAGGCTTGTCCGCATGTCGGAAGACTCCACGTTTGGATTTAAAGGTCCGCTTCGGGCTGCGAGCGCAGTGGGAGAATTGAATTTGATGTGTGCCCGAAGTGAATTAGACTGAGAACTAACTGTTCAGATAGCTCATTAAGAGGACATCATGGCAGCTCCTTTAGTCCAAAACTGGGAACTGACCGCCGCCATCCAGGACATAGCAGATTGGCTGGTTCAACAGGGCTTAGAGAATGCGCCGGTGGAGATCTGGCTCGAAGCATTCTGCAAGCGTCTTGTTTCGGCGGGAATTCCACTTCAAAGAGCAAACATCACTGTGCGCGCACATCATCCCGAGATTGGGACAGTCGCTTTCCGATGGCACAGGGACGGAGGAAATGAGCGAGAAGAGTTTATTCGAAGAACGAATGCACCTGAAGAATACATTCTGAGCCCGATTTACTATCTTTTGGTAAACAACGTTGAAGAGATTAGACAAGACCTAACGGTCCAGGACCCGGAGTTTAATTTTCCGTTGTTTGACGAACTTCGCGAGCGCGGTGCCACAGACTACTTCGCTGTCAAACGGTTCTTCCTTCTTCCAGATGATGCTACACCTGTCGATCCAATGCAGGCCGAGGAAGGCGCCATTATTTCATTGGCAACCGACGCGAGGGGGGGCTTCACAAGCCAGCAACTTGACGGTCTACGTCAACTAATATCTCCACTTTGCCTGACGCTGAAATGTGGGGCAAACAGGCTGATGGCTGAAGACATAACCGCCGCTTATTTGGGAAAAGACGCCAGTAGGCGCGTTCTTTCCGGGGACATCACCCGAGGTTCATCCGAAACGATTTCAGCCGTAATTTGGTACTTTGATCTACAAGGATTTACCAAATTATCAGAGGCGCTTCCGGGACATTCAATTATAGAATTGCTAAACGATTACTTCGCGGAAGCTGTTGACGTAGTTGAACGCCATGGCGGTAATGTTCTGAAATTCATGGGAGATGGAATGCTCGCCATCTTCGATATCAATCAAGTTCCGGACGCGCGCAGCGTCGCAATTCACGCGGCAGCGGAGTTGCGAGATACCTTTGACGAACTCAACCAACAACGACAAGCGGATGGTTTGCCAACGACCGGTTTCACTCTTGCGCTGCACGCCGGCGATGTTCTTTATGGCAACATTGGCGGTAGGTCTCGCCTGGATTTCACAGTGGTCGGCCCAGCAGTCAATACAACGTCCCGTATTCTTGGCATGTGCAACGCGCTCGATCAGAACATTGTCGTTTCCGACAAGGTGGCTGGCGACTTAGTAAACTCCATTCCAAGCCTTGTTTCCCTTGGGCAATACAGATTGCGCGGTGTTGCTGAAAGACAGGAGTTGTTCACGATAGATTAAACGCGAATTGAAAGGCGCCGCCTAACCCGTATGGCCGCCGGACAGTCTTCAATCTTTATCTTGTCCTGAGTGGTGGACTGTTACGATGATCAGTCAGCCTTCGCCACAAACGCCTCGAAAGCTTCCTTATAGTCTGGATGCCATCGGCTTAGTGGGGGGCGATTTTCGATGACGTCTCCCACGCTCCAGGCAATGCGTTTCTCATCGATATCACGTGAGACATCATTGTCGGGGCAGAGGATGTAAAAGTCCCCGCGGTTCACGCTGTCGACAAAGAAGTCGACCGTCTGCACTGCGGTCCAAGCGGAAGCAGGTTTTTCAGGCAGGGAGATCATACCAGTATAAACAAAGCCAGGCACAAGGAGATGCGCTGTGATCTGATGGCCGGGGCCGTTTCTCAGCTCATGTGATAGCGCCTCAGTGAATACTTTCAGAGCCGCCTTTGAGACATTGTAAGCAGGGTTGCCCGGTGGTGTGGTTATGCCTTGCTTGGACCCTGTATTGATTATTGCACCTGGTCTGTTTCGCGCGATCATATTTGGCGCGAATACCTGAGTGCCATGGATCGGACCCCAAAGGTTCACGCCCAGCATCTTATCCCAAGCCGTGGCGTCCCCAATGGTCGATGATTTGCCGCCGACACCAGCGTTGTTCATTAAGATGTCTACCCCGCCGTAGCGGTCTGCTACCATCCGTTCCAACGCCTCTAGTTGCGCGCGATCACTGACATCTGTCTCAGACGTCATCACATCGGCCGCACCGGCGGCAGACACCATGTTTGCCGCGGCAGCCAGTTTCTCGGTGTCTTGATCAACAATAACAATGCGCATGCCCATCTGAGCGAACTTCGCTGCTGCGGCGAGGCCAATGCCGGAAGCACCCCCAGTGATCACGGCCACAGAGTCTGAGGTAAATGCGGGGTGTGTCATCGGCTAGGCTCCTCCTATGCTCGTGTTGGATCGACAGGCCCGGAAAACCCCAGACCTGCCGTAGTTATTAGGCCGCGTTGGCAACGTTAGTTTTAAGCTTCATCATACCTTCCATACCGTAGGCGGTGAAGAGCACCTCGGTTGCCTTTTCCGCTTGCACGTTCATCGGAATGACAGGGTCTGCCATACCGCTCTTGTCCACTTCATTGCGAAACTGCCGCTGCCCAGGCGCAGTATGGATCACCTCGAGCACCGCGTCCGACACGATCTGCGGAACCTGTAGCGGGTTGTTGGCTAGGGATTCCCCCATGCTTTGCAGCATGGCCTCGGGCGCTCCGGCAAATTCGCCATAGCTTGCATCCCGGTCGCGCGAAGACGGCTGAATGAGGTTGGTGAAGAAGTTCGTGGGGAAGCCGCCGGGCTCGATGACAGCGACATCGACACCAAACTGGCTCAACTCCCAGCGGTAGTTTTCGCTGAGTGCCTCCACGGCCCATTTCGCCGCGTTGTAAGGGCCAAGGAAGGGCACTGTCACGCGGCCAAGAAGGCTAGTGACGTTCAAGATCAGCCCAGATTGCCGTGCCCGCATTTTGGGTAAGACGGCGCGGATCATCCTCTGCACTCCAAAGACATTGACGTCAAAGACACGCTGAAAATCGTCTCCAGAGAAGTTCTCTTGCAGACCGTGTGCACCCGCACCGGCGTTGTTGACCAACACATCGATCTGCCCGAGTGTGGCCTCTGCCGCGGCTACGCCGGCTTCGACGGAAGCATCGTTTGTCACGTCGATATCGACAACCTCAACGCCGAGATTGCGCAAGGTCTGCGCAGCCTCCTTGTTGCGTCCTTCGGGATCGCGCACAGTCCCGGCAACGCGATGCCCGGCCTTGACCAAATCGGCCACCATCAGATTTCCAAATCCGCTGCTGGCACCTGTAACGAGTATGTTCATGTCTTTTCTCCTGAATGTGGCCCTGCAATGGACCCTTTGATTGCTCGAAGTTAGAGATTGCCAACCGAGAGCAACAGAGGTATCAAATTGAACTGATGGTTGCTGATATTAGAACAATTGGCATGCCTGCCTTGGTCAGCTTTCACACCGTCGCACGGCTCGGTGGGATCAGCGTTGCCGCAGATCAACTCAACATGGCGAAATCGGGTGTGTCCCGGCACATTTCGCGGCTGGAAGACCATTTTGGCGTGAAGTTGGTCGAGCGGAGTGGAAGGTCCGTCAAGCTCACCCCGACGGGCGTCCGACTGAATCAGCGGGTCCAGTCCATTTTGGCTGACATTGATTTGCTGGGTGACATCGCCCGTGAAGAAAGCGGGGACGTCTCAGGTCAGGTGAACTTCGCCGCAACAGCGGAATTCGGCTCGGTGATTGCCTCAGTAATCCTTCCGGCCGTCCAAGAGCGCTTCCCAGATCTCACGCTGGTCATGCGCCCGGCTTATGATTTCGAGGATATGCAGGATCCCAATACGGATCTGGCATTCCGGATCGGAACTTTCGAAGATGACAGACTGGTCGCGAAGCAGCTTGGCAGCTTTCGTTGCTGGCTCGTCGCGTCACCCGAGCTTGCAGCCCAGACAGCGATCAACACACCAGACGACCTGAAGGACCAACCCTGTCTCACCTTCAGAGGTGATGTTGCCAACACTACCTGGACTTTCTTTTCCCCAGACGATGTCTCAACCATCAAGGTAGGCGGACCCTTTGCCACACGGAGTTTTTCTGTCTTACTTGATCTTGCAATGGCGGGGCGAGGATATGCGTTTCTGCCGGAATTCATGTTGTGTGAGGCCTTGCGAGAAGCCCGGCTTGTCCGCTGCTTGCCTAATCACGCCTCGCGCCCATATTTCGTTTATCTGACCTTCCGTCCGGGTTCACGGCGCATCGCACGAGTGGACGCAGTCGCCTCCCTTGCTGAGGAACTTGTTCCGAAACTCCTTTCTGGCGGTTCGACTTAGGATCTTCACCACAAAGAATCACGGACTCTGGGACGGTCCTCTGCGCAACAGCCTCTCACGAAGGTTAGAACCGGCCTCCTAGACCAGGCAATACAGCGTGTACACCCACACAAGCTTGGCCGACTGGGGCGGTGGCAACCGCCGTATCGGCCGCCGCATTGATGCCGTGCTTCGCGCCAGCCCAAGCACAATCCGAGTTCAAAGGATCAAGTGAAGTGTCAAGCTTCTGGCTCTCATTGATGCGTGATCAGTGCATGTGGCGTGGAACAGCAAATCTCCGTCGTCAACACAATTACATTGGTCAACTGCTATTCAGTACTGGTCGATGCCCGCGCCTGGTATGCTGCGATTTCGGCGCGTGATAGCTCGATGAGGTCTGCAACACTCTGACTGGCAAGGGTTTGCAAGAAACTCTCTCGTGCTGCATCAAGTGCCCTTTGCGTCGCGGCATTTGCTGATCGCTCTAACAAGCAAGTTAGCGTGTCATCAGACGCGCCAATTGCAAAGAGTTTGGGCTCGCCTAAGGCAGAGTAGACATCTGTTAGCGACAGATCTGCCAGCGGTTTCTCAAGATACCAGCCGCCGCCATGCCCTTTCGACGAACCAACGATACCTGCCTTGCGCAAAAGCCCCATCGTGCGTCGAATTAGGGAGGGATTGGTGTTCAACATTTGCCCGATCAGTTCCGATGTCATCGGTTCCTCTGTTTCACCAAGGTGCATCAGGACGTGCAAAACGCGAGATAGTCGGCTGTCGGTTCTCATCGGTTCCTCCTCTCCCGTCAGTTTACGGCAAGTACGGTCATGTGACAAATAAAAGCACATGATATTGACACAACAAGTCACGTTACTTATAAAGTTACGTTAATTCGTTCTTCCGCA
>NZ_JBQFTI010000009.1:0-84224 GCF_056538575.1 Ruegeria sp. BG10 | reverse complement strand
ACCCCGGATACTGGCACAACCACTCCGGACACCGGGACGACGACCCCGGATACCGGCACAACCACTCCTGACACCGGGACGACAACCCCGGACGCAGGGCAAGGCTTCGGCATGGTCTTTGATGACTACGTTCTCGATATCGCCAACCTGCCGGGCAGCGGCCAGGCCGCTCTGAAAGGGGATGCAACCGTTACCAATTCAGCGTCCGGTCCGGCGATTCAGTTGGACGGTCGGGATGACTTCGTGAAACTTGGCCGGCTGAAGGAATTCGAATCTTCAGAGCAGATCGCCTTTACGGTCGAATTCACCAGGGATGAGGCCGATGGCAGCGCCCAGCGTCTTGTTTGGAACCACACAAATATCGGCCTCACGCTTACGGGCGACGGGCTGATCGCGCATGTGGCCAACGAAGACGCCAAGTTCAACAAGGGCTTCAAGGCGTTTGACCTGGGTCTGAACGATACGGATACGCATGAAATCTCGCTTCTGGTGGACCAGAATGCGGACCGGCTTCAGGTGATCGTGGATGACGAAGTTGTCATCGATGAAAGTGGAGTTGATTTCGACTTTGTCGGCGGCCGTGAATACGGGTGGACACTCGGAACCCCATGGGGTCGTGACGTTGATGGCGAAATCAGCGCCTTTGCGATCGACGATGAGGTTCAGTTTGTCGATACGTCCCCGTTGTATGACGGGCTGATCGCTTGATGTTCAAATTCTGAACAATTTGGAATCTTCCACCTGAATTGTTTTTGCGGGGCGCACAAAGTGGCGCCCCGTTTGCGTTTGCCGGGCCATAGTGCTGGTCAAATCGGATTGCGTACCGCCAACTGCGCTGAGCAACGGTATTATCGAGCTCAGTCTGTGACGCGACAGGGGAGGCGCAAGCTTTGCACTCACCCGGGTATCAGGAAGCAAAACGCAGTGACCGATCCGCCAATTTGTGGCGCAGGCAGCAACGATATTGCATAGTAACAATTGTTTGCATTCGGAAAGGTACTGGATGAAGACCTTTGCAGTTAGTCTGATTTCTGAAAGCAATTTTTCTTTGCCGGGGCAGCAAGGGCTCTGGTCGCGCGGGGGAACCGGCCCCATGAATTCAGGCACAGGAGGCATGTAAGTTTCAGTGGTGGCATCGCCGGATATGACAAGAGTGGTGCAGACGACATCCAGGCCGTTTGTCATACCTCTGCTTATTTTCGGCTTCATTCTTCCGTTCTATTTCGGAATCGCCGGAATGCAGATCAGTATTTACCGCCTGGTATTACTGATCTTTTTTGTTCCGGCGATGATACGCTGGCTTGACGGTTCGGGGCGGTTCTATGCACCGGATTTTCTTATTATTGGCTTTGCATTGTGGGGTGGCCTGGCGATCCTGTTCCACCACGGTTTTGCCAGATGGGAATACATTGGAATTGCCTTTGTCGAGACGCTCGGCCCGTATTTTATCGCACGCTGGATGATACGGGACGCGTATGCCTTTCGCGTCTTTGCTGTCTGGATGCTTGTCGTGATCGCGATAATGCTGCCATTCAGCCTCCATCAGTTTGTTGCCGACAGATCTCTGATACTTGAGTTTTTCGCCAATATCGGCAGGGTGCCAAAGGTCATCCACGATGCGCCCCGACTGGGATTTTACAGGGCGCAGGGGTCGATGCCCCATCCTATCCTGTTTGGCATTTTCTGCAGCGTGGCGTTTTCCCTGACATGGTATGTTCTTGGATATGACAAAGGGCTGACCTACAAAGCCCCCCGGATTGGAATAGTGCTTGCTGCGACCTTTACGTCTCTCTCGTCGGGGGCGTGGCTCTCCATCGCGGTCCAATTCGCATTGATGACCTGGAAGGTCGTTCTTGCCTCTCTCAAGAAGAAGTGGAACCTTCTGCTCTATCTCTTCGCAGGGATGTATGTGCTTGTTGATATCGTTGCGACTAGGCCTCCGATTCAGATCTTTGTGGCCTATCTAACCCTCAGAAAATCCACCGCCTGGTATCGAATTCACATTTTTACGAATGCCACTGACGATGTTATGAGAAGCCCGATACTTGGGATCGGGCTGAACACCTGGACGCGGCCACGATGGATGTTCGGAGGAAGTATCGATAACTTTTGGTTGGTCGTGGCCATGCGCTATGGGTTGCCGGCGCTTGCCCTAATTCTTGCCGCGGTATTGTTGATCTACCTGAAGATAGGCCGGGCCCAGCTGTCCGGGCGACTGGCAAGCTACCGATTGGGGTATCTTTTTGCCTTGACCGGAATTTGTATTGCGGCCGTTACAGTCCACCTTTGGGAGTCAACATATTGCCTTTTGATGTTCATGCTGGGGGCGGGCCTTTGGATGGTTGATGCGCAGGACGAAAGCGATCAGCCGGAAACGGGTCAGAAACCGCGTAACCCGCGGCAGATAAGATATACTCGATTTGGGCCGACGAAAGCGCAGCCGGATAGCTGAAAACGGCAAGGCGCACGGCGCTGGGGAAACTGTACAAAGGGAATTCGACGGGTGTCAGCTCAGCCAGAAAAGATCATGACCGATGCCGGGATTGGCCGTAAGCCAAAGCGGTCGAACTTTCGAAAGGCCGTCACCCAGGTCCCCATCTCGTTCCGCAAGAACTATGGCCTTCTGACAAACCCCGAACTGTGGCGGATGCTGCCGTTGTTCCTGGCCTGCAGGCGCAGCGCCAAAGGTTCCGGGAAGCTTCAGCACAAGATTTTTGTCGGAACGCACCACAAGGCGATGACGACCTATTTCAAGGCGGTGCTCAGGCTGCTGGCCTTTGGTCTGGGGGAACGGTTCGAGGATATCTCGCGGCAGGCACCAAACCCGAAGGCACGGGTTTTTCTGTCGATACACAGCCAGACGCCGCTGTCCGGGATCGGACCATACCGGGGCATTCACATCATGCGCGATCCACGCGACATGATCGTGTCCTCTTATCATTACCATCTGTGGACGAACGAGCGGTGGGCCCATGTGCCCGATGAAAACGGGCAAACCTATCAGGAAAAGCTGCAGGCGGCGGACAAAACCGAAGGCTTGTTCATGGAGATCCGGCATTTCATCTTTTTCAGCCGCGAAACGCTTGAAAACTGGGATCTGGATGACCCCGATATCCTTGAGGTCCCATATGACGCCCTGATGGGTGATCAGCGCGATGCGCTTTATGCCGAGATGTTCACGTTCCTGGGGCTCAGCGGCACGGCGCATGAGCTGGGCGTTCGCCTGATGCGTCTGTTCGAGGCCGGAAAACGCACCAGGGTCTCGGCCACCAAAACCAACGAGCGCGCGCATATTCGCAGCGGGCGCAGCGGGCAGTGGAAAGACGAGCTGGAGCCCCAGCATCTGGCCTATATCGAACAGGAGCTGGGGCATATTCTGGATAAGTTCGGGTATGCCCGTTCATCTGCCGATGGGCCGAAGGACGTGGTGTAAACGGTACTCAGCGCAGTGGTAAGACGCGTTTCCTGATCATGCCCGCCGCGCGGCGCAAACGTCGGGCAGCCGGCATATGTCCGGCAAATATCGCGTCAATCTCAGCCTGGTTCATATCCCCGCGCAGGGATGTGCGGGGACGCAGAAAGGCGGTGTCGTCCATATAGCCCGCATCACTTGAAAACGCTGCCCTGTAACCGTTCCTGTGCAGGGCGCGCAGGACGCGGGCGTTGTATTTGCCGAACGGTATGCCGGCCTCGGTCACCGGGCGGCCGCATAGCGTCTGCAGCATATCGCGTGACCGGACAATCTCCCGCTCAAGCGCGGCCGCGTCCAGATCGCTCCAGGCGACATGCGCAATCCCATGGGTTCCAACCCCCATCCCGGCCGCCAGCAAGGCCGGAATGTGGTCGCGCGCCAGCGATCCGGGCGCATCCAGCCGCCCCGTCAGAACAAAAAACCGCGCGGTCAGGCCCCGCTGCGTCAGGGCGGGCAGGGCGATCTCATAATCTGACAGGTTGCCGTCATCGAAGGTCAGAACGAAAGCTGACGGATCAGGGCTGGCCGCCACCCGGTCCAGTATTTCCGTAAACTGCGCCTCTGACAGCCAATAGGGGGCCTCGCCATCCTCCAGCCCGCGCGCCGGAGGGCTTATGCCGTGAAAGTTGAGACCGATCCGCCGCGCCATATCAGGATTTCAGCTTTCTGTGCAGGGTTTCGGCCAGATTGACCAGATCAGCCCCAATCCCGTCTGGCCGGGCTTCGTAAGGGCCGGATGCGGTGGCCTCGGTGCCGCCTGTTCGCAGTTTGAAACGGGTGACGCTTGGATTTGCCTCGGCATCGATCCCGCCCAGATCGAAACATCGCGCCCCCCGCTCGCGGCAATACAGCATGGCCTGCCACATCAGGTAGTGCCCGGCATTGAGCCGCCGCCCGGCATCGGATGTGGCGCCAAACAGGTAGGTGGCGTTCGGCCCGGACACGCCGATCGTCATCGCGCCGATGTCTTCGCCGTCCTTGCGCGCAATCAGAACGTCATGGTCGAAATCCGGCCCCGTCAGCGCATAGTAGAATTCCGGGGGGATGTCGGGCTGAAACCCTTTAGCGTCCCGCACCTGTTCGTAAAGCCGTGAAAAGCGGTCCGACAGGTCCCGGAGAGGGCCGGTTTCAAGCTCAAGCCCCGCCTTCAGCGCGTTGCGCAGAGGATTGCGCCACTTGCCATGCAGGGCCCGCATCAGGTTGTCATCATCCCGATCCGGGTCGATCAGAACCGTCCGGTATGGGTCGGCCCGCCGGGTCGGCGAAAACCCTGCGCGGAGGATTGCGTCTTCGGAAGGCGACACCTGTACCGGAAACCGCAGGCGCAGGACATGGCCCGCGGCATGCATGTGATCGCGAAGCCCGGACAGGATGGCCTGGATTATGTCAGGGCCGGGTTCCGGCCGGTCTGTTGCCTGTGTCAGCGGCCCGGCTGCAATCCAGGCGATGCCCCGGTTCAGAACCGGGACCTTTTTGATCCTCAGACAGGCGGCGGCAACAGGTTCATCCTGCGCGTCGTACAGGGCCACGAATTCCGCCGATGCCCCGATGCGCCGTGCGGCCGCCTGCGCATAGGTCAGGCTCTGCTCGTAGGTCAGGTCATCGAACAGGCAGCTGATCCCGGGCCAGTCTTCAGGCGCGACCGGGCGCAGAGAAAGCGTGCCATGCGCCATCAGACAGTCACCCCGGTTGCCGGGCGCGCAAGCAAACCGGCCATGACGGCCTCATCCTCTGCGGAAAGCGGCCTGGACGGGTTCAGGGTGAATTTCATCGGAACAGGGTCTTGTTTCAGGGGCAGGGCGGGGACATTGCGATCGGCAAGAAACCGGGCGACGCCGGCCAGAATGTCCCGGGGATCGGCGCAGAGCGCTGCGTAATCGACCCTGAAATGGCGGTCCGCTCCGACATGGGCGCAGTCACGCCCGATGTCCTGGGCCACGCCCGTGACCTGCCGGCAGGCGCGTTCGATATCCGTATCACCCCCGGCGTTCGAAGGGCGCACGGACCACCAGTCCTGCTGATCCCGCTGCGGGCCCTTGTTGCGCCGCTGCGCCCGGATGATGGATCTGGCGGTGTCTCTGGCGTCGCGCTGGACCTCCAGAAACAGGCAGCCGGGGAACAGGGCATCCAGCAACCGTACGCGGTTCGAATGCATCACGTTCTTATTGACGAAGGGTGCGGCAGACAGGGCCGACATGCCAGCCAGCGTTGCCCGGATCTCATCAACCGGCAGCTCCGCAAGCCTGCTCTCATCCACCCAGGGGCCGTCTTCCAGCCAGCGTTGCCAGATCCACCCGCCTTCGTTCGGGGCGGCCCAGCCTGAAATATGGCCATAGTCGCTTTGATATGCCGGTTTATGCCGAGAGATGAAGGGTCGCCCAAGCTTTGTGGCGGCCAAAGGTGTCCTGAAAAACCGGTGCGCCAGATTGGTGAAATAGGCAAACCGGAACTGCGTGACCATGAGCTCGTAAAACAGTGAGGTTCCCGACCGCGGGGCGCCCAGAATGAAAATGTGGGGCCATTCCGCCTCGGTCTGCCGGGCAAGCATCTGCGCCTCAAGCGGAGACAGAACGGTATGCACCGTCGCGCGCAGGGCGGATTTGGCCAGTGCCTTCATGCCGCCATCCCGGTGTCAGGCTGTGGCGGGGTCTGCCCTTTTGGTTGACGGAACAGGGCCCCAAGCAAAAACGCAAACCGGGCGCGCCAGGCCTGCGCCCCCTTATGTCCGGGCCGGATCAGGCCGAGAGGCAAGAACCAGACCGCGCGCAACAGATCCGCCAATACCATCAGCCCGGTTCCCAGCCACGCAACCGCAGGCCCCCGCGTGAAACGCAGGAAAAGAATATGCCCTTTGGCGATTTCGACGGATTTCCAAGGGGATGTCTGACCGGTCGATACCGCCCCGTAATGCATGAGGCGAACCTCGGGGTTATAGCGCACTTTCAGACCGGCCTGCCGGACTCGCCAGCACCATTCGGATTCCTCGCTATACATGAAAAACCGGTCATCCATCATGCCGACCTTCCCGACGACCTCTCGCGCAATCATCATGAAACACCCGGCGACAACCTCGACATCCTGTGCGGTGTCGCGCGCCAGAGAGGCATAGCGCTGATCCCCGAACAGCCGGCTGCGCCGCAGGATGCGATTTGGTACGACAAGGCCCCAGAACAATTTGCTGAGCGACACCTCGCGAAACAAGGTCGGCTGCTGTGTTCCGTTTTCAAGCGACACATGCCCGCTCAGGATGCCAACATCCGGGTTGTCCTGCATATACGCCACCGCGCGCTCAAGCGTGCCGTCATACACCAGCGCATCGGGGTTGAGAACCAGCAGATAGCGCCCCCGGGCCCGCCTTATGCCGACATTGTTGCCCCAGGCGTATCCGCCGTTATGACCGGCCGCCAGAACCGTTATCTGTGGGAAGGCTGCGCGCAATGCCTCGACACTGCCGTCCCGTGAATCGTTGTCGACCACGATCACTTCGACATCCAGACGGCCCGGATGATCCAGAACCGACTGTATCGCCTTCGATGTCACGTCACATGTCTTGTAATTCACGATGATGACGCTGAGATCGGGTTGGGAAGGGGCTGAGATTACCATCGTCCGGCGACATTTCTTAAATGGACCCTCAACATTGCGCTACTGGCATCCCGATGTTTTGGGTTTGTACATTCGTTCTGGGTCTTTCAGGCATGACGGTGTTGAAATTGCGAAGAGCCTTAATCGGGACATACAACTTAGCCCTGTTAGATGTTTTCATTATTACGCTGCTGAGAGAAATGTCGACGCATTCGCCCAATCAGCCCTAAAACTGCGCTCTCTACGCCCTCGGGCTGTTTGCACAGGTACCAAAGCAACAGATGTGTGCCCAAATAGGCCCCGGCCCCTACCAGAACCTTCACGATGAACCGGAACCGCAACAGGGGCAGGTCATCAAAGGATGTATACGCCCAACCGATCACCTCGGTGCTGCCATAGGCGCTGCCGACAAACAGGACGGCGGCGATCATGACCAGCGTCGAGATAAAGGACCGCCAGGCAACGGTCAGAGGTCCGGCAAAGGTGCGTTTGCCATATCGTTTCGCCAGGAAAAGGGTGGTCATGATGGCGGCGGCGCTGCCGGCCCCGGCCCCTGCCAGTGCCCCGGTAAAGCCGTACTGAACCCCGATCCACATGAGCAGGCAGACAAGCGCCAGAAGGAAGGTGTTGCGCACAAGCAAAATCCTGGTCGACCCCTCGACATATGAGGCGGACTGGACATTCTCCTGCAGGGTTTCCAGCGCCTTCAGGGGGGCGAGAACCCATATGACCTGCGCCGCGCCCAGCCATTGCGGGCCCAGCACCACGATGACGACATGGTTGGCCACAAGCGCCATCCCGACCGAAACGGGCAATACGATTGCAAGCAGCAATTCGTTCAGCCGGTTAAAAGTCTCGTCCTGCCGGTTGGTGTTGCGCGAGATATCCGCAAGCCCGGGATACAGCACGCGTTGCAGCGGAGCGAACAGCTGCGTTGTGACTAGCGTGCTCAACCGGTTTCCCAGCCGGAAAACCCCGGCATCCGAAAGCCCCAGTGTCGCGCCAACGATAAGTTGCGGCATGTTTCTGGAAAAGAACTGGGCGACCAGGGCGCCGGTTGACCAGATCGAAAACGAAAAACAGTCCTTCCAGCGCGCCAGCGACAATCGCGGAACCATCGGGGCAAAGCTGAAGGTCCAGATGCAGCGCGTGGTCAGGGCGCAGAAATTGGCAACGACGATCGCCCAGAAATCCCCCCAGTACCAGGCCAGGCTGATCGCGATGATCGAATATATGACCCGGCTCAGGGTTTCTTCTCCGGCAGCGAAGCTGAAGCGCAGATTGCGTTCGTACAGAACGAAACGGGGGCTTTTTACGGCGATGACCAGAGACAGCACGCAAAGAAGCGGCGTCAGCGGTGCCAGCTCGGGCAGCCCGATGAAGGCAACAAAGGGTTGGGACGCATAAAACAACAATCCTGCGGCAACGCCGAGGATCACCTGAAAGGTGAATACCGTTTCGAGATGTTGGGGCGTGGCATCGTCGAGCCGTATGAGAACATTCGAGATCTGCCGCTGCATCATTTCAAGAAAGGCGGTGGCGACAAGGAAATAGGCGGCAATACCAAAATCCGTGGGCGTCAAAAGCCGTGCGGTCACTATCAATGTGATCAACCCGAGGACCTGCCGAAACAGACTGGACGCGAGCATTGTCGTTGCCCCCACCGCAAGAGCAGAGGTGCGGAAGGATGAACTTTTATTCGGAACAGGATTGGGCGGCTGCTTCAAAATGTTCTAACTTTCCATACTCATTACAAACAACGCTTTAGCGCATCAGAGGTTTCAATTCCACGTTCCTTGGAGTTGGTTCAAAGGCGGGAATCACCTCAGAAGCCGGAAAACTCTGCTTACCGCTGGTCCAAAAAACGGGCATCGCTCCAACCATCATACACCGACTCTCTCCGTGGTTGAGAAAACTTAAAGCCGAGTCGAACGCGCTGCTCGCCGCCAGTGCGGATGAGGGAATGGAAGCTGGAAAGGCGCGCTTTGCGCCTCATGGCCACCTGCCGGAGCGCGACGTCATGACCGGACTCGCTCTTCAACCATTTGACGCCTGCACCATTTGGCGACTTCAATTGCCAGCCCGCCGCTCCACTCTGCGTTCGAAGCCTGCGGTCGCTGTAATACCGCGTGGAAGGCGGACGTGGTCGTGGTGTATCTGTCCCATGGGGCGTCCGTTCATTCCACCGGTTAGAGCACGCCATCAAACCCAGGGATCAGCCATCCGGCGAAGGTTTCTCATGCTCTGCGGATTGCCATGATCGACTTGGTCATAAGCGCAAAACGCTCTTTTTCGATGCGCGCGTCGGGGAAGAGTTTGCACATAATGCCTTTGGAAATAATCTTAATATAGTCGCCTCGTCCCATTGCGCGCTCGAAATCGACCTTCGGTACGTAGCCAAGAGACGTGCGTTGGAAGAGCCCGACCCGGAGCGGGCCGGGGAGCCAATGAACGAAGGGTCGGCCATAATGTGGATCAACAGGAAACCAGAAGTTCGGTGTTTGAACAAAATACGCCCGGCCGACACGCCGGACCTCGTGGGCAAAGGAGATCATGTTCGTGTATGATCCGACATGTTCCACAACCGAGTTCGAGTGAACCAAGTCGAAAGACCCATCTTCAAACTCCGGCATGTTGCATGCGTCTCCGGTTGCGCACTCGACCAACAACCCGTCGACCGTGTTATCGAACTGAGCCAGATCCTTATCGAAATTCAGCACAGTGACAGATACCCGGCTGCGCAGTTCCATGGGGAGCAGCTTCCAGTAACGCGCGCGACCGCCCGCATCCAGAATCTTAATATTGGCGCGATCTGCAAGAAGTTCGCGTATCAGACGCTCCACATGTACAAATCGCTTTCCGCGAAAACGCTGTTGCGCAGCAAGAAACAATTGGCTTTTTTTCACCTAACTCTCCAAAAATTGCTTAAATAGTCCCGGTTTAAGGCGCGGTTCTGGAACCACAATCGTAAAATAATCCCGGCTTCCGCGCGACATTTCAATACGGGATTCCAGATACAGAAGACCAAGCGGCCTGACCCCCGTAATATGCCGCAAAATTCATGGCTTGATCCGCGTGAGATAGGCAATCCCGTTTCGGGACAATGTACCCGATATCACAGAGTGCGGAATGCAACGTATTCGCCGGTTCAACTCGCAAACAAAGAAGCCGCCTACGAGCCTGATCGGCGGCGCCGCTTTCCGCCGCGCTACAAAAGCCCGACAGCGGCAATCGTATACCTGAACTAATTCAGGACATTCTTTTCGTCGACGGGACCAAGCAACTTTACCGTGCCGCCCGATCAGCCCGTCACCAACTTTTGGACATATCTCTGTGCCCAGAGAAGCTACGTATCTCGTAGCGGTGCGTTGAATTCTGTTTAAAAGTGTATTCTCAATCGGTGTCATGAGTTGGACACTCAATACGCAAGGAAGCCAGGCGCACGGTGATTTGAATTTTCTACGGCTACGGCTGGAAATTGGTTCTGAGTTAATGATGGTGTAGCAGTATGAAGATTGCGATTTTCGGGTTGGGCTATGTGGGGTTCACGGCGGCGTGTTGCCTGACCCGCGAGGGACATGAAGTGATCGGCGTTGATGTGAATGCCGACAAGGTCGCAGAAATCAACTCCGGGCAACCTCCGATCAAGGAACCGAAAGTGGCCGGGCTGCTGACCGAAGCGCTCGGCAAGAACCTGATCCACGCCACTGTTGATATTCCGGACCCGTCCGATGTGGACCTGGCCATTGTCTGTGTTGGCACACCCAGTTCGACCGATGGCTCGCATAACATGAACTTCGTGGCCGAAGTGACCCGCCAGATCGCCGCGGCCGTTTCACCGGACCGGGGGCGGCCGCTGACGGTGGCCTATCGGTCGACCTTCCGGCCCGGCACGGTGCGGCAACTGATCGAGCCGATCTTCCGGAATTGTCTGGGGGACCGGACGGCGCAGGCGGTCGAGATTGTCTATAACCCCGAATTTCTGCGCGAGGCTTCGGCGGTGGATGATTTCTTCAACCCGCCCAAGATCGTTGTCGGTACCGCGGATGGCAGCCGGTCCGCGGTGATGGACGAGATGCACGAAGGTCTGGACGCCCCGGTGTTCTACACCGCCTATGAAGAGGCCGAGATCACCAAATTCGTCGACAACACCTGGCATGCGACCAAGGTGGCTTTCGCCAATGAGGTGGGCCGGATCTGTCACCGGATGGGCGTTTCGGCGAAAACCATGCACGAGATTTTCGTCTCGGACACCAAGCTGAACATCTCGCCTTATTACACCCGCCCGGGGGGCGCGTTCGGGGGATCGTGCCTGCCCAAGGATGTCCGCGCGCTGCAACATATCGCGGGTGAGGTGGGCGCGCATACGCATCTGATCGACAGCCTGTTGCGTACCAATGACGCGCATAAGACCTATCAGGTGCAGGACATCATGGCCCGGCTGCCCGAAGGGGGCAGGGTGCTGATGGCGGGGCTGGCCTTCAAGGCCGGAACCGATGATCTGCGCGAAAGCCCCAATGTCGATATCGCCCGGCGGCTGCTGGACGCAGGTCATCAATTGTCGGTCTATGATCCGGCGATCGAACCGGCCGATCTGCGCGGGCAGAACCTGGGCTATGCCTTTACCCATCTGCCCAATGTGGGCAGCCTGCTGGTGGATCGTGCCACGGCCGAAGCCGGGCCCTGGGATCTGGTGATCGGATCAAACCGGATCGTGAATGACTTGACCCTTGGGACTGCAGAGGTGGTGAGAACCTATGAATATGACTAGCGCACCCTCTGCCGTTCAGCCGGTCTCGTTCGAGGAGCTGCGTCAGAGCCAGCCCCTGAAGGGGCTGAAGGTTCTGATCGTGGTGGAGAACCTGCCCGTCCCCTTCGACCGCCGCGTCTGGATGGAGGCGCGCACGCTGGCCGCAGCCGGCGCGCTTGTGTCGGTCATCTGTCCCACCGGCAAGGGCCACGAGGAACGCGTCTGGGAAGATGAAGGCATCAGGGTCTATCGCCACCCTCTGCCTTTGGATGCCAGCGGGGCGCTGGGATATCTGCTGGAATATGGCGCGGCGCTGTTCTGGGAAAGCTGGCTGGCGCTGAAGATCAAGTTTTCGCGCGGCTTTCACGTCATCCATGGCTGCAACCCGCCCGATCTGATCTTTCTGGTGGCGCTGCCCTTCAAGCTGTTCGGCGTGCGTTATCTGTTCGATCACCACGACATCAACCCCGAGCTTTACGAGGCCAAGTTCGACAAGCGCGGCTTTTTCTGGAAGCTGATGAAGACATTCGAACGGCTGACCTTCGCCTCGGCGCGGGTGTCGATTGCGACCAATGAAAGCTATCGCAGGATCGCCATCGAGCGCGGAGGCATGGCGCCCGAGGATGTCTTTGTCGTCCGTTCCGGCCCCGATCTGAGCCGGTTGCAGCATCTGCCCCCCAACACGGGCTGGCGCAACGGGCGCAAGTATATGGTGGGCTATGTGGGTGTGATGGGCGATCAGGAAGGCATCGACCTGCTGCTGGAATCCGTGGCGCATCTGGTGCAGGTCCAGGGGCGCGAGGATATTCAGTTCTGTCTTGTGGGCGGCGGCCCCAGCCTGGACAAGCTGCGGGAACAATCCGCCGCGATGGGCCTGTCGGATTACGTCACCTTCACCGGCCGCGCACCGGATCATGATCTGTTCGAGGTCCTGTCGACCGCGGATGTCTGCGTGAACCCGGACCGGGTGAACGAGATGAACGACAAATCCACCATGAACAAGATCCTCGAATATATGGCCTTCGAAAGACCGATCGTTCAGTTCGACGTGACCGAAGGCCGCTATTCGGCACAGGAAGCCTCGCTTTACGCCAAGGCCAACGACCCGGTGGACATGGCCGACAAGATCACCGCGTTGCTGGCGGATGAAGAACGCCGCGCCGCCATGGGCCGCTATGGCCGGGCGCGGGTCGAGGCCGAGATGGCCTGGCCTCATCAGGTGCCGGCCCTGATCGCCGCCTATAAGCGGATCTGGAAAGGGTAGGGGCGCGCGGCCTCTATTTCACGGCCTGTTTGGTCTTGACCGGTTTCTGCCGTTTGTACCGGTGACGCAATTTCATCGCCGGTGCCTCAATCAGATGCCAGGACAGTACAGCGCAGATCAGGGTGAAGGGCAGGGAAACGGCAATATTGATGACGGGTGCCGTTACGCCGGATTGTGCGACCAATTGCTGGATCGGAAACGCATAGATATAGACGCCGTAAGAATAGTCGCCCAACCGGTTGTAGAGCAAAAGCCGGGGCGTTGGGGCATACCCGAAAAAGAACACGGCATAAGACAGGCTGACTGCAAACACGGGCATGAATACAGGGGTGAACCAGGCCGCGACCGTCACGGCCGTTGCCCCGGCAAGCACCGTCCAGGACAGCGGTATGCGGTGGCGGAAAAGATAGAAAATCATCCCGGTCAGGAACGGCAACCCAAGCCGCGCAAGCTGTTCGATGCGTGGGTTCAGCTCAAATATCATCGTCGCGGCGTAGGCGCACAGGAACACCAGGGTCACGCCGACAAAGGCTTTGCGGTTCCCAAGCAGCCCGAGCATTCCGCACAGGAAGACGCCGGCGTAACAGGTGACCTCGTATGACAGGGACCAGAGCGAACCATTGATCCCGCCGCCGCCGGGATTTCCGACGAAGACGCCGGGCAGCGGATATTTCAGATTGAACAGCAAGATATTGCGGATGAAATATTCGCCCGTCGCGGCCCAGTAGACGGAAGGGGCCGCTTCGGTCAGCAGCAGCCCGGCCACCAGAATGGTGATGATCAGCACCGTGGCAAGGGCAGGGAACAGGCGCAGGGCCCGGGCGATCAGGAATGATTTCGCCGACGGTGTCCGGTCAAAACTGCGGGTGATGAAGAACCCGGAAATGGCGAAGAAGATCCAGACGCATACGGTGCCCAGAGCCATGCCGTGCAACAGGGATTCCAGAGGTTGACTGGCGTCGATGCCCCGGCTCAGAGGATAGGCATGTGAGACCAGCACTCCGGTGGCGGCCAGAATGCGGATCAGATTGAAATTGTTGTCCCGTCCATCCGCCCGGTCCGAAATCCTGAGCGATGATTGTCCGGAAAGGGAATGTGAAACCTGATGTGTCATCGGCAACCCAAGATCAAAACGGCACAAATTGTGGCAGGCGGTTCAGGCTGGGTTCCATGAACCGCTGAAGCCGCGCATCTGCGTCGGCCTCGGTTTCTCCGGGCCGGATCGGGGTCACAAAGCGGACCAGCGCGCCATCGGTTCGGCCCATGGTGAACCCATCCTGAACGACGCTTATCTTGGCGCGGAAATCGTTGACGATGCGTTTGCCGCGCTGTTCGAACCAGTAATAGACCAACTGCTTCGACAGCTCTTTCTGGATCACCGCGCGGTTCACCGTGAAGCTGCCATATGGGGTGTTGCCCGGGTTGATCCCATAGGGTTCGAGGCTGAAGATTTCCCAACCGCCGACCGGCAGGCAGACCTCGGGCGAGTGGATGCCGTCGCCGTCAGTCTGCTTGTCGTAGAAGGCCACGAACATGTTCACGTAATCGCCGGACCCGGTGTCGATATAGGTGGCATTGAGATAATCGCTGGCCCCCAGCGTCTGTTCGACCTGCGGATCGAGGCTGGTTGTTGAGCCTGACCAGTCCCCGAGCTGTCGCGGGTAAAGGACAAACGGGTCCCGCTCGATGGGCCGCACCTCCGAGGCGGGCCGCAGGGCCCAGGCTGTTGACACCGCCAGCGTCAAAATGGCCGCCGTTGCCAGCGCCACCGAGGCGCGGATGCCAAAGAGGCGCAGCGCGACGGGGCCAAAACCTTCGGTATCCAGATCGATGGCCTCGGCAAAGGGCTTCGGCTCGGGGGCCAGCCGTTGCAGCCCGAGCGCCATGAGAAACAGAACGGCCACGCAGAGCAGAAAGATAATCCAGCCCTCGAAGAAATGCATGAACCCCTCGGCCTGTTCGATGCCGTTATGATTGACCAGAACGCCGATCACCCCGATGCGGATGGAATTCATCAGCACCGTCAGCGGCGCGGCAGAGACCAGCAGAACCACCTTGTGCCAGATCGGGCCACGATAGAGCAGGGCGAACAGGTACGAGAAGCTGAGGATCGGGAACAGATAGCGCAGCCCCGAACAGGCTTCGGCCACCTGCAGCTTGTAGACGCCGAGGTCGATGACATTGCCTTCGATGAAGACGGAAACGCCGGCAAGCTGGACAAACCAGACGCCCAGTTCCGACGACACCCATTGCAGGAAGATTGTGAGCTTCCAGTAGATGAACTGAGGCAGCGGCAGCATGAAGACCAGATGGATCACGGGCAGCTGGTGATGTATCCCGCGGTTCCAGCCGAATACGGTCAGCATGACGCCGCCGGTCCAGATGATCATCGCATAGGTGACGATATCCGGAATGCGGGTCAGATTGCCCAGGATGGCGATGGCCAGGGCCACGGCAATGACGGCGATGCCGGGCCAGCGATCACGGACAGCCGGGTTGGGCGGTGGCATGTCCCGCAATTCGCGCAGGAACAGGTACAGCGAAATGATCGGTATCAGCGGCCCGTGGCTGTATTCTGGCGTGCTCCAGGCCGCGCCCAGTGAGACGATTCCGATCCAGAAGACAGGGAGTGACCCCAACAGCAGAAGGGCAAACCAGAACAATCCGGCCGCATTGACGTTCGGCGTGGCAGTTCCGGCTGCCCCGAAGGGCTTACCGCGCTGGTTTTGCGAATCGAAACGAAACATTGGTGACAATCATGCACACAAAAACGGGTTATTCGGTATCACCGGGGCCGGCTCCGGGCATTTTGATCGGAGATCGACACAATATGTTTGTATGGGCGCCTTTGTTCACACCCTTCGGTTCCAATCAGGGCTTCAGGAAGAACTGCCGCCCCAGCGTGATGAAAAGCGAATTCGAGCTGGCCTTGAAGCCGCTCTGCTCATCCATCTCGTACTGATAGCCCATGGTCATGGCCCAGTCGTTGGTAATCGCACGGGTATAAGACGCATTGATCGTTCCGCGCTGACGGGGATTGGCGGCGTTGGATCCTTCGTTTTCCTGGTCGATAAAGTTGACGGCGAATGAGAGGGCAGAAACCGGATTGACGAAGTAGTCATAGGTAATGAACCCCAGCGTCTGGCGGGTTTCCTGGCTTTGGGTGCTGGTGCCGACCCGCCGCTGGATCGTTGCGCCGATCCGGGAGTTGACCCACTGCTGCGTATAGTTCAGCTGGCCGATCGGTGTTACTTCGTCAAATGGGCCGCGGGTTACGCCCACATTGAAATTCAGCGACGCGTTCGCCCGCTGGAAACGTCGCCCGGCCGTGGCATTCACCCGGCTGCCGTTTACCCCGAAGGACTGATTGATGCGAAAATTCGCAGCGCCGTCAGGAAGGTTTCTGGTCCAGTCGAAGCTCCAGACAAAGCTTTCGGTCACGTCGTTCGTGTTGTTGATCCGCTGTGTTTCATCGACCTGAGAGTAACCGACATTGGCGTTGACCGTGGTGATGGCGGATATGTCATAGGTCGCGCCGACGGATGCCGTGGTTGTCTGCCTGTCGGTCTGTACGTTGTCGTCGGCCACGAAATCCCGGTACTGAATACGTAGATTGCCCTGCAGGACAGGCGAAACCCTCACCAGGCCGACCGCCGTATAATCGCTGTATCTGTTGTCGAACAGAGACGGGTCGATCGTGTTCTGATATGTCCGCTCGCGGTAGGTATAATTGAAACGAAAACCCAGGGGATCGTTGATGCCTGTCTGAAAGTTCAGATTGGCGCGCTGGTTGACCTGATCGCCGGTGGTGCCGATGACATCCGCCGAGTCAATGATACCATCCAGATTGACATCGGTCAGGGACCGATTGAAGGCTAGGTCACGCTCACGATATTCCAGCAGCGCTCCGAGCTGGCTGTTGGTGCCGGCGCGTTGATACCGCAGCCGTGCAAGCGGATTGTCAAACTGGGTATCCGTGCCGATGATCGGCTCATTGGCGATCCGGTACAGGCCGGAAAGATCAAGCGCCAGAGTCGAAAGCTGCGTCTGGTTCACGATTCCAAGGGCAAGGGTGTTTTCCCACCAGGTCGTGGACCCGAACGAAGGGTCGGTCAGGCGGAGGTTGTCGTCATGTCTGAGCGATGAGAAATAATCGAGCGTAACGTTCAGCCCCGGGCTGACCCCGCTTTGCTGAGCCCCCAGCCCCAGCCGTCTTGCCGGATTTCGCTGGGCCTGCTGCTGGATCAGCTGCTGGCTGGACGTGATCGTCTGAACCGACGTTGACTGTATTGTCGTTTGTTGCGTGGTTGTCTGAGGTGTGTCGACCTGCTGCCCCACGGCCGGGGCGTTCAGTGCTGTGCAAGCTACCCCGCTCGCCAGGGCGAAGGATAACGTGTTCCGAATTTTCCCCACCAATATCCCCTACTCGAACAAGCGGCGAGATGGTACGACGATAACGTCTCCCGGAAGAAGCACTGTGTTGCCCTGAATGCCACCGCCCGAGGTTTTGTAATTGTAGAGAAATCTCTTCATCACGCCTGTGTTTTTGTCTACCCGACGCAATTCGATGCGTTTCTGGGCTGCGAATCTGTTCAGACCGCCGGCCTGTGCCAGTGCCTGAAGAATGGTTGTCCCCTCTGAAGCGAGCAGTTTGCCAGGAGCGCCAACTTCGCCCATTACGAAGACGTCAATTGTGGGCCCGACCGTTGCCGCTCCTGGTGCGACGGGGCCCGCAAGCGATGCGATGGAAACGAACACGGTCGGCGTCGTGTTGAAATTGCCGGACAATGCCGTCGCCAAAGAGGATTGCAGCCCGTTGATGGATTGGCCAGACGCTCTGATCGAACCCGCAAGAGGGAAGTTGATGGATCCATCCGGCAGCACCAGAACGGTCCTGTTGAGGCCCGGATCTTCCAGAACTTCGACACGCAGGGCATCGCCCGGCTGTATCTGATAGGAACTTTGCGCGAAAGCACCCGTTGTCAGCATCAAGGCTGTGACCAGGGCGACCAATGAACCAATAACTGTCCGCATATCCAAATCTTTCTTTTCTCTATTTATGCCTTCATTCAAAAAACGAGACAATCCACAGGATACCAAGTAGTTGCACCATGCGGCAGAAATGCAGCGCATTTCTACTGCCCCGTGTTCAGTTGCGCGTTGAGTCGCTCTATTTCCGCCTCCAGGGACGGCGTGACATCCAGATGCGGCATCAATGTCCCGGCGATCCGATAGGTACGCAAAGCGTCTTCCGGTCGCTCGGCTGCCGCATAGGCCCGCCCCAGATGATACAGAACCAAAGGATGGTCGGGCATGGCTTCGGCGGCTGATTCAAGATAGATCAGCGCCTCCCGATAGTTGCCCAGCCGATAAGCGACCCACCCATAGGTATCCTGAAACATGGGAATACGCGTGCCGCGTAGCCGCCGCGCCAGATGTTGAGCGCGCCGCAGGCTTTCGTCGTCATTGCGGTGGGTCGTCAGCAGGCTTGCGAGATTGTTGGCCACAACCAGAGACCGGTCGCTGAGTGGGAACAGCATTTCATAGACGCTGATTGCCGCGTCCAGTTCCCCGGCCCGTTCGTATTCTTCAGCCTGAACCATCAACAAATCCGGGTCTTCGGGCAGGGTTGCCAAAGCCTCGGTCAGAACGGTCCGGGCCGCTGCCGGGCCATTCCGTTCGGCCTCCAGCGCAAAAAGCGCGAGCCATACCCGGGGCGCATCCGGACGTTCCGTGAGGATTGTCCGATAGATGCGTTCGGCCGTGTCATATTCCCCTGCGCCGGTCAGGATGCGCGCCTTTACAAAACGCAGGATCACCGAATTGGGGTCGTCCTGCAGCAGCTCGTCCAGACGTCTGGTCGCGCCCGCCACGTCGTCCTGCGCCAGCATCAGGCGGATCAGGGCGATATCGGCCGGCAATCCAAACTCCGGATCATTCGCCAGCTCACCCAAAAAAGAGATCAGCTCATCGGTCTGCTGCCGGGCTGCCAGCATTTGCGCCCGAAGCTCCTTTGACTGGCGCACCGCGCCGGCGTCATCCTGCGCGTCAATGGTGTGCAGAACGGCCTCAAGGCGGGCCCAGTCCTGCAGGTTCAGATACACGTGCCCCAGTGCCGTCAGCAATTCCGCATTGTCAGGGTCCTGACGCAGGGCATCGACCAGGACGCGTTCGGCGATCTGCGCATCATCGCCTTCCAGCAGGAAGCGGGAATAATTCAGCGCTTCTTCCGGCGCGTTTTGGGACACCTCGGTCGCAAGCGCCAGCATTTCACCGACAAGTTCCCGGTCGCCGTTGCGCTCATGCGCCCTGGCCATCAACGTCATCAAATGCGAGTCGCGGGGCGTTTCATGAAGCGCCTCGCGCAGCAGGATGATCGCGTCCCCGGTCCGGTCGTCCTCGATCAGCCACGAAGCCTTCAGCTTCACGGCCTCCACCTGTGCGGGATCCTCGTTCAGCACTTGCTCGACCAGGACCCGTGCCGGCGCGGGCTGGCCGACCATGAACAGCATCCGCGCATATTCCACCTCGCTGGCCCGGATCTGGGTGGTCCGCTCGGCTCCGTCCAGCAATTCCCGCATCTCGGAAAGTGCCACATCCGTGTCGCCGGACTGGAATTTCAGCGCCGCGCGCATCGTCCTGAAGCGGGGGGTGTTGACCCCGCCCGCAGCGATGATCGCATCCATTTCCGCAATCGCCGCCTCTGCACCGCGATTTTCGTTGATGAACGCAATAAGCCTTTGCACCGAAGGGGAATCCTGCTCTAGCAGTTCCGCCTTTTCGCGCAGGATGGCCTCGGCCGCGTCCAGATTGCCATGGTCGACATGATGCTCGACAAGCATCTGCTCGACGCTCGGGTCGCCGGGGAAAATCTGCATCATTTGCGTAAGCTGCGCAGCGATGGCCTCAGGGTTTTGCAACTCCTGCAGCGCACGGAGCCGGATGGCATACAGTTCACCCAGTTTCGCATTCAGGGCCAGGGCTGCGTCGGTTTCGTCCAGAACGGCCGCCCAGTCCTGCGCGCGGATCAAATCATCGATGATGATCTGTCGGGCAGTCATCAGGCTGGGATCGGCGTCCAGCAATTCATGGGCGGAGTGGATGGCGAAATCCACCTGGCCCGCATCCCCGGTCCGGATGGCCTCGGTATAGGCCAGCGTGTTGTTGAGGGACTGGATGCCGATATCGTCGGGGGCAAGTTCGATGGCCGCCTGCGCATAGCGTTCCAGATCTTCCCAGTTTCCAAGCTGCAGCGCCATCTCGGCCATCGCGCGATGGCCTTCCAAATTGTCCGGATATTGTTCGATCAGCATCAGATACTGGTTGTAGGCGATCTGAACATTGCCGCGGTCGCGTTCCAGCCGGGCAAAGGTCAGGCGGGCCTCTTTGTGCTGGTCGTTCAGCTTGAAGACATTCCTGAATTCAATCAGGGCCCGCTCGACATCGCCCTTTTCCAGATGGGCCATCCCCGCCTGGAAATGTGCCTCGGCACGTTCTTCGGCCGAGTCACATGCGCTCAGCAACAGGGTCGCGGAAAAAAGCGCGACCGCCAGCCGTTTGCCGAGAGAGGGGCTTGTTCCGCTCAATGCCGCACCCCCGTAAGAATGACGAACAGCGCGCGACGTCCGGACATCCCGGTCTCAGCAGCCTGTGCCGCGCAGAACGACGAAAATGGTCCGGATCAGAATTGAGGCATCCAGTCTGAACGACATGCTTTTCCAGTACTCAGTATCGTGAAACGCGCGTTCGGCGAATGAAGACTGGTTGCGTTTGGACACCTGCCACGGCCCCGAAATACCGGGACGCATGGAATTGTAGAATTCGCCGGGATAAAGCTTTTTCTGGTTCACCATCATCGGGCGGGGGCCGACCATGGACATCTCGCCCACAAACACGTTCCAGAACTGCGGCAGCTCATCCATGGAGGATTTGCGCAGAAACGACCCGAACTTGATGATGCGCGGATCATTGCGGAGCTTCTGATTGCGGTTCCATTCTTCCCGCGCCTCGGGATTGGCCGCCAGATGTTCTTTAAGGACCGTCTCGGCATCATGCACCATGGTGCGCAGCTTGAGCATCCTGAAGGTTTTGCCGCTCTTGCCGACCCGATCCTGCCGGTAGAACGGGGTCACGCCCTGACAGGCCAGAAACACGGCCAGACAGAAAACCATCGGCACGACAAACGGCGCTGCAAGCAGAACAAAGGTGATATCAAAAACGCGTTTCCCGACGCCCCTGTAAAATCCCGGGTAGTTCACCGAGGCGGGCACAACAGGAATATTAGAGTAGCCGGTGTCGGCCACGTCCTTCGAATGAATTGTCACTATTTAAACCCCCAACACGCACAAAAACCCAAGAACCACCTACCAAACTCAGAAACTGACTACGCTCAACCTCAGTCTATATGTAATAAATTCTATATTTTTATGTCTTTTGCAGCCTTGCAATTTCACACACGCTGGCAGGCTGCTCTGCCTGCAATTCTTAACAAATTCCGGTCGGCTTGCAAAACATTAATCCTGACGGGCCTGTCCGCCTCGGTCGAAAAGGAAGGGCATACCGTGCTGTCAGGGCCTGGAATGCACATTGATCCGGTGGGGGATCCGAAGATTCTGTTGCGAAATTCGATACAGTGGTAAGCTTTGGGCTGATTTGGTTCTTGAAAGGGGTTTGTTGGAAGGCGTCAGGATTTTTCTCTGGGGTGTCGGTTTTTAACCTGCCTGCTACTTTTCCGGGCAGTTCTCTCAGGCATTTAACGGAAACAATCACTGATAATCACCCCAATTGAAAGGACAGCAAAGTCAAATCATTACGTGTGAAGTTTAATGCTGATCGCTACATTGGATTTGTGGCAATGTAGCACCCAAGTACTTTTAGATTATGTGATATGTACGTAGGTTAGGGATTTCTGGTGGTTAAGAGTATGAGTTTGGGTAATCTCCGGGGGGCCAGTACGAGGTTCGACAAGGCGGAAGGCAACCGTGGTGCAATGGCGTCCAGTGACGGGTTTTATCTAGAATTCTTCGGTCTTGACCGGCGGCCTTTCACGCTGCTTCCGGACCCCGGCTTCATCTATTGGTCCCCGCTGCACAGGCGCGGCTATTCCGTCCTGCAATTCGGCATCATGAGCTGCGCGCCGATCACGGTGCTGACGGGCGAGATCGGCGCCGGAAAGACAACCCTGGTTCAACAGCTTCTGAGCGAAATGGAGCAATCGATCACGGTTGGATTGATCTCGAATGCGCAGGGCGGGCGGGGCGAGCTGTTGCAGTGGGTTCTGCACGCCCTGGGCCTGACGATCGAAAAGGATGCAACCTATGTGCAGATGTTCCAGGCGCTGCAGGATTTTCTGATCTCGGAATATGCTGCGGGGCGGCGCGTGGTTCTGATTTTTGACGAAGCGCAGAATCTGACGGTCGAAGGACTGGAAGAAATCCGCATGCTGACCAACATCAACGCAAACACGGACGAGCTGCTTCAGCTTGTTCTGGTCGGACAGCCCGAGTTGCGGGATATGGTTCTGGATCCCAAGATGCGGCAACTGACGCAAAGGGTGGCAACAAGTTTTCATCTGGAACGGATGGATGAGGCCTCGGTTGAACATTATATTAATCACAGAATGAAGATCGCCGGCGGCTCGGGCGAGGAATTCACGGAAGACGCCTGCAAGCTGATCTTTCGGCAGACCCGCGGCGTTCCGCGGCTGGTGAACCAGTTCTGCGATTTTGCCCTGCTCTATGCCTGGACAAATGAATCGGACAAAGTCAGCGAAGATATCGTCAGCCAGGTGATCAAAGACGGTGTATTCTTTGGTGGCAATTCCCTTGAGAAGGAGCTGACAGTCTGAGATGGGTCCGGTTCGTTTCTATATCTCCATTTTTCTGCGGCGGTTCCCGTATTTCCTTGTCGTCGCCCTGATCGTGTCGGCCACGTCGATAATCATCGCCCGGGCTCTGCCGCCGACATATGTTTCGCTCATGCGGCTGATTGTTGAATCGCCTCAGATCCCGGGCAGCCTGGCGGCCAGTACGGTCAACACATCGGCGGCGGAACAGCTGCGGATTGTCGAACAGCGCTTGCTGACACGGCCGGTCTTGCTGGATATCGCCAAGAATTTTGATGTCCTGCCTGACCAGGAAAACGCCAGCCCTGACAAAATAGTCGACACCCTGCGCCGAAATACGCAGATCCGGACCAATACGGGCCGGAACCAGCCCAGCCTCATGACAATCACCTTCGAGGCGCAGTCAGGTCAGGTCGCGGCCGGCGTATTGAACGAATATCTGACGGAGATTCAAAAGCTCGACGTGTCCTACCGCAAGGAACGGGCCTCGGACACGCTGGAGTTCTTCGAACAGGAAGTAGACCGTCTGAGCGGAGAGCTCGACAAACGCAGCGCACGGATACTTGAGTTCCAGAACAGCAACTCGGATGCGCTGCCTGCCAGCCTGCAGTTCCGCATGGCGCAACAGGGATCGTTGCAAAGCAATCTGCAACAAACCGACCAGCAGATTTTTTCCCTTAAGAGCCAGCGGGAAAAGCTTTTGGAGGTTTACAGCACCACGGGGCAGATTGTCGGTACCGGACAGCAGCCGCAGACACAGTCGCAGCAACAGCTGAGCCAATTGCGCAATCAGCTGGACAATCAGCTGGTGATCTATTCTGAAAGCAATCCGCAAATCAAATTGCTCCGAGCCCGAATAGCACGGCTCGAAGATGTTGTGGCGGCAGAGCAGGCGACCAGTGCGGCGACAACCAATCCGCAAACGGGAAATTTGTCGCTTGATCTCCAGCTGGCTCAGCTGGATTCACAAATCGCCGCCCTGGAAGATCAGCGCCGTGTGACCGAAGAACGTCTTGAGAAAGTGACGCTGACAATCGATCAGACACCGGCCAACGCCATCATGCTGGCGGAACTGCAGCGCGACTACAACAACATCCAGGGTCAGTACAACAATGCGGTTGGCCGCCTTGCAAGGGCATCGACCGGGGAACGGATCGAGGTGACGTCTCAGGGACAGCGTATTTCGGTGATCGAATATCCGGTGGTGCCAAGCGCGCCGTCAAAGCCCAACCGTATGATGATCGCCGGAGGCGGAACGTTCTTTGGCATTGCACTGGGGATCGGTCTTGTCGTGCTCCTTGAGCTTTTGAACCGATCTGTGCGCCGCCCCGAGGATCTGGTCAAAAAGCTTGAGGTCTGGCCGATCTCGACCATACCTTATGTACGCTCCCGAAAAGAGGTGATCATGCAGCGCGTGGCTTGGATTTCGGTCATCCTGGCTATTCTGATCGGTGTTCCCGTCGCGGTTTGGGCGGTGCATACTTATTATCTGCCCCTCGATCTGATTGCCGAGCGCGTGGCCAATAAATTGGAGACTTTCTGGTGATTTCTGTTCTACAAATCTCAGGGTGGTTTTAATGGATCGTCTTCAACAGGCGATTCAGAAAGCCCGTGCAGAACGGGAAAGCCGCCGTCGCCCTCCGCACCCCGCACCCGCTTCGCCGCAACCCCAAATGCGCCTGGCTTCGGCAGAGGCGCCGGAGGTCGATATTTGGCGCAGCCTGCCTGAGATCGAGATCGATCCGCGTCTTATCTCCAAGAACCGCCTGATATCGTATGAGGGCGGTTCCGCAGCCTCCCCTTATGACATGTTGCGTACCAAGATGTTGCAGCAGACTTTGTCCAATGGCTGGCGGCGCGTGGCGCTGAGCTCACCCTATAGCGGATGCGGCAAGAGCACGGCCGCGGCCAATCTGGCATTTAGCCTTGGCAGACAGGCGGACCTTCGCACCATCGTTATCGATCTGGATATGCGGCGCAGAGGGCTGGCCGATATCCTGCAGCAGACCGGCAGTACCAGCATGGCGGACGTCCTGCAGGGAGAGCTGCCGTTTCATCAGCACGCTTTGCGCTATGGCAACAACGTTATTTTCGGGCTCAATTTTTCACAGACGCGGAAGCCGGCCGAGATTTTGCAAAGCCGGCAATCCATAGAAGTGCTGGAGCAAATCGAGGATGAGTTCAAACCGGATATCATTCTGTTTGATACGCCGCCTTTGTTGGTGAGTGACGACAGTCACGGGTTTCTCAAGAACGTTGATTGTGCGCTGCTATTGGCTGCGGCCGAGGAAACCAGCCTCGATCATATTGATGTGGCTGAGCGGCAATTGGCGGACCTCACGCAGGTTATGGGCATTGTGTTGAATAAGTGCCGCTATATCAGCGGAGCCTTTGGTAATGAGCATGGCTATTACTGAACAGCCTCCGGCCGATGCAGTTATCATTCCACATTACAATGACATCCCCAGGCTAGAGCGCTGTTTGAACGCGCTCAGTGAAAATGACATCGCCAATACGGAAGTCGTTGTGGTGGACAACGCTTCGCCGGTCTCGCTGGACGGGGTGAGCCGCGCGTTCCCCGGTTTCCGCTTTATCGTCGAAACCCAAAAGGGCGCGGCGCATGCCCGCAACAGGGGCGTGGCTGAAACCACGGCGCAACGGTTGTTCTTCATTGATGCCGATTGTGTGCCAGACCCGGACTGGCTGACGGTGGGTCGCGAAATCGCCGACCGGGCCGATCTGATTGGCGGGCGTGTGGACGTCTTTGACGAAACTCCGCCGCCGCGCAGTGGTGCCGAGGCGTTCGAGGCCGTCTTTGCGTTCAATTTCCGCAGATATATCGAAGTTCAGGGGTTTTCCGGGGCGGGCAATCTTCTGACCCGGCGCGATATATTTGATGCGATCGGCGGGTTTGTGAACGGCGTTTCGGAAGACCGGGAATGGACCATGCGCGCGGTGGCCCGGGGCTATAGCCTGATCTACGAGGACCGGCTCCGGGTCAGCCATCCATCCCGGCAGGACTGGCCCGCGCTCAAGGCGAAATGGCGCCGGACGACCCAGGAAGCCTATCAACTGAACGGCACGGACCCGGCCGCGCGCCTGCGTTGGGCCGTGCGGGGGCTGGCGATGCCCGCGAGCGCCGTGGTGCACACACCCAAAGTGCTGGCCAGCAAAAAGCTGGCGTCACCGGGCGAGACCTTGCGGGCGACGGCAACTCTGATCCGCCTCAGATGCATGCGCATGATATGGATGCTGCGCCAGGCGATCGGAAAACCCATCTGATCCAAACGCAAAACAAAAGGACCGGAAAACGGCCCTTTTACCATAACAACTCTTACTGGTTTTATTTATCCGCCCCGGCCGGGGCCGAAAGACAAATCCGGAATTGCGCTTTTACGCGGGTCTGAATTTGCGGCGGCGCACCATGAACAGACCGCCAAGGGCTGTCAGAAGCAGCACACCGCCCGCGGGCAGCGGAACCGCGGCCACGTCAAAGTCAAACGAGACGTTTGATGCGGAGGCCGACCAGGAAAACACAAGGTTCTGGCTCAGAATATTGGGATTCACGCTTCCGAAAATTGTTTTGAGTGTTGTCGTCACGCCGCCCAGAACAGATGTCGAGGCCAGAACATTGGAGGGGTTATTCGCATCAACCCATTTCACGGTCAGGCCAAGCGGGAAAGCGTTGGTCAGCAGGCGGATGCCAATGGTTGCCTCTGCGGATGCCGCCAGCGGATCAACAGGCGACGTGAAATTGACCGAGTAGAACCCTGCGCCACCTGCGCCCGTGTTCACGGCGCCGTAAAAGAGATTATCGGAAGTGATGTCGTAGCTGCCTCCGGCGGAAACATGTGTCAGAGCACTGGCCGAGCCGGCCATAAACACAGCGGCAACAAGCCCCGCGAACATCATTTTCAAAGATCTAAACACCAGAGGACCCACCTTACATCTTTACACATGGAGTCCATGCACACCCCGAGCACGGCACCTACTGAATAGATTAATAACCTATTTCCATTTGTTTGCTAAGGCTTTTTGGGAATTGTGTCATTTTTAAGGCAGCTAAGCGTGATCCGTGACACAATGCGGGTCTAGACTTTGGTTTGCTTCCTGAACGTGAACAAAGTGAAACCCGGCAGGGTTACCACCCCAACGAGATTTCGGCACCCCCCTGAGTGGTCATGCGCATTCCGGCCCCATGCAAACAGGAAACAATCCCGTCAAACGGGCTTTACTGCTTACGTTCAAATTCCCGCCGGTGGCTTGCGAACCTCGTTTGTCGGGAAAAAGGCGCGAAACCCGCAGCGCGCCATATTTCTCCTTAGACGAACCCGAAGTTTCGTGTAGCTTTGGGCTGTTGTTGTACCAAGTACAGGCACTTATTTTCGATCGGAATTTGCATTTTGGCCGTTTGTTAGAGTGCCTGCCTATGAGCAGGGAGATTATGCGAATGGGTGTTGTGCCAGAGATGGCGTTTATTGCCGAGACCGCCGATGAACGCGTCTGATTTTGATCCCAATGATATGAGCCTCAACGCCAAGCGGGTCCTGGTTACAGGGGGGGCCGGATTCCTGGGCTCGCACCTGTGCGCGGCGCTGTTGGAGCAGGGGCACGAGGTTCTGTGCGTCGATAATTTCTTTACCGGGCGGCGCGGCAACCTGCGCCACTTTCTGAACAATCCCCGGTTCGAGGTCATGCGCCATGACGTGACCTTTCCGCTCTATGTCGAGGTGGACGAGATCTACAATCTGGCCTGCCCGGCCTCGCCCTTCCACTATCAGCACGATCCGGTGCAGACGACCAAGACAGCGGTGCACGGGGCGATCAATATGCTGGGGCTGGCCAAACGCCTTGGCGCGCGGATTCTGCAGGCCTCGACCTCCGAGATCTACGGCGATCCGCAAATCCATCCGCAGACCGAAGAGTATGTGGGCCATGTCAATCCGATCGGACCGCGCTCGTGCTATGATGAGGGCAAGCGCTGTGCCGAGACGCTGTTCTTCGACTACTACCGTCAGCATAACCTGCCGATCAAAGTGGCGCGGATTTTCAACACCTACGGGCCGAACATGCATCCCGATGACGGGCGCGTGGTGTCCAACTTCATCATGCAGGCGCTGGCCGATGAACCGATTACGATCTACGGCGATGGCAGCCAGACCCGGTCCTTCTGTTTCGTGTCCGATCTGATCGACGGGCTGATCAAGCTGATGGAATCCCCCGAGGATGTGACCGGACCCATCAATCTGGGCAACCCGGTGGAACTGAGCATCCGGGAACTGGCCGAGGCCGTGATCCGCCTGACCGGCTCGAAATCCGAACTGGTGTTTCATCCGCTTCCGCAGGACGATCCGATCCAGCGCCAACCGGATATCACCCGCGCCCGGGACCAGCTGAACTGGGCGCCGCAGGTGGCGCTGGAAGACGGGCTGAAGGCAACGATCGGCTACTTTCAAAGGATTTCACCGATTTCGGCGCAATATGCGGCCGCACCGAAATGAGTCACGAGGACACAACAAAAGCACCGCGTTGGCTGGCCTCGCTTTTGTTACTGGGTGCAACCGTGGCCGCGTGTCTGCTTGTGCTGACGATCAATCGCGGCCCGCTCGTCTATTTCGACACGGGCAGCTATTTCCGGCAGGGCAATGTGGCCTTGTCGCTGATACTGCCTGAACCCGCACGGTCGGACGAGGGGGGTGCGCAAACCTCTGGCGCGGCCGAAAAAGCGGATGACGACCAGACCGCGGGCGGGTCGCGCTCGATTGTCTATGCATTGCTGGTCGCTGCGTTTTGGCGGGCTGATGCCCTTGGGGGCGTTGCCTTTGTGCAAACGGCGCTGCTGCTGCTGGCGGTCTGGCTTGCCATGCGAATACTTCAGCGCAGCGCACCGTCAGGGCGTCCGGTTCTGCAACTGGTCACTATTCCTCTGCTTGTGGCGGCCACGACCTCGCTGCCATTCTATGTCGCTTACATGATGCCGGATATCTTCACATCGGTAATGCTGATCCTGATTGCCGCGGTGGTTGCATCCGGCCGCAACATGCAGATGGCCGAGACGCTGGCCATATTGGCGCTTGGTGCCTTCTCGGTTGTGCTGCACCCGTCACATCTGGGCATCGCCGTTCTGATGGTTCCTCTGGTCGTGCTGGCCGCATTGCTGCGCGTCGGGCTGGGCCGCTGGATCGCAGCGGGATTTGCGGTGTTTCTGGTGATCATTGCGCTTGCCGAACGCAAGGCATTCGAGGTTGCCGTCGAAACCGTCACTGAAAAAGAAGTGGTCTATACACCGCATATCACGGCACGGTTGATCGTGGACGGTCCCGGAATGGCGTATCTGGATGATGTTTGTCCAACACCCGACCTGGCCACATGCGCCCTGCACGAAGCCCTGTCCTGGTCCGACGATCCCTACCGCTTTACCGCCTCGCATATCATTTTCGAGCGGTCCGAGAACCTTGGATCGTTCCGGTTGATGACACCCGAAGACCAGCGCGCCGTGGCCTTTGAGCAGCGCCAGTTCTTCCTGCGGGTTCTGTCCGCCCGGCCTTTTGGTACGGTTTTCGCGCTGGCGCAGAATGCGGCGGAACAGCTTGCCTCGAACAGCGTGGTAATGACGATCCCCTTTGACGCCAGCCTTCAGAACACAAAATCCCTGTCCGGATTGCCCGATGAGCGGCTTGCGTTTCTGGACAGAACCTTGCTGACCCGCGAGCAGCCGTGGCTTCCGGCGGCAAATATCATTCATCCGGCGATCTACGCGATATCCGCCCTGGTGGTGATCTGGCTGCTTGTCCGCCCGAAACAGGTTGCCCCGCCTTTCAAGGTGTTTGCGCTGTTTCTGCTGCTTGGGGTTGCCGTCAATGCCCTGGTTTGCGGAGGCGTGTCACAGCCGGCCCCACGATATGGCGCGCGGGTGATGTGGCTCTTGCCTTTTGCGGCCACCCTTCTTCTTCTTGTCAGGCGCTCCGGGGCGCTGCAATCCGCCAGCACAGAGGACCGATGATGCCGAACGACCCTTCCATCAGTGTGGTGATGCCGGCCTACAAGGCCGAGCACCTGCTGCCACGCGTCTTGCCGCCGCTGATCGAAATGCTGAAAACCGGTCAGGTGCAGGAGGTTCTGGTGGTGGACGACCAGTCCCCCGACGGCACGGCTGCGCTTGCGCGCGAGATGGGGGCGACGGTTCTGACCACGCCGGTCAATGGCGGACCCGGTGCGGCGCGCAACCTGGCCGCAGAACATGCCGCGGGCGATATTCTGTGGTTTGTGGATTCCGACGTCATCGCCTGGCCCGATGGCCCGGACCATATCCGCCGCGCCATGGCCGAAGACAATGTCGGGGCGGTGTTCGGATCCTATGACGACGCGCCGGACGGGCAATCGTGGTTTTCTCGCTACAAGAACCTTCTGCACCGTTATCACCATCAGCGCGCCCGGCGCGAGGCGCGCACCTTCTGGGCAGGCTGCGGCGCAATCCGGCGCAATGTGTTTCTTGAGGTCGGCGGGTTCGACGTGAAAACCTATGAGGTTCCGTCGATCGAGGATATTGAACTGGGCTACCGGATCGCCAATACCGGCCGCCGCATCCTTGTGGAACCACAGTTGCAGGGCAAACATCTGAAGGTCTGGACCATACGCAACAGCCTGAGCACGGACATCTATTGCCGCGCCCTGCCCTGGGCCCGGCTGATGATTTCGCGCGAGGGGCTGACGGACGATCTAAATACCTCGACGGCCGAACGTGCGCGGGCCGCAATCGCCGGGCTGCTGCTGTTGTCAATTCTGGCCCTGCCGTTCTGGCCAGGGGCATGGCCCCTGCCCTTGCTGCTGCTGGCTGCCGCCTTTGTCGCCAATTTCGACCTGGTGCGCACAATGGCGGGGCATGGCGGGGCGTGGTTTGCCTTCAAATGCCTGCTCTATCACCAGGTCTACTATGTCTATTCGGCCACCATCTATGTCTGGTGCCTGTTCGAATACCATGTGCTGGGGCAGAAGCAGAAACTCCATGTCAGCCGGAACTGAAACTGCGGATCAGACTGCCGGCGCGGCAAGGATGCCGGATTTCCTGATCCTCGGGGCCGCGCGGGCCGGTACGACCGCGCTTTACACTTATCTGCGGCAAAACCCGAGTATCTTCATGCCCTCGTCCAAAGAGCCTAATTTCTTTGCCTTCGAGGGTGAGGCCATGAACTTTTCAGGCCCGGGCGCAGATTACGTGAACAACTCGGTCACGCAGATCGGCGACTATCACACCCTGTTTGCCGATGCGCCGGCGGGCTCTGTCTGCGGTGAGGCTTCGCCGCTTTATCTCTACGCCCCCAAAGCGCCGGAGCGTATTCACCGCCGTATCCCGCAGGTACGAATGGTGGTTATTCTGCGCAATCCGATTGATCAGGCGCTGTCTCACTACCTCTATGCGGTGAAACAACGGATCGAGCCGCTGGAAGATTTCTCAGCGGCACTGGATGCCGAGGACGAACGGCTTGCCGCAGGCTGGCAGCCCCTGTTCGGATATTCGCGCTTTCCGCTTTATGCGCAGCAATTGTCGCGCTATTTCAACCTGTTCGACCGCAACCAGTTCCTGATCCGCACCTACGAGGAATTTCAGAACGACCCGGAAGACGTCATCGACAGCATCACCGCATTCATCGGCGCCGACACAAGTTTCCAGCCCGATCTGTCCTCGCGTGTGAACGCAGGCGGTGTGCCGCGCAGCCGTCTGTTTCAGGACTTTCTGATGAAACCCAACCCGATCACCGGCATGATCGCGCGCGTCATGTCGCAGGAACTGCGCTGGAAGATCAGGGACCGCCTGTCCCAGTTCAACCTCAAACGCGAGGTCGAGATGCCGGACCGCGCACGCGCGATCCTGCGCGAAAGGCTCCTGCCTGAAATCGGGGATCTGGAACACCTTCTGGATCGCGACCTGAGCGCCTGGCGGGGCTGATCTATGGTTTACGGTCCCAATTTGCCGCCGGATACCGTGCTACAGGCGCAAAACCGAATATTCATCGGCAACAGTTCTGCGAAAAGCCGGGGAATGTCTTTGCATAATTCAGGAGTCATTTTCCATCTCGCAGGCCCGGGCCGACAATACTTTGAAATTGAGCGATATGCTTTAGGATAGGGCCGAGTGTTTAGTGTTGCTTCCGTGGCAGGTGTTGAATTCTGTCGGAAGTGGTTTTGGGTGGTGATTTTTTATGAACAATTTTGACAGAGCAACTGTGTCGCCCGAACCGGTCCCGCGGCCCCATTCACCGGCATGGTGGGCCCCTGCCGTCGTGATGTGCGGGTTGCCGGCCAGAGATGGCATTGTTCTGCATCTGAACCGCCGAAACGCCGGTTCACCAATTTCCTGGTGACACATATGAATGTCTTCACAGCTTCAGGAACCGGACCTTTTCGGCGATGGCGGATCGCAATAGCCTTCTTTGCCGGTCTGTTGGCGATTTTATTGTTTGCCCTCTCCCTGCAGGACACCATGACCAGCCTCCGTGATCTGGCGCGCTGGTGGGTGCTGATCGTGGCATCGGCGCTGATCGTTTTTGTCGTCTTTGCGCTATTTGACCTGATGCTGAGCGGGTTTTTGGTGGTGGTGCTGTTTGTGGGGGGCGCATCGCAGCTTTATGTGACCCAGCCCCTCTGGTATCCCGAACTTTATTTGCCGCCGAGATCCACGATCGAAGCAGCAATGTTCGGCATGATATCCCTTCAGGCCGCGATCTCGGCTTTTGTGCTTATCCGGCAAGTGGGGCGAGCGTCACTCCGCCGGATTCTGGATGTCCTGGACGTCAAAAAAGCGGTGCTGCTTCTTGTGTTGAGCGGCGCGTTTACAGTGCCGATCCTCAACTATCTTCGCCTGAATGAAATCGACGCATATTTCGTGCAGCTCGCGGCCGGAACTGGCCTTGTGCTCACTAATTTCATGACAATGGCCGCAATATTGGCCACCTTGCCCAGGGGTCTGAAACTGCCCTCGGGCTGGCGATGGACATGCGGTCTGGCCATCGGATTTCTGATTGCGACACTCGTGCTGGAATGGTTCGCATTTGAGCGCGTCTTGCATGTTCAGGACGAGCTTGCCTACGTATTCCAGGCGCGGACCTATGCCGGCGGCGCCCTGTATGTTCCCCCCCTTCCGGAAGCCGCTCAGGGCGCTTTTGGCCACTATCTGCTCGACATACATGACGAGCGGTGGATATCCATTTTCACCCCCGGCTGGCCTGCGATACTGGCATTGGGCGTTCTTGCCGGAACCCCGTGGCTGGTGAATCCGATCCTGGGTGCCGCATCCATATTTCTTGTTCATGGTGTTGTCCGAAGACTGGCGAATGTCGGGCTGGCAGATATCAGCGCCCTGCTGTTGGCAACGTCGCCCTGGTTTATTGCGATGTCCGCATCGCTGATGGCGCACACGCTCACGCTGTTTCTGCTTTTGCTCGCCTGGTTTTTGATCCTGAAAGCCGAAGAGGCGGCGCTGAAAAAGGCTGCCTTGCTTGTATTTGGCGCAGGGCTGGCCATGGGGTGGATGTTTCTGTCAAGAAACCTCGATGGCCTGCTGCTGGGGATCATGACGGGTCTGTTTCTTTTGTGGCGCGGCGGCGTTTTACGCCACCCCGTTACAGTCATCAGCTTTTGCGCCGGATGTGTGGCCACCGGCGGCCTGATCTTCGTTTACAACTACTACTTCACCGGAGATCCGCTTCTGACAACATTGTCGGATTATTATCAGCGCACCTGGGGAGAAGGTGTAAACGCCTTCGGCTTTGGGCAGAACATTGGCCCCCCCGAGGGATGGGGTCATATGGAACTATATTCGAACGAACACTCTGTGTTCGAAGGTCTGGTGAATACGCTCACCAACATAAGTGCCCTGCATACGGACTTCATGGGATGGGGCGTCGGCTCGCTCATATTCTTTTGGGCGCTGCTGGTCTATGGCCGCACCGATGCGACGGACCGCATGATGCTTGCGGTCATTTTTGCGATTGCCGGTGTCCATGCGTTTTACTGGTTCGCGTCCAGTTTCTACATAGGTCCCAGATATTGGTACATGACAATAATTCCCCTGGTGTTTCTAAGTTCCAAGGGGTTTCTGGAAATCGGCAATCGGCTGGAGGCCGCAGGTCTTTCAGCTGCGAAAGACAGGTTGAATGTCGTGCTCCTGGTGCTTTGCCTGTTCTCGACTTTGGTTTTCCTGAGCTATCGCGGCGTCACAAGATATCACGACCACAGGGCCTATAACGACCATTACCGCGCGTTCAAATTGCCTGTAGCAGAGAGTTCCGCACAGCCGATAGTGCTGATCAAACCCGCAAAACAGATCGCTTCGGCCTATTTCTTCAATGACCCCTGGTTCCCGTCCGGCAAACCAATCTACGCTGCGGATCTTGGGACCCAAAGCAATCAGGCGGTGATGGATGCGTTTCCGGATCGGCCCGTACTTTATTACAACGAAAGTGAACGCGAGTTCCTTCAGAAGTAACCGCTGCGTTGGTCCCGAACCTGCGCCGAGCCGTTCCTGCAGGAGATGTGCGTGACGGTCTTACCAGGCTTCGTCGCGACAGGACGCGACCCAGGCCTGCGTGAACAGGATTATCGCGGCCACCAGGAACAGCATCGGCAAGCTGCGGGTGCCAGCGATGAGCAAGGGAAACCAGGTCTCATCCGAAACCGGCAGTTTCAGTAACTGCCGCAGGATCAAAAAGTTCTGAATGGGCGCGACAAGCACGGCTGCGACGATCATGGCCCATGAAATCGGCGGAAACGCGCGTCGGAATGCGATGATGTGTGCGATCGGAATGAAAAGCATCATCAGATAATGCCCCCAGACCACCGGTGAATAGACAAGCGAGGCGATCATGCACACCACGAAGATATGATTGCGCACCGCCCGGGTGTCTCCTTCGGCCCTTCGAAGGCGGATGGCCCCCAGTGCCAGAACGGCGATGACGGCAAGCCGCAGCGCAATACCCAAAAGCCGCAGGGATGGCGGCAGCGGGTCATCGGATGCGTAATAGCTCGGTGGCAGCAACAGCGGCTCAACCCAGGCGAACATGTTACTGTTGAAAACCGGCTGCGGCACCTTGGTGCTTTCTTCGCGCATCAGGTCCAGAAACGCCTGATGTGGTGACCAGCCCAGAAGCAGCAGCGACATTGCAAAAACGGTTGTCCCCAAAACCAGGGCACTGATCCGAAACCGCGACGGGGCAAAAAGAAACAGCAGCACCGCGCCCGACCCGAAGGCCGGTTTGATGCAGACGATCAACCCCATCAATACAGCCGTTGTAATGTAGTATTCCCGCTCAAAGGCAAGCAATCCCAGCACAAAAAGCAGGAACAGGAACGGTGTCGTCTGACCGCCAATCTGGAAAACTGTCCAAAATGGCTGAAAGAACATCGCAAATACCCAAAACAGCGCGAAATACAGGGCTTGAGCCCGGTCATCCTGCCCGGCAAATGCCCGGTAATGCCGGTACAGAAGCCCCAGCCCGGCAAAAATTGATCCGGCCGAGAAGACCTTGAAGGCAATCGCGGCATTGACCGGCCCCATCTGCGCCAGCGGCCAGTAGAAATAACTGGTGAACGGCAGGCTGAAAAACGTCATGTTGCCGAAAGGCGGTTCGCCGGCAATCGTTGCGAACGGGTCATAAAGGCTGCCGAACTCTCCGGCCTTTGCCTTGCGGCCGGCATCATAGAAATTGGCGAAATCAAGCCCCAGACCGCGATGCACAAGAATACCGTGCAGGGTTGCCGCAAGGATCACCGCGACCGCCACCCATCCTGTGATGCGTATTGCCCGGGGTGAAATCGAGCCCAAGGTCTTAATCCTTCCCTGCATTCGTTGAATATGCCCGGTAAGCTGCCAGCAGCAATTCGTTGTCGGAACTGGTCGGATGCCAGTGCAAATCGCGTTTGACGGCTGTGGTATCCAGGGCAACTTCCAGATCGGCGATCTCGTATTGTTCCGGGTCCATCGGAGCAATCTTGATCACGTTGAGCAACCGCAGGACACCTTTGACAAGCCACCCCGGCGTACGGATGAGCCGTGAAGACGACCCGGCTTCTTTCAGAAACCGATCCAGCAGGTCATAGGAACTGGGTGAATCGTCAGAGCCCAGATTATACACCCCGTTCGGACAACCGCGCCGGGCCGCCAGCAGTGACGCCGCCGCGCAATCGTGCACGGCGACGAACTGAAAGCAATTGCGCCCCGATCCGATCAGCGGGATCGGCCGGCCTGAATCCACGGCTCTGAAAAGCAGTTCGAAAATGCCTAGCCTTCCGGATCCCAGGATCAGCCGCGGGCGAAAAACCGTGGCCGAAACGTCTCCGGCGGCTACCGCATTGGCGATGATGTCTTCGGCCGCCACCTTCGAACGGCCATAAGGTCCGAACGGAAGCTTCGGATGGTCCTCGGTTCTGGGCTGTTCCAGCACCGGCCCATAAACCATGTCGGTGCTCCAGAAGACCAGGTTTCGATTGGCGTTGCGCTTCATCCAGGCCAGAATTTCGGCGGTCCCGTCCACCGCGCATTTGCGAAAGAACGCGTCCCGCCCAAAGCGCGGTTTGTTGGGCGTGATCAACTGCGTCGCCATATGATGAACGACGTCATCGGCGCCGAGGGTGATCGGATCCAGCGATCCGGGTTCGGACACATCTGCCGGATGCACGTCCACGCGCGGGTGATCAGTTGGAGGATTTGCGGCAAGAGAGCCGGGCAGATCCACCACCACAACCTCATCCGTCCCCTCTTCTATTATCCGGGCGACGGTTTCGCGTCCGACAAAGCCGTTCCCGCCGATAACAACATGTCTCATGCGCGCAATTCCAAATTTTGCAGCATCAGCTATAGGCCATGATAATCGTGCCCAGAATGATGGTTCCGATACCCACCAGCCGCACGGCGTTCACGTCCTCGCCCAGAAAGAAATAGCCCCAGCCCGCGACGATCACATAAGCGAGGCTGATGAACGGAAAGGCAAAGCTGGCATCAAAGCGTGACAGGGACAGAAGGTGGGTGCCCATCGAAATCGTCATCGTGATCAGCCCGAAGATGATCAGCGGATTGGTGATTGCGTCCGCTGCCATCGCCGTGATCCGCGATACAGAGAACTCGGCCTGCCCAACCCTGTTCATCCCGGCCTTCATCAGAATCTGCGATGCCGCGTTCAGGCACACCGTAACAATGATGAAGATGAAAAACTTGGACATGATCTGATCTCCGACCTCAGAAATACGCTATTTGATACGAACATCGCGAATGACACTGTGATCCATCAGATACTGAAGGGGTGGCAGCTCGATGAAAAACAACACACCGACGAGCAGGCAAAGGAAGATGACATAGGCCATGAACCGCGGTTCCTGATAGAGCTTCTCGGGGCTCACGGCGGTACTGTCCAGCGCATTGGCGATGCGCTGATACCAGACAAAAAGCAGCGCAAAGAACGGGAAGGTGACAAGGAATTCGATCTTGTACTTGATCAGGAATATGCCAAGGAAAAAGCTTGAAGTCAGCGCATAGAAGAACGCCGACAGAAACAGGCTTTCCTCAGTATAATGTATGAAAGAACGGCGATAGAGACCCGCGCGTTCGGGATCGTCAATCATCCGGTATTCCGCATACCGCTTAATCGCCATCAGATAGGCGCCGCCCATCCAGTAGGCGATCAGCATGCTTGAGGGCGGCAGGATGATTGTGGTTATCGCAGCCCACCCAAGAACCAGCCGAATTGGGTTGTTGAAGGACTCGGTCAGGACATCCACATAAGCCCTGTCTTTCGATCTTATCGGCTCGACATTGTAAATCAGCCCCATCACCAAAAGCAGAAGCGCGGCGTAAAAGAAGACCGAGTTGAGCAGCGTCGCCAGCCCCAGGCCAGCGGCGGCCAGCAATACATATTGCACGATCACAAATTGAGGGCGCAGCCGCCCCTGGGCGGATGGCCGGGCAGATTTGGTTGGATGAAACCGGTCAAATCGCCCGTCAAGGTATTCATTGATCGTGTAATTGGCCGAAGCGATCAGGCATGTGGCAATCAACCCGATCAGCAGGTTTGTCAGATCGGAAACATTGGCATCCTTGTCGATAGCAAAGGCCAGCGCCGCGCCGGGCAGCATGAACATGTTCTTGCCCCAGTGATCCGGCCGGGCAATTGAAACATAGTCACGCAAAGTGCCTTTTTGTGCTATCGAACTCATCACTTCCTACTCTCCGCAAAATACCCGGCAGAGGTCAAATCGCGCATCATGTGACCTGGGTGAAACCAGCTGACAGGGCACATACCCGCGATTTGACAGTCGGGAGTTTTGGAAAAGCGAACCTCGCCCAAAAGATGTGCGGCTTCCATGCGGACGAAAAGGCCCTGTTTCGCTTGCGACTCTGACACCGGAAGCCAAGCGTGACAGGGCACGCTTGCATCTCACTCGACCACAGCTCCCCTTTTGATCCGCTTGTTTGACGCGCTCTTTTTCTTTGGCTTGGTCTCGAACTCTTCGTGATAGGAGCGTTCGACATTCACGTCCCAGACGTCGTTTTTCTCACCCATGATGTTGCGCGCCGCATACATCGCCGACAGCATCGAATGGTCCTGATTGTTGTAACGATGCAGGCCGTTGCGGCCCACAGTCTGGAAATTTTCAAGCGTCTTCAGCCACGCGCTGACCGTGTCAAGCGCGTCCTTGTATTCCGTATCATAGACCGGATAGGCCTTGGGCTGCCGGATTACGGCGAAATCGACGACGTCGCTGGCCTTGGCCAATCCAAGCTGCTCCAGTTCTTCGCCGGCAAGTTTCCTGAGCTCTTCGTCTGAGGAAGACCACAGCCCGTCGCCCTTCTGGCAGAAATACTCCATCCCGATCGACGCGGTATTCTGGTCGGGCAACATCTCTGCGGACCAGGCGCGGAAGTTCTGAATGCGGCCGACCTTTACCTTCGGGCTGTGGATGTAAATCCAGTTGTCCGGGAACGGGTCGGCATGGTCGAGGATCAGGGTCACGATCAGGAAGTCGCGATACTTCAGACGGTCTGCGGCCTCGACGACCTCGGGCGGCGGCGGCGGATCGAAAGCGTGGATCAGATCGCGCACCGCCATCGAGTTGACGAACTCTTCGCCCTCGACCCGTTCGATGCGCTTTTCGCCGTCCTCATTCCAATGACGCACATCGATCGAGGTGACCCGGTTGCCCTCCCGGTTCACCCGCACAACCTCGGAACGGGTTTCGACCGTGCCGCCCTTTTCCTCGATCAGGTCGCGGGTCTTTTCCCACATCATGCCGGGCCCCAGGCGGGGATACTGAAACTCTTCGATCAGGCTGGCCGTATCATTGGCGCCGGAAATCGCATTCCAGACCGCTTTGGGCAAGGACAGGTTCTTGATCCGCTGCGCGGCCCAGTCGGCCTGAATTTCCGAAGGCGGAATGCCCCAGACCTTTTGGGTGTAGCTGCGGAAGAAGTGCATATAAAGCCGCCCGCCAAAGCGGTTGATCACCCACTCTTCAAATGTGTCTTCCTGCGGCTTGGGCCGGATCTTCCATTTGATGAAGCTGCCGACGATCTTGTAGGTCTCGTACGGCCCGATGTTACCGAGCGCGTTGAAGATGCGCAGCGGGTAGTCGTAGAACTTGTTGCGGTAGAAGATGCGGCTCAGGCGTTGCACGGTGATGAAATCATCGCCCATCACCTCATGCCACATGTCTTCGACTTCGCCCACTTTGGTAAAGAACCGGTGCCCGCCGATATCGAAGCGGTACCCCTTGTGGGTCTCGGTGCGAGAGATGCCTCCAACCATGTCCGAGGCCTCATAGACCTGCGGAACGTGTGTATCACTCAATTTCTGAAGTTCATAAGCGGCGGTCAAACCAGCCGGTCCACCACCAATGACGACGACTGGAACAGTATCTTTGGTCAAATCACTCACACCCACACTAAATTTCACACAAAATCTCTCAGGTCAGGCTACAAGAAATTACCCGAGATTCACAACAAATTCCCAACAATCATTCAGCATGAAGCTCAAATCCTGTAAATGACCTGCCGCTGTGTCCGAAAGATGAATATGGCGCCGGCGAAGCAACGGGGGAAAAGGTGCCAATGCCGGAAACGGCGCCCTGCTTCACGCAAACCCGGACCGGCGCGGCGCGCGACGGCACCCAAATTCCACGCGCGCAGGTGAGGCCGACATCGCATATCTGTTTGAATTAAATCCGTATTCCCGCAGGAAGCCCAGGCTTACAGCCACCCGGGCAAGGCGGCCAGCAACTGATGGCTTTGACGGATTTCCGTTCCGCCCCGCGCTCTGCCCTCTTTTGATCCCATGAATACCTCCGGGTTCATTTCAGCCGGATGCAATCACAGGCCTGCCACCCATTCCGCCGTATTCATCAACAATGTGGGCAAACTTCCAGCATTGTAAGCGCGCGGTGACTCTATCGGGCAGAATCTCGGGCCAGAAAAGCGGCCCCACCGACCCGTTGCGCCCGATACCAACCAGGCCACAATTCAAGGATGCGGGTCGGACGCATTCCGCCCTCGTGCAACCAGGGAAAGCTCAGAAACGATAAAACGAGATTCCGGCGACAAAACCATCCAGCCCGACAGACCGCGCGAAATTGTATAAATCGCTGGTTTTGTTAATGAAACCAGAGCGTTTGAAGTTCAGGGACGTGTTGCACAATACACCGACCCCGGACACCGCCTTAAACGCCGCGAGCAGTTCATAAAGCATGGCGTTCTGGGTTCTGGTCACCGTCTGTACGCGGGCCGACCCGTCGATATAGCTTACGGCTTTCAGCCTGGGGTCTGTTACCTGCTGAAAGTGAAGCATGTGCGGGGAAGGGCCGCTCCAATCGAAATGCATCGAAACATCTTCTTCCATGCAAACCGGCGATACCGGCGCAAGGCACGCGCGACCTTTGATATTGTTCAGCCGGTCACGTGTTTCGGTGTGGAACGGCGCCGCCAGGATCGAGCGGTTCCCAAGCGCTCGCGGGCCAATTTCACAATTTCCCATGACCCAGCCGATAACCATTCCGTCACGCAGGGCCGTTGCAACCTGGTCCAGGTTCAACTCGGATCTCCTGACATCCTGCATGTCGATCCAATTGTCGTTGAAAGGCTGGCCGGCATACACGGACCAGTCCAGCTTGGCCCGCCCCGTAAAGTGGCGCATGGCATCGACAGCGGTGCCGATCGCGCAACCTGAATCATTGGTGCATGGCGGGATAAACACATCGCGAAATAAGCCGCAGTCCCGCCAAAGCGTGTTCCAGCGATAATTCAGCCCGCATTCCCCGGCAATCAGCAACGGGTAGCGTTTGGGCAGGTTTCTTTTTGCAAAGTCATGAAAGCGGGAAAAGATTGCGTTGGAATATCTTGCCGCAAGGTTCTGAAACCTTTGGGATTCAACGCCAATATTGTAAAAAGGTGAGGTTTTGAAGGCGCTCTTTTTCAGGTCGCTGTGTCTGACGTCCGCGTCTAACAGCGTCTCGATGAGATCCTGCGCCGCGTCATCCACCGCGCTTGCGTCCCCGTAGGCGCTCGCCGATTGCAGCTTGCCGGGGTAGTCCTTTCTGAGATTGCCGGCCGTGCCCGAAAAACTGGAATCCGCAAGCGCGTAAAGAAACGAAAACCGGCGTCCGGGCGCGGTTAGAACCCGCCCCCTGTGATGTATCTTAAGATCACGGTCGATTTCATAGAAATCGCCCAGTTCATCTTCCCAGACCAGCACATAGCAGGGTTCCCCCTGTTCGAATGGCGACATCGCATAGGCCGCCCAGATGAGCGACCGTTCATGCGAGGAGGAATAGTAGTCCAGCCTCTTCCCGAAGAAATTCTTCGTCCCGACAATTTCAGAGCTTTCGTCGATGCCGATAGTTCCGGCGCCGGAGATGGCAGTGTGGTTTTCGCCCCGTGTTGACCAGCCGCTAAGCGCCAGAACGTCAGGGAGTTCATTGAACCAAAGCCCGGCGTCGATCAGCGTATTCGGATCGATCGGCGAATTTCGGGGCAAGCTGTCCTTCTCTGCTTCATAGGAAAACATCAGTTGCTGATTTGCCGCGTCGATTCCGGCAACTGATCCGTCATGCCCCGATTTGAAGGAAAGAATTTTCATACCAACACTCTAATCCAACCAGCCTTCTGTCGTCAGGTGATCGACAACCGTGCGCGCGACGATCTGGTGCCCTTCCGGGGTCCAATGTGCATCGTCCAGAAAGTAGACCAGGGTTCCTTCGGCGGCAGCCTGCTGCAATGCGGGCGTCAAATCCAGGTATTCCATGCCGTTCGCACCTGCCCAGACCTCAAGCGTGGCGGCCAGTTCCAACGGCTCCCAATCCGGAACAACGCTGTCATCCGGGAATGTCAGCAGATCCCGATAGACGTCGATTTTCATCGGGACATGCGCAACCAGAAGCCGCCCGCCATTTTCCCGGACAAGGGCATCCCCCTGCAACAAAAGCTCCTTCAGATAAGGCAGTCGCGCCTCGGCTCTTTCCGGGGGGGAAAAGTCAAAATACATCGCCGTTTCCGACGACCACGCCGCGTCAGGGAAATTGCCCGAGCGGGTGCGCGCATAGTTTTCCTGCTGCAAGGTGCGTATCGCCAGCGAACTCCACGAGGCCAGACTGACGGACAAATTGCCAAAGAACGACCTTTGGCTGAACCGGGCCGGACCGGCAAGAGACGCGCTCCGTGAAACAAACTCGTCATGGCTGATTGGAAAGAACGGCAGATCGTTGCCTTCGAAAAGGAACCAGACCACAACCTTTGGCCTGTAGTCATCCAGATAGCGAAGCATCGCGCTCAGCCCGTGATAAAGCGAGTAGTCGCTTTGGGCGAGGCTTATCGCCGTATATCCGGAGCCCTGCATGACCTGTTCGGTGACGGTCGCATCCTGGCCGACTTTGTATCCTTCGATAAAGCTGTCGCCGACCAGCAGCAGATCGGGGTTTGCGATCGGTGCGCTGTTGCGAAAACCGTTCTGATCATAGGTGTAGTCTGCCTCGTACAGGCGGTCCGTGCGCGCGCCCAGCGTCAGAACGGAATCCCCCGGCCGCACCTCGCTGTACTGGTCGTTTTCGGGGCGGTGAAAAAAGCCGCTGGGTTCGTGGACCCGATTGTGAGGCCCTAAAAGGCCAACCCCTTTGGGTATGAAAACCTGCCGGTAGTCGATGACGCCGATCAGGGCGGGCAGTTCGATCAACAGGGCAACAAACCCAAATGTCCCCACACACAACGCAACGTTCTGAGCTATGTCCCGGCGTCGGTCATTCCGGGTTGTGAAAACATATGCCAGCAGCGCTGCAATGCTGAGCAGGACATTGAGGTAAAAGCTCTGTGCCGGGTACACCAGAAAGAAATTGTCAAAACTTTCGGCAGGCTGGCGTGTTGCGACCCAGACATAAAGACCAAACCCGAGCAGGATCAGACCAAACCACAAACGCCTCTGCCCAAGCTTCAGGACGAACAGCCCCACAGATCCAAGCAGGATCTGAATCCCGATGATCGTGTAGGTGAACAGCTCTGATTCAATCTTTCCGTCCGACGCAACCAGCGCCTGCACCGACCATTTGTTGAAGGCCAGGCTGACGACCAGCAGGAAAACCCCAAGCAGTTTCCCATAGCCGGATTTGGGTCGTGTGAACGTCATTTTTGTCTCATGCAACTGGTAAAACCCCGCAATCAGGCAGGCAACATATTAAAGGCGTCAGCAACAACGCGATGAGAAATGCCTGCGCTAGTCAAGCTCAAACGCTTCTTTGTAATCCTGTTTCAGCGCCTGATCCTGATCGGGTTTTCGCAGAACGCACCGGCCGATCACCAGCATATCCAGATCCGTGCCCATGAAACAGCGGAACGCGTCCTCCGGCGTGCAGACGATCGGCTCCCCCCGGACGTTGAAGGATGTGTTGACCAGAACCGGACAACCGGTGCGCTGTTTGAATTCAGTGATCAGCGCATGATACAGGGGGTTGGTTTCGGCATGAACGGTCTGCACACGGGCGGAATAATCGACATGGGTCACCGCCGGAATCTCCGAGCGGACGACGTTGAGTTTCTCGATGCCGAAAAGCTGCTTTTCCTCTGCGGTCATCGCACGGCGCAGTTTTTCCTGAACGTCCGCCACCAGCAGCATATAGGGGCTGTCATAGTCCAGTTCGAACCAGTCGCTTACATCTTCGCGCAGGACTGACGGGGCGAACGGGCGAAAGCTTTCGCGGTATTTCACCTTGAGGTTCAGCGTCTTTTGCATCGACGGGGACCGCGGATCGCCGATAATGGACCGCCCCCCAAGGGCGCGGGGACCAAACTCCATCCGGCCCTGAAACCAGCCAAGCGCCTTTCCATCGACCAGGGCCGCCGCCGCCTCGGCGATCACGGCCTCGGTCTCGAATGTCTGGTATTTTGCCCCGATGGCGGTCAGGCGCTGTTCAATATCATCCTGCGCAAATTCCGGGCCCAGATAGGACCCTTGCATCTTGTCGGACGCGCTGTCGCTTTGACGCTCGTTTTGCAGTTCCGTGTGCCAGGCCGCCAGGGCGGCCCCAACCGCGCCGCCGGCATCCCCGGCGGCAGGCTGCACCCAGATATTCCTGAACGCGCCGTCGCGCAGGATATGACCGTTGGCCACGCAATTGAGCGCCACCCCCCCGGCCATACACAGATTGTCGATGCCGTATTCCTGCGCGGCCGAGCGGGTCAGCCGCAGAACGATCTCTTCGGTGACGGCCTGAACCGAGGCCGCGATGTCCATGTGGAACTGGGTCAGCGGGTCTTTGTCCGGTTGGCGCACGGGCTCGCCAAACAGGTCCGCGAAACGCTGGTTGGTCATCGTCAGACCAACGGCGTAGTTGAAATACTGCATATCCAGCCTGAACGACCCGTCCTCCTTCAGGTCGATCAGATTCTCCAGAATGACATCCTTGAAACGGGGCGTGCCATAGGGGGCCAGCCCCATGACCTTGTATTCACCGCTATTGACCCTGAAGCCCGTGTAATACGTGAACGCGGAATAAAGCAGGCCGATCGAATGGGGAAAATGGATTTCCTTTTCGATCTTCAGTTCCCTGCCGCGCCCGATCGCCAGTGTTGTTGTCGCCCATTCGCCGACCCCGTCCAGTGTCAGAACCACCGCTTCTTCGAAAGGAGACGGAAAGAACGCGCTGGCGGCGTGGCTAAAATGGTGCTCGCTGAACATCAACCGGTCGCCGGGACGATACCCGGGATCGTGCCGCCGCAGTTCCCGGCCAAGCAAGTCCTTCTGAAACAGCTTCTCACGCAGCCAGACCGGCATGGCCATCCGAAAGGATTTCAGCCCGCGCGGCGCGTAAGAGACATATGTTTCCAGCAGGCGCTCGAACTTGAGAAAGGGCTTGTCGTAAAAGGCGATGTGATCGACATCGCCAATTTTAAGGCCGGCCTCGCCCAGAACATATTCGATGGCGTGAAACGGATACCCCGCGTCGTGCTTCTTGCGCGTAAAGCGTTCTTCCTGTGCTGCGGCAACCAGAGAGCCGTCGACGACAATGGCCGCGGCGCTGTCGTGATAGAACGCGGAAAGTCCGAGAATTGCAGTCACGGGCCGAACCTAGAACAGTGTATAGATGAACGGGGCGATGGCCGAACCCTGGCTGAGCACAATCAGCCCGCCGAAAATCACCATCATGATGAGGATCGGAAGCAGCCAGAATTTCTTTCGAAATTTGAGAAATTGCCACATCTCTACCAGAAACGACATCCGATACTCCTAGAATTGATTTTTCATCGAGCCCACGTTTTCCGTGCGCTCAATCCAATATGTATTGGTATCTTTGTTTAGCTTTTGCCTTAATAGGTCTTTCCCCAAAGCTCTCATGATCAGCCCGGTTGGCGTCACGGTCAGAAAGTAGACCAGCGCCATGACGATGGGGGCGACAATCGCACCCAGAAGCAGGCCGAACCTTGTCCACAACCGGTTTGCGCCGGACAGCAGCGACGGGCGCAGCAGGGCGAACAGCAGAAATGCGGCCGCGATGGCCAGCGACCAATACCGCAGACCCCCGCCATGGATCAGCGGCCATAGCCCGACGATTGCGAAGACGAAGGCAAAGACAAATCCGAAATTGCGGTCGCTACCGCCCTTAACTTTGTGGCGAGCCTCAATATCGATCATGATAGGGTAATCTCGTCCAGGGAACTCTAAGAACTGTTACGTTACCTTGCACTTCTCACCAGAAAAAATCTATTTTTTTAGTCCGCCGCCCTGAACCGCCTCTCAATCGCTCGACAATCGCCCGTAAAGCGATGGATTGTCGCCGACCGGAAATCCGCAGATATGCACCGGATTTCCGGCAGAAATCCGGCTCTTGTTTCATTGGCCCGATATATGCGGTGTTCTTGCGTTTTACGTCCAAGTCGCCTTTAAATGCGGGGCGTCCCTTAGCTAGTATCCATTTCAAATGAACCGTGAACTTCGCAGACGTATATTCGTTCTCCACAATTGGCTGGGTCTGCACCTGTCGATCTTTTTTACGTTCATGTTTTTGACGGGTTCTCTGCTTGTCGTGGGCAATGAGCTTGAATCCATCGGGCGCCCTGAAATCTGGACCACGGCGGCCCAGAAAGACCGGACCGCCAGCTTCGGCATGATTTACGACGGCATCAAGAACACTTTCCCCGACAGCAAGATCGTCGTGATGGAAAAACGCCCCGCTCCGTGGTTTGTCGATCAGACCCTTGGCCGTACAGGCTGGGGTGAGCGGGTGAATTTCTGGACAGACCCGAACAGCGGCGCGGTTGTTGAAGTGACCGCCGATATGGGCTTCAAGAAAATCGTGCGCGAGTTGCACGACAATTTTCTGAGCGGCCAACTCATAATATATCTCGCGATATGCGCGACATCTGTCGTGCTTATGTATCAGGTTGTCAGCGGTCTCATTACCTACCGGCGGTTCTGGAAAGGGTTTTTTCGAGGGCCAAAAGGGTCGATCGGTTCCAGATCCTGGTCCGGCGCGGCCCATCGGCTGGTCGCTGTCTGGGCCACGCCCCTGCTTCTGATCACCGCCGTGACCGGGTTCATCTTCTTTCTGATTGCACTGGGGGTTGAGGGCAGCAGACCGACCCCCCAACCACCTGTTGAGCGTGACACCATACTGCCCAATGATTTTTCCATGGCCACACTGGACCTGGCCGAGGAACGCGCCCGTGCCGCTCTGCCGGGTTTCCAGCCGACCGTCCTGAGGGTTCCGGTACGCAAATCCGAAGGCTTCAAATTCTTCGGACACGTTCCGGGCGTCGCGGATATTCGGGGCATGAGTACAGTGGTCGTTGACCCCGAAACGCTTGAGGTCCTGGGGGCTTTCACCCCTGACGACAACACCGGCATGGCGCGCTGGATCCATGTCGCCGAAATGCTGCATTACGGGTTTTGGGGCGGTGCGTTCTCAAGAGCGATATGGTTCCTTCTGGGTTTGGCAGCAACGGGCGTCGCCCTTACAGGAGCGATGATCTTTGCCGCCCGCCTGACTCCGGATGCGCCGCGTTCTGGTCCCCTGAAACGCATCTGGCGTGGGCTGGGGCTGTTTCGATGGGCCTACTTCCTGGTGCTTCTGGGTATTCTTGCGGCCAGCTATGTGCGCTTTGGCCCCGACTCCTATCGCGCAACCCGGGTTTACACGACCGACATCGTTGAAGCGGGGGCCCACCTGCTGCTGCGTGACCCTCTCAGGCGGGACACGCCGATCGAAATCGAACTGCGCATTGATGAGCCGGAACTGCGTGCCGCAAGGGTTGAGTTCAATGGTGACGTAATCCTGACAGCCAATTTGCAGCAGGATGGTGGAAACACCCCGATACAGGTGGCGTTCGATCCGGCAAGCACGGCCAACGACCTCACGGCCCGGCTGGAGAAAACGGACGGAAGTGAAAAGACCTACACGTTCCGTCTGGGGCGCCTCATCTGGTAGGAGAGCCCGGCATTCGCCCGCGCTGCAGATCCGGGCTTTGCAACGGCATCGGGATCAAACCGGCGCTTTGGCCCCGATAAGTGCGAATCCGGAAACATTCGCACGGTGGCGCGCAGGGGCCAAAACGCCCGAACTTCCTGAAAAACCTGCCGTTACACCGGCACCCGTTTGCAAAGACCGTTGAAAGCATTGAAATACAAGGTGAGATTACGGACCCTCGGCGAGGTGTAAAACCTGACGCCAGAAAGATCGAATTTGGTCAAAATTATTGTCTATATTCAGCCAGTCTGTGTTTGAATACTATAAGCGGCAGAGTGAATTGAGCCTGTCGCGCTTTGAATATCGCGCATGCCATGCGGACGAGGCGGGCAGAATACATATTAAGTACGTAAAGGGTTTCCATTTTCATGAACAAGGTTGCCGAGCAGATCACCCCGGACAACACCACAACCGGTGCGCCGGACACATCGGGCATGAGCCTGAGCGTGGTCATCCCTGCCTATAACGAAGAAAACGCCGTCCGCCACACCGTCGAGGATGTGCGGACCCATCTCGAACCGCTGAACATTCCCTACGAGATCATCGTGGTGGACGACGCCAGCCAGGACAACACGCGCGCCGAGGCCGAGGCCAGCGGCGCCACCGTCACCTTCAACGACGTCAACTCCGGCTATGGCGCCAGCCTCAAGCGCGGGGTGCGGATGGCGCAGTATGAATATGTGGCCATTCTGGACGCCGACAGCACCTATCCCGCGCGCTATCTGCCGGGCATGCTGGCGATGTGCCGCGATCAGGACATGGTGGTGGGCGACCGGGGCGCGGCGATGAAAAACGTGCCGCTGCTGCGGAAACCGGCCAAGAAATTCCTGTTCGCCTTCGCCTCGTTTCTGGCCGAGCGCAAGATCAACGACCTCAACTCCGGCCTGCGGGTGTTCCGCAAATCCGAGCTGATCCCGTTCCTGCCGCTCTTGCCGCAGAATTTCTCGTTCACCACCACGATCACGCTGTGCATGACGTCGAATGGCAAGCGGATGATCTATACGCCGATCGAATACGGCAAGCGGGTGGGCAAATCGAAAATCCGGCCGATCGACTTTCTGAACTTCATCATTCTGATCCTGCGCATCAGCACGCTGTTCAATCCGCTGCGGGTGTTTATCCCGTTGGGGCTGGCGTTTTTCACGCTGGGAACGGTGAAGTTCATTGTGGACATGTTCTACTGGAACCTCAGCGAAACGGCAGTGTTCTCGTTCCTGGCGGCGATCATGATCTGGTCGCTGGGGCTGATTGCCGACATGATCTCGCGGCTGCACCTCAGACCCTGACAGGAGCGGCAGCATGCTTTCCGATCCAAGTCAAAGGCGCTGGCTGATCCGGGTTGCCGGGTCTGTTGTGGTTCTGGCGATCCTGTTCTGGCTGCTGCCTGCAGATGCGATCGTGGCGGCGCTGAAGGCGATCCCGATCTGGGTTTTCCTGTGCGTGCTGATCCTGTTCCTGCTGGCCCATGTGGTGGCGGCGCTGAAATGGTGGCTGCTGCTGGGGCGCGGGTTTCCGGCCCTGCTGGCGATCCGGGCGCATTATGCCGGTCTGGCCGCCAATCTGTGCCTGCCCGGAGCGATTGGTGGTGACACCGTGCGCGCCGGTCTGGCGCAGGCGGCCATGAAGGACGGGGCGCGGGTTGTCGCCGGCGCGACCGTTGACCGGCTGATCGACATGGTGGCCCTGCTGACCCTGTCCTGTCTGGGGCTGGTCCTGACATGGGAAAGTGCCGAGGGCGGGCATATGATCTGGCCTGTCGCGCTGATCCTGCTGGGGGCACTGGCGGGGATGGTGGCGCTGCCGCGCCTGCTGCCCCTGCCCTGGCGCTATGTCCCGTCCCTGCCCGGCAAGGGCTTTGCCCATCGTCTGGCCGATGCGCTGGCCGGGCTGGGCCGCAGGCCCGGCACGCTGGCGGTGGCATTCATCGCCTCGGTGCTGATCCAGCTTTTGCTGGTCCTGCTGGCCTGGTGGCTGGCCATCGCGGCAGGCGTCGATGTGGCGGCCGGGCCGTGGATATTCGCCTGGCCGCTGGCCAAGATCATCGCGGTTCTGCCGGTATCGCTGAACGGGCTGGGCCTGCGCGAGGCGACGCTGGCCGGATTTCTGGCCCCCTTTGGCGCCAGCGCGCCTGCGGTCGTGGCCGCCGGGCTGGTCTGGCAGGTTGTGTTGTTTACAGCGGGCGGGTTTGGCGCGCTGGTGCTGACAATGTCCGGGATGCGGTTCAGCGCCCCGGCAAGTTCCCAAAAGGAAGAGTGCAAGTGACGGATGTTTCCCGACCAACAGGCGACGAAAAGCCTGAAATCATCATACTCGGTGCCGGCCCCGCCGGTCTGGCAGCGGCCCATGCTCTGGCCGGACAGGCCAGGGTAACCGTGATTGAGAGGGCCCCGGTGGCAGGCGGCAACTCGGCCTCGTTCCCGGTGGAAGGCGTGATCTGCGACTATGGCTCGCACCGGTTTCACCCGGCGGCCGAACCCGAGGTTCTGCAGGATGTGAAAACCCTGCTGGGCGACGATCTGCTACTGCGCCCGCGCCATGGGCGCATCCGGCTGGGCGGTAAATGGATTCACTTCCCGCTGAAACTGACCGATGCGCTGATGCGCCTGCCCAAACCTTTTGCCGCGTCGCTGATCGGGGACATGGCACTGAAACCCTTCCGTAAGAAAAGCGCAGGGCCCGAGACATTCTCGACTGTGCTGTATGACGGGCTGGGGCCGACGATTTCGGACAATTTCTATTTCCCCTATGTGCGCAAGCTCTGGGGTCTGGATCCCGACAAGCTGGCCGTCAAACTGGCCGAACGGCGGGTCGGCAGCGGCTCGGTCGGCAAGATCCTGATGAAGATGCTGCGCCTGCTGCCGGGGCTGCGCAGTGAAACCGCCGGGCGGTTCTTTTATCCCCGAAGGGGCTTTGGGCAGATTTCCGATGCGATGCTGGACAGCGCCCGCGCCAATGGTGTCACGTTCCTGTTCGACACCGAAATCACCGGGATCGACCGGCAGGGCGACCGCATCACGGGGTTGACGATCCGCGACGGCGAAGACGAACGGCACATGACCGGCGATCTGATCCTGTCGACCATTCCGCTGACCGGGCTGACGCGCCTGATCGACGCCCCGCCGCCCGAGGTGGTCGAGGCCGCCCGCGCCATCCGGTTCCGGGGCATGATCCTGCTCTACCTGGTGCTCGAGACCGACCAGTTTACCGAGTTCGACGCGCATTATTTCCCCGAATTGTCGATCCCGATCAGCCGCATGTCGGAACCCAAGAACTATAACGCCAGCGGCGCGCCAAAGGGCGTCACCGTGCTGTGTGCCGAACTGCCCTGTGATCCGGACGAGACATGGTGGTCGATGTCCGACGAAGAACTGGGGCAGGAATTCACCAAATGGCTGGGCCAGCTGGGGCTGCCGGTCAATGTTCCGGTGCGCCGCTGCGAAACCCGGCGGCTGAGCCATGCCTATCCGGTTTACGATGTGGGCTACGAGGCGCGGTTCGATTCCGTCGACAACTGGCTCTCGGGTCTGGACGGGTTGCTGGTCTTCGGACGGCAGGGCCTGTTCGCCCATGACAATACGCACCACGCCTTTGCCATGGCCTATGGCGCCGCGGATTGCATCGACAGCAAGGGGCAGGTCGACCGCGCGAAATGGAACAAGTATCGCGAGGTCTTTGCCACGCATGTGGTGGAAGACTGACCATGCCCGCCTGGCAGGCCGATATCCTGATGTATCACTCGATCTCGGATGCGCCGGGGCCGACCTCGATTGCGCCCGACATCTTTGCCGCTCAGATGCAGGCGCTGGCCGCCTCAAACCTGCCGGTGGTGACCCCGGATGCCCTGGCCAACCCGCCCGCCCCCCGCGTGGTCATCATCAGTTTCGACGACGGGTTTGCCGATTTTGCCGATACCGCCTGGCCCATCCTGCGCGATCACGGGTTCTGCCCGATCGTCTATCTGCCCTCGGGCCAGATAGGCGGCAGCGACAGCTGGGCCGGGGGCAACATCCCGGCCCGCCCTCTGATGGATTGGGACAGGATCGTCTCTCTGGCGGGTGAAGGCGTCCGCTTTGGCGCGCACAGTATCACCCATCCCGACCTCACCACACTGAACCCGGAATCGCTGGAAGAGGAAGTAACCGGGTCCGGTCAGGACATTGCCGCCCGGCTCGGCCAGCCCATCCGGCATTTCGCACCGCCTTACGGTGCGTCGAACCCGGGCGTGCGGGCGCGTATCGCGCAGCATTACGACACTGCGGTCGGTACCCGGCTGGGCGTGGCCGGGCCGGGAGACGACACCCACGACCTGCCGCGGCTTGAAATGTTCTATTTCACCGATATCGCCCGCTGGCAGGCGCATCTTGCCGGGCGGGGCAAAACCTATCTGGCGGCGCGCAAGGCAATGCGCGGCGCCCGTGCGATGATGCGGGGAAAATCGTGGTAAAATTGATTCTTACACAGTGACTGGTACAAACAAATGCATATTCTGATTACCGGCGGCGCCGGGTTCATAGGCTCCCATTTAACGGAACGGCTGATCGGGGATGGCCATATCGTCACTGTTCTTGATGATCTGTCGACCGGGTTGATATCCAACCTTGGCGCTGTCGCGGATCACCCGGATTTCACCTTTGCCGAAGGCAGCATCCTTGACCGTCAGCTGGTCGCCGAACTGGTCGGCCCGGCGGATGTGGTGTTTCATCTGGCCGCCGCCGTGGGCGTCAAACTGATCATGGACGAGCCCAGCCGATCGATCCTGACCAATGTGGCAGGGACCGAGAATGTGCTGGATGCCGCGCTGGTGGACAAGACGCACACCTTCATCGCCTCCAGTTCCGAGGTCTATGGCAAAAGCACGAATTTCCCGTTTCAGGAAGAGGGCGATCTGACCATCGGCGCCACCCGCAACCTGCGTTGGTCCTATGCCTGCGCCAAGACGCTGGACGAGTTTCTGGCGCTGGCCCATGCGCGGGAATCCGGTCTGCCGGTCACGGTTCTGCGGTTCTTCAACACCACCGGCCCGCGGCAAACCGGGCGCTATGGCATGGTGCTGCCGAATTTCGTGAAAGCCGCGCTGGAAGGCGCGCCGCTGATGGTGCACGGCACCGGCGAGCAGTCACGCTGTTTCGGCCATGTGGCGGATGTGGTCGAAGCCATGTGCCGGCTGATGACCCTTCCGGACGCGCGTGGCGACGTCTTCAATGTCGGCACCGATCAGGAGGTCACGATCCGCGCACTGGCCGAGCAGGTCATCCGGACGACCGGCTCTGCCTCGGAAATCCAATGCGTGCCGTATGATACGGTCTATCCCGAAGGGTTCGAGGACATGCAGCGCCGCCTGCCCGATGTCTCAAAGCTGGAACGTGTCACCGGGTTCCGCCCGATGCGCCCGTTGCAGCAGATTATCGACGACATTGTCGCCGAGATGAAGCACCCGGTTTCCGCATGAGCGTCTGTCTTCCGGCGCAGCCAGGACCCTGAAACGTCGTCACGCAGACGAGGTCCCCGCCGCGCCGCTTTCAAACGCCCCCGCCTCCAGCGCCGTGGCCAGCTTGCGGTCGCCTTTGTCATGCGCCGCACGGGCCAGCGCGGCCCCATATGCCTCCAGCACCGCGGTCTCGTGCCAGATCTCCTGAAACGCCGTGCGCGCGGCGGCGCCCTGCCCTGCGCGCCGGTCGGGCTGATGTTGCAAATCGCGCATCGCCGCAATCAGATCGTCTTCGGTCTCAAACAGCGATCCGCCCCCGGCCCTTTCCACGATCTCGGGGAAGGGTCCCAGCCGGCGGGCGATCACCGGCGTGCCCAGCCGGAAGCTTTCGATCAGGATGATGCCGAAGGTTTCATAACAGACCGAGGGCACGATCAGCCCGATGGCCCCACGGTAATAGGCGTTGAGCTCTTCCAGCGTTTTGCGGCCCAGGAATTTGATCCGGTCATTGCCTGCGGCCTGATTCTTCAGCTCATCCGCGTAATCGCCATCGCCGAGGATCAGCAGATCGGCATCCGGATAACGGTCAAAGGCCGGGAACACGTCCTGCAACCCTTTGATCTTTTCCAACCGTCCGACAAACAGGAAATAAGGCCGCTCATGCGCGGCCGGTTCCGGCAGGGCCGTCTGATCGAGATCGGGCAGGAAATAGGGCAGCACCTGCATCTCCTGACGCAGGCCGAATTCGCGATGCTTGGCGCGGCTGAATTCACTTTTGGCGATGATCAGATCCATATGATCCAGCGCCCGGTCCAGCGCCCCCGTATAACGCCAGAGCTGCGGTGGACGCCTGTAGCTCAGCACGCAGCGCAGGCATTGGCGGTCATCGCACAGCTCGCGCCCGTGCCGCCACAGAACATGGGTGGGGCAGACCAGCCAGTGCTCATGCGCCTCATAAACCTTCAGCCCTTCGCCCATCGGCAGCAGGCCGGGCCCGCCGATCAGCGAGGTGTTGTTGTGCCAGATGATGTCCGGTTGCCGCTCGGCCAAAATCTCGCGGATGCGGGCGGCATGTACGACGGGTCGGCCCAGCTGTTGGGTCAGCAGGTTCGACATCATGCCATTGCGGCTGCGCAGCCCGATCCGCCGCACCCCGTCCGGTGCGCCTTCGGGCTGGGGCTTGCCGCCGAGGATCAGATAGCTGTCTTCGTCATGCACCACCGTCACGTCATGCCCCCGCGCCACCAGCGCCCGGGCCATGCGCTGAATGCCCACGGCGTCACCCCCAAAGGAATAAGGTGGATAAAATGTGGTGAACATCAAAATGCGCAAAGACTGCATGCGGATCGTACCGGCTACTAATGACTGTCCGGCATGAAATACGATCTCTGCAACAATCGAAAGACCGAAGCCACACGGCCCCCCGGTTCATACCCGGTGTTGCGGACATGCTGCAGATGCCGGCAGGCTGCGGTGGCCCGTCATCATGACATGGGCAAATACCAACCGCGTGTTATGATCGCGCGATTGTTGAGAAATTTGGCCCAAACCCACATAAGATGCAGAACGCCCCGCCTTCAAACCCCCTTCATGTCGTCGAGATGGGCACCCAGTTCGGCATGGGCGGCATCACCCGGCACATCCTGGGCCTGAGCGATTGGCTGCAGGCCCGAAATCATCGCGTCACCCTGGCCGGCACCGCCGATATCTGGGCCGGACCGGAGCAGCAACCGGATTTCCTGGATCTGCCCACCCGCTATGTCGCGGGTGACGGTGGCAGCATCGCCAATCGTTTGCGCCATACCGCCGGCGCCGTCTGGCGGTTGCGGCGCTGGATGGCGGCCAATCCCGCCGATCTGATCCATTGCCATGAATCCGCACCCGCTCTGGTCGCCAATCTGGCCCGCACCGGACGGCGCATTCCCGTCGCTGCCACCTATCACGGGTCCGAACCCGAACGGATTGCCGCCTTTGGCCGGATTGCCGCGAAATGCGATCTGGTGATCACGCCCAGCCATCGCTCGGCCGAGGATCTGGCCACGATTGGCAACGTGCCGCGGGACAAGCTGAAGGTCATCGGGCTGGGTGTATCCCCGCCGCCCGAAGACAGCGCAGAAGACATTGCCAAACTGCGGGCCGAACTGCTTGGGGGCGGTGACCGGCTGATTGTCACGCTGGCCCGCCTGCTGCCGCAGAAGGGGATCGACATCCTGATCGACTGCGTTGCACGGATGAAAGAGACGCATCCCGGCTATCGCTTTGTCGTTGCGGGCGACGGCCCGGACGAAGACCAATTGCACGCGCTGGCGCGGGACAAGGGGCTGGGCGAACATCTGCACTTCATGGGCCGCACCGACAAGCCGATCCGGTTGTTGCGGGCGGCGGACCTGTTCCTGTTGACCTCGCGGTGGGAGGCCCTGCCCTTCACCATCGCCGAGGCGTTTCAGGCCGGAACCCCCGCCGTTGCCACCGCCTGTTCCGGCGTGGTCGAACTGATTGATGACAGTGTCGGCGCGGTGGTCCCCATCGGCGACATCGATGCGATCTGCGCAGCGGTTGCGGATGTCCTGTCAGACGAAGACCGCCGTCAAACACTGGCGGAAAACGCCCTGAAACGCAGCCGTGAAGACCGGTTCGACCCGGATTGGGTGCACCGGCAATTCGAAAAGACCTATTACGATCTGGCGGGTCGCCAGCGGTGACGCGCTGCGTCAGGGGCGTTTGGTGATATAGCCCCAGACCTCGCCCAGCGTCCAAGCCGTCGACAGCAGCATGACATAGGGCAACGTCTTGAGATAGCGCATGCCGCGCCCCTTGCTGGCCTGCAGCTTGTAGTGGCGCACCCAGAGCAGCGGCGGGATCAGCGGACCGGCCAGGATCAGCATCAGGCGCTTTGCGTTGCTTTGATTGCGCACCCGGATTTCACCGAACAGGCGGCCCCAGTCGAACCGTTCGGGCAGCAATTCCCGGAAGGTCGCCTTGGGACGGTGGTGGTGCACGACCACTTCGTTCGACAGCCATAGGTCCTCGCCCTGTTCGATCAGGTGCCAGTGGACGATCGGTTCGTGATAGCGGTCCTTCCACAAGTGCTGCGTCTCATCCAGCGCCTTGCGGCTATAGGTCAGGTTCACGTCTGAAACCCAGTCGGCCGGGCCGGTCTCGAACGGTCGTCCGTAGCGGCCAAAATCGGTGACGTAAAAGGCCCAGTTCAGCGGGCTGACCGGCTCCATGCATTCAATCGCGCCGCCAATCACGTTCTTGCCGGTCTCCGCATAAAGCCGCACGATAGTGCGCGCCCAGTCGGATTGCGGCAGGCCGCGGTCTTCGAGAATGCCGATGATGTCGCCCGTGGCCGCAGCCAGACCCGCCGAACGGCGGCGGTCATAAAGCTCGTGCTTGCCCGCCTCAGACGTGATCGGGCGGATAGGGTCGATGACGCCCAGATCCAGAAACCGCACCTCGGGGTAATCTTCGGCATATTGCGCCACATCCGCGACGCTGGCGTCATAAGGAATGATCACATCCAGCGGCGGCGGATCATCGAAACTGCGCACCGCTTCGAGGAAATCCCGCACATAGCTGCCGCCTTGCACGATGGTCAGAACGATGGAAAGGGTCGGATCGCTGCTCATCAGATTGTCATGTCCCCAAGATTGTCCAGTTCGACCGGCTGGCCGCTGCGCGTGCTTTCCGGCACGGCCGCCGCGATCTCGACCGCGCGCAGGCCCGCATGGCCATCGGCGCAATTCAGACCGGTTTCACCCCGGGTCAGGCGGATGAAATCGGCCAGCTCCGCGCCAAAGGACAGAAGGGCCGTCGATTTCCAGGATTTCAGCTTCTCGCGCACCATGATTTCCGGGTAAAACTTGCGCACCTTCTTGGGCGCCCCACCCGGCTTGTCCATGGTGATGACAAGGTTCTGCATCGGCGCATAAGCCCCGCGCACCATACCGCGCGAGCCATAGACCTCGATCACGCTCTGATAGCCTTTCCAGTCATTCCAGCAGGCCTGATAGATCGCCGGAATGCCATCGGGGTTCTTGAAGATCGCCACCGCGTTATCCTCGGACCCCGGCACGTTCCAGACTTTGTTGGTGGCCACGCCGTAGACGCTGGTAATCTCGCCCAGAATAAAGCGCGTCATGTCGGTCATGTGGATGCCCACATCCCATAAGGCACCGCCGCCCGAAAACTCCGCCCTGTATTCCCAGTCATGGGTGAAATGACCCAGCCCGTCATGGCCACCATAGACGCGCACGTGGTCGATCTCTCCGATCTCACCAGATGCCGCCACCTCTTTCACATGCGCGAACGAGGGGTAGTAGCGCATGTTGAACCCGGCCCCCAGGGCCTTGCCCGCCTTTTTCGCGGCATCGACGATCCGCCTTGCGCCTTCGACCGTCGGGGCCAGCGGCTTTTCGGTCAGCACATGCAACCCTTCGTCAAAGGCGCGCAGGCACAGCGGTTCGCGCACATGCGCGGGGGTTGAGATCACCACCGCATCCATCGGGGTTGCAAAGAACCGGTCGAGATCGGTAAAGGCCGGTGCGCCGTCCGCCACGGCCACGGCGCGGTGAAACTCCAGATCCAGGGCCGCCGCCAATTCGGCGTCAGGAGACTCGTGAATGTTCTGAACCCGCATCTGGCCGATCTTTCCGGCCGCCCCAATCACGCCGATCTTCATTCAATTCCTCATTAACAATCGCGGGTGCGCAACAGGGCTACATCCGGCATCTCTAACAACAATTCACCTGCAAGCGGAGTAGCATAGGCTCTGCCGCCACGCTAGGTTTCTGAAAGACAACGCTTGCCGAAACGGCAGCTGCCTGCGCAACACGAGATGCATCCCGACCGCTATATGCCTGAGCTGTTCTCGGCCAAGGGGCACTGCCGGATTGATCATGCACATGCCCATCCGGGCTATGCCCCCAGCCACGGCCTGCAGGCCGGACTGGCCGCCACCCGTGCCTATTTACAAGCCCGCTATGGAAAATAATGGGGCTGTATATAAAGTTACTCCATCATTTCAGGGGTAAAGAGATTTGATCCATATCGCCGTTGACGCCACGCCTTGGGAAAACGAACGCGGCTTTGGCCGGTTCACCCGCAATCTGATCGCCGCACTGGCCGCCCGCGATACCGGGTTCCGCTATACGCTGTTGTTCGATCAGGAACCGACGCGGCCTGTGCCCGAGGGTGTCGAAACCCTCGTTGCAGGGTCTGAAATGTCGATGTCCGAGGCCTCGTCGGGGGCCAAGGTGCGCGGCGGGGCGGATCTGCTGACAATGGCCAAAGCGGCCCGGCGCATCGACTGCGACGTGTTCTTTTACCCGGCGGTCTACTCTTATTTCCCGCTGCCCGCGCGGCGCCCGACAGTGGTGTGTTATCACGACACGATCCCCGAGCGGTTTCCCGATCTGATCTTTCCCAAACGCCTGAATTTCCGGCTGTGGCAGGCGAAATGCTGGCTGGCCAAGATGCAGGCAACCCGGGTGATGACGATTTCGGATGCCTCGGCAAACGACCTGATGCGCATCCTGCGCATCCCCCGCGACCGGATCGACACGATCACCGAAGGGGCCGAAGGCGTCTTTCGGCCCCTTCACGAAAATCAGGCTCTAATTCAGGCCCGGCAGGCTTATGGCATCCCGGCCGACGCGCCGCTGCTGGTCTATCTGGGCGGGTTCAACCGGCACAAGAATGTGCTGCGCCTGATCGAGGCCATGCCTCAGATTCTGGCAAAAGTGCCGGATGCGCGTCTGGCCATCGTCGGGCGTACGACAGGCGCGCGGTTCTGGGACAATATCGAAGACCTCAAGGCCAGCGCCGCCGCTGACGCAGCCCGGTCCGAAAGCATCCTGTTCACCGGCGAAATCGACGACCCGGACCTGGCCGCCCTGCTCAATACGGCCGACGCGCTGGTCTTTCCCTCGCTCTGGGAAGGGTTCGGACTGCCGGCGCTTGAGGCGATGTCCTGCGGCACGCCCGTTCTGTCCTCGGATCGCGGCAGCCTGCCTGAGGTGGTGGGCGATGGAGGGCTTTATTTCGATCCACTGTCCAGCCAGGCGCTGGCGGATCAGACCATCCGCCTGCTGACCGAACCCGGTCTGCAAAAGGCGCTGGCGCAAAAGGCGCTGGCGCAGGCTTCGAAATTCAGCTGGGACAAAGGCGCGGACCTGGCCGAAACGTCGTTTCGGCGGGCTTTGGGCGCAAATTAGCAAAAATTCGGCCCGATCATCTTTTTAGCGATTTTCTCCACAATTCTGCGGACATCCGCAAATTGCACCCATTTGGGAAACATCGCACTGCGGCCTCGAACAGTGCTGACAAAATTGTTGGATTCGGACCCAATCCGCCCTATCCGTGGAAAGGGCCGGATTTTCCGGCCGCGGCACCGCGCGTTGTTTTCAGTGTGACTTTGTACCATCAGGATTGATTATGAACTACGAAATTTCACACCATCAGACCCTCAAACAGCTTATCGCGCAACGCGACGCACGGGTCGCTGTTGTGGGGCTGGGTTATGTTGGTCTGCCACTGGCGCTGACCGCCTATGACGAAGGCTTCGACACCATCGGCGTTGACCTCAACTCCGACCGGGTGGCGCGGATCAATCAGGGTGATCAGGTCATCTCTTACCTTGCACCGGACCGGATCGCGCAGGCGGTGGACAGCGGCAGATTCCGTGCGACAGAGGACGCCGCCGCGCTGGCCGAGGCCGATATCGTGCTGATCTGCGTGCCGACCCCGCTGACCGATGCACAAGATCCGGACATGCGCTTTGTAACCGCCGCGTCCGAAACCATCGCACAGCACCTGCGCCCCGGTCAGATGGTGGTACTGGAAAGCAGCGTCTGGCCCGGTGCCACGACGACGCTGGTGCAACCGATCCTCGAAGCGGGAGGCCTGCGCGCCGGCTTTGATTTCTTCCTGGCCTTTTCGCCCGAGCGCGAAGACCCCGGCAATGATAAGTTCGACACGCACAGTATCCCCAAGGTGGTGGGTGCCGACGATGCTCTGTCCCGGCAACTGGTCGAGGATTTCTATCGCGCCATCGTCACCCGCGCGGTGCCGGTCAGCTCGGCGGCCACGGCCGAGGCGGTGAAACTGGTCGAGAACAGCTTTCGCACCGTCAATATCGCGCTGGTCAACGAACTGAAAACCGCGCTTGAGGCGATGGATGTCGATGTCTGGGAGGTGATCGAGGCGGCGGCCACCAAGCCCTTTGGCTTCATGCCCTTCTATCCCGGTCCCGGCATTGGCGGGGCCTGCATCCCGGTGTCACCCGCCTATCTGGCCTGGCGCGCCGCGGATGCGGGGTCTGACACCCCGATCATCAATCTGGCCCGCTCCAGCAACGACGCCGTGCCGTCGATGCTGGCCGCGCGGATGGCGGCGGAACTGACCGCGCGCAACGGCTCGGCCATGGCGGACACCGGGCAGCCGCTGACCGGCCAGCGCATTTTGCTGATGGGCATTGCCTATAAGCGCGACGTCGAAGACACCCGCCGCAGCCCGGCCCTGGTGCTGCTGGATGAGCTGGAAAAGCTGGGCGCCGAGGTGGACTACCACGACCCGTATTTCCCCCGCCTGCCCGAAGGCGGCGAATTCCCGCAACTGGCCGGGCGCACGTCCGAACCGCTGACGGCGGAAAACCTGAAACGCTTTGCTGCGGTGGCCGTCATCACCGATCACAGCGCGCCGGATTACGATCTGGTCGCGCGCGAGGCGGCATTGATTTTCGACACACGCAATATCTTTGAAAAGCGCGGGATCCAGGTGGCGGACGGGCGACTGATGAAGATGTGAGCCATGCCACCCCTCTTCTCAGAACGGTGTCTCCCACTTTTACACGCCATGGCATAGCATCAACGGCAGGTTCGCTTCCAAGTGCGTGAAAATTGAAAGAAGAACACCTGTAATGAGTGACAAACCGGGAAAAATCTTTGTCGACCTAGACGGAACGTTGGTCAGAACGGACCTTTTTGTCGAAGCTATCCTGCAGTTTCTGAGACGAAATCCCTTCAACATCTTTCCCTTCTTCATGTGGCTGTTGCGGGGCATTCCCTTTGCGAAGGAACAGATTGCCAAACAGGTCGGGATCAGGGCCGAGGCGCTACCGTTCGAAGCTCCGCTGCTTGACTATCTGAAACTGCAAAAGGAACACGGCAGGCATCTGGTCCTGGCGACGGCTTCTCATCGCATATACGCCGAGAAAGTCGCCGCGCATCTGGGGATATTCGACTCTGTCCTGGCCACCGACACCGACCGAAACCTGAAAGGCTCCAACAAACTGGCTGCGATCCGCGACGAAAACGGCAGCGACGCGTTTACTTATGCCGGCGACAGCACGGCGGACAGCCCGATCTGGGCCGCCGCCGGGTCGGGCATATTCGTCAACGCTCCGGCGCCCGAAGTGGCAACCGCGCAAGCCGCCGGGACCGCTGAGAAGGTCATCCGCTCGCGCCCGCCCCAGTGGCGCGCCTTCCTCAGATCAATGCGCCCGCATCAATATGCCAAGAATGCGCTGATCTTCGTGCCGCTCTTCACGTCTCAGGAGGCTCTGCCGTTTTCAGGGCTTCTTTCGGCCCTGCTGGCTTTCGTCTGTTTCAGCCTCTGTGCATCGGGCGTGTACTTCCTGAACGATCTGGTAGACCTGCCTGCGGACCGCGAGCACGCAAGCAAGCGGTTTCGCCCTTTGCCCGCAGGGGACCTGTCATTGCATGCAGGTGTCGTGGGAGCTGTCGCACTGCCCATGGCGGCCTTTATCCCGTCCCTGATCTTTCTGCCGGCCGCTTTCACGATGGTGCTGATCGCATATCTCGTCATCACCATGAGCTATTCTTTTTGGCTGAAGCAGATTGCAACCGCGGATGTCATGGTACTGGCGTCGCTTTACACTCTGCGTGTCATTGCCGGGGCTACGGCCACGGGTATCGTTCTGTCCTCATGGCTTCTGGCCTTTTCAATGTTCGTCTTTGTCAGCCTCGGGTATCTCAAACGCTATATCGAAGTGGCCGCCGCGCCGGCAAATGATACCAATGTGCGGGGCCGCGACTATTCGCATGCTGACAGCGAAACCATGTTCAGCCTCGGCGTGTCCAACATCACGGCGGCCGTGGTCATTCTGGCGCTTTATATCAACAGCCCCGACGTGCGGAGCCTGTACAACTCACCGGATATCCTTTGGCTATTGTGCCTTCTGCTGCTCTACTGGGGAAACCGGATCTGGGTCGGAGCCCGGCGCGGCTACATTTCCGACGATCCGGTTCTGTTCGCATTGCGGGACCGGATAAGCCGTTTGATAGGCGCAGGCTTCATACTGACGACCATAGCCGCCAAATACCTGACCCTTTGATGAAGCCATGAAGCTGCTGCCAATATCACAACACAGGTGTTCCCCGCAGACCTGAAACGAAGGAGAGAAATATGTCATTCTACTGGTCCGCCCTGCTGTTCGCCGTGTGTGCGAATATTTGCACCAATGTGTCGTTCAAACTGGCGGTGCAGCAGTTTACGGGCGCGTTTGACATGCGCGCCTTCATGCTCTCGCCATGGGCATGGGCCGGGCTGGTGAGCGGCCTGCTGCTTCTGAGCAGCTTCACCGTGGCCATCCGCGGCATCGAGCTGAGCATCGCGTATCCGGCGGTCACGGGCCTGGCGATGGTCGGCATTCTGATCGTGGGCTATTTCCTGTTTTCCGAAACGCTCAGCTTTCAGAAAATTGCAGGAATCGGGCTGGTCATCGCTGGTGTGATCCTTCTTTCCCAGGTCAAACCAACCTGAAAAACGCCCCGGCAGGCGGCTCTTTGCACGTTTGCCACAGGGCTTGCCGTCCTTTATTGCTTTCGTGCGAAAATTGAAGAACACTGCGTTCAGGCTTTCTCAGGCTTCAAAACAAATGCAGTGTCGAACGAGTAGTGGGGCTAAAGCCCCGTCAGGTAAAAATAATCAAATTTTAACCTAAGGTGATCCAAAGTTTTGCCATGATTCCGCTACGGAATTGGTATTAGGCATCTAGCCATGGCATAGACTATCGCCTACCTTAGGTTGTATTCAGACCACGGCCAAAACCGGAGGACCGGAGAATATGATGGGAATTATCGGAGCAGCAATCCTGGTCGGCCTGAGCGCTGGCGGGATCACTTTGTATTCCGGTTCTTCCATCCTGACGGCACTGGGGGCTTATGTCCTGTTCGGCTGGATGTTCATTTTGGCGGCCATCACCGTTACCGTCGCGGTGAAAGTGATAAAGATACGGGCCGGGAAACAAAATCACGCCTATTCCAGCTGAGTGTCTGAAACGTTCCGGGTTTTGCCTGAGACCATTTCACCAAAATGCGTGTCCGACCGAAGGGAAAGGCTGCGCATTCCGATCATGATCTGATCAACCGCAATGCGCTTTAATCCCGTCCGGCGGCCCTCTTGGCCACATATCCAAGAAACGCCCGCTGCGGGTTCCTGATCTGTGGGCGGCCCGACGCCGCCCAATAGGCCAGCCAGTCCGCCTCCAGCGCATAGACGTCCCGCCCCGGCGCCATCGCCCTGGCCTCTTCCAGAGCGTCCGGCGGCAGGACCGGCTTGTCCGGCCCCTCGACCACCTGACCGCGGCGCGAGAACCGGATCAGGTCGCCCGCCTCTTCGGTCATCTCGTAATCGGGAAGGTGATCGGCTGCGATCATGTCGCGGATCATTTTCCGGAACACCCGCCGGGGTGAGGCCGAGCCCGATTTCTTCAGCAGCACCTCGACCGAAATCCGCCATTCAGGCTGACGCCCGCAATGTTTGCGCGCCAGCTCATAGATCCGCCGCTCCAGCGGCTTGCGCAGACGGAAATAGTCCCGGCTGAGGGTCAGCACCGATTTCGCCAGCACCGCACGGAACAGCCAGTCCGACAGTTTTACGCTGACGCTGACCATCCGGCCTGCCCGGGTGCGGCGCACAATCTCCCAGCTTTCGATCAGGCCGAATCCGGTGGTGGTCTCTTTCTCACCGGTGACGATGTTGGTGGTGATCCTTGTACCGGCCAGCCTCTCGAACGCCTCGCGCAGGCGCTTGTAGCCGTCGCCGCTGGTCTCACGGTTGGTGGCCACCATCAGATCATGGGCCGTCAGATGCAGCACCTGGCTGACGGTCCGGCCCGCGTTGATCGCCGCCATCAGCTGACTGATGCAGAAGATCAGGACGTCCTTGTCGTGGATCGTCGCCAGACCGCGCACCGACGGCGTCACCGTGATCTCGACCCCGTTATGTTCGTAATTCAGAATCCGCCGGTCCGGTCGGGTCGACAGCGAAAACATCGGATGCTCCATCGACCCAAGATCATTCTTGGGCAGCGCATCAAAAATATCGCAGACAAAAAAATCGCCCGTTGGATGCCGGTCAGGCAACAACGCCCCTGCCCCGCTCATACTGCCCTGCCCATATATCCTGCCCGAATCTTCGTTCGTGGTTTTATTGACGCCCACCGTAAAGTTATCCACAGGAGGCGTAAAGCCGCCGGAACGTGGGTTCAGAGTCAGTCCAACGTGGGTTCAGAGTCACCGTTTCGTGGGATCAGATTCACCCTGGAGATCAGAAATCGCAAAAACCTGTTTTTTTTCTTGAGCTTAGTAGGACCGATTGAATGCCGTAACTAATAAGATAACAGGATTCTAACAGAACAATTTTTTGCAGCGCGCCAAAATACCATCCCTCAACCTGCCCCTACCCATTATTTTTGCTTAGAAAATCCGGCTTTGTGCTCATAATGCTTTCACATGCTGCCTTTTGTGGTATATTGAGGAAAACACAGCACACGGGCAGCATTTCAATGCGAGCAGGCACATCAGAGGGGCTCCCTCCGTATTTCAATATAGACCCGGATCTGGCTTATGAAGAGCTGGGCGATCCCACCGGCACATATGATTTCTCAGAAATTGCGGATGCCTGTGCCCGGGGTCGCGCAGATCTGGCGAGCCGGGGTCTGGAAGAGAACGGTCAGAAAAAGCTGCGGCTGTTTTCGACCTGGGAAATCACCAAATATCTGATCCCCGTGGCCCCTGCCCATTTTCGCCGGGTCCTGAAAAGCAACCCGGATTTGCCACAAGGCCAGTCGGAAACCGAAGGCGGTGCCAAGTGGTTTACGCTGGACGAGGTTCTGCGCCTGCGTCTGCATTTCGCCTCGGAAGGGTCCAAGGCCAAGGAGTACCGCCCCTATCGCCCCAAGGGGCTGCCGGCCAAGATCGTCTCGGTGGCGAATTTCAAGGGCGGCGTTGGCAAGACCTCGACCTGTGCCCATCTGGCCATGTCAGCGGCATTGGACGGCTACAAGGTGCTGGTCATCGATCTGGACAGTCAGGGGTCGATGACCTCGATCTTCGGCGGCAAGGTGACGGATGAATGGCAGACGGTGTTCCCTCTGCTTGCCCGCCACTATGCCACGCATCTGCGCCGCGACAATCAGGGGCGGCTGGACCGGGGCGAGGCCCCTCACCCGATCGATGATACGCTTTCCGAAGCGCTGAAGGTGCGCAGCGGCGACCTGATCCAGACAACCCATTGGCCGAATATCGACCTGATCGGTGCCCAGCTGAACCTGTACTGGGCCGAGTTCCAGATCCCGGTCTGGCGCATGCAGGGGCGCAGCTGGAAGCTGTGGGATGCGCTGACGGACACGCTGGAAGAGGATGGCATGCTGGATCAGTATGACATCATCTTCATCGATACACCGCCCGCATTGGGATATCTGACAATCAACGGGTTGGCGGCTTCGGACATTCTGCTGGTGCCCATGGGCGCGTCGTTCCTGGAGTTCGATTCCACCGGCCGGTTCTTCGACATGCTGCATTCCACCTTCCAGTCGATCGAAGAGGGCGAGAACATGGCCGCCCGCGCGCTGGGACGCCCCGAGATGACCTTTCAGTGGGATGCGGTGCGCACGGTCATCACCCGCTATGACGGCAGCCAGCAGGCGGAACTTGCCGGGCTGATGCAGGCTTATCTGGGCCGCACCCTGTCGCCGCACTGGCAGGGATACACCGCGCTGATCGGGCAGGCCGGGGAACAGGTCAACGGCATCTACGAGGCGGATTACCGCGATTTCAACCGCGAAACCTATGTGCGCGGGCGGGAAACCTTTGATGCCACCTATGCCTCGTTCAAGCGCCTGCTGATCGGGGTTTGGCGGGGCGAAGAGCTGACCCAGCAGAACGAAAAGGCAGCGGCGCCGGAACTGACGGTCTGAGCGCGATGTTTCGCACGCGAAACACAACTGTTGCGCCCGTGAACAGAGTCTGATCCCCGCCGGAAAAGGAGAAAGTGATGGCAAAACGCAAACGACTGACCCCTGCCCGGCCGGATTACCTGGCGGATGGCGCCTCTGCCTCTGGGGTGAAATCCATGTTCCCGGCAGAGACGCTCCGGTCCGCGCCCCCGGTCGCACAGGTGGCCGGTGCCACGGCCGCTCAGGCCGCGCTTGAAGAATTGTCCGGGGAATTGCGTGCCGCCCGTGCCGAGGGGCGTCTGGTGCAGGACCTGCCGCTGGAAGTCATCGATGAGACCTATCTGGTGCGCGACCGGATCGCGGCCGATGATACGGAAATGGAGGCGCTGAGGGAAAGCCTGAAAGCGCGCGGGCAGCAAACCCCGATCGAGGTCGTGGAACTGGAGAACGGCCGTTATGGTCTGATCTCGGGGTGGCGGCGTATGACCGCGCTGCGGGCGCTGGTGCAGGAAACGGGCGAGACGCGCTTTGCAACCGTCCGCGCGTTTCTCAGGCAGCCGCAGAGCGCCTCGGACGCCTATGTGGCGATGGTCGAAGAAAACGAGATCCGCGTCGGGCTGAGCTATTACGAGCGCGCCCGGATCGTGGCGCGGGCGGCCGAGCAGGGCGTGTATCCGGATGAGGCCTCTGCCCTGCGTGGGCTGTTCGCGTCAGCCAGCCGGGCCAAGCGGTCAAAGATCGGCTCGTTCATCGCGATCTATCACGCGCTGGACGATCATCTGCGCTTTGCCTCCGCCATCCCCGAGCGGCTGGGCCTGTCGCTTGCAAAGCTGGTGAAAGACGACCCGAAGGCGGCCCGGAAGCTGGCCGGGAAACTGGCGCAAAATCCGGCCAGCGCCCCGGATCAGGAAAGCCAGGTTCTGACACATGCACTTATGGGGCTGAAGAACAACGATCCGGCATCCTCAAAGACAGAGCCTGCCGGGTCACAGTTGGAATCGATCGGTGGCATTCAGCTGAAACAGAGTCGAAACGGTGCACAGATCACATTGTCCGGAAAGGGCGTTTCGGATGCGTTCCTGGCGGAATTGCGGGGCTGGCTGACAGATCGGGCCGGGTAATGTTTCGCGCGCGAAACAGCGCGGATCTGCCGGTGCACAGGGATTTGGCCGGTGCCACCTGCCGCCCCGGGCCGGACCTTGGCAGAAACAGTCCACCTGGTATTACGGCACTGTGCTGGCCGTTATAAATATACGGCATCTCTGATCTATTTTTTTTGAGTTAATTGAGATGTGATGCTACATCTTGCGAAGGTTTTCAGACTGTCGTGCCATTGAAGGATCGTTGCAGCCGACTTTTACCAGTGAGGTGTTCATGCGTATTTGGATTAAAGCCGCCCTTTTGTTGCTTTTGGCAACACCAGCCCATGCCTATATCGGCCCGGGAGCTGGGCTAGGAGCTATTTTCACCCTGATTGCGATTCTTCTTGGGGGGCTTCTCCTCATTGTTGGTTTCGTGTGGTTTCCGATCAAACGGGCCCTTCGGAAAAAGCGGAACGGCGCGCTGAAAGGCGACGAGGCTGACGCTCAGCGATGATGATCGCTTTTGTCGTTTCGTTGCTGGCCGTTGCCGGTTTCGGATACGGGCTTTGGTACCTGAACATCCTAGCCGTTACGAAAAGCCTTGCTGATGATGCGATGCAGGGCATCTCGGCCATGCTTGACAGCGAACTGGATGACGATGCCAAGGAGGTTCTGGTCCGGCGGTCCGGCTGGTCCCTCATCGTGCACGGATGGCGGGTGTTCTGGCGGTTTGGGGCCGCGCTTCTTGCCGCGGCGCTTCCTGTCCTGATAGCCGAGGCATCGGGCCTTGCCAGCAGCGCACAAATCGTTTCGCTGATGCTGCGGCCTGACTACATCATCGGTGTTTCGGTGGCGGCCATTTTCGTCGGGCGGTTTTTGTTCCGGAAAGGGGATGACACGCCGCAGCAAACCAGCGCGCCCGGAACCTACGGGTCCGCCGACCGGTTCGCGCATATGCTGGCCTTTTCGGGCCCGCGATTTCACCGGACAACCGCCAGGGTCGACGATTTTGCTTTCAGAAAACGTGTCGGGGATTTCGATGTCGGGCCGCCGGTATTCATTACATCGCTGGCACGCGGCGGTACGACGTCGTTGCTGAATGCCCTGTCCGAAGTCGAGGGGCTGGCGACGCATCGCTACAGGGATATGCCGTTCATCTCGGCGCCCTATCTGTGGAACGGCATGGGCAACATACTGAACCGCAAGGTCACACAGGTTGAACGGGCGCATGGGGACGGGTTGCAGATCGGCCTCGACAGCCCGGAGGCGTTTGACGAGATCTTCTGGCACCTGTTCTGGCCGGAAAAATATGACGGAGGCCGCATAGATCTTTGGCATCAGTCGGATTTCCGGGAAGATGCGCAGGCGTTTTTTTACTCGCATTTCAGGAAGATATGCCATTTGCACGCGGCCGGTGCACCGGCAGGCAAACAGGTTTCGCGGCGCTACCTGTCGAAGAACAACGCCAATATTGCCCGGCTTCGGCTTTTGCCGGACTACTTTCGGGGATGTGAAATCGTTGTTCCATTAAGAAGCCCAGGCGCGCATGCCTGGTCGCTTCTGCGCCAGCACAGGAACTTTCTGAAGCGTCAGAGCGAGGATGAGTTTGTCCTTCGCTACATGCGCGATATCGGCCATCTGGAGTTTGGTCTGTTGCATCAGCCGATGGCATTTCCGCACCTGTCCGTGGACAGCTATGCGCTTGACGATCCCAACTACTGGCTGGCCTATTGGATCGCGGCTTTCCGGGATGTCGCCGAACATTGCGACAGCTGCCATATCGTGGTGCAGGACGACCTGCGCGCCCGCCCGAACGAGGTGCTTCCCGCACTTGCCGAGCGGCTGGATATCAGCACGGGCGACATGAATTTCAGGCCGTTTTTTCGCGCCGAACCCGATGTCAGCATCGAAGAGGGGTTTTCGGACGAACTGATAAGGGAAGCGACCGCGATCTACCGGGATTTAGCGACCCGAGCCGTGAGATGACTTATGTTTCAAACAATTTTGTCGCGGCTCGTGAAAATATGCGGTGTACCGGAATCTGTGTTTCATGATGGAAGTCTGTAGTGGAAAAGTTACTTTTTAAGAAAATTGAGTTGTGGGTTCTGGGGCTGGTTTTGGTCGCGGCCTTTCTGGGAATGGTGCTGTTTGGCGCCATCGTTCTTGATGAGGAGCGCCAAAAGGACGAAATAGATGGCGCCAATTTTGGCCCCCTCGGCAAAGCGGTGCTGGCGTTGGCCGAAGCCCCCGAAAACGCACGTCAGGCGCTGAAAAAGGTGGGGCGGCCGGATCCGACCATGATGATCTGGCCCAAATTGCCGGCTGATATGGATATGGCCGCCGGCTGGACCTGGCTTCAGCCTGCGGGATCAGGCGGGTTGGACGGGTATTTGCTGCTCAGCCGGTATGACGGCGATCTCACGCAGCACGTGGTTGAAATGGTGTCGCTTGCAACCGGCGAGGTTCTTCAGACCTGGGCCCCCGAGCCCGAAGCCCTGCTGTCTCAGGTCGCGCGGTTTCCGGAGGAGTTCAAGGAGCGGGCCCCGTATGATCAATGGAACAACGCCTATTTCCGCTATATCCATCCCTATCTGACCGAAAAGGGTGAAATGCTGCTGAAGGATCATGATTCACCCCTGTTCATGCTGTCGGCCTGTGGTGATGTCCAATGGGTGCAGGAGGGGCATCTGTTTCATCACTCAACGACATCCGATGGCGAAGGCGGCTTCTGGATTCCGAGCAATATCTGGAATGATCGCCCCGAAGATATGGGGCCGAAGTTTCGCCGCAACTCTGTTGCCCGGGTGAATGCAGATGGTGAGGTCATTTTCGAAGAAGCGCTGGATGTGGTTTTTGAAAACAGCGGTTTGGGCCACCTTCTCTTTATGGCGGGTGGATATGACAATGATCCCATGCACCTGAATGATATCGAACTGGCCCAGAGCGACGGACCGTATTGGCGCAAGGGTGATTTGTTTCTGAGTTTTCGCCACCAGTCTCTCGTTGCGCTCTACCGTCCCTCAACCGGGAAGATCGTATGGTCGAAAGCGGGCCCCTGGCTGTCGCAGCATGACGTAGACATCCTCGACGACCACAGGATTGCGATTTTTAACAACAATACTTTCAACCGGGGGCTTGGCCCGCGGGTGGATGGTATCAGCGAGACCGTGATTTATGACTTTGCCACCGATTCAGTGGAAAGCCCGTTTCGCGGGGCGCTGGAAAGCGTTGATGCATTGACGGCGACAGAGGGTTTGCAGGATTTCACAACGTCCGGGCATCTGGTTTTTGAAGAAACGAACCGGGGACGCGTTTTCGTCATCAGTGAAGCGGGCGAGCTCGTGGCCACCTTTGTGAACCAGGCAGAAAACGGTGAGTTCTATCGACTGGGGTGGTCGCGCTATGTGCCGCAGTCCCACGGTGAGAAGGCGCTGCAGGCAATCGCAGCCGGTGGTTGCTGAGGCCCGTATTGCGCTATGTACCGCAAGTGTCGCTGAAAGCCGTGCGCTTACGTCAAAGGCAAGCGTTGGGAAATGATGCCCGGTTCACTTGCGCCGGTAGATAAGAACCCTTCCATCGCCAAGGGTGCCCGGGAATTCATGAATAAGTTCCAGCGGCCCTTCGATATCGACCCCCAGATTGGGAATGGCGCGAAACATCCGGCCCGGAAACAAGACAACCAAAGTCACGGATCCGGGTTGGTTCATCGCTTTGGCGTAGCTTTCGCTGTCACCGATCGTTGGCCAGTCGGCGTTGAAATGGGTTTCAAAGACCGGGCCGCCGGGATTGATGGCATAGACCCGCTCGGAGGGGGTGCGTGTGCCCTCTACGAACTCAAAGGCTCCGGCCAGGTCCTGCTTTGGGGCAACGTAGTTTCGTTGCACGAGATATGCGGACACAATCACCATTGCCGCAACACAAACAGCGAACAGAGGCTGCGTAAGGCCGGGCCGCCTGACGACCTGTGCAATCAGCCCGGCCCCGTATCGACAGCCTGAAACGGCAAGGATGATGACCAGGCCGATATCGACGAAAAAGAACCGGGGCCAGATCCTCATATCAAGCGACATGAGAATGATCAGAACCACGCCAATATGCATCAGGATGGACAGGGAAAACAAAGGTTGTCTGGAGTGCACATCTGCTGCGCCAAACCCGATGGCGACCAGCCCGCACAGAGCAACGGCCAGAGAGAGCGTTCCGGTGTTTCCTATCGCCGTTCTCAGACCTTCCAGCACTGTCCAGACCGGGTTCTGATAGACCTGCATCGGATCAATGGCGGATGACGCCGAAACCTGACCTACGGTGCTTGCGATACTTGGCAGGATCGGCAGATAGGCCAGAAAGATCAGAACGGCCCCGATCGCGGCCCCGATCAGCGGCTGCAGCACCCATTGGCGGGTCAGGGGGGCACGGCCAATGCCCGTGGTCAGTGACATCAGCCAGATAAGGCCGAGGGCAACAAAGAAAAACGCGCCGGTCAGATGCGTGAAGACAGCGGCCGCTGCGGTCAGCCCGAAGGCAATCCAGACACCCATGGTGGGGCGGCGTATCCCGCGCAGAAAGAACACAAGCCCGAGCGTGCTCCAGAACGCAAGTTCGGTATATCCCCGGGCGTTCTGCGAGAACCAGACCTGATGGTAGGAAAGAGCCACAAGAAGGGCCGAAACATGCGCGACCCTGATGCCGGCCACGTCTTTTGCCAGCCACCAGATCGCGCCCACGAGCCCGACGCCAAACAGCACGGCCGGGGCGCGATATACCCACGCTTCACCTCCGAATACCTGGGAAAACAGCTTTGCCTTTATGCTGAAGAAATAGTGATGGTTCATTGAATATTCGCGCATCATCTCGTTCCAGGGAAGGCGGACATGCGTGTCGACGGTCCAAATTTCGTCGTACCATAACGGGGCATTCAGGCCGGTGGCCCTCAGCACTGTCGCCAGAAGAAGGATGAACAGAAGAATTGCCAGATCGGTGCGGGCAAGGGTGGGCGATGCCTGGTTCATCTCAGCTTCTCCGGTCACAGTAGTGCCGATGCCGGGCACCAATTGAAAACTCGACTTTGCGCGGGGCGGGCTCAGATGCCTGGTGTCGAGATTGCAATTATCCCTTTTCCCGGCGCGCGCGTCGAAACGATTGTAACGGTACGGGAATATTTCCATAAGAATTGTCGCCAAATTGCGAACGATTTCGGCAAATATCTCTAATTGGTGAAGCGACCGGGGCAGGACTCTCTGACCCCGCAGGCCTGCTTTGGATCAGATATTTCAGGGGCATAGGGGCCATGAAAAATGGTTCCGGTTGGTTGAATGTCCGAATGTAAGGCAACATTTTATGATGTGATCGGCACTGACAAGGAATGATCGACTTCATGGGGGTGTAAATTTCGGGATCCGACCGTCAGAGGCGGCTGTCCTCCGGGCGAGGATTTGCCCTGGGTTTGCGACCGTTGCACCGGCGAGACCAGTTGCAATTGGCCCTATCATTGGCCACGCTGCGTGCCAGTCGCGTGGCTTCAGGACGTAACAGTTAATGAGATTTTCCAAGTTCACCAGGTGGGCCAAGAAAGCCGATTTGCCACTTCTCCTGTCCGTAACGTGCGGCATGGCCTTGGCGTTCCTGGTCGGTGTTGCCTTTGGCCATTTTCGGATCCCGCCCCAGCCGCAGCTGGAACTTGGGCTTCGGACGCTGAACACCGTCCGGAAAGAAGGTGCCGCAATGCTTGGCATCCGCCCTGTTCAGCATATGGGAGAGATGACCTTTCCCGCGGATCACGAGCCCAGGTTCGATCCGAACGCGATGCAGCCGGGTGTCACCTTTGTCGTAAGTGTGTTTGATAACCGCCTGACTGCGCGCCTGTATGGAATGGACGGGGCAATTCTGCACGAATGGCCCGTCGATTTCTTTGAGCTTGAACAGGAAAATGCCGCGCACAGATTTCATGCGCTCATACATGGTGCAGTGCTTCTTCCCAACGGAGACATGCTTGCCAATCTGGACGGGCGGGGGACCTACCGTATTTCCGCTTGCGGGGACATAGTCTGGAAGAACGAAAGCCGCGCGCATCACGCCCTGACCCTTGATGACTCCGGGGGGTTCTGGACGCCTGTATACGTGGACCGGTATCCGCCAAACACGTTACTGCCAAACGGAGACGGCTTTAACTTTGATGCGATCGCCCGGTTTGATCTGGAAACCGGCCAGCAGACAGATCTGGTGGATCTCGTGAAAATCCTGACGGATGGCCGGTACGAGGGAATGATCGGCACCCGGCCAATTCGTGGCGATGTGGCGCATCTGAACGATGTCGACGTCCTGAGCGTTGAGATTGCGGATGCGTTCCCGGATTTCGAAGCGGGTGATCTTCTTCTCAGCCATCGGCATTTCAACCAGATCTGGGTGCTTGACGGAGAGAGCTACGCGTTAAAGTGGTACATGACCGGGCCGATGAAGGGGCAGCACGACCCCGATTTTCAGGCCGACGGGACAATCACCGTATTCGACAACCGAACCGGCGGCAGAGCGGACGCGGCAAACGGATACAGGGGCAAATTGGGGGGAAGCCGGGTGTTGAAGATCGACCCTTCCTCACGAGCCGTCACGACGATCTTTGACGGGGCGGGCGATGAAGCCTTTTATTCCCAGTACCGTGGCAAGCATCAGGTGCTTGAGAACGGGAATATATTGCTTGCGGAAACCGACAGGGGGCGTGCATTCGAAGTTACCCCGGACGGCAAAGTCGTTTGGGAGGTGATTAACGCCTATAACGACGAATCCGTGTTTTGGATGATGGATGCCTTGCGTTATCCCCTATCCTTCGGTGATTTCGTGAAAAACGGTTGCCCGGATACCTGAACAGGTCAAGCGCCGGGGCGGACAGCCGGGGGTCCTACTCAGAGGCAGGGCGGCGGACCCGGATGAAGTATTGCAGGTAGATGAAGTTTCTCAGAAGGCCCAGGGTCAACCAGTTCAGCAATTGCTTTCGCCGGCCATAGAAACGCCCCTGCACCAGTTCCAGTTCCAGCCCGGAACCCGTCATCAGCCTGATCGCGGTATCCCGCACGAACCACCGCAGATGGGTGCGGTCCAGGATACCCTTTTCTGTATAGTCAAACCGCCCTTTGAAAATCAGCGGTATCAGCAGCCTGTGGTTTCGGACATTCGGAATACTTGCGACGATCACACCGTCGGGCTTGAGCAGCGCATGGCAGGTTTCGATCACGGACCAGGGGTCTGTCAGGTGCTCAAGCACATCGAGACACAATATGACGTCAAATGTGCCTTGCTCTTCCGCAATCGTGGCCAGAAGTGACGGGTCTTCGAGGTTACCTGAATACGCTGCATCGACACTTGGGTGCTTGGCGTCGGCAACCAGATCAACCACAACGTATCGCGCCGCCTTGCCCGTTTGCTTAAGATAGCCGGCCGAAGCGCCTATGCCGCCGCCGACATCAAGAACAGTGTTCTGACCTTCCGGAACCAGGCCAAGTACATCTTTGCGCACTAAGGCATGATAGTCTTGGCGGACTTCTTCGTTTTCCATTTTGTGCAACTGGTTACCTGATTTTACGCGCTGAGCATATTCGGGGCCGTTTTGGAAAACAATGCTGCCCGGGAGTTGCGGTCACAAGAAACCGGATAAAAAACGATCCTGCCGCTCAAACTCAATTCGGGCACCCGGCCGGGCCTTCCACATTGGCCCCGGGACGTTTCAAATTATCCCTCAAGGTGTTGTTTAATATTGATGATATTTCCGGATTTCTGCGCTATGGATATACAACACCCTACGATCAAATACAGAGAGCCTGCCAAATAGCATTGTTGCGAAAATTCAGAGATTGATGTGTGGAATGCGCCGGTATGACTGAACGATCCGTCTTATTCGCGTCTCACCTATGACAGCCCCTTATTCAGTTGTTATGAACATGTTGTGTTAACACGGGTTTTGAGTGCATGCAGATTGAAAAAACCGCTTTGCTGGGGGTCCTGATCCTGACGCCAGAGCGGTTTGGCGATGTGCGCGGGTTCTTTTCCGAAACCTGGAACCGCAAGACCCTGCGCGCGCATGGGATCACCCTTGATTTCGTACAGGACAATCATTCGGTTTCGGCCAGTCCCGGCACTCTTCGCGGGTTGCATTTCCAGTCACCGCCCCATGCGCAGGACAAGCTGGTGCGCTGTGGGCGGGGGGCGCTGTTCGATGTCGTTGTCGATATCCGCAGGGGGTCGCCAACCTACGGGCGCTGGCTGGGTGTCGAGCTGACGGCAGAAAACGCAAAACAACTCCTGGTGCCCAAGGGGTTTCTGCACGGCTTTGTGACGCGGCAACCCGATACCGAAATCTGCTACAAATGCACCGACTACTACGCGCCCGATTGCGATGGGGCCGTGCGCTGGGACAGTTGCGGTATCGATTGGGGGCTGACCGGTGATCCGGTGCTGTCCGATAAGGACACGGCCGCACCTGCGCTTGCGAATTTCGACAGCCCGTTTGTCTGGGAGGGTACGCTGTGAAGCTTTTGGTGACGGGTGGGGCGGGGTTTATCGGTTCGGCTGTGGTGCGCCGCGCGATCCGGGACGGGCACCAGGTGGTCAATCTGGATGCGCTGACCTACGCCGCCTGCCTCGACAATGTGGCCGAGGTGGCGGATGACCCGAATTACACCTTTTTAGAGGCTGATATCCGGGATCGGGCCGCCATGGACCGGGCGCTGGCCGACCATTCACCGGATGCGATCATGCATCTGGCGGCGGAAAGCCATGTGGACCGGTCGATCGAAGGGCCCGGCGCCTTTATCGATACCAATGTTACCGGGACCTACACATTGCTTGAGGCGGCAAGAGGGTACTGGGAAGGGCAGGGGAGGCCGGACGGGTTCCGGTTTCACCACATCTCGACCGACGAGGTCTATGGCTCGCTGGGGCCAACCGGGCAGTTCACCGAAGAAACCCCTTATGATCCGCGCTCTCCCTATTCGGCCAGCAAGGCGGCCAGCGATCATCTGGTGCGGGCCTGGTTTGAAACCTACGATCTGCCGGTGGTGCTGACGAATTGTTCGAACAATTACGGCCCGTATCACTTTCCGGAAAAGCTGATCCCGGTCATCATTCTGAATGCTCTGGCAGGTAAGCCGCTGCCGATTTATGGCGACGGGTCCAATGTCAGAGACTGGTTATACGTGGAAGACCACGCCGAAGCGCTGCTGCTGGTGGTTCAGAAAGGCCAGATCGGGCGCAGCTATAACATCGGCGGCGAAAACGAATGCTCAAACCTGCAGCTGGTGCAGATGTTGTGCGGCATTCTGGATCGCCTGCGCCCCGGGGCCACGCCCTATGCCGACCTGATCACCTTTGTCGCCGACCGCCCGGGCCATGATGCGCGCTATGCCATCAATCCGGCGCGGATCCGGCGGGAACTGGGCTGGCGCCCTTCCGTCAGCCTCGAAGAGGGATTGGAAAGAACCGTTCAGTGGTATCTGGACAACGAAAGCTGGTGGCGCGCCCTGCAAGGCCGCGATGGTGTCGGCAAGCGGCTGGGTGTGAAGGCATGACCATCCTTGTCTTTGGCCGAACCGGGCAGGTGGCGCGGGAGCTGGCCGTCCATGACGGTGTGATATGCCTAGATCGCCTTGCCGCAGATCTGGAACACCCCGCGACCTGTGCCGCCGCCATCCGCGCCGCCGCGCCACAGGCGGTGATCAACGCGGCCGCCTACACAGCCGTGGACCGCGCCGAGGAAGAAGAGGCGCTGGCAACTGTGATCAATGCGGATGCCCCCGCTGCGATGGCGCGGGAATGTGCGGCCTTGGGGGTCCCATTCGTCTCTATTTCGACGGATTACGTGTTTGACGGGTCAGGTGACGCCCCCTGGAAGCCCACGGATCCGACCGGGCCGCTGGGGGCGTACGGGCGTTCGAAACTGGCCGGAGAGCAGGGGATCGCCCGGGCCGGAGGGACCTGTGCCATCCTGCGCACGTCCTGGGTGGTGTCGGCCCATGGCAACAACTTCGTCAAGACGATGCGGCGGCTGGGGGTTGAACGGGATCAGTTGTCGATCGTGGCGGATCAGATCGGTGGCCCGACCCCGGCGCGGGACATTGCGGCGGCCTGCCTGTCCATGGCGCAGCAGATGGTCGAGGATACGGGCAAGGCAGGTATCTACCATTTTGCAGGTGCACCGGATATCAGCTGGGCCGGTTTCGCGCGCATGATTTTTGCCGAATTAGAGACTGAATGTGACGTCAAAGACATTCCTTCCACCGACTATCCCACACCTGCGCGGCGACCGTTGAATTCCCGCCTTGATTGCTCCTCACTGGAAACAACTTTTGGCATTACACGTCCGGATTGGCGGCAGGGTTTGAGCGATATTCTGAAAGAGTTGGAAAGCGCATCATGAGTACACGAAAGGGCATCATACTTGCAGGGGGATCGGGCACCCGGCTCTATCCGATCACGATGGCCGTCTCGAAACAGCTGCTGCCGCTCTATGACAAGCCGATGATCTACTATCCGCTGTCGGTGCTGATGCTGGCTGGCATTCGCGATATCTGCGTGATCACCACGCCGCAGGACCAGGATCAGTTCAAACGCACGCTGGGGGATGGCAGCCAGTGGGGGGTCAGCCTGACCTATGTGGTGCAGCCCAGCCCCGACGGGCTGGCGCAGGCCTTTATTCTGGCCGAAGAGTTTCTGGCCGGGGCACCCTCGGCACTGGTTCTGGGGGACAACATCTTTTTTGGTCACGGCCTGCCAAAGCTGCTGGCCGCAGCGGATGAGCAGGCCGATGGCGGGACGGTGTTCGGCTATCACGTGGCTGATCCCAAACGTTACGGGGTGGTTGCATTCGACGCAGACGGCCGCGCAAGGGAGATCATAGAAAAGCCTGCCGTCCCCCCGTCGAATTACGCGGTGACAGGTCTGTATTTTCTGGACGGCACAGCCCCCGGGCGCGCCCGGCAGGTCAGGCCGTCATCGCGGGGCGAGCTGGAAATCACCGACCTACTGCAGATGTATCTGGAGGAGGGCCGGCTCAGGGTCGAAACCATGGGGCGCGGATACGCCTGGCTGGATACCGGCACCCATGCCAGCTTGCTGGATGCGGGCAATTTCGTGCGGACGCTGGAAGAACGTCAGGGGCTGCAGACGGGTTGCCCGGAAGAGATCGCGTGGCAACTGGGCTGGATCAACGAAGAGCAGCTGCGCCAACGGGCAGAGATGTTCGCCAAGAATGAATACGGGGCCTATCTGGATGGTTTGCTGAGGTAGAGGAGATTGCCGGTAGAAAGTTCGATCCACCTTGCATGCCTGCATAAAATCACTGTGCGATTTGATTAAAGAGGGGTGAGATTTGAAGAAAACTACTCACAATGATTTCCCATGAGCAATGCACCGGGCCTTTCCTACAGATCAGACATTGACGGCCTTCGTGCCGTCGCCGTTGTGCCGGTCGTGTTGCATCATGCCGGCATTGCCGGGGTTCCGGGCGGGTTTGTCGGCGTCGATGTATTCTTTGTGATTTCCGGATTTCTGATTACCAAAATCCTGGCCCGGGAAATTCTCGAAAACCGGTTCTCGCTTATTTCATTTTATGAGCGCAGGGCCCGGCGTATTCTTCCGGCGCTTTTCGTGATGCTGGCGGCGTGTCTTGTGGTCGGATGGTTTCTGCTGTTGCCAGGTCAATACGAAGACCTGGCACAATCAACGGTCGCGACGCTGCTGTTTGTCTCCAATGTCTGGTTTTGGCTGGCGGATGGCGACTATTTTGGAAAGGGCGTCGAACTGGCGCCGCTTCTTCATACATGGTCCCTTGCGGTGGAAGAGCAGTTCTATCTGTTTTTCCCGCTTTTGCTGTGGGGATTGGCAAAACTGCGGCGCCGCATCTGGATCACGGTTATCGCATTGATTTCTTTCGTGTCGCTGATCGCCTCGATATGGGCGACACAGGCGATGCCAGTGGCAAATTTCTATCTTGCCCCCACACGGATATGGGAGCTTGGGATTGGTGCCTTGCTGGCGATTGGCGCGTTTCCGACACTTCGGCAGCGGTTTGAGTTCGAAGTGTTCGGAGGGGTCGGGCTGGTGCTGATCATCGGAAGTATCATTTTACTCTCCGACGAAACGCCATTCCCCGGGCTGACCGCTGTGCCGCCATGTTTGGGGGCCGCGTTTTTGATCTGGGCGGGGATGCATGGCACGTCGCTTGCCGGGAAGGCGCTTTCCTTACCCCCGATGGTTTGGGTGGGTAAGATCTCTTACTCTCTGTACCTTTGGCACTGGCCAATCCTCGTCGCCGCCAGATTGCAACATGGCAGTGCAGACTTGCCCATGGCAACGGCACTGGCCTGTGTCCTGCTGTCTGTTCTGCTTGCAACGCTCAGCCTGCATTTCGTCGAACGGCCATTCCGGAAACCCGCCGCCAAGGGCGGGTTTTCAAGGCCTGAGATCTTTACGGGTGCCGGGGTGGGCATGGCTTTCCTGATGGCGGCGGCCCTTGTTCTGTTTGTGAAGGACGGCATGCCCGGCAGGATCCCTGCCGACCTGGCGGAAGAAATGCGCAAATTCGAAAAGCCACATCATCTGATGAATGCGTGCAGGGGGTGGCAAAGTGAAAAAGAGCCCTGCAAAATTGGAATTGCCTCCGGCGAGAGCGCTGGCAATGACGTCGTTGTGTGGGGGGATTCACATGCCGGCGCCTTGCTTCCCGGCGTTGATGCCTGGCTGAAGGCAAACAACATGGCGGGCAAGGCTTTCGTAAAACCCGGCTGTCCGCCACTGCTTGGTGTTTGGCGTGTCGACATGGCCTCTGACCATGGATGCGACACTTACAACGAGATGGTGGCCGAATATGTCGAGGAACTGTCCGATGTCGGCGTGGTCATCGTAGCGGCCCGATGGGCACTGGCGACCGAGGGAACGCGGGCGCAGGGTGAGAAAGGCAAACCGGCCATACTCGCGGCCTCGGGAGAGCGCTCGACGGGGATCGCGGATAACCCGAAGCATGTCGAGCGCGGGCTGCATCGTCTTCTCGACCGGTTCAGGAACCAGGGCATCCGCGTTCTTCTTGTCGGGGGCATACCGGAAATAGGCTTCAATGTTCCTCAGGCGATTGCCGGCAGCATCGCCTTCGGGACCGAGTTGCGCGCGCCGCCGACACGGGAAGAGTTCGATCACCGCAATGCCCGCGCGCATACGATCCTGTCCGAGGTCAGCCGGGATTTAGGGGCCATATTTGTGCAGCCGGCCGATCTGCTGTGTGACGTATCCTGCCGCATCCAGCTGGACGGGCAGCCACTTTATCAAGACGATGATCATCTCAGTGAGATTGGCGCAAACTGGATGATACCCATTCTGATGGATCAGTATTCTCGGCAGCTTCAGTAGGTGTCACATCCTGCGCCCGGCCGGATTGCCGGCGATGCTGGCCGTATCCGGGCCCCGGCACAAGGCCACGTTCAGCGGCGGGTCGGATAGTGCCTGACGAGCGTCGAACCGGCGTCGAGGCGATCGATCTCGCTGCCGGGGCGCACCCCGTATTCATGAAAGCCGTTCGCCGCGCCGGTTGCGTAAACGATAAACTCGCGATCGTAAAATCCGCGGGCCGACGGCCGCTGGTCCTGGATGATGGCGTTATTCAGAACGGCCCAGTCGCTCTGGTTCCGGTATCCGTTGATCTCGCTGACGGCGTTCTGCTCGATCACGACCGAGGTCGACGCCGTTACGTTGATGCGCGGGATCGTCACCTTGCCGCTATTGGGCAGGGGAACCCGGATGATGGAATTTTTCCGAATGGACAGATCATCCACCCCATGGACCGAAATGCCATGAAGATGGGCGTTATAGATGACGTTGTTTTCAATCAGAATGTTCTTGTGGCGCAACAGCGGATCGCTCGTATTCTTGCCGCTCCGGCCCATGAAGATTGTCTGGGTGTAATCGCCGGCCCCCTTGTCGAAAACATTGTCCCGGATCACGATATTGCTGCTGCCGGTGTTTGTGGTCCGCATGAGCTGTATCATGTCGCGATGGTCGCGGCGGTTGGGTTTGGCGCGAAAATTATGCAGCCTGTTCTGTTCGATCACCACGTCGTCAATGCCGCTGAAAGCCATCCCGTCGGCGCGAATGTCGTAGATCTGGTTCCGCCGGATGGTGAGATATGTGCAGTGCGCACCGACGATGGCCCTCATCCATTTTCGAAATATGCTGTTGGAAATGGTAACCTTGGAACTATCCCTGATAAACAGACCGCGACCATGCCCGATGCCGGCGTTGTAGTCCCCGTCGAACACGGAATTGGAAATGGTGATATTGTGGCTGTTTCGGATGTCGAAGCGGTTGAAGTGGCTTTTGTCGCCGGAAGTATAGGTATAGTCAAAAATTAGCCCATCAAGCGTGACGTTGCCGGCGCCACGCAGGCGTAATTCAGTCAAACAGGCCGGCGATCGGGCATCTGCGGACCGGATTGTGACGGGGGTCTTGAAGGACCTGTTGATTTTCAAAGAGCCAAAATTCTCTCCGGCCAGAATGAATGTTTCGCCACCCCGGGCATTTTTGATCGCGGCAGATAGTTCTTTGGCGTTCCGGATGACCTGGCCACCGCCTGCGTCTGGTATCTTCGCAGCGATTTCCATGCTGCCGCAGGTTGGGGTGGCGAGGAGCGGTGCTGCTGGAGCCAGTAAAAAAAGACAGGCCCAAAACAGCAGGCCAATGGGATTGTATGTGTTTCGCATGGGCGACCGCTCTCCATGGAAATGGTGGAAAAACACTATGGGCAAACAAATGCCTTGTCCATGATGCGGCCTGGTGGGGTGTTCCGGGGCCGTTCTGCGGGGGTGACGCTACGGCACCGGGCAATTCATCGCCGATGCCTGTGCGAAATACGCGGGTGCATGCCTGAATAATGGCATTTTTGTGGCCATTGTTGCCTTGATGGAATCAATTTGCCAAACCCTTCGTGACCGCCAAGGGAAGGGGAACAATTCCCGGTATCGAGTATCGAGTTCACTCGGAAATGAAGGCATAGGGACATTATTGTCCCGTTGCAGGCAACAATTTCCAAACATAGCCGTATTTTGGCCAACCTGTCGCCGCTCTGCGACTGTTCCCTTCGTCCTGGGTGAGCGGGATTCTCGTGCGCTGCCACTCACAGCGCCTATGCAAAAAGGTGAAATATGTCGACGACAATCACGGTAACCTCTGCGGCCGAGCTGAATCAGGCTCTGTCACAGGCGTCAGGTGGGGAAACGATACTGCTTGCGGCGGGGGACTATGGCCGCGTGAACATAAAAACGCAGTATGCATCAAACGTAACGATCAAGTCGGCGGATTCGAACGCACCCGCTGAAATCTCGGAGCTGAGAGTGACCGGCGCTTCGAATGTCACGTTCGAAGACGTGATTTTCGACTATACCTTCAGCGGGCAAGCAAAGAGCTATAGCCCCTTTCAGATCAGAAGCAGTTCCAACATCACGATCAAGGATTCGATCTTCGCTGGTGATGTGGCATCAGGGGTATCCGCGGTAGATAACGGCTATGGCACGGGTAACGGGCTGTACGTCCGGGGCAGTTCAGACGTTGTCGTTGAAAACAACGAGTTCTTTGACTGGCGTGTGGGCGTACATGTAAGCGCCAGCAGCGACGTGGCGGTCTCGGGTAACAATATCCATTCGATCCGGGCCGACGGAATGTATCTTGACGGCAATCAGGGCATTCTTGTCGAAGGCAACTATCTTCACGATTTCGAACGTTCGTTCCAATCCGGAGATCACGCCGACTTCATCCAGGTCTCCAAGACCCATAGCCCAAGCAGCGATGTTACCATACGCGGAAACATCATTGACATGGGGGCCGGCGACTATGCTCAGGCGATTTTCATGGGAAATGCGGGCACCAACCCCAATGATCCCGCCTTGTTCTATAAGAACGTCCTGATCGAAGATAACGTCATCTTCAATGCACATACGCACGGTATCTCCGTGGGGAGTGCGCAGGATGTGACAATCAGCAACAACACGGTTCTGGCAGTGCCCGGTCAGCTGACAGGCGGTGTGTCGATCCCGGCGATCCGGGTCGGCGGCGCGTCCCAGAACGTCACGATTGACCAGAACGTCACGTCCGAAGTCATCGGCTACAACAGTCAGCCCAGCTGGAATGTCACCAGCAACGTGTATGTCCAGAATACGAACCCGAATGCGCCGAACTACTACAACGACGTGTTCACGATCTATGCGACCGGCGCGCAGGACGGCTACAATCAGTTTGGTGTCCAGCCAGGTAGTGTCATTGACACGACGGGCGCGGGCTCGGGTCTGGTGCAGCAGTTTCCGATGTCATACGACTCATGGGTTGGTACCGGCACAACCGGGTCAACTGGTTCGAATACCGGCACAACCACTCCGGACACCGGAACGACGACCCCGGATACCGGAACGACAGTCCCGGATACCGACACGAACAGCCGCGATACCGGGACGACGACTCCGGACACTGGCACAACCACTCCGGACACCGGGACAACAACCCCGGATACTGGCACAACCACTCCGGACACCGGGACGACGACCCCGGATACCGGCACAACCACTCCTGACACCGGGACGACAACCCCGG
>NZ_JBQFTI010000008.1:0-183839 GCF_056538575.1 Ruegeria sp. BG10 | reverse complement strand
CCGATGTTGCGGACCGCCCTGCTGGTCTACACGATCTGGCCGATGCGGAATGGCCTACCACCTTTGCCCCATACGATTCCGCCATGCAGCAGCAAGGCCTGTTTGGCGTCTGGGCCGAAGAAGCCGACGCCGCCTTGGGCGCAACGTCCGCCGGGGTCGTGAAGGACCTTTGGAAAGTGGTCGGCGAACGCAAGGTGCTGGCAATTGCCGATGTCGAGTCCCCGGATGCGCTGGACAAAATCCTGCTTGATCTGCCGATCATGCAGAAGATGGGCCATCACGTGCAGGTCGATGTGACATCGCTTCGGCGGTATGAGGATTTCGCATCAGATGTAAAAGACCGCATCGGTCGCCGAGCACGAGGACATCTCAGATGACAAAAATGATCCATTCCTGCATCTGGGTTCTCGATGATAAACGAGCCATCGCCTGGTACCGGAATGCGTTTGACCTCGACGTCGCGGATCAGTTGGATTTCGAGAGCTTTCGCCTTACTTACCTGACGAACCCGCACAGCGGATTCGAGCTTGAACTGACCCAGAACAAGGACCGGGCCGAGCCTTAAGACATGGGCAACGGCTACGCGCATCTGGCGTTTGTCGTCGAGGATGCAGACGAGCATCACGCGACGATGACATCAAAGGGACATGACGTCGGCGACCTTGTCGACTTCACCCCCAGAGGAGCGCCTGTCGCCCGGTTCTTCTTTGCCACCGATACCGATGGCTACAAGATCGAAGTCATTCAGAAAGGGGGCCGCTTAGGTTAAGCCCCCGCGCTGCGATTGCGTCCCTGGACGATCGAAAGGGGTCGAAATTCTATGACAAAACCAGCTAGTGAAACATGTCTTCCGAGATCGCGGCATACCAGTTAACCGATTCCTCGTATGTAAACTGACGTGTTTCGGCAGATTCCCCGGTTTGACTGATGAAGCCATCAACGCGCGCTATTTTCTCTTCGGTCGCTTCGTAGGTCGCCCCAACCTTGACCCCGTCATTGACTGCAATCAGCGACCAGCATGTGTTGGCGTAGCGGGGCGGGAACACCCGCGAGCCGGTCAACGCCCCGCGGACCGCATTGGCACACACCTTCGCCTGTGAGTTGGCAGAAAACCCGGATTTTGGCATGTCGCCCTGTTGGCTGGCATCGCCCAGAACGTAAACATCCGGATCACGCTTTGATGACATATCAGCCGCGTTCACCGGGGCCCACCGGCCCTCGGTCACGCCTGCCAGTTCGGCGATATGCCCCGCTTTCATCGCGGGGATGACATTGCAGACGTCCACGGCCAGTTCTTCGCCATCAATCGTCAGCGTCATCTGGTCCGGATCGACCGAGACATTGCCGCCACCGAAATCTTCTCCGATCCAGTCGATCATGCCGGGGTAGTGCGTGCCCCAGCCCTCTTCGAACAACGCCATTTTCGAGAATTTCGGCTTTGGGTCCGCAATGACGATCTTGGCGGTGGGGTTGGTAGCCTTCAGCACATGGGCCACCATCGAAATACGCTCATATGGTCCGGGCGGGCAGCGGTAGGGGTTGGGCGGCGCGACCATTGCGTAAACGCCGCCTTCGGGCATGTTTTCAATCTGCGCCCGCAAAAGCTCGGACTGCGATCCCGCTTTGTAGGCATGCGGCATCCTGTTCTGCGCGGAAACGTCCCATCCTTCCACCGCACCATCAACAAAATCGATGCCTGGGGCGATGATCAGCTTGTCATAGGGAAGAACCGCGCCTCCGGCCAGCGCCACTGTCTTGCCGGCGCGATCCACGCCGACGGCCCAGTCATGGATCACGTTGATCCCGTAATTGGCAGCAAGCGCCCCGTAGGTGTGACCAATATCGTCGATCGAGTTCAGGCCGCCGATATAAAGGTTGGAAAAGAAACAGCTGAAATAGACTTTCGAAGGCTCGATCAGCGTCACCGAAATCGCGCCGTCGCTGTCTTTGGCGATATAGCGCGCCGCAGTTGCACCACCGGCCCCGCCGCCAATGACAACCACGCGGGGCTTTCCGCTGCCCTCTGACAACACGGCAGGGGCCGACAACACGCCCGTGGCGGCGACACCAGTGCCCAGAAATTTACGCCGATCCAATGTCATTGGTCTCCCTCCCGCTCTGCGTTGTTAGTCAATCGTGCCAAAATAGGCGGCCAGCGCCTCTATTTCGTCGTTGTTCAGTCGCCCGGCCATCATCTGCATGATGGGATGTTCGCGTTCGTCCTGTTTGTAGGCCAGCATGGCCGCCACGAAGTCCTTAGGGTTCATCCCCGAAATCTTCGGAATTCCATCGGTCTGCCCGGTGTTCTGATGACAGGTCACGCATTCCGCCGACAGATACCCGCCCAGTTCCAGATCGGCCTGCGCCGACGCGACTGTGCCCTCGGCCATCGCAGCAGGACCGGGCAAACACAGAACACATCCGTGCACGAGCAGGTTGAGGTATTTCAACTCCATCCTAAAACCCCAGTAACACCCAACGCTTGCAAATTCAGGCCTGTATCAGAACCGACACTTTCGTCGGCATTCCTAAACCACCGTGATTGCGCGATTGTCAGTATAGATTGCGCCATCGTCGTCATACCATGCGAAGGTAAACACACCCGGGCCGGGAACGAGGGCCTGAAACTCGAAGAACGGGTTTGTCGAAATGCCGGGCCCGATCTCAAGTTCGATAACGATTTCGCCTTCGAACGTGCACAGGAACCGATGGATGATCGAACGCGGAATGGGGTTACCTTCCTGGTCGACACGCTGGCCGGATTCCATACGGTGGGTGATTAATGTCTTGATCGTAATGACCTCGCCTGCCCGGACTTCCTTGGGCAGTTTTATGCGGGTTTTGACACCTGACGCCATTGTCCCCTCCCGCGCTCAGGCGCAACCGCCGACGACGACCGAGACCGGTTGATGGCCACGGTGGACATCGCCATCCGGCATACGCGCAAGGGCCAGAACGTCCTGTGTCTGGGCCAGACGCATCCGGGTTGAAATCGCCTGAGACCCCGCCAGGGGGCCGAACGTGGCCTTGAGCACCGGCAGAACCGGGTTGCCGGGCGCAACCAGCAGAACATCCTGCGCGCCGGGCGCGTCGATGGAAACGGAAACGCGATAACCGTCTTCGGCGACAGTGGGCAAGGTCAGGATCACGCCATTGTCCTCTATCGGCCCGTCGGGTGCAAAGGCTGCGACAAGGTCTTCCAGCGTTGCAGAAGTTGGTACAGCGACCATGTGCTGCGCCCGAACCGGTGCCGCAAGGCACAGCAAAGCCCACAGGCTTACCTGCATCGCGTCGCGCCGGGTCAGGGTCATGGCGGGCCTTTCTGTCTGTCACGTCAGAGATGTTAGCCCTGACGCCGCTCTGCCCCTACATAACAAGTTCGTGAGCCTTCGCATACTTAAGTCGTGGTCCGGCATCCGCATGTGCAGTTGAGAAAACCGCGCCGAACATGCAAGCTGCTGTTCAGATTACAAAGTCAGGACCGAGGGTTAGATGCCGCATGCAAAGTCGCCAGAGAGGGCCAGCCCCGGCCTCGCCGTCCGCGATCTGAGCTTTCACTACGGCGCAAAAACTGCGCTGGATGTCGTATCGTTCGATGTGATGCCCTGTACCTTCTGCGCGCTTTTGGGCCCGAACGGAGCCGGAAAATCGACGCTGGTCTCGCTGTTGACCCGCCTGCTGGTCGCCCCACAGGGCGAGATCAGCGTGGCGGGCCACAACCTGCGCCGGGCGCCGCGCAAGGCTTTGGCCCGGCTGGGTGTGGTGTTTCAGCAGCCGACCCTCGACCTCAGCCTGACGGTGCGCCAGAACATGAACTATTTCGCGGCGCTGCACGGATTGCCCCGGCCCGAGATGCCTGCACGTATCGACGCCGCGCTGGACCGTCTGAACATGCGTGAGCGGGCTGATGAAAAGGTCCGGGCGCTGAATGGCGGGCATCGCCGCCGGATGGAACTGGCCCGTGCCCTGCTGCATGATCCAAGCGTTTTGTTGCTGGATGAACCAACTGTCGGCCTGGACACCGCGGCCCGACAATCCATTACCGATCAGGTTCACGATCTGGCGGCGCAGGGTCTTTGTGTCCTGTGGGCGACCCACCTGACCGATGAGGTGCGCGACGACGACCAATTGCTGGTCTTGCATCGCGGCCGCATTCTGGCCGCAGGGCAAACGGGCGACCTGCGCGGGCAAGCGACCCTGTCCGACTGGTTCCTGTCGCAGACCGAGGTTCCGGCATGAGCGGGTTCTGGGGCGTCGCGCGCGCGATCATCGGGCGTGAGTTTCTGCGCTTCATCCATCAGCGCGAACGCTTTCTGGCCGCGCTGGTCCGGCCCATGGTGTGGCTGCTGATCTTTGCCGCAGGCTTTCGCGCCGCACTGGGGCTTTCGATTATCCCGCCCTATCAGACCTACATCACCTACGAGACCTATATCGTCCCCGGCCTTTGCGCGATGGTTCTGCTGTTCAACGGCATGCAAAGCTCGCTCAGCCTTGTGTATGACCGCGAGATGGGGTCGATGCGCCTGTTGCTGACCAGTTCCTTCCCGCGCTGGTGGCTGTTGTTCTGCCGCCTGCTTGGATCAACGGCGATTTCAATCCTGCAGGTCTATACCTTTCTGGCGCTGGCCGCGCTTTTCGGTATCCTCCTGCCCCTGCCCGGTTACATTGCCGTCCTGCCAGGCCTCATATTGGGCGGGCTCATGCTGGGCGCGTTGGGGCTGGTGCTGTCCAGTTTCATCAAACAGCTAGAGAACTTTGCCGGCGTGATGAATTTTATCATCTTCCCGATGTTCTTTCTGTCCTCCGCGCTTTATCCGCTTTGGAAACTGGCCGAAAGTTCGCCGCTGTTGCGCGATATCTGCGCGCTAAACCCGTTCACCCACGTAGTCGAGCTGATCCGGTTTCTGCTTTACCTGCAGATCAACTGGGGCGCATTGCTCTGGGTGCTGGCATCGACTGCCATTCTGTGTCTGATCGCTGTCTGGGGATATGACCCCGCCCGTGGACTGATGAAGCGGAAGTCATGACCGGAACGGCCAGAACCACCCGCCGCAGCCTGTTGCTGAAAACCCGTCTGGGGATTGGTGCCGTGGTTTTGGGCTCGGGAACCCTGCTGACGGCGGCGGTTCTGTACTTGGGGATGCAAACGGTCGCCAACCGGCTGGATACTGCGCTGGCCTCGGAAACCCGCATGGCGCGGTACGCGGCACTGTCCACCCGAGCCGCCACATTTCTGGTGATCGCGACCGAGGCCGTTCAGACCGGCCAGCCTGCCGATGTCCGGCTTGAAAGGCTGGAGCCGATCCGTGGCCAGATTGGAGCGACCTTTGAGCAGCTACGCGGGGATGTCGAAGATGCGGTGGCTGCGGTCGAGAATCTGGGACTGGATGAACAATCCCGCTATGGCACGCAGTCGCTGGGCCTGGCGCGGATGGAGGCGCTGCTGAGCAACACGCTCGAAGGTCTAAGCGACCCCAACGCGGATCAGGCACATCTGCGGGCTTATGTCGACTCCTTCGCTTCGGGTTTCGATCCGTTGCTCAGCCAGGCCGTGAACACCGAGGTCCTGTTTCGCAACACCATCCTCGCCGGGATTGAACAAACCCGCCTGACCCTGACATGGATTGCGTTTGGGTTTGCCGGTTTTGCCATCCTCAGTACGGTCTGGTTCTATTTTGGCCTGATCCGCCCTCAGTTCACCCGTCTGGACCGCCTGCGCGCGGCTGCCGAGCAGGTCGGCAAAGCCGAGTTTTCGGTGACCTTGCCGGACACCCGAAATGACGAAATCGGCCAGCTTTATGGCGAGACAAACCGAATGGCCGCCGCCTTGAAACACCGCCAGACCGAGATCGAGGCTGAATGGGACCGTCTGAACGAAACCATTGAACGGCGCACCGAGGAACTGAGCGCCGCGAACCAGACCCTGTCCAGAATAGATGAAAACCGCCGTCGGTTTTTTGCTGATATCAGCCACGAATTGCGCACGCCGCTGACCGTGATCATGATGGAATCCCAGATCGGCCAGCAGGACGCTGAAAGCGCGCCGGGTGCCTTGGCAACCATAGAAAGCAGTGCGGCGAAACTGAACCAGCGCATTGATGACCTGCTGCGCGTGGCACGGTCGGAAAGTGGCGAACTGGCGCTGGACCCGCGCAGCGTCGCCCTGCCGGAGCTGTTGCAAACGGTAATTCAGGACATTCAACCGGAAATCGACAGCGCCAACATGCAACTGGATGCCGGTGAGACCCCGGATTGCGCGCTGACCTGCGATCCGAACTGGATGCGGCAAGTGCTTCTGAACCTGATTCGCAATGCCATCCGGCACGCTCGGACCGGAAAGGTGATTTCCGTGCGCGCCGCGCAATCCGATACAGCGGTTGTGATTTCGCTGACGGATAACGGCCCCGGTATCCCGCAAGCGGCGCAAGGCCAGATCTTTGAGAGGTTCGTTCAGGGCGGGACGGCCAATCGGCAGGGCTTTGGCGTTGGTCTTGCCCTCGCGGCTTGGGTTGTCGAGGCCCATGAGGGGACGATCACCCTGACCAGTCCGGTGCTGAAAGATCAGGCGATGGGCTCCGCGCCCGGTACAAATGTCTGCATTCGATTACCCCGGGCAAAGGCATAGGATACGCGCATGGCGTCGAGACTGCTGATCATAGATGACGACCCCAAAATCGCCTCGGCCCTTGTGCGGGGCCTGTCGCTGCACGGCTATGATGCCGAGTTCGAAAACCGGGCCGACAAGGGGTTGGAGCGATTGCAGAGTGGCGCGTACTCTGGCGCGATTGTCGATGTCATGCTGGGCGAGGATAGCGGGATCGAACTGGTCAGATCCGCGCGCGAAATCGGAGTTTCGATCCCTATTCTGATGCTGTCTGCCCTATCCGATGTCGACCACCGGGCCGCCGGGCTTGACGCAGGGGCGGACGACTATGTTGTCAAACCGTTCAGCTTTGGCGAGCTTGTCGCACGGTTGCAGGTGCAGGAACATCGCGCGCGGTCCCAACACCCCGACCCGGCCCGGATATCGCCACAGAACAGGACCATAACCATCCGCGACACATCCGTCGCCCTGACGGAACGCGAGTTCGATCTGCTGGCCTTGCTCAACAGCAAGGCGGGGTCGCCCATCTCGCGGGGAGAACTGTTCGACACGCTCTGGTCGCAGGAAGGGTCCAGTAACGAAAACGTGGTCGATGTCTATATCGGATATCTGCGCAGGAAGCTTGGTGCGGATGATTTCGGTTTTGAAATCAAGACACTACGCAATCAGGGCTTCTGTATATTGGGTCGCGCACCGCTGCCCGACGACGGATGAATACCCACCAAAGTCTACCCTGTTCTTACAAATTAAGATTCGCTCTGACCCCCATTACCTGCCAGATTGCTTTCAAGGACATTCCAAGAGGAGGAGCCCGTTATGGCCTGGAGTAAACCGATTATTCGCGAGATCGAGTGCGGCATGGAAATCAACATGTACGGCCCGGATCATGATGATGAGCGCGGCGGCGGCCTGATCTGATCTCAGACCTGGCGCCAACACTAGATGACGTTGCGCGCGATAATACTTGGGGCCGCTGCTGGCGGCGGCCTGCCGCAATGGAATTGTGGATGTAAGAACTGCGTTCTCGCCAGAGCCGGAAAAATACCAGCTCAAACACAGTCGTCTTTGGCTGTGTCTCCTGACGGCCAAAACTGGGCCGTCTTGAACGCGTCTCCGGACATACGACACCAACTGAGCAACACAGAACCTCTGTTTCCCACGGGGTTGCGTGAGATGCCCATTCACTCGGTTCTGGTCACAAACGGCGATATCGATCATGTCGCGGGGCTGCTGACACTTCGCGAGATGCAGCCCTTCAACCTGTTCGCGACGCAGAGCATTCAGGACGTGATTGCGCAGAACCCCATTTTCGACGCGTTGAACGCGTCGGTTGTGGAACGCACGTCGATTTCTCTGAACCAGCCGTTTGAGATGGTTCCCGGCTTGCAGGCGACACTGTTCCCCGTTCCCGGCAAGGTGCCCTTGTATCTGGAAGGTGAGCATGTGCAGACCGATCTGGTGGGCGAACAAACCGTCGGTGTCGCGCTGAAGGCGGGCGGTAAAACCGCCTATTACATTCCGGGCTGTGCCGCTTTGACACCGGACTTGCGGGCCACGCTTGAGGGTGCAGATTTGCTGTTTTTTGACGGAACTCTCTGGCAGGATGATGAAATGGTGCGCGCGGGGTTGGGTCAGAAAACCGGCAAGCGTATGGGCCACATGTCGATGGATGGCGACGACGGGTCCATCGCCAGCTTTGCCGATATGAAGATCGGGCGGAAAATATTCGTCCATATGAACAACACCAATCCGGTTCTGCGCCCCGACAGCGTAGAAAAAGCGGCGGCCGAGGCCGCAGGCTGGACAATTGGACAGGATGGGATGGAGATCGCTCTATGACCCAAAGCCGCGAAGACTTCGAAGCCCGCCTGCGTCAGATCGGCGCGGAACGCTACCACGATCTGCACCCGTTTCATGACCGTCTGCACGGCGGGCACTGTACGCCGGATGAAGTGCGTGCCTGGGTCATCAACCGATATTACTATCAGCACTCGATCCCGATGAAGGATGCCGCCTTCATGTCCCGCGTCGAGGATCCGAAACTGCGGCGCGCATGGCGGTCCCGGATCGAGGATCATGACGGCACCGAAGAAAACGAAGGCGGCATCAGACGTTGGTTGCGTCTGGCCGAGGCCGTGGGTCTTGATCCCGACTATGTCGCCTCGTGCGAGGGTGTCTTGCCCGCAACGAAATTCGCCGTGGATGCCTATGTTCGCTATGTGCGCGAGAAAACTCTGCTCGAAGCCGTTGCCGCCTCGTTGACCGAGTTGTTTGCCCCCAAGATTCATGCCGACCGAATTGAAGGTCTGCTGCAGCACTACGATTTCGCCGATGACAGCTCCCTGTCCTATTTCAGGAACCGTCTGAAGGAAGCGCCTAAGGATGTGGCCTTTGGTCTGGCCTGGGTTCTGGATAAGGCGAATACGGCCGAAAAACAGGACGCGGCGGCCAAGGCGCTGATCTTCAAGACGGATATACTGTGGTCGCAACTGGATGCCCTTTGGGGGGCGTATGTGGAACCCGCGCGTCTCCCCCCCGGTGCGTGGCAGCCCGGCACAGGGCTGCTGATGCGGCAGGCGTCGTGATGCAGGCCGCAGACATCCCTACCCTGCCCCGTGGCGTGCGCCTGCATTTTGACAAGGTGCGGGAAAACTGGGTGCTGTTGGCCCCGGAACGGGCCGTGACGCTGGATCAGATCGGACACGCCATTCTGAACGAGGTGGACGGCCAGCGCAGCTTCGAACAGATCACAACCGCGTTGTCCGAAAAATACAATGCCCCGGTGGATCAGATCGCCGAGGACAGTTCGGGTTTCCTTGATGCCCTGCGCGCCCGGCGTTTTCTGGACGTATCGTAATGGTTAAATCTGCACCCCCTATCGCCATGCTCGCCGAGCTGACCCATCGCTGTCCCCTGTCCTGCCCGTATTGTTCCAACCCGGTCGAAATGGCCAAGCAGGACAGCGAGATGGATACGGACACCTGGGCGCGCGTGTTTCAGGAAGCCGCCGCGTTGGGGGTGTTGCAATTGCACTTGTCCGGTGGCGAACCGGCGTCGCGCCGCGATCTGGTGGAATTGGTGACTGCGGCGCGGGACGCCGGGCTTTACACCAACCTGATCACCTCGGCCATCGGGCTGACAGAGCGCCGCATGAACGAGTTGGATCGCGCCGGGCTGGACCATATCCAACTGTCTCTACAAGGCACCGATGTTGCAATGGCGGACAAGGTCGGCGGCTATCGCGGCGGGTTCGACCGCAAGATGAAAGCGGTCGAATGGATCAGGGATATAGGGTTCCCCCTGACATTGAACTTTGTCCTGCATCGCCACAACGCCCACCAATTGCCCCGAGCGCTTGAAATGGCGCAGGAGATGGGCGCACGCAGGATCGAAGTTGCAACGGTTCAGTTTCACGGCTGGGCGCTGAAGAACCGGGATGCACTGATGCCGACACGGGAGCAGGCGCAGGTGGTCACGCAGCAAGTTGATGAGGCCAGACATGCCCTGAAGGGCGCGCTTGTGATCGACTATGTGCCCGCAGACTATCACGAGGATTTCCCCAAACGCTGCATGGGAGGTTGGGGAACAAGCGGTCTGAACGTGACGCCCGATGGGCAGGTGCTGCCCTGCCACGCGGCCCAATCCATCCCGCATCTATCTTTTGACCGGGTGCAGTATAAGCCGCTGTCGGACATCTGGTATCACAGCGCGGCGTTCAACACCTATCGGGGCACCGACTGGATGCCGGAACCCTGCCAAAGCTGCGATCGCAAAACCATCGACTTCGGGGGGTGCCGTTGTCAGGCCATGGCCCTGGTCGGGGATGCCAGCGCAACCGATCCGGTCTGTGTCAAATCTCCGCATCATCAGGCGCTGCAGGATCAGGCCAACCAGCACGCAGCCAGCGTTGATGCACCGTTCGCCTATCGCGTGGCACCCGGTGCGGTGGCCGAAACAACTGAATGACCCGCTAGGCCAAAACTGCACCTTGCGGGGTGGCTTTTAGCTCAAGGACCCGATCTGCAAGCCGTTCCGCCTCGGTCCTCGAATGGGTGACGAACAGCGTCGCCGGGTGGTGTCGCGCCATCAGTTGCTCGGTCAGCGTCAGCATCGCGTCGGCTGTTTCGGCGTCCAGCGAAACAAAGGGTTCGTCCATGATCAGCAGCTCTGGCTGGCCGACAAAGGCGCGTGCGAGGGACAGGCGCCGCTGCTGTCCAAGCGACAATTGACCCGGAAACAGGTCGCCTTTGTTGCTCAATCCAACCGAACCCAGCGCGGCCTCGGCCTCGGATTGGGACAGGTCGGGATGGATGATCCTCAGATTGTCCAATGCGCTGCGCCATGGCAGCAAGGTGGGTTCCTGAAACACGATTGCCGTTTGGTCAAGGCGCCCTATCTGCCCGTCAAAATCGGGATCAATACCAGCCACAAGGCGCAGCAATGTCGTCTTGCCGATACCGGACGGACCGATGAGGGCGACCGTCTCACCCGCGTTGATCTCGAACGTTATGGGCCCCAAAACCGGGTCCGCACCGAACCGTTTCTGCCGGATGTCGATGCGGATCATGCGGCTCTCCACCTGCGGGCGCTGCGCTCCCACGGTTGAAGGATCAGCCATTCCACAAGCAACATCACCGCGATGAAGGAAAACGCGTAGACCAGCACCATCGCGACATCGAAGAGTTGAAAATAGAGGTGTATCTGAAAGCCAACACCGGATGAGCGCCCCAGAAACTCGACCACCAGCACGATTTTCCAGATCAGCGACAGGCCCGACCGGGCGGCAGCGGCGATAAAGGGCGCAAGCTGCGGCAGGATCACATGCCGCAGACGTGTCCACCGCGGCACCCGGTAAACCTGCGCCATCGCGTCGAGGTCCGGGTTCAGCGCTCGGCCGCCTTCGCGCAGGATGGTCGCGACATTGGGAATTTTGTTCAGCGTCACTGCCGTGATCGCGGCGGCCTCGGTCAGCCCGATCCACAGGTAACACAGCACGATCAGAACCAGTGCGGGCAGGTTCAGAAAAATCACCAGCCATGGGTCCAGCCATCGGTTGACGGCGGGCGACCGGCCCATGGACAGGCCGATGAGGCCGCCCAAAGCCATGGCCAGCGCAAAGGCCCAGATCACCCGCAGCAGGGTCGCCCCGATACTGCGCTGCAACTCTCCGGTGCCGAGTTCCTGTTGGAACCGAGGGATCAGATCCCAGGGTTGTGGCAGGATTTGCGGGTCTGCGGTCAGAAAGGCGGCAACCACCCAGAGCAGCACCAGACACCCGATAGACATCAGCGGCGTGAGGCGCGGATCCGGCATTGGCGGCTAGTCCACGTCCGCAAACAGACCCTGCGGTACCGCTGTGGCGTCACCCACCAGTTCAGCACCGCCCAGTTCGGCCATCAAGGCCAGCATTCTGTTGGCCGCTTCGGTGTCCACCGGATCCCGGTTCGGAATGCCCGCAATCCAATCGGCTCTCAGTTGTTCGAATTGCGCATCCGATTTTGCGTTCATGCGCGGCCTGATCGCCTCCCACGCGTCAGGAGAGGTTGCGAGCAAATCCTTGGCCTCGCGGCTGGCCGAGAACAAGCTTTGTGCCAGATCGGGATGATCTGCCAGGAAGCTTTCCTTCAGATAGTACCCCAGCAAGGGCGTATCGGTATCCAGGCCAAGCGCCTGCCCCGCGTCTTCTACGGAAATCAGTTCCCGCATACCTGACGCTTTCATCTTGGCCAGAAAATGCCAGAAGTTGATCGCACCGGCATAGTCGGCGCCAAGTGCGGATTTGAAGATTAGCGGCGGCGCACCAAAGACCTGTTCGGTGTCGGCCTTCAAGTCCATGCCGTATTCCTGCGCCGCATAGGCGCGCAGGATCAGCCAGGATTTATCCAGCGGCCCACCGGCAATTCCGATCTTGCCCCCGGACAGATCCTTGAGAGTGCGCGCAGGGCTGTCGGCCGGCACCACCACACCGCCGACGGCTTTGGAGTAGGGGATAAATACATAATCCTTGCCTGCCGCCCGTTGCCGGGCAACCCAGATCCAGTCTGCCACGGCCAGATCGGCCTCGTCCCCTTCCACGGCGATACGGGTCGCGCCGTTGTCGGCAAAGGGCTGCACGTCGAGGACAAAGCCGTGTTTCCTGTCCAGACCATTTTGCCGGATGGTCTCAAGCTCCCAATTCACGGTGCCGATTTTCAGTACAGCGGCGCGAATGGTCGGCAGGGTTTCGGCCAAAGCCGCCCCCGCCATCAGAACCAGCGCAGCGCAGATCGCGAACAGCTTTGTCATCCCGTCCTCGCGTTACTCAGCCCTGCGGCTGACCTCGTTCAGGTCCTTGTCCAGTTTGATGTCGAACTGATTGCCGCCCTTGCAGATCACATCATCCAGATCGTAGCCGTCATCCTCGACCTCGATGTCGTCAGGGTCCATCTGACATTCGATCGACGCCAGATAGGCCTCGATCTTGCTTACGGTTTCGGCATCCAACTCATCTGCCAACGCCGGAGCCGCTAGAACACCTGCAAATACCACTATGCCAAGTTTCTTCATCTTCTGTCCTTTCGTTATTGAATGCTGACCGTGATGCGTTGCGAGTCTCCGGTGGAGCCGGGAATACGTATTTCATGGCTGCCGGGCTTGATGGCGATGAAGGACAGCTCGGCGACGCCTGCCTTGTCAAATTCGATACTGTCCACGGCCATAGGGCGGATTTCGATCTTGTTGATGACAATCTCGTTCATCCAGATTGCCCGAAAGAAGGATGGCCCCTCTATGGCCAGTTCCGCCGAGCCGTCCGCCGTGATCTCAAGCTTGTAATAGGCACCGGATTGCAGCACCACATCCTCGCCCAGGGGTTGGCCCGAGGCCAGCGTCAGCTTGATGGTGTCGCCACGATTGCACTTGGCCAAGAGCCCGGCGAACCCAAGGTCGTCGCAGAGCGGGGCTGCGGCAACCGGCCCGCCCGACATTGCAACCATCGCCGCGATCATGAACTTTTTCATTCCCGTCCCTCCCAGAACCTTAGTCGATTGTCACCACGCCCCAGGGCTGCTGACCGACCTGAACCGATTTGATTGCCTTTTCTGAAGCCACATCGATGATCGTGATGTCGTTAGAATTGCCGTTTGTGGTCAGCAGGTATTTTTCATCCGGCGTGAAATCCAATTGCCAGACACGCTGCCCCACAAGGATGTAATCCAGCACCTCAAGGCTTTGCGCATCCACAACCGCAACGCGGTTTGCCGGTCCAAGCGCAATGAACAGACGCTTGCCATCCGAGGTGACTTTGGCCCCCACCGGTTGCAGCCATTCGGGCTGAACGCCGGGCACTTCAAACCCGATCTTGCCGACAACCGTGGGCGTGCCGTCTTCGGCAATGTCCATTACCGACACCGTGCCGCCGATTTCCGAGGTCACGAATAGCCGCGTCCCGTCTGCCGTGTATTGCGCGTAGCGCGGGCGCTGATCGACCAGCACGTTGTGCTTGATCGTATAGTCCTCGGTCGAGATGAAATGGGCCATATTGGTGGTCTCGGACGTGTTGACCACGAATTTGGCATCCGGGCTCATCCCCATGCCTTCGGGCTCGACCCCAACCGGAACCTCGGCCAGAATTGTGCGGGTTTCTGTGTCCGTGACCGTCACCAAATTGTCGTCTTCATTGGCGATGTAAAGCCGTTTGCCCGAGGGTTCGAGGATGAACAGTTCCGGGTCTGGGCCCGAGGGTAGGCTGGGCAGTTCTTCGTAGGTCGTGGTGTCAAAAACCCGGATGATATTGTCGTCCGAGGCGCAGACATACAGCTTTTTGCCATCCGGGCTGACAGTGATACCGCGCGGGCGGTTGCCGCCGGGAAACTCGGTCAACACCTCCCATGTCTCGGTATCGACCACGGTGATGGTGTTGCCCCGCTCGTTCGACACAAAGGCCTTACCGGCCAGCACGGGGCCTGTAGTCAGGGCGGCAAGAGCAGCGGTCAGCAATAGTCGTTTCATCAAGTCCTCCGGTTACTCAAATGCCTGACAGTTGGATTCCGGGCGGTCCAATCCCATCGTGTCGAGCGGTGATGTCTGATGCAAGAACCCGTCCTGCGGGCTGACGCTGACGGTGATCGAGCCGTCATACAGAAGGATCGGTTGGCGCAGTTGCCCGTTCCAATCGCGAAAGGTCACCTTCTGGCCCTTGAACGCCGCCAGTTCGAACTCATCCGACAGGGCATAGTCCCGCACCCCGTCGGGCTCGGCTGTATTGGCGCGTGTGACCGCTTCGCCGATGACGCGCAGGGCAAGCCAGACATTGTAATCCTCAGGCCGCACATAGCGACCGGTCAGGTCTTCGAAACGGGTCTGAAACTGCGTGGCACCCCAGGCCTCATGCGCGCCATGAATCGTCACCGGGCGCAGACCGCCCGACCCCATCACCGGGCGCGGGGTCCAGAGGTGATAGGACAGATACCGCCCGAAATAATCGCTTTCATCCGCCGCGATTACCACGTCGTGGTCCCGAACGTCCTGCGTATCCAAAGGCAATTGCCGCTGCACCAGAACATGGCCCGAATCCGTACGACGAGAGCCGCCGGTATCCTCAAAAACGCGATCCTCGACGAGCTTCGCGCCGAACTTGGTGGCGGCGCGGCGATAGGCATCGGCCAGCTTCGTATCGTCGGGGTTTGACCCTGCCAGCAGGAACCAATCACTCCATTTCTTCCAGACCGCAAACTGCGCCACCGCATCCGCCTTCATCGCCCGCGACGGCGCGATATGCAGCAGGTTGCCACGGCAGTTCGAACCCCGCAGATCGACATCCGGGGCCGACGCGTTGAACACAAGCGCACCAGCCTCGGCCGCCTTGTCCGTCAGGCGCAAGACATCCGGCGCATCGGCCAGAAGGATGATCAGCCTGACCCCATTGGCCAGAATCTGATCCATCGCTTCATCGGCCTGTTCGGGCAGAGTGGCCACCGTGGTTGTTTCGTATGTGTGGCCCAGAAAGCCACCTGTGGTGCTGTTGTCTTCGGTTCCAAGCGATGCACCGGCAAAGCCCAGATCATCGGGTTTCAAATCGTAGCGAGAGATCGGCAGCAGGCTGGGATAGTCGATCCTCAGGACCGCTGCTTTCACATCAATCGCCACTGCGTCTATCGCAGAAACACACCAAAAGAGTGCCGCAAAAAGCGGCAGCGCGTTCATGTTCAAGATGTCCTCCCGGTCCCTGCCAGTTTTTCGGCAGGCTCTTATTCTTCAGCGCAATGCGCTGCAAAACGGAACCAATACTTTTGGCCGTGTTGTGATCTCAAGCCTAACAGCTTCATCATTAACCTCGATTCTTATTTTTTAAGAATGCACGTATGCGATTGAACTTGCTTCTGTTTCCCGCCGTGCCCGTCAAAATGACAGGTGTTCGGGAAGGACAGGGCTTGCTTGGTCGCGTGCCGATCCGTGCTGGCAGTGCAACCCGCTTGGGCCAGCCATCGGCGCAGCTAGGGAGGATACCGAATGAAGCGACGAACCTTTCTTGCGGCAACCGCCGCCGCTGTGGCTCCGGTCGCCGTCTGGGCCCACGGCCCGACCCGGCAAAAAGTCACCCTGACCACCGAAGTTGCCGCCCCACCGGACGAGATCTGGGCCGCCATCGGCAATTTCGACGACATGTCCTGGCACCCTGCGGTGTTCTCGACCGAAGGAAATGGCGGCAATGCAATCGACGCCACCCGCCTGCTGACTCTTGGGCAAGAGGGCGGGCCGACCATTGCCGAGGTCCTCTATAAGTTCAGCGACGAAAAGATGAGCTATTCCTACCGGATCACCGAGGTCGCGGTCGAGGTTCTGCCGGTCACCAACTACTCGTCCCACCTGACGGTCAAGCCGCGCGATGGGGGCGGGTCGATTGTCGAATGGCGCGGTGCGTTCTATCGCGGCTATCCGAACAATGATCCGCCGCCCGAACTGAACGACGAAGCCGCGATTGCGGCTGTGACCGGCGTGTATCAGGCAGGTTTGGATGCACTGGTCGAGCGTTTCGGTGCGGCGAGCTGATTGCGGCCTGATCCTGCTGATGCCGCTGCTTGCTGATCCCGGTTCGGCTGAAACGGCCTTTGTCACCTGTCAGAATGGCGAAGAACTCAGCCGAATCGAGCTTGCGGACCTGCGCGAAACCGCACGCTGGCCCCTGCCCGGCAAACCCGCTGGCGTGGCGGTGGGGCAAGACGGCGTTGTGTTCACAGTCTCCCCCGACAGCAAACACGTGCGGCGCATTTCAGCAGAGACTGGGGAAACGATTGCCCAGGCCACGCTGGATGGCGGTCCGATCGGGATTGCCCTGGACCCGCAGCGCAGGCGGGTGTTTGTGAGCGATTGGTACAATGCCCGGATTTGGGTTCTGGATAGCGAAACCCTGTCGGTTCAGGCCGACCTGCCGACCGGGCTGGCCCCGGCAGGCATTTCGGTATCAGATGATGGGCGATTTGTGGCGTCGGCGGACAAGGATGCCAATCAGGTCTCGGTATTTGACGCCGAAACCCTGCAACCCCTGCACCAGATTCCGGTTGGCATACGCCCCTTTGGACTGCGCTTCGCGCCGGACGGGCGGCTGTTTGTCGGCAATGTCGGAAGCAATGATGTCAGCGTTGTGGACCTTGACGCTGCAGCCGTCATCGCAACCGTTCAGGTCGGCGAGCGCCCTTACGGTATTGCTTTTGCCCAAGGCCGGGCATTTGTGACAAACCAATATGCCAATACGCTCAGTGTAATTTCGCTTGAGACACTCGAACCAGAGGGCCTGATCGACGTTGGGGAATACCCGGAAGGCATCGACGCGACCGCAGAACAGGACCTGCTGGTTGTCGCAAACTGGTTCGACAACACAGTCAGCATCGTGGACCCCGAGGCTTTGACTGTGGTAGAAATTTTGGAAACCTGTGACGGTCCTCGCGCCTTCGGCAGTTTTCTGGGAGGAGGAATGCAATGAAGTCTTCTCATCTGGTGGCAGCTTTGATCTGGGTGTCTGCGGCCCCTGCCGTGGCGGCTGGAGAAGCCTGGGAAAACGTGCGCGCGCTGCTGTACGGTGATCGCCCCATGCAGAACGGGGACGCGCTGATCGCGATTGAGGCCCCTTATCGGACCCCTGACGATGCACGGGCGGAACTGGCCGCGCAGGTGGTTGCGCCACAGGGAACCGAAGTCGCAAAAGTGACGTTGGTGCTGGATGAAAACCCGATGCCGGTTTCCGCCGTGTTCGAACTGGAGGAACCGCTACCCAGTTTCTATTTCGATGTGACCATGCGGGTGAACGGGCCCACACCCATGCATGTGATCGCGGAAATGACGGACGGACGCCTTTGGGTTTCAGAGACCTATGTCAAAACATCCGGCCTCGGCGCGTGCGCTGCGCCACCGGGAACCGACCCGAAACTGGCCCTTGAAAACCTGGGAACGATGGAGGCCGAACTGGTCGGTCGCGTTCCGGCGCTGAACACGCTGACCCGGTTGTCCCAACTGAGTACGGGTCGCGCGAACAAGATGGATCTGAACATCGACCACCCGTCGCATTCCGGGATGCAGATGGATCAGATTTCGCTTCTTTTCATCCCGATGCGTTACGTGGAAACCGTGGATATCGACCTTGACGGTGCAGGTTACATTCAAATGACCGGCTCGATTTCCCTGTCCGAGAATCCGAGGGTCGGCATTTCAGTCCCCAGCCGCGCGCAGGCGGTTGATGTGACCATGACGGATACCGACGGCACGGTCAGTCATCTGCACAAGAAACTGGCGGGCTTCTAGCTTACCCGTCGCCGGTAACGGGCTGACCGGGGGCCGGTTTGACCCGTTCCATCGGATAGTCCCAGAGCGCCCAGCCATCTGTGCCTTCGGGAAACCAATAGACGTTGGAATAGCCCCACTCGATAGCACGGCGGGCGGCGTTCCAGCTCATCCAGCAATCTTCGAGGCAGAAGAAAACAACGGCCTGATCGGCATCACCCGACGTGGCCGTTTCAAGCCCGCTGCGAAAGTAATCGGCGGTGACATTGGCAATGGCACCGTAGCCCACATTGGGCAGCCAGACCGCGCCGGGAATGCTGTTGCGCGGCTTGTCGCGCCAGATCGTGCCCTTGGGCAGATTGGCGGGCTTGGGGGCCTGGGGGAGCACATCAATGAAAGCTGCGCTCTTGTCCTGCCACAGCGCGTGCGCCTCTTCCGGGCCTATGGTGATGCCGCCGGTAACCCGGTCCGGCACTGGTGCCCGGTAACGATCCATGCGATAGTCGGAAGGCTCCGGAACGGTTTGGGCCGCCGCAGCGCCTGCGCAGATCGCAAACGCCACGAGGGCGCGGATCATTGCGACAGCTCCAGCACCTCGGTTCCCAGATCGTTAACCAGCGGCACACCTGCTTCGGCCAAAACCGCGTTGATCTCATCCTGATTGCGCCGGATCAGAGAGTTTAGTCTCCGCTGCCAAACTTTCTCGCCCTGTCGCACACCCATGGTGATGCGGTAGAACAGGCGCGGTGGCAGGTCTTCCTTGACCAGAGGGATCACCTTGAAGCCAGGATAATCCGCCTTGACCAAAGGACCGCCCAGCGGACCCCACAGGATCGCGGCGTCGATCTCGCCGGATTGCAGGTCGTCCAGCATATCGATGGCGGGGCTTTCCACGCGGCGGTCAACAAAAAGGTTGTAAGGCTTGGCTTTTCCGATCAGGCCATTACGCGCCATATGGGCCGCCGGCGGCGTGCCGGCCACGACGCCGATCTTCCGCCCCTGAAGCGCCGGGTCGGCCAGCGTATCGACCTGTGCCAGGTCACTGTCATCGGGCACTATCAGCGCATAGGCTGAGGTGTAGTAGTGATTGGTGTTCTGCACCAGCTCGTGACCCTGTGCATAGCCGATCACGACATCGCAGCGCTTGGCGGTCAGCGTGTTGCGAATGAACCCGGTCGCCTGTGGAAACCAGACATATTGAACCGGCAGTTCCAGCTTCCCCGCCATCAACTCGGCCAGTTTGTTTTCGTATCCCGATCCGTCCTCGGACGAGACAGGGTAATTGGCCGGGTCAGCGCAGACACGAAAAGCCGTGTTCGAAACCAAATCCGACGTCTGCGCAACAGCAGGCGCCGCCTGCGAAAAACAGGCGGCAAACCCCAGAACGGCAAGGCAGGTCTTAGCCCATGCAGGCATCTTCATCCTCTCGGATTACTTCCGATTTCGCTTCTTTCTTCGGCGGGCGTCCGCGCGGGATCGCCTCAGATCCGTGCGCCTTCAGATAAACATAGATGTCGTCCAGAAAGCACATCACATTCGGGTTGTCGCCAAAGCCCGGCATGACCGAGTTTTCGGCGGCGTTGACCACCTGGCGTCCATTGGTGACAACATCGACGAAATCGTAATAGTCCATGTCCAGCGCGGATTGCTTCAAAGCCGGGGCATAGGTCGATCCCTCGCCATCCGGGCCGTGACAGACGTGGCATTCCGCGTGATAGCGGCGAAAGCCCGAGAATGTCATCCAGTCCACCGTTCCGTCTTCGGCGATGTTGAACGTCGGGATATCGTCTTCGGTGTAGTACCGCCCATCCTCGGAATACGCGACCGTCAGATTGTCGGCCGCCGCAGCAAGCGGAAGGCCGGACAAAAGTAAAGCTGCCGAAAGACGTTTTAGATGCGTCATGGATGTCTCGTTTGCTGCAAGTGGAAATCCGGCGCGACCATCGAGGGCCGCGCCGGGGTTTTGCTTAGTTCGGCAGAGCGAACACGGTCAGTTGGCCACCCAGCGCGGTATAGTCGCTGAGCGCGGCATAGCCACCCACAGCACCCAGACCGTCATTCGGGTTGGTCAGACCAGCCGCCAGACCGATACCGGCCCAGCCACCAACACCCGACAGGATGCCGATGTACTGCTTGCCGCCCTGTTCATAGGTCATCACGTTACCGATGATACCCGACGGTGTCTTGAACTTGTAAAGTTCCTCACCGGTTTCGGCATGAACGGCCTTCAGATACCCTTCGAGCGTACCGTAGAACACGACGTCACCAGCAGTTGCCAGAGCACCGGACCAGACCGAGAACTGCTCGGGCAGCGACCACTTGATCTCACCGTTGATGTTGTCCCACGCGATGAAGTTGCCCATGCCACCGTGGCTGTCGGGGGCCGGATACATCGCCAGAGTCGCACCCACATAGGGCTGACCCGCTGTGTAGGAGACACGGAAGGGTTCATAATCCATGCAGACGTGGTTTGTCGGCACGTAGAACACTTGGGTCTTCGGCGAATAGGCTGCAGGCTGCTGGTCCTTGGTGCCCAGAGCCGCCGGGCAGATACCGGTCGAGTTCACGTCCTCGCCGTTCTGTTCCGTCGAATATTGAGCAACCACAGCCGGACGACCATAGGTGTCGCTGTTGGGGTCCATGTCGACGCCTGTTGTCCAGTTCACAACCGGGTCATACTTTTCGGCCACCAGCAACTCACCCGTCACGCGGTCCATCGTATAGGCCAGACCGTTGCGGTCGAAATGGGTCAGCAGCTTGCGCTCGGTGCCATCAATGTCCTGTTCCGTCAGGATCATTTCATTGATGCCGTCGTAGTCCCATTCGTCATGCGGCGTCATCTGGTAGAACCAGCGTGCCATACCAGTGTCGATGTCACGCGCCATGATGGTCATCGACCAGCGGTTGTCGCCCGGACGCTGCGCCGGGTTCCATGTCGACGGGTTCCCGGTGCCGTAGTACATCAGGTTCTCGTCCAGATCGACCGAGTACCAGCCCCATGTGGTGCCGCCACCGATCTTCCACTGATCGCCTTCCCAGGTATTGGTGCCCGAGTCCGCGCCAACCGGTTTACCCAGATGGGTGGTCTTTTCCGGATCGGCCAGGATGTCAGAATCCGGTCCCATGGAATAGGCGCGCCAGACCTGCTCGCCCGAGTTCATGTCATAGGCCGTGACCGACCCGCGCACACCGAACTCGCCACCAGAAATGCCGACAATGACCTTGTCCTTGACCGGCAGCACAGTGGCCGTGTTGGTTTCACCAATCGCCGGGTCGCCGTTCTGCACTTCCCAGACCACGTCACCGGATTTGGCGTCCAGCGCGACAACCTTGGTGTCTGCCTGATGCAGGAAGATCTTGCCGTCCGCATAGGCCACACCGCGGTTCACGGTGTCACAGCACATCACCGGAATGACGTCCGGGTCCTGCTTGGGCTCATACTTCCAGACGATCTTGCCCTCGTTGGCCAGATCAAGCGCGTAAACGATATTGGGGAACGGCGTGTGGACATACATCATGTCGCCGATCACCAGCGGCGAACCTTCGTGCCCGCGCAGAACGCCGGTCGAGAATGTCCACGCAACCTGCAGATCACCTACGTTGTCCGCAGTAATCTGATCCAGTTCCGAATAGCGCTGGTTCTTGTAGTCACCCGTCTGGATCGCCCATTGTTTCGGGTTATCCATCTGGGCAATCAGGTCGTCATTGGCATATGCCGTGCTGGCCATGGCAATGGCGATCCCGGAGGTCCAAAGCGATAACTTTTTCATTCAATCTCCTCCCTTGAGTGCAGCGATGCCGCTGCAATGAAACACCTCAGCCAGGTTGGACTACGGTGCCGTAGTTTGCTCACCCGGGCGGCCTCTCCTCTGGCCAAGTTCGGGGGCGAGCGATTTCGCGTCTTACGATCCTTCGTCGGGGAAGGTCGCAAGATAAGCGATGATGTTGACCCGGTCCTCTTCCTTGCGCAGACCGGCAAATGTCATCTTGATGCCCTTGGCATAGTCACGCGGCTTGGTCAGGAACGCGTCCAGCTCCTCGGGCGTCCAGACCAAACCGCCCTCGGACAGTTCGATCAGGGCGGGTGAATAGCCGAAATCCGCGACCGTGGCCGCCTGTCGACCAACAATGCCGTTCAACGCCGGACCGACCTTGTTTTCCGCCCCCTCGCCGACCGCATGGCAGGCCTTGCACTTACGGAACACTTTAGCCCCTGCATCCGGGTCGCCCTCGGCGCTTGCAACAATCGGCACAATCATGAGGCAGGCCGCTGGTATCACTGTTCTGAACACTATTGATCTTTCCTTGCTGTTTTCATTGGCTGAGCCGCTCGGCATGCCATTCCACATGGTCCCGCGCAAAGCTGTTCACGAAGAAGTACGAATGGTCATACCCCTGCTGAATTCTGATCTGTCCGGGCTGGCGACGCTTTGCCATCATGTTGGCCAGAGCTTCAGGCTTGAGCAGGTCAAGGAACTGGTCATCCGCGCCCTGATCGATCAGCAAGTCGCCTTTCCACCCGTATTCTTCCAGAAGAAGCGTTGAATCGTGTTCGGCCCAGGTGTTTTCGTCATCGCCCAGATAACTGCTGAGTTGCTTGCGGCCCCAATCGGATCGGGTCGGATGGGCAATTGGCGCAAAGGCCGACAGCGCTTCGAATTTCTCAGCGTTGCGGATCGCGATCGTCAGCGCGCCGTGCCCCCCCATGGAGTGGCCGGTAATTCCGTGCACGTCCTGAACCGGGAAGTTCCTCAGCACGATGTCGCGCAACTCTTCGACAATGTAGTCATACATCCGGAAATGCGACCGCCATGGATCGCGTGTTGCGTTGACATAAAAGCCAGCCCCCTGCCCAAGATCATAAGCATCGTCGTCAGCAACGTTCTCCCCTCGTGGGGACGTGTCGGGGAAGATCACCGCGACCCCGAAATCCGCTGCGGCTTCCTGGAACCCACCTTTGGTCATAGCGTTTTCGTGGGTGCAGGTCAGTCCGGACAGGTACCACAAAACCGGGACCGGACCCGTTCTGGACTGAGGTGGCAGATAAACCGCAAAGGTCATCTCACAGTCGCAGGTTTCGGACTGGTGGGAGCAAACTGTCTGTTCCCCTCCAAAACTGCGGTTTTGTGAGATGACCTTGAGATCCATGTCAGTACTCCACTACCGCCCGGATCGATTTGCCTTCGTGCATCAGATCAAACCCGTGATTGATCTCTTCAAGCTTCAGCTTGTGGGTAATCATCGGGTCGATCTCGATCTTTCCGTCCATGTACCAGTCGACGATTTTCGGGACATCCGTGCGGCCCTTTGCGCCTCCGAACGCCGTCCCGCGCCACGACCGGCCTGTGACCAGTTGGAACGGGCGGGTCGAGATTTCGGCCCCCGCAGGGGCCACGCCGATGATGATGCTTTCGCCCCATCCTTTATGCGCGCATTCCAGCGCGGTCCGCATCACGCCCACATTGCCTGTTGCGTCAAAGGTGTAATCCGCGCCGCCGCCGGTCAGCTCGACCAGATGGGCAACCAGATCGCCGCTGACTTTCGATGGGTTCACGAAATCGGTCATGCCGAAATGGGTCGCCATTTCAGCCTTGCCGTCATTCAGATCGACGCCAACGATCTGATCCGCACCCGCCATACGCAATCCCTGGATCACGTTCAGCCCAATGCCGCCCAGGCCGAACACAACCCCGCGCGAGCCGATCTCGACCTTGGCAGTGTTGATCACCGCGCCGATGCCGGTGGTGACGCCGCAGCCGATATAGCAAATCTTGTCGAACGGGGCGTCCTTGCGGACCTTGGCCAACGCAATCTCGGGCACCACCGTGTGATTGGCGAAGGTCGAGCAGCCCATGTAGTGATGGATCGGCGTTCCATCCAACATGCTGAACCGCGTGGTGCCATCCGGCAGCAAGCCCGCCCCCTGCGTGGCGCGCACTTTCTGGCAGAGGTTTGTTTTAGGGTTTAGGCAATATTCGCATTCACGACATTCGGGCGTGTAAAGCGGGATCACGTGATCACCAACCTCCAGGCTGGTGACGCCTTCGCCCACTTCAAGAACAACACCCGCGCCCTCATGACCCAGGATGGCCGGAAAGATGCCTTCGGGATCGTCACCGGACCGGGTGAATTCGTCCGTATGGCAAAGCCCTGTTGCCTTGACCTCGATCAGAACTTCGCCCGCCTTGGGGCCAGCAAGCTCAACCTCCATAATCTCCAAAGGCTGACCTGCCGCCAAAGCAACTGCCGCGCGCGTTCTCATATGTGTCTGTCCTCCCTTGCACCGGAATCATTCAGACACCGCGTGCTTGGTTTGAGTATGACGGCTGGCATGTCACTCAAACAATTAAGACAATGGTGTGTATTGGGTTTGGTGGACTCAGCGCGCAGGCTTCGGGCATAGTGTCCGGGGGAAGGAGACCTGCGATGTTGAACAAGCAGACCATAGCGGCCCTGGCCTTGATCAGTTTGGCGGGCCCCGGTTTTGCGGCGGATTTTTCCGACCCGACCTGGCCCTGCATTCAACGCAAGGTCGAAAACCTGTCACTGGGCCTGATGTGGCCGCATCAGATTGACGACGCGGCAACCGACCTGCAGCCCGAGATCGACGAAATGGCAGGCCTTCTGGCGCTGCGCCGCATCGAACTGGAAGAGCTTCAACCCAGCGTCGCAGCCTTCGCAGCACGCCACAACGGTGATACGGATGTGCTGGGCCGGGTCTTTCAGCGAGTGTTCGACACGCTGTCCAAACGGCGTGCCCGTATTATCGGCGGCATCGGAGAGTTTTCGCTGAAACAGATTGATCTGGCAGACAAGATCGACCTGGCCCGCGCCGATATGGATCAGGCCCTGACCGCCGATCCCCCGGATTATGACAGGGTCGATGCGCTGGAAGAGCAGTTGGATTGGGATCAGTTGATCTATTCCGACCGCCAGCGCTCGATCACCTATCTGTGCGAAACCCCGCAGATCATCGAGCGCCGCCTGTTCGCCATTTCGCAGATGCTGCAACAACTCGCGTCGGATCAGGGCTGAGCGGGCTTATTCCCATTCAAGCTCGGTAAAGGCGACGGTCGCGTTGCGGGGGTTATAGGCCTCGAACAACTCCCATTTTCCGGCCTCGCCCTGCGCGATGGTTTCCACGGCGTCGCCAAGCCGCTGGCCGCTGTCAATTGCCGCCCGCGTGTCGATTTCCAGCACGTCCAGATACCGTTGCATATCTTCCCCGCCCTCGGGCCATGCCAGCACCGGACCGCCATGCCCCGGCACAATCCGGGTGACCTCCATATCTGACATCTCATTCAACACACGCCGCCAGCCGACCAGCCGACCATCCAGTGCTGGCGTGTGCATGTGGAAAACCAGATCACCAGTGAACAGAATGCCCGTGTCCCGATCCAAAACGGTCAGATCGTTGCTGGTATGCGCAGACGGCCAGGCGCGCAGGGCCAACCTGCGGTTGCCCAAATCAATCTCGTCATCCCCGCTGACCGGCAAATCGACCACTACCAGATCAGCCCCAAGGTATTCCGTGTGGCCGATCAGGCCGCTCAGGCTTTCGACATAGTTGGCTTGCCTGTCCAGCAGCGCCCTTTCCAGCCCCGAATGGGCTACCACTTGCGCGCCCGATCGCGCCAGGGGCGCGGTTCCAAGGACGTGATCCGGGTGCATATGGGTCAAAATTACGTGACTGACGGGTTTATCCGTTCGCTGCCGAATGGCGCGCCAGATGGCTTCTCCCATCCATGGGGCGGTGCCGGTGTCCACCACTGCGACACTGTCCTCACCGATAACAAACCCGATATTAGACACGTCCCCACGATTGTCGGCGTTCGGCTCTTCGATCCGGCCGCGATGGACAAACAGACCGGGCGCGATCTCGTCAAATTCCAGCGAAATGCCAACGGGTTGGCAAAAGGCGTCCGCAGTCTGTTCGGGATCGTCAAATGGGGGGTCTACGGCCAGCATTTGCTCGCACGCTTCCTGAGATGTGGCCTCGTATCCCGGCAAAAGCTGATTTCGGCACAGCCCGTCTGACGCTTCCAGACACAACATGAAAACGGCTTCAAACATCGCAATCCTCCGCCTGGAACTTTGGCATAACTCGCCGTGGAAGCCACACAGCCTTTTGTCGGCGTATTTTTTATTGGGATTTTATGGCATATTTTGCGCCACCGGTTACCGGAGGAGACAACATGGCCAGACTCATCGGACCCTCAATGGTCCTTTCACTTGCACTGTCGCTGCCTGTTTGGGCAGACCAATCCGCCAAGAATCCGCTGGTCGAAAGCGAGACCTGGCAGGATTTGCGCTACGATGTTGTCGGTGATGCCGAGCTTGGCAGTGCAGAAACGTTTTTGTCCGTGGACGCGCCCTACCGCGCCCATGATGCGGCGACGGTTCCAATCCTGTTGAAGCAGCTTGATCCAAACGTGCAAGTCAAATCCGCGACCGTCGTGATTGACGAAAACCCGGCCCCGATTGCTGGCGTTTTCACCTTTTCCCCGGCCATGGGGGAACTTGATTTCGAAATGCGGGTGCGCGTCGACCAGTACTCGAACATCCGCGTGATTGCCGAGACGCAAGAGGGGCTGCATATGGCGGGCCGCTTTGTAAAAGCGTCTGGTGGATGTTCCGCCCCGGCCAGCCGCGACCCCGAGGTGGCGTTGGCGTCGATGGGTAAGATGAAGCTCCGCAGCTTTGGGGAACAGGCGCAAATCTCGACCCCGCGCCGCGAAGCCCAGATCATGATCCGGCATCCGAACTATTCAGGGCTGCAGCGGGATCAGATCACCCAGCTGTTTATCCCGGCGCATTTCATTGACCATCTTGAGGTCTGGCAAGGCGACGAATTGCTGTTCACCATGGAAGGCGGTATTTCCATTTCAGAAAACCCGGCCTTCCGTTTTGCGTATAACGACAACGGAACAACCACGCTGACGGTCAAAGCAACCGATACCGAAGGCAACAGTTTCCAAGCCGACCTTCCGAAATCAACGTCCAGTTAATCAGCGCGCTGTTCGGGTTCAGAAACAGACTACTTCAGCTTCGGCCTGTGCCCTGCGCAGGTCGGCCACCATCGTTTCCGCCATGACCGCGCTTTTGAAAAACGCCATACGCTCGCCGCCAACCCGGCGCATCGACAAGACCGTTTCGGCCTGTTCATATCTTTCATAGGGCAGAATCGACGCAATCAAATCAATCGAACACGAACAACGGTCCAGCATTTCGCGGGACTGACCATTCGTGACCATACAGGCGAACACGTAATCGGCCCGCGCAGCAGTAGGATAGTCGTTCAACCGCTCCGCAATGCTTTGCGCCCCGGATACGGATGGGATCGCTGCGCAGAGCGCAACGGCAAAAGCTGCCAGCCGGGCCGTTGTGGTCATTGCCGCCCCTCCTGCACCTCTTCGAACTGCATTTCCGACCGGTAAACCGCGTTGCTGCCGTCTGCGGGTTCGGTCTCGGCGACAAGTCGCAGATACCACCCCGGCACTTCCTCTGAAACAGTGACGCTGAGAACCAGATCCCCAAACCCCTGCATCCGATCCCTGTTCGGGTCTTCTGCAAAGGGGCGCATTCGAATGGTCTGCACAGTCACGGTTTTGCCGTCGACAATAGCCTCGCCCTCAACCATTTCGGCGGGTTGCACCAATGCGTCCTTGACCCGGTTGCGAATGTAGAACGGGCTTCCACCGGCGGATTCCGCCATATCGCGGATGGTGCTTTCATAGAACACCATGATCATCGGGTTGCCGACACTGGCCGGAAAGACACCCATCGCACGGTGTTTTTCATCCTGACGGAACTCCAACTGTGCCATCTCTGTCCCGTCCTCGGTGAAGCTAAGCGCGATGTCCCCGGTATCGCGCGCGGCGGCTTCGGGTTTCAGCCGGTTTGTCACAGTGCGCTGGTAAACAAGTTCCTTGTCCCGATCAATCGTATCCAGAACACCCCCTTGAAACAGAAGATCATAAGCCTGCTCCGCCTCAACCGGTGCCGCATGGGCCGGATTGAAGCTTAGGCCGACCATCGCCAGGCCGAATAAAATCATCCTCATGAGTCAATCTCCTCCCACAGTTGAGAGTATGGCCTTCAGCGGTCGTGTCATTGCCGACTTTTGTCGGTGTCCAGCGCTTGGGCCGCCACGCTGCGCTGGATTTTCCAGATTATCAATGGCCGCAATCGCGACAGTTTCACCGGTTTCGTCATAACAGAAATCTCATGCCGCAGACCGGCTTTGCGCACCGCTTCGCTGCGATCCGCAGTAATCAGAATGGCCGGAACGCGCGTTTGGGTCATTTCGCGGATCTGACGGATCGCATCCACTCCGGTGTCTCCGTCATCAAGCTGGTAATCCGCCAGTATGATGTCCGGCGGCATCCCGATATCGGTCACAAACCGAATGGCCTCTTGCGGGGATCCGGCGGGCAGGACGCTGGCGCCATTCTGTTCCAGCCACTGCGTTGTGCCAAAAAGAACATCGCGATCATTCTCGATGACAAGCGCGATGTAATCCAGCGGAACGTCCCCGGTATTTGGCAGCAAATCAAGGGGCTCGCTTGTGCCGCGCTCCGACTCGACCCGGTCCATTTCGATGCTGAACACGGAACCGACGCCCGGCTTAGACCGCACGGATAATTTGTGCCCCAACAGGCGGCAGGCACGGTCGACCACGGAAAGCCCCAGCCCCATGCCCGAGCCCAAAGGTACGTTGTCCGCCCGGGCGAATTCCTCGAACACGCGCGCCTGATCTTTTCGCGCGATGCCTATTCCGGTGTCCCACACCTGCAGCACGATTTTGTCACCACGGTTGCGGCACCCCACCAGAACCCTGCCGCCGGGTTCTGTGTACTGAATGGCATTTACGACCAAGTTCTGGATCGACCGCAGCAAATAAACCGGATCAGAATGCACAAAGCCCGAACATGTAACCACGTCCAGCCGGATGTTCTTGTTCTCGGCCACCAGTGACTGATCGCCCTGAATACCGGCAATGACCGAAGCCAGACTGACGTTGGTCGGCGAAACCGTGTCCGGATCAGCCGTTTCCAGCCGCGAGATATCGAGCAGCGAGTGCAGCAGTTGCTCAGCTGATCCAAAGGCGCCATCCAGACGCTCGACCATCTCGTAAAGCTCGGTGTTGCGTGAAATCTCGGTCAGGGTCGAAATCATCAGCTTGGCGGCATTGATCGGCTGCAGAAGGTCATGGCTGGCGGCCGCCAGAAAACGGGTCTTGGACGACACCGCAGCCTCGGCGCGTTCTTTGGCGATCCGCAGCGCCTCTTCTACGTTGGCCTTTTCCTCATATTCGCGGGTCAGTTTTTCATTGGCGCGGGTCAGTTCAGCGGTGCGTTCCATGACGCGGTTTTCCAGCGTCTCTGTCGCGCGCGCCTCAAGTGTCACGTCCTTGAGTTCGACCAGAAACCCGCCATCCGGCAACTGGTTGGCCTGAATGTCTAGAACCCGGTCCGCCCCGTCGCGCACGCGTTTGCGCAGCCAGCCCCGGCTGTTCAGCTCAAGCTGCCATTTTGCGATCTTCAGTTGATCATCGGCTCTGATCAGCCCGCGCGCGCGCAACAAATCCAAAAGTGTCTGTACCGGCACATTGCCCTGCAGCAACGATCTGGGCACATTCAGAAGGTCCCTAAACCGCGCGTTGTGCATCATGATGTCGCCATCCGCGGAAAATGTGCACACGCCCGAACTCATGTTCTGAAAAACCGCCTGAAGATAGTCCTCCTGCCGGTCGATGAGGGTTTCTTTTTCGTCGCGATTTCGGCGCACAACCGACGTGATGTCGGTCAGCAGAATGACCACATTCTCGGGTGAGGTATATTGCGCGCTCAGCTTGTACCAGCGGTCGCCGCGCAGTTCGATCACCTCGCTCGATACCATCCCGGAATGGGAATTTCGCTCCAGCGTATCCATCATGTTCGACACGCCCCGGTCCGAGGAAACAAACTGCCCGCTGTCCTTCACCAGCGAAAAGAACCGCCTCAGGCGAAGTCCCGGCCTGACAAGTTCGGACACATCTAGAAACACAGCCTGAAACAGCTCGTTACACAAGTTCAACTCACCATCGGTGAACAGGGCAAATCCTTCCTCCATCGAAGACAGGGCTTTGACCAGTGTTTTTCGCGTCTGTTCACGCTCGTACCGGGCGCTTTCCAGTTCGGTGGTTGCACGTTCCAGATCCCGGCTTTGCTCGACCACACGTTGCTGAAGCTCGATTGCGGACTGAAAGGCGCGGAATGCGGATGGGCCCACATCCTTCTGGCGATTGGCGCGGCGCATCAGCGCATCGATGATTTTCGCCTGTTTGACGACCTGAAGTTCCAGCGGATCGTCGGGGTTCAGCATGGTCAACTCAGTTCACGTTTCTCGGGTTTGAAAAAGGCCACACCCACGAAGGTCTGATTCATATGTACGCCTGACTGTTGCTCTCCATAGGTGTTGAAACCAACCACCCGACGGGTTTGCAACACGTCCGAGACCTGTTTGCCCAGTTGTTTTTGTTCGATTTCCAGCTTGCGCAGGACGCAATCGAAACCAAGGATGAAATCCGGAGCGTTTCCCGCGTTGTCGCGAATGTCCAACCCGGCTTCCAGCGTCTTGATGATCTCTTTGCCGCGTCCCAGGGTCATGATAAGGCCATCGTCAATCGCCGCCAGAAATGACAGGGCTTGCGTATCCGTCGCCTCGCGTATGGCGCGGACATAGTAGTTTAGGTCCTGCCGCAGCAAAAGCGGGTTTTCGGCGAAAACCAGCGGCGACAGATCCGAGGCCGCACATCCGACCAGCCGGGCATATTCCTGCGCCGCAGGCGCGCCGTTTATCTCATAGACCATGCGCTCGTCCGGGTCGGCGTCGGTAATAATGATCTCGGATCCGATGGGCAGGAAGTGATCAAACCCAATGCCCTGGAATCTCAGGTTGGTTTCAATCAGCAGCAAGACTGCGGCATTGCTGTAGGCCCTGCCGCTGTGCAGAACAAACGTCTCTTCATATTGCAGACCGTCGCCTGCCGATCCGCCAAAAATCGGCAGGCCATCCAGAACGGCCTCGAGCGTCGAGACCAGCAGGTCCTCCTGTTTCGACAGCCCGTCTGAAAACACCAGCGCCAGCCTGTTCCAGCCTGCGGTGTGCCGGAAACGCTCGGCCTGGCGTTGTGCAACAGCGGCGATTTCCGTGGAATTCAGCGGTCTGAGTCCTTCGAACAGGATGGACGAGCAGCGGAAGTTCGATTTTGGAAAGGACAGCAGAAGCAGAGCGTCGGATTCATACCCAAGCTCGGTGATCTGCCCGGCAGTGGTGCACCCAAAAACCGGCACGCCGGACAGTTTGCGGTTCAGGCCGCGCGATACCTCTAACGGGTCCAGCCTGTTTGGAATGAATGCCAGCACAAAGCAGGATTTCTGGCTGTCGATATCCGCACATGCCTGTTCGACGGCGGCATGTGGGTCCGAGGCAAGCGACCTGCCAATCGCTATGAAGTTTGGTCCCAGCTTCAGATCCCGCATTTGCCATCCTCAGTGTTGCAGAAAGGATTTGACCTCCGGCTCATGCCGTGTTTGCCGGGCCATGACAGAGTCGACCAGAACAGCGGCCTGCGTTCGGTTGCGAACCCCCAGACGGCGCAGCAATGCGGTGATATGCGCTTTGACGGTGGCTTCGGCCAAAGTCAGTTCATATGCGATCTGCTTGTTCGACATTCCCACGCAGATAAGCTTGAGAATGCGCACCTGTTGCGGTGTCAGCGTCGAAAGCTCGGGGCTTGACTGATACACCGTGTTTTCCGGCGATTTCGGTTCTTCCGCATGGCTGTACTCTGCCGGAATATACCTGCGCCCTGCGACCACTTCCTGAATGGCGAATTTCAGCTTCTGAGCCGAAGTGTCCTTGGGCAGAAACCCCATGGCGCCATAGTCGAGCAGAGACCGGACAAGCTCACCCGACGCAAGCGCCGAGATCACCAGAACCGGAGTCGAGGGCCACCGGTCGCGCAACTGCTGGAACCCCGAAATACCGGTTACATCGGGCAGCTTCAGGTCGAACATGATCAGGTCAGCTTTGAAACCGCCGCCGAGCACTTCGAACGTCTGTTTCAGCGTGCTTGCTTTTTTGATACAGCAGTCGTCGAAACTTAGCTGCAATGCTGCAGCCAGCGCATCGCTGAAAAGCGGATGATCATCCACAATCAAAACGTTGGACACCTGGTCCACCGCTTTGGGGTACCCCACCGTATGCATTATTTCTCCTCTGCTGGGAAAGGTACAGCAAATCGGGATCAGTTCAACTGTTTCAGGATGAAACCGGAAAAAATGCGCCAATAAACAGAACCTTGCCGTTCATGAAGGGTCAGTTGCGCAGGAATTTCCCGGCAAACCGTCGCAAATTGGGTGCCGGAGATTTTGGATCGAAACAGCATCGGTCAAAGTCCTGCAACTGCGCAACGCGCGCCGGTGATGGCCCATCGCGTCGCAAGATTGAAGCCGCGGCCTGACGCACACCACGGGCACTTCCGTTTCTGGCACACGCTCTGAGATCCCGCGCCAGAGGATCAAAGGCCGCAAAACGCTGCAACGCCTGGATACCGGTCAGCTTGCGACCCGACATGCCCAACCCCACAGCGGCTGCGAAAACGATTACAGCCAGCACAAACGCCGGCCAGCCTGGTAACCTTGCGGCGGTGGGAATAGGTGGGGATGCCTTGGCGATTTCACTGTTTGCGACGGCCCCATAGGCCACCCGCTGCGCCGAGATTGTGACCTCGCGCGCCTCGCGCGCGATGGTGTCAAAGTAACTGAGTTGCAGGGGCTCCACGATGCCCGACGTGTCATTGCCGGGCCGAATGGTCCAGCGCCAGAATGCATAGGTCACCGGACCTTCCGGTGTCAATTCCACCAACCGTTTTTCCGGATGGGCAAAGATCATCGCGGAAGGTGAGCGCAGATCGGGCATCGGGGGAACCATCTCGGGCGTCGCCCCCAGCGCCTCAATCCGGATCACACGCAGAACGCCCTCACCCGGCGACAGCTGATCCGGTGCGTTCGACCACTGGTCCGAGATTTGCAGGTCACGCACGGGAAACCACCAGTCCGCCGAGGCCGGTGCTTCGGCGACCTCGATGGTCAGCGGTTCGGACTGGATGTTATGCTCGAACCAGTCGTCACTTTCATCGGTCAGCGTCAGGTTATGGGTGAACCGGTCAATAGTCAGTTCCCCGGACCTGACCGGGTAGACCGCCATGCGCCGGGTGAAAACCTTGAAGTTCCGCCCGCTGATCCTTTCCTCAGTCCAGTGATCCGGCCCAAGCTGCGCCCAGCTGAAACCATCGAAATCCGGCTGTATCAGCTTTTCCCGCGTAATATGACGCCGATACACACCCCGAATGGTGATCAGGATCATTTCGCGTGTAAACGGCACAACGCTGCTGTCCTCGACCGTCACCTCAATCGACAGTTCCGACGGCAAGACGGTTTTAGATTGCGCCAGGACCTGCAAAGGGAAAAACAGCCAAGCAAGAGCCAACCACTTCATTGCGGGTCCTCCGGTTCCGGCGGTGAAAGCCCCAGTTTTTCGCGGCGTTTGTGTTCCTGCGCGATCCGGGCGGCCATGAATTCCCCCGGCACGTCGGACAACTGGTTGAGCCATCGTTCATCCGCCACCATGAATTTGTCGTCAAAAATACGCCGCACCCCTAGACGCCCGCGACTGTCCAGTTCCGCCAGCCCGAGCATCGTGTTGGAATTGGTGACCTCGCTGCCCGTGCCCGCCGCACGCGCATCACCGCGCGCTATAAAGCTGTCGGCCTGAGGCCCGGTTTTTCGCTCGGGGAACAGGCCAAGCGCTTCGGGATCGATCTGCAGACCTGCATAAAAGGCGGCGACAACATCGAAATTGGCCTGCGCGTCCGCGTCACCCGTCACAATCGCCTGATCATAAGCCTCTAGCGCGGCGGCAATACGACCGCCATGAACCTGAGCATTCCCGAGGTTGTACAGCGACCCCGCATTCTCAAACGCCTGCGCTGCTTCGTCGAATTGGCCCGCCCGGTATAGGGCCACACCCTGCCAATCCGGGTCTTCAAACAGCCGGGCGGCAATCGTATTCATCCCAAGCGCCAAAGCGATCCGGCCAAACGGGGCTGCACCCCCCAGTGCAATCGCAAAGGCAATCAGGGCAACACTGAAGACCGCGAGCCACTTCATGCCCGCTCCCTCCGGAACAGCAGCAGCATCGGGAACAGAGCGAGGAACAGCAGATATCGCCCAAGATCGTGCCAGAAGAGCACCGGGAAATCCGACTTCTCAAGCCGCGTCGTGGCGTCTTCGGACAACCACCCCCCCAAATCATCGGTCTGATCCAATGTGAAAACCGCGCCGCTGCCGACGCTGGCATGGGTCTGGATCTGCGCAGAGGGCGCGTCCAGCGAAACCACGGACACTCTGACACCGCGATCAGCCAGCGCGGCGGCGGCCTGCAGCGAAGCCACCCCCAGACCTTCGCCATCGGTGAACAGAACGACATCACCGGCCAGAATCCCGGCCTCATCCATCCGTCGCGCAGCCAATGCCAGTGCGCGCTCGGGACGCGAGCCCTTGTCCGGTACGGTATCGACATCAATCAGAGAAAAGGTCTGGCCCAATTGCCGGTGATCGGTTGTCATGTCAGTCGCGACATAGGCGTCGCCCGCAAACACGATGATCCCGCCGGGCCGTGACCCCAGCGCACTGACACCAAATCGCCCCATGGTCAGCATTTGCGGCCAGCGCTCGCTGTCGGACACACTTGCCGACGCATCGACCAGAAACAAAACCCCATCCAAATTTCGATAGGTCTCGGCACCCCGCCGTTCGATCGCCGGACCGGTCAGGGCAATCACGCAGAGCCCGGCGACCGAGAGCTGCGCAATCCGCGTCAGGGGCATGGACGCCCCTTCGATCCGGCCAATTGCCGCCATCGCCTGCATCAATGCGGCGTCAGCGACCTTGTCCCACGTACCAAATCCACGGGCGTTTGACAGCACCCAGCAGGCCAGGCCTGCAACAACCGGAACAGCCAGCATCCAATAGGGTCTGAGCAGGCTGAAATCCGTTTCCATCATCCCGAATGCCTCCACGCTGCCAAAAGCGCCAGGGCTGCGGCCAGCGCGGCGGGCCAGGTCCAGTGGTCGCGATAGACCTCGGCGGTCAGACCCGCACTGTCATTGGCTTCCAGACGATCCAGCGCCTGTGTGACCTCGATCAGATCATCGGTGGTTTTGACGCGGAAGCTTTCACCGCCCGACACCTGCGCAATGGCGCGCAGGGTTGCGGCGTCGACCACGCCGCGCTCACCGATCTTTGCGCTTTCCAGATCTTTCGGCCCCAGGGCAATGGTGTGGACGCGCACCCCCATCCCGGCGGCCAGTTCCGCAACCCCGCGCGGATTGGTGGCACCGGCATTGTTCACCCCGTCCGACAGCAGAATGACGACCCGGGACGCCGCCTGACTGTCTGCCAGCCGTTTCAACGCCAATCCAAGACCGTCTGAGATATTCGTTGCGCGGCCCGAAATGCCGATGCTGGCGTCTTCGATCCGCTTGGCCACCGCTTCGGTATCGAAGGTGAACGGGGTGGCGAAATAGGCCTCGGACCCAAAGACAATCAGCGCGACCCGGTCCCCTGCCCGGCGTCGGGCGAAATCGGCACCCACGGTCGTGACGGCCTCGAGCCGTGTGATCTGGCGGTCGTCCAGATAGAAATCGTCTCGCACCATTGATCCGGACAGATCCAGAACAATCGCAAGATCACGGCCCGAGACTTTCAGCGCGCTCACCGGCGTCAGTTCACGCGGGCCGGATAGCCCAAAAATCAGCAGGATCCAGATGGCCCACAACACCGCCTGATCTGCGAACCTGCGCCTGCCGGGATCACCGCCAGCGCTTGCGGCGTCAAGCATCGCGCCGATGCGCTCGGGAACCGGGAAACCGCCATCCAGCATGGGCTGTGAGTTGAGAACGCGTGCGATCAGCAGCGGGGCAGGCAGAAGAAGCAACACCCAGGGATCGGCAAGCTCAAACACAACGCGCCACCTCATCTTTCAGGGTCGCAAGACTTGGCCCGCCGTCCAGGCGATAGAGACCTTTTGAGAGTTCCGAATACCGTTGCGGGTTCTGCTCGCGAAGCTGGTGCAGCAGCGCCACCCTGAGCCGGTCATCCGACCAGCCTGTAACGTCTTCAACCTCGCGGCCTGCCCGGGTCGCGGGCCGCCGAGTGCTTAACACCCGCAACACAAACACGACGCAGATGGCAGTAAGGGTCGACAGGCCGATGACCACCGCATAGTCCGCCCAAACGCCACCTGCGGCTTCGGCAGGTAAACGTATGTCCCGCAGGCTGGCCAGCATTGTGCTGTCCGACATCATCGTTTCGCTCATGCGGCAAACCTTTCCGAAAACGCAAGCGCAATGCGTTGACCGGTCTCTTCCACCGGATCGCTTGCGTTCAGAACAAGCGCCTGATGGGTGCCGATGTTCTGATACAGCAGATCACCCCCGGTTTCGGTTCCGGTCAGATAGACGCGTTTCTGTCGCCCGTCGGGCAGGCGCATGGGATACCAGCCGCGCGGCATGTCATGGGTCTTGCTTTCGGTGATCAGAATAAGCCGCAGGCTGCGCCGATGGGCGATCCGGTCCAGCCGATCCGCCAAAGCGGCAACCGGCGTATCAAAGCCCGAGGCGATAATGACCTCTGACCCTGATCGTGTCAGGCGTTCCACACCTTCCAGCGCCTGTTCCAGTGATCGCGCGTCATCCCGACCGATTTGTAGCGCTGTCAGGCTGCGCCCATGGGCCTGCACCAGTCCGCCGATCACATCCAGCATGCCGCGGGTTCTGCCGCGCGGCGGAATGATGACCGGCGCCCCGGCCGTAATGGCCAACAGACCAACGCGCCCGCCGCTTTCAATCAGGTGCCAGCCGATCAGAACCAGCGCCTCGGCGGCGGCAACAGATAGAAAGGCCCGTCGCAACCCCCAGAACATCGGCGCCCGAAAATCGGCCACCAGCAGTGAGACCCGGTCGCGTTCTTCCTGAAACTGGCGCACATGCAGCCGCCCGGTGCGCGCGGTTGTGCCCCGGTCCAGATGGCGGATGTCGTCACCGGCCACGTATTCCCGCGCATCAGCCACCTCAACGCCCTGCCCGCGCTTTCGTGTCAGGAACCCTCCGGGCAAGGCAACCACAGGTGGATCGGCCTGGGTCGTCAAAGCCACGCGCCGCAATGCGATCAACGCGTCCGAGGTCAAAGTCACACCGGCATGAGACAGAACGGCGGTCACAACGGTTCGACCGTGTTCAGAATATCCGCAACCAATCCGCGCGGCTTGCGACCATCCGCGACCGCGCGCCAGGTCAGAACCATCCGATGGGCCAGCGCGTCAGGGGCCACTGCCGCCACGTCCTCGGGCAAGGCAAAGTCACGGCCGCGCAGATAGGCGCGCGCCCGTGCCGCCGACGCCAGCGCCAGCGAGCCGCGCGGCGAGACCGCATGTTCTATGCGTTCGGCCAGTGGCCCCTGGCGTGTTGCGGATACAAGGCGCACGATGTAGTCGCGCAATTCCGGGGCCACGTGCACCGCGCGCGCCTCGGCCCGCGCGGCCCGCAATTCCTTAAGCGTCATGCGCTGCACGCCGGGCGGGCCGTCCTGCGTTTCGGAGATGACCAGATCAAGTATCTGCCGCTCGGTCTCCACATCCGGATGCGACAGGACCACATGCAGCAGGAACCTGTCCAACTGCGCCTCGGGCAAGGGAAAAGTCCCATCATGTTCGATCGGGTTCTGGGTGGCTATGACCAGAAACGGATCGGGCAAAGCGTGGGTCTCATTCCCGACGGTCACCTGATGTTCTGCCATCGACTCCAGCAAAGCGGACTGGACCTTGGGCGGGGCCCGGTTGATCTCATCGACCAGCACCAGAGTGTGAAAAACCGGCCCGGGAACAAATTCGAACCGGCCCTTCTGCGGCTGATAGACCGGTGTCCCGGTCACGTCGGATGGCATCAGGTCGGGAGTGCATTGTATGCGGGCAAAGCTGCCTTCGACAGCTTTCGCCAACCATTTGACCGCGCGGGTCTTGGCCAGACCGGGTGCGCCCTCGACCAGCAGGTGGCCCCCTTCGAGCAGCGCGATCAGCAGGCTTTCGACCAGATGCTCGTGCCCGACAAGCCCTTGCGACAGATAACGCGACACCCCCGCAATCGCGCGCGGCGGGTTTTCTGGCCGAGTGTCCATATGACCTCCCCTGGGTTCCGATGGTACGGGACCCGAATACAGGCTAACCGGAGTCCCATGCCCCGCAAAATACACCCGATGGTATTACCTTGAAACCTGAACCGCGCGGGTGCAGCCCTCATCGAACAGCGACGCAAACTGCGGGTCCGTCAGCGTTTCATCGGTTTGCGCCCAAAGGTGATCATACTCGTCGTCGATATAGTCGATGAAACCCGGGTCAATGGTCTGATCTACCGGCGACTGGGCAACCGCGTGCAGCATGAACACGTCAAAGGCACATAGCCCGCCAGGGTTGGAATTCAGCAGTGCTCGCATGAAAGCGTGCGAGTTCCACGGAAATCGGTGCAGGTTCACCGGCGTTTCTTGCAGCTTCGACAAAAACCCGGCTGTCCTGTCGCTCAGCAAAATGTCCATTCCGAACGTGTAAGTCTGGAAAAGCTCTTCCAGCAGGATCGATTTGTGAAACGCCGCCTCCAACAAGTCGGGCCGGCCATGCGCCGGTTGCTTGACCACAAGATGTGTCCCTTGTCCGCGACGGCCAAAGAAGGTTTGCGCCATCGCCGGCGATGTCACCAAATATCTGCGCCCGGAAGGCAGGCCAAGCTGATGGGTTTCACTGAGCCAGTCCAGATCCGAAGACAGTTCCTGTTCCGGGGGGTATCCCGAGTAAAGGCGCAGCACCACGGTCCGCCCAGTGCCGCAATTGCTGGCGGACCGCCCCGCATAACGCATCGGCGTTGGATGGCCATAGCTGTGCTTCAGCAGGTCCCGAAAGGTGTTCAGTACCGCTAGCGTCAGCGGATGCGGCCGTTCCCCAACCAGGCACAGAGAGGCTCCGGCAAGGTTCCGGCCATTGATATGCACCGGAATGGCCATGTCGCGGCCCAGCATCGTGGCCCGAAGCTCGTACCCCCAGCCGCGCCGGGCAAGCTCAAGATAATCCTGTTTCTCGGCATGAAGCTCCCCAGCGAAAACCAGGATCGCTGCGATCTGAAGGATTAAACGCCGCACGCTGTACCTCTGAATTTTTATTCAGCGTAACCGGAGTTCTGCATATATCCAAGTGTGCCGGATATGCGAGCCGGTGCGCCCGCAGTGCGCATTAAGTGGTGTTTTTGCATACTACCTTTCAGGTTTCATTAAGACCTTATTATCCTCGATAAGTATCGCTTATCAGTTGTGTTTGATCTCCACCCTATTTTGGCGCAGAATGGGGCTTATGAAGCTACCTGCGCCATACCTTCCCGCTGCCTCCGCCGCCCTGTCGCAAGCGGACCAAGACGCGCTGACCGACCTTTACGTGCGTGGGACACCTACGAACACGCTCAGGGCTTATGAGCGCGACCTGCTCTACATCACCGCCTGGAAATCAGCACGGTTTGGCGCAGTGCTTGACTGGCCGGAAGCCGAGGCCATCGCCCTCGCCTTCATCCTTGATCACGCGCGGGATCTAAGCGACGCAACAGAAGACGACATCGCGCGTCAAACGGCAGAAGTGCTCATCAGACAAGGGCTGCGTAGGTCACTGACCTGCCCGGCGCCGTCGACCCTGGACCGGCGCATTGCGTCCTGGCTGGCCTTTCATCGGATGAAGAACCTCACCTCACCTTTTGACACCCCGCAAGTCAAACAGGCTCGGTCCAAAGCCCGCCGTGCAGCTGCCCGCCCCCCTGCCCCGAAATCGCAGCATCCGATCACTCGTGAGGTTCTCGAGCAGCTGCTGGCCACCTGCAGGGGAAGCCGACGGGATTGCCGCGACCGGGCAATCCTGATGCTGGGCTGGGCGTCGGGGGGTCGGCGGCGGTCCGAAATCACCGGGCTGATGCGCGAGGATGTCTCGCTGAAGGAATTTGAGAAAAAAGATCGTGTTTGGATTTCCCTGCTGGAAACCAAAACAACCGCCAAGGGCGACACCCCGTGGCTGGTACTGAAGGGACGCGCCGCCCAGGCACTGATGCATTGGATCGAGGTTGGCGAGATCACCAACGGGCCGTTGTTCCGGCCCATTTCCAAGGCAGATCGCGTTTTGAAACGCCGCCTCAGCCCGGATGCGATTTATCAGATCATAAAACACCGGCTGAGGCTGGCCGGATTGCCAGAAGACTTTGCCTCGCCGCACGGGTTGCGCTCGGGCTTTCTCACCCAGGCCGCACTTGACGGCGCCCCGATCCAGGCCGCCATGCGCCTCTCCCTGCACCGCTCTATGGCCCAGGCGCAGAAATACTACGATGACGTGGACATCGCCGAAAACCCGGCGGCGGACCTGTTGGGGTGAGTATTTACAGAGTGATCAAAGAAATCCCAGCCTGACAGATACACTGGCTTTCGCAGCTATGTCTTGCCCCCTGCCGCATCCGTTAACGTGGCCAGTGCGGAAACATGTCGCGGCAGATCACAACGGGAATGCAGGATATCGACTATGATCACACTTTCCGGCTGGTCCAGGTAGACGAGGAAATGCTCCCCTGCCCGCACATATCTGATATCTACCGACTCCTCGACCAATTGAGAACAGCTGCGGCTGGCCACCCTACCCTCGGCGATGGCCTGGCAGCGCGCTATCAGTTCTTGTTCATAAAGATCGGCTTGATGCGGTCCAAACTTGTCGATGGTCCATCGGGCAATTTCCACCAGGCTGGCTTCGGCGCGGCGTGTCAGTCGAAAGGGTCTGGTCACGCTTTGGTTCGTGTCCTTGCAAAGGCACGACGGATCGCATCCGAACCGCTGCCCTCTGCTAGATCTCCAGCCTGAGCCTGGGCCACACCCTCCTGCAGGCCATGTTTGAGAGATACCAGCCCCGCTTCTTCCCGCTCCAGAAGACGAAGGCCCGCACGCAACGCCTCACTAGCGTTCTGATAGCGACCGGATGCAACCAGATTCTGCACCAATTGATCCTGCGATTCTGTAAGTACGACATTGCGGGTTACCATGGCTTAAGCCTCCTCTTTGGCAATATATGCCAACGAGACTGTCGGTTCAACAATTGAGGACATAGCCCAAGTAGTTTAATCGGGCTGGTCTCATTTCTGAGTAGTACTTTGGTAAAATGGTTTCTCTTGATTGGGAATAAGATGAGTTTTGTTCCACCGCGCCTCCAAGGATGGACGAACGTGTTTTGAAACGGTGCCTCAATCCGGATGCGATTCATCAGGTTACACGTATCAATCCATGGACTGCGGTCAGAGTTTCACCCAGTTGCCTCTGAAGGTCCTTGATCCAAACCGCCATGCGATTGTCACCGCACCGCTCCATGGCACAAGGGCAGAAACACCATGACGACTACTGTATCGCCAAAGGCCGAGCGAACGCCTTAAAAAGGGGGGGAAGAAGCATTGGTTCAATTGATCTGCAGCATCAGTTTTTGTACTGCCACGGCATAATACCTCAAAGACCAACTCCAGCGAAAACAGAACCACATCGGTATCTCGTTGGCGCAGAGAACCTGTTCTTCGAACGCCATCCGTCCTACCCTATCACGTCAATAAAATAGTCGACGGTTATCAGGAATATCCGCGCATTCAGTTTTGGAGCGACGCGAAGCACTGCTTTCGATTAGTTGCTTTTCTGAAGAGTAGGTAAGATTTGAGCGCTTTGCTGGACTTGCAACCAGGCTTTGCTGGGCTCAATGAAGCAACAACGCACCGGAGGTCAAGCTCCTTCAAAATACCGGCCCGGAATCTGAATTCTAATTGGCTCTATGCAACCTCTAAGCGCTTCTCACGCGCTCAACAGAGACGTGAGTTAACAGCTGTTAACTTCAGAACGCTTGTGCAGGTCTCGCAGCGACCCACAAGTTATTGATTTTTCTCTTGACATGAATCGGAATACGAGTGCCTAAATGTACTCAAGTTGCGCAACCAAACAAAAATGAGCAGGAAAACTGCAACTATGCTACAGACCACACCCATTGCTGCGACGACGCAGTCTCACGTTACACGTGAAATTTCTGATCGTCTACAAGTTGCACTGACGACCCACTTAACTCAGGCCTATTCTCCAGAGTTGTCAAAGACCCTTCGCCTCTTCAGTGCGACAGAGGTGGCCGACTTATTTGGCACAACCGGACAATACTTGCGAAAAGGCCATGCTGAGGGCTCTCTTCCAGAGCCGGAAGTGAACAAGAACGGCCGACGTTTTTATTCCGGAGCCGAAATCAAAACGATGCGTCAGATTCTTGAAGGCAGCTCGAGAAAACCCGGCAAATACCTCCCCGGCCGTCGTGACAACGACCGGCTTCAAGTCATTCAACTCATGAACTTCAAGGGTGGTAGTGCAAAGTCCACCTCGGCCATTCACCTATGTCACTATCTTGCGCTTCAAGGTTATCGCGTTCTGGCTATCGACCTTGACCCACAAGGCAGCCTGACTGGGTTCTGCGGAATACAGCCTGAGATCGAGTTCGAGGGAAATTCAATCTACGATGCTTTGCGCTACGAGGATCCGGTCCCAATGTCCGAGTGTATTCGTGCCACCTACTTCCCTGGTTTGGATCTTTCCCCTGCCCAGTTGATCCTGTCAGAATTTGAAACGGAAACCGCTGTCTACGCCCGAAAAGGTGTCCCCTTTTATAATCGGCTCGCCAATGCAATCGAGACGGTAGAGACAGACTATGATGTGATCATTGTCGATAGCCCACCGTCTTTGGGCTTTCTAACGCTGGCGGGGTTATTCGCGGCAACGTCTGTAATTGTGCCGCTAACACCGAGCATGCTGGACGTAGCCTCCACACAGCAGTTTCTTGAAATGACTTCGGCGTATCTTGAAGAATTTGAGAACTCTGGGATTCCGATCGTCCACGACAATTTCCGGTTTCTCATTACACGGGACGACCCCTCAGATACTCCGTCTCAGCAAATTGTCAGCCTGATGCGAGCGTTGTTTCAGGATCGAGTGATCGGTGCAACTGCGCTACGAAGTACTGCCATTGCTGATGCCGCGATGCTGAAAATGACAATGTACGAAGTTGTTCGATCAGAAATGACGCGGTCGACCTATGACCGCGCCAGATCAAGCATGGATGCCGTTGGGCACGAAGTTTCAAACATGATTCAAACCGCGTGGGGCCGTTGAAATGGCACTTAAACAAAACAAAACCAGCATGGCTGCAGCGATTGCTGCAGCAGCCGGAAATCCGCCAATTCCACCTACAAAGACGGAACGCGCCAATGCGGCGCTTCCACGCGGTACGATTGCATCGGTCCGTGTTGGAGCCGGGGGCATCCAAGATATCGATACCTCACTCATTTTGCCCTGGGGCCCAAAAGATAGGCTTGGAATCGAGTTAACACCTGTTAACTCTGATGCCGAAACGAATGTCGATTCAGCAGTTCTGGAACTTGCTGAAAGTATCAAGGACGCAGGAGGCCAACAGGTTCCCGTCCTGTTACGCCCTTCCGAAGAAGTCGACGGTCACTTCGAGGTTATCTACGGTCGTCGTCGCATCTTAGCTTGTCAGTATCTAAACCAGCCTGTTCGCGCGCTGGTTAGGACACTTGATGATAAGGAAGCGCTTCAGGCAAAAGGCCTTGAGAACTCTTCCCGGGTTGACCTGAGTTATTACGAGAGAGCCCGGTTCGCACGCGAAATTCTAAACCAGGGATATGACCGCTCGGAAGCGATTACAGCGCTGGCAATTTCCAAGAACACGCTGTCACAGTTGGAGCGAGTCACAAACGATATTCCGGACGATCTCGGGGATATGATTGGCCCGGCACCGAAATCCGGACGACCTAAGTGGACAGCACTCGCCGATGCCTTGCGGAAAGGGGTGATAACAGCGGACAAGGCTAAGAAGCTCTTGGAGACGCTCAGCGTTGCTAATTCAGACGATCGGTTAAACGGGCTTCTAAGCAATTTGAAACCCAAGAAAGAAGCACAAGAAGTCCGACCGGCGCCCGACGTTGTTATCAAGACAAGCAATTCGGCGGTGAACATGACGATCAAAAGGGCAGGGGACAATGAAGCCTACACCCGTTGGCTTTCGGACAACCTTGGACAGATCATTCAAGATTCCTACGAGCGTTTCAAAAAAAGCGCCGAGGAGTGAGCGAGTTAACATCTGTTAACTCTACATGAGGCAACGAGCAAAAAGGAGAAAAGCAAAAAGAAACCCCCGAAACCTGAGGCTCCGAGGGCTGAGAACCAACTAGTGGTTATAGATTAGACACCTAAACCCTAACAGTCCGCGAATCACGACACAATAAAAAACGCCTCTGGGTGAACAGGTTTTCTTTGTCTGCTGACAAAATCTCATGAAAACACTGACAGCATTGGCTCCAAATGGAGCAACCTTGTCGGGAACGACAGGGCAGGGGAGTAGTATGCCCAAAAAATGGATACTTCTTCGCGCCGTAGAAGGGGCCAGAGAACCTCTTGGTCTAAAGTCCACCACTCTCAATGTCCTGAGAGCGATGATTTCTTTTGTGGGCGGTGATCACATTGCTGCGGACCAGGATGATCATCACATCTGCTTCGCTTCCAACGCAGCGATCGCCAAACGAACGCATGTCAGCGTGCAGACGGTTGAGCGTCATATCTCGACGCTGGCTGACCTTGGACTTATCCGTCGCGTAATGAGCGCAAACGGCAAGCGATGGGCGCGCCGAGATCGACAGGGCAGGGTGATCACCGCCTCTGGGCTCTCCTTGATGCCACTGTCTGAACGGCACGCTGAGTTCATCCAGGAAGCCCAGAGGCATGCTGATCGCGTTCTCGAGTTCACTGTACTCCGTGACAAGGTTTCCGCCGCTCTGGCGCGCCTTAGGGAACTCGTAGCAAATGACACCGCGATCTCTGATTTGATGACCACCGTACGCAATGCTCTGCGTCGCAAACCAGATGCGAATATACTCAGCGAGCTGTTGGTAGAAATCTCTGTGGAAATCTCCGAGATAACACAGACTGATACAGAAAATTTGAGGGCCAGTGACAGTGAAATTGAGGGGCACAAAGAGGACTCTTTGAATCCGGAAGTTAAGAAAGAAAAACTTTCTCAGATTCAGGTTTCTCCAGACCAAATGGAGCGCAGTTTTCCACGGCTATGCTTAGAACTACGCTTTGCAAAAGATCAGCACCACTGTGATAGGCTTATGGATGATATCGCCGAGTATCTACGGCTTGGCCAAACCTGGTATGCAATGAAATCAACTTTTGGCCCAGCTATTCGCTTCATTGTTCTCGGATACATTTTTCAACGTGCTGAGAACATACAATCTCCAGGTGCTTACCTGATTTCGTTGCTGGCTAAGATCGAAAAGGGAGAACTGTCGCCAAAGGCAATGCTGTCGCGGACCTCCAATGCTACGTAAATTTGCGAAACAAGACGAGATTTACCGTTTTCAGATCACACCTCCAACCGATGATCGGATTGAAGAATTTGAAAAAGGTGAGCAATAGGATTGACCTCTATAAATCACGTAACCATAAATAGTGAGCTATAGAAAGGAATCTTATACCTCACGATGTGGAACTGGCAGAACCCTGACTGGCCGACCTTTCGTTACGACGCCGCAAGACTCGAACCATACGAGCAACAGTTCCTGTTGTCCTCAGGAGAAGTTCTTGGAGCTGTCCATCATGTGAACACATCGGATCGAGATCAATTGCGTATCGACCTGTTAAGCGAAGAAGCGATGAAGACAAGCGCGATCGAAGGTGAGATGCTGGATCGTCTAAGCGTGCAATCCTCCTTGCGCCGACATCTTGGACTGGCTACCGACAGCTATCCATCCAAACCGCGCGAACAGGGCGTTTCTCAAATGATGGTGGATGTTTATTCGAACTATTCGGAGCCACTGTCACACGACAACCTGTTTCGGTGGCATGATATGCTACTGTCCCATGACAGGCATCTGGAAACGATTGGATCATACCGGAGCCATGAAGATGCGATGCAAATCGTCTCAGGCAGGCTCGACCGCCCAACTGTCCATTTCGAAGCGCCTCCTTCGCACCAGGTTCCTGCTGAAATGGACCAGTTCGTGACCTGGTTCAACCGGACCGCACCGGATGGTCCCGAACCATTGCGCGCACTGATCCGGGCTGGATTGAGCCATCTGTATTTCGAGAGCATTCACCCCTTTGAAGACGGCAATGGTCGGTTGGGCAGGGCGCTGGCGGAAAAATCCCTGGCACAAAACATTGGTCAGCCGAGTCTGATTGCACTCGCTTTTACGATTGAGCGAGAGCGTAAGGCTTACTACGACCAACTCGAACGCCACCAAAAGACACTGGACGTCACACCATGGCTCGTTTGGTTTGCCGAGACCGTTCTTACAGCGCAGCAGGTGACGCTTGAGCGGGTCAGCTTCTTTATATCCAAGACGCATTTCTATGACCGGCATCGCGATCAGTTCAACTCCCGACAAGGCAAGGTAATCGCCCGGTTGTTCAAGGCTGGGCCGGATGGATTCAAAGGCGGATTAAGCGCCGAGAACTATATCTCGATCACGGGAACGTCCCGCGCCACGGCGACGCGGGATCTCCAGGATCTGGTAGAGAAAGGCGCTTTGACCCGAACGGGTGAACTCCGGTACACACGCTATTGGCTAAAGTTGGACCGAGAAGGGTAGGGGGCTGGGGCACGAATGGCGGAAAGCAGTCATTCGCTGCGTTTGCAGAGTGCTCAAATCAGGATGGAAGAGCGGACACTCCGAAACACTATTTGACCTAGTTTTTAGGCTAACGAGCAAACTGAACAAGCCCGACGAGGCTGCTCACAGCGCTACGCAATATCTTTTACGACTTATCTTCAGGGCCTGGTTTAGTTTTGCATTCATGAAAGATTCGTGCTGTGCAATCTCGGCAGATTTCGTTGTTCATGTTTGAAACAGCGGCCCTGATCGCATCGGATTTGGTATAGTGGATATGGTCTTCCCCGATGACTTCGATCACATGAAGCCGCCTGAGTGCATCGCGAGCAGATTTGTGCGATGCAATGAGGTGATAGTCCTGGCCACGGGCTTTAGCCGCTCGGTACTCATTCAGAATGAAATCAGCTCCCGTCAAGTCTATCTTTCCGACACCCTTGAGATTCAGGATTGTTCCTCGCTTGCGCCCAAACCGGGCTTCCACGTCTCTGAAGGCTTCGTCGACATGTTCGACTGAGCCAAAGAAAAGGGGCCCTTCGATGCGTAGATTGGCTATAGCTGGGCATTCCTTGAGATTATTGGAATGTGCATTCCGAAAAACGCGACGCCCATCGATTTCCATGGGTGCGCCGACCCCAATCGATGGCCTGGCGCTTTTGCTAATAAAGACGATGAGAGAGATAAGAACACCGACCAGAATTGCGAAATCGAGCTCAGACAGTATGCCGGTTAGAAACGTCGCAAGCAGGATAAAGGTTTCACTACGGCTTGCGCGAACAATGTGTTGAATCTCTTCTACGTTCACTAGTTTCCAAGCGACGTAGAGGATTATTGCGGCCATTGCGGGAACGGGAACAAACTTGACAAGCGGAGCTATCACAAACAGCGCAGCAAAAAGTATCGCTGCTGCGAACAGTGCGGCCATTGGCGTGCGCGCACCACTTTCTGCATTCAACCCAGAGCGCGTGAATGATCCCGAACCAGCGTAGGATTGAAGAAACGAGCCGGCAATGTTTGACAGTCCTTGCCCGATGATCTCCTGGTTTGAGTCGTAGCGTTCACCACGCCTTAGAGCGAAGGACTTTCCAATCGAGATCGCTTCGAGTAGCCCAACGAATGCGACCGCCAATGCGCCGGGTAATAAATCCCCGATCACCGAAATCGAGAACATTGGTGTCGTCGGACTAGGAACAACCCCGGACAATGGTTCAAAGAAACGAATGCCTGTTTCGTTGCCACCAAGCGCCCAAGCAGCAACACTCCCGACAATTAGTGCGACAATGTAAACAGGTATTCGCTTGTCGATACGTGACGCAACAACAATCGCGGAAATTGTAGCAAGTGACACTAGCGCAGCAGACCCCAGAGGGCGATCCCGATAGTACCAACGAACTCGATGGCAGCGACCAGTGAGATCGGCAGCCGGTCGAGAGCAAGGTAGAAAGAGCTGTTCATCACGGCGAGACAGCCCCCGAGCGCGAGTAGAAGAAGGCGCTCGCGCGGCGTCGATTTCCTGAAGGTGCGCCATGGCTTCGTGATGGGAGCGAAGATGAGCGCGGCGGATGCGATTCGGAACCATGCGACACCAAGCACGCCGACGACCGGGAAGAGTAGAACGGCGAAAGCCGGGCCGAGATAGTGGAAAACGGCGGAGACACCGAACCATGCGTGAGGAGGCGCTGCCTTGGACATGCGCGACATGGCACCTGGGGCGTTGGCGAAGGTGGGGTGTGCGGGAGCTTGATCTGCCATGCATCAATAATGCAAGGTCGAGGCGGAGCTTTATATGGAGATTAGCTATGTCAGACGCGGTATCGCAAGCTGGAAGGAAAAAAGGTGCACCCTACAGCCTTCGATTCGAAGAAACGGGTCTGGACAGCATTGACGTCGCGATTCTGCGCGAGCTTTGTGCAGATGCCCGCATTCCGCGCGTCGAGTTGTCGCGCCGCGTTGGCCTTTCAGCTCCGAGTGTGGCGGACCGTGTGCGGCGTCTTGAGGATGTGGGGATCATCAAGGGATATGGTGCTCGTATCGACCCGGCCCGTCTTGGTTACGGCCTGACGGTCCTGATCCGCGCCCGTCCGCTACCAGGCGAAATGAAGAACATGATCGAGGCGATCCAGGAGACGCCGCAGATTGTCACTTGTGACCGCGTGTCCGGCGAGGACTGCTTTGTCGCCCGCGCGCATGTCCGCGATGTCGCTGAGATGGAGGCCGTGATCGACCGGATCGTGCCATTCGGCGCGACGAACTCTTCTATCGTTCAATCTTCACCGGTCGAAGAGAGATTGGTAGAACTCTAAACCCACGGACTAAGGGCGGGCCTTTGTCAAACAGCGTTTTGGTTGCGGCTTGGTTATTCGTGGTAACGAAATACTAAGCGCTTGATTCGCTTTGGTGAGTTTCAACACAGTATTTCGTTGCGTCGGCCAGCGTCCGCAAGGAGCTGTTAACTCACTAATGGCGTCAAGGAATTCAGCTGGACAAAAAAATAGGCCCGTCACGACATGTGGCGGGCCTGACCAAAGCTACTGAAGGTGAGGGATCAGACGCTTTGGTATTCCGTGATGTCATTCGCCTTTTCGGTTCCAGCGCTTTTTTTTGGCAAAACACGTTCCTCGATCGAGCGCAGAACCACGTAGAACAAAGGTGTGAACAACAGACCGAACACGGTCACGCCAAGCATCCCCGAGAAAACGGATACACCAAGCGCCTGACGCATTTCGGCACCTGCACCGGTGGCGATCATCAGGGGAACCACACCCAGGATGAAGGCAAGCGAGGTCATGACGATCGGACGCAGCCGGGTTTGAGCCGCCTGGACGGCTGCTTGCCAGCGATCCAAACCCTGATCCTCGGCCTGGCGCGCGAACTCGACAATCAGGATCGCGTTCTTTGAGGCCAATGCGACCAGCACCACAAACCCGATCTGGACCAGAATGTTGTTGTCCAGACCTGCTATCCAGACCCCCGTGATCGCTGACAGAAGTACCATTGGCACGATCAGGATAACGGCGGCCGGCAAGGCCCAGCTTTCGTATTGTGCTGCCAGAACGAGGAACACAAAGAGCACGGCAAAGCCAAACACAAGCAGCGCAGTGTCGGCGGTGTTCTTTTCTTGATAGCTTAGTTCGGTCCACTCATAACTGATGCCTGCGGGCAGAATCTGGTCGGCCAGTTTCTCCATACGCTCCAGAGCTTCGGCAGAAGACACACCTGGCATGGTTTGGCCTTGCACTGCAGCGGCGGGATAGAGGTTGTACCGCGGCTGACGCAATGGACCTGTGGTGTCTTCGAAGCTTGCCACCGCGCCGAGGGGTACCATTGCACCATCATCGGACCGGGTACGTAAGCGCGCGACATCTTCGGCGGTTTCGCGGAACTGTGCATCCGCCTGCGCAACCACGGTGTAGGTGCGGCCGAACAGGTTGAAGTCATTCACATAGGACGACCCAAGATAGGCCTCCAGCGCTTCGTTGATATTGGCAACCGGTACGTTGAGCATCTCGGCGCGTTCACGGTCAATCTCGGCCCAGACACGCGGGGTGCCGGTGGAGTAGAGCGAGAAAACAGCAACCAGTCCGGGGTCGGCGTTGGCCTCAGCAGACAAGGCACGCGCGGCTTGTTCCAGCGCAACCGGACCAACATTGCCCGTGTCTTGCAGCATCATCTTGAATCCGCCACCGGTCCCGATTCCGCGCACTGGCGGGGGCGCGATAACAAAGATCGCGGCATCGTCGATAGTAGCCATACGCTGGCGTGCTTCAGCCAAAACCTCATCGGCCTTGACACCCTTCGCCTTTCGATCCTCGAACGGTGTCGTGGTAAAGAAGATCACGCCGGTGTTGGACTCGGTTGTAAACGTAGCACCGTTGAAGCCCGAGAAGACGGCGGCGTTTTCGACGCCCTTGATCTCAAGCAATTCATCAACAGCATGACGAACCACCTTGTCTGTACGTTCCAAAGATGCACCGGGAGGCAGTTGCACGACAGTGATGTAGTACCCCTGGTCCTGCTCAGGAACGAAGCCACCCGGAACTTTCGAGAATTGGGCATCCGTCAGCAGCAGCAGGCCTGCAAACAAGCTCAGCATGATGGCCGGAACACGAACCAGGCGGCGGGTGGCCCAGGCATAGCTGTTTGACGCGCGATCAAAGCCAGCATCAAATTTTGACAATGCAAAAGTTACCGGGCGCATCAGAAGGCCGGGCTTTTGTTCGCCATGCGGTTTTAGCAGCATCGCGGCCAGTGACGGCGAAAGTGTAAGTGAAACCAACAGTGAAATCGCAGTGGCAGCGGTGATGGTGACGGCGAACTGGCGATAGAACTCACCCGAAATACCGGCAACGGCCGCCGTAGGGATAAACACTGCTGCCAAAACCAGAGAGGTGGCAATCAGTGCACCCGAGACTTCCGTCATCGTCTTACGTGCTGCGTCGCGCGGCGACGCGCCGTTGCGGATGTGTTTCTCGATCCCTTCGACCACGATGATGGCGTCATCGACAACGATGCCAACCGCAAGGACAAGGCCGAACAGCGACAGGTTGTTGATCGAATACCCCAATGCGGACATGACTGCGAACGTGCCGACAAGCGAAACCGGGATTGCAAGAATTGGTGTCACGGCGGCACGCCATGTGCCAAGGAACAGCAAGATTACCGCGACCACCAGAACTACGGCTTCGATCATGGTTTTGACCACGGCATCAATCGACGCCTGAATGTACTCGGTCGGGTTGTAGATCACGTCATAAGCCAAACCTTCAGGGAAATCCTTGCTCAAGCGCTCGACCGTCTCAAGAACGTTTCCAGCCGTTTCCAGCGCATTGGTTCCAGGACGCTGGTTCACGACCATCGCTACGGCAGCATCTTTGTTGAGATAGGCGCGTGTTGTATAGATTGCGGCTCCCAGCTCGACCCGTGCGATGTCGGACAAACGCACGATCCTCCCGTCGTCACCGCGTTTCACGATGATCCGCTCGAACTCGGACACGTCCGTCAAACGACCTGCCGTCTGTACCGAAATCTCGAAATCGGTGGCTTCAGGGGTAGGCTGTTGGTTCAAAAGTCCAGACGCAACCTGTGCGTTCTGGCTGCGCAGAGCCGAGATCACCTCACCAGGGGTCATATCAAGCGATGCAATACGTTCAGGGTTCAACCAAATACGCATTGAATAGTCCCGCGCGCCAAAAAGGGTCACGTCGCCGACACCACCAAGACGTGTCAGTTCGTCACGCACCCGCTGCGCCGCGTTGGTGATGTAAAGCGCGTCGCGAGATGCGTCCGGCGAGAACATATGGACCACCAGCAGCAGATCAGGAGACGCCTTTTGAGTAACAACACCGAGACGCCTTACCGTTTCCGGCAGGCGGGGTTCAGCAATGGCAACTCGGTTCTGAACCAGAACCTGAGCCGCATCCAGATCAGTGCCCAGCTCAAACGTGACAGTGATTGTCAGATTGCCGTCCCCTGTTGCTTGGGACGACAGGTACAGCATTCCTTCAACACCGTTGATCTGTTGCTCCAGTGGCGTCGCCACAGTCTGTGCGATTGTCTCGGCTGAGGCACCTGGATATTGCGCAGTTACCTGCACTGTAGGGGGCGCGACCTCTGGGTATTGCGCGACAGGCAATGTGAAATAGCTCAGTGCGCCGACAATTGTGATAAATGCGGAAATCACGATCGCAAATATCGGTCGATCAATAAAGAAATGGGGAAGTTTCATTGGATTTTCCTCACCTAAAATAAATGCTGCACTTACCGCAGCGCGACTTCGGTCGCTTCAGAACTCTGTGTATTGTGGACCTGAACTTGTGCACCGGCAGCCACCAGATGTAGCCCGCTAACAACGACCTGCTCGCCAGCGTTCAACCCATCGACCACCCGCAGGCCGTCATGGCGATCGTGCAGGGTGACATCGCGACGGGTGATCGTGTTGTCCGTGTCAACGATCCAGACAAATTTGGTTGCCTGATCCGAGTTGATTGCCCGTTCCGGAATGACGATGCCTTGTTCGTTTGTCTCAGCGGCCAAACGCATGCTTCCAAACATTCCGGGCACAAGCAGGCCGTCGTCATTGTCCAGAATTGCGTGACCTCTGAGGGTGCCTGTGCCGACATCCAGGCGGTTATCGACAAAGTCAATTTTGCCGAGATGTTCGAAGTCCAACCCACCCGTCAATTTGATCTCGACTGGCAGGTCACCTGCGACGCCGCGAAACCCTGTTTCGTCGTGCAGACGCATGTATTCGAGATACTGCTGCTCGGTCACGTCGAACACAAAGTTGATCGGGTCGATCGAGACAATCGTCGTCAAGGGTGCTGAACCCGATCCGGCAGAAACCAAATTGCCTTCACTCACAAAGTCGTCGGAAATCCGTCCGGTGACCGGGGCGTGAATTTGGGTGAACTCAAGGTCCAGACGGGCACGATCAATCGCGGCCTGGGCCGAAGCGATACTTGCCGCGGCAATCGCTGCGTTCTGCCTCCTTGTGTCCAGAACAGACTGGCTTATATGGCCTTGCTCCCTCAGCGCTTCCGCACGTTCAAGTTCAAACTGGCTGAGCTCAGCCGCCGCCTGTGCTTCAGTCAGATGGGCTTCGGCTTCGGCCAGAAGCGCCTGATAGGGGCGCGGGTCAATCGAGAAAAGCAGATCACCTTTCTGGACAATCTGACCCGATGTAAAGTGGACGTCGTCAAGGTGTCCTGACACACGGGCACGCACCAGAACCTCATCGACCGCTTCGAAGCGTCCGGTGAATTCATCCCAATCTGTGACATTGCGTTGCTCCGCAGGGAAGACCTCGACCGTCGGGGCGACTGGCGCTGCAGCCGGAGCTGACGCCTCTGCTGCACCAACAAAACTGGGAATTTCAACTTTGTTTACCGTGTACCAGAGACCGCCAGCAACAGCTGCGCCGATCGCGACACCGGAAAACAGGGAACCTTTATTGAGCATCATTCTATCCTCACCAATGGGCAATAGGCCCGGGGTTATGGGTAGAATGTCTCGTTTCAGGCCCAACCTTGTAGCCCGCCGGTGGGACGATCACTCTTTCCTGGTGGGACGCAATACGAGTGCGGCGCTTGATAAATATTGTAATTCAGAAGCTTGGCGGGTTTGAAACCAGGAAATCCACGAACGCCCTGACACGCGGGGCGACCAGCCTTCGATCGAGATACACGATGGAATAGGGTAGTTTGTCCAATCGGACGTTTTCCATAACCTCAACCAGGCGCCCTCGTTCCATTGATTCCAAGATCAGATAGGTCGGGAGTTGTGCAATCCCCAGACCGGCCTCTGCAGCTTGGTGGATTGCATCGATGTCGTTCCCAATAAGGACCGGGTCAAGTGTGCGTCGGACGACGTTACCCTCACATTCAAACATGAATGGAAAGAGCCGCCCTGTATTGCGAGCGCGGTAGTGGATGCCTCGGTGGGCGTCCAGTTCAGGTATTCTCTGAGGATGCCCGTAGCGTTCTACATAAGACGGCGCCGCGACAGTGTGTATGACATCATCGAACAGTTTCCGTGCGACCAGATTGGCACTGTCACCCAGTGCACCGATGCGTATGGCGACATCAATTCCTTCTGACGCGAGATCGACAATCCGATCCTCAAACCTGAGTTCCACCTCAACATTTTTGTAGCGGCACATAAAGGACAAGACACGTTGTGTCAGCCACATCCGCCCAAACACAGCGGATGCGGAAACAACCAGTTTTCCTCTCGGCTCTTCCAAGCTGTCTGTAAACTCGGTTTTCAAGCTTTCCGCATCGTCCAGCAGTTTGCGCGCGCCGTCCAAGAGTCTTTCGCCCTCGACTGTCAGCGCCACAGAACGGGTTGTCCGGGAAAACAGTTTTGCGCCGACTTCTGCTTCAACACGCTGCACTGCTTTTGAGACGGCAGAGCTCGTCATACCCTCAACGCGCGCCGCTGCTGCGAAGCTCTCAGTTAAAGCGACCCGCACAAACAGCTTAAGGTCCGATAGATTATCCATACTCAGTAGTTGCCGTGCAAAGCACGAGCTTTGTCAATGCTTGATGATGTAGCCATTTGTTGAAACGAGTGAGGAACGTAGATGCAATTTGAGCTTTTCGCACAAGTCAATGGGCGCATTCTGATCACGAGACCTGCAACAAAAAATGTTTATGTTGTGCAAAGCGAGTGCGATGCGAAACTCCTCAGCCTAAGGCCGAGAATTTTCCGGGCAAACGTCATGTTTAGTAGCCATGAACCGGCATTGGGCGCGGTGTTGTCGCGCACAGGTACAAAGTGGGTCAAAGCCCGCGCCGCGCGTTTTTCATGGTCAGAAACTTCTGTTAGGTAACCTGAATGTATGAACATGATGTGCCTTTCTGCTTTGAGAGATCGCGTCTCAGGTGATGGGGCTGTTCGTCCTCTATTGGCGTCAATAGGGAGTGCTCGCTGCTTGGATTGATGACAAGCGACGACGAAATTGGCTGCGCCAATACCAATTTTTTAGAACGAATTGGTTTTTGAGTTTCATTTTCCTCACCCTAAGCGATGACTACTTGCTTGCTTACTTATTGAGCCAGATATGGGGCCGCCAGTCGCTCTGAGTAGCTATACGTTTGGACTAACACTGCGTCCTGACAGGACGTAGTGCGGGTTTCATGTTGGCTAGCCTGATCCGATTCACGTTCTCTGTAACTCGCGTGGCCAATCTCGACTGTGCAAAGAGACGCATCCAAAAGTATCTTCGAAGAGGAAGTCTGTTTCACCTCCAGCGAAAAGATGCTTGGTGCCGCTTGTTTGAATTCGAGGACCTGTGAATTTCGCACCTGCCGATAATGTCGGGAAACAAAGGCTGAGTAAGAAGCATGCTTATAGCCGATCTAGCGACTGCTTTGGGACGCCAGCGATGCCGGTTGACACGCTAAGAACTGGCGTTGCCGCGATACGCTTAAGGTGGCGGCACCTAGCACTAGGCAAAAGGGAGCCGCCACACGTAAAGACCATTCGTTTCAAACTAAAAACTGATGAAATGGCCCCTTCGTTCCATAGATCGTCCAGAGATCGTGCGACTGACTGTTCGGTCCGGCCCTAGTTTCCATCCAATGGGGCGTAAAATTCTACAAAATAGCCTGACGGATCTTTTACCAGGAACAGGCGCACACCGTAGGCGGGAACGGTATTCTCCGAATAGATTTCCACCCCTTGCTCCGCCATGTGAGCTTTTGTTGCGTCATAATCAGAGACGTAAAACCCTACATGCTTCCATCCGGACAATCCATAGTCCGCAATAATGTCTTGCGGTGGTAAACCCTGAGGCGTTTCTACATCACCGGATCCAACCAATTCGATATGGAACCCTCCTGAGATATGCAGGAACACGATCTCCGCACCTTCGTTAACGACGCTCATGTCTGTGCGTCGGACTTCGACAGCACCCATCACACGTTTCCACCAATCCACACTGGCTTCCAAGTCTGCAACGCGCAACGCGACGTGATGAGCGTGGTAGTTGAGCCCAAGCTTTGAAGGCAATGGTGTTGCGGGTCCCGACGTAGTCGGTGGTGTGACGGTCACAGGGGTCTGGGCCATAGCTGGGCCTCCGAGAGTGAGAAGGGACAGAGCGGTTGCAATGAATGTGTGTTTCATGTCTTTGGTCCTTTTTTTTGAATGCTTTGAGTGAAGCGCCCAAGCGGCTTTCGAGGTTGCAGCACGGACTTTGCGCTATTTTGAAGTTGCGCCGTCGATCCCTTCGAGAAGGAAGGGCAGCAGAGCATCCAGGGCTCCTTGAGGGTTCTCTTCGATGAAGTGGCCAAATTGTGGAATGATGCCACCGGTCACATCTGTTGCGACCTGCCGCATGTCCTCTTCGGTCCAGGACCGCATGGACGTTTCTCCGCCCAGGGCGAGAACGGGCATGTCGAGTTTGCGTTCCGCCGCCCAGGCTTTGTAACGCTCACCGTCTGCGGCGGCTTGGCGATAGATCTGCAGCCACGACCGTGTCGAACCGGGTTTCGTGTAGATGCGTTCATACTCCGCTATGTCTTCCGCCGTGAACGCATTCGGGTTGTAGATGTTAGGCGAATGCATGATGGCACGCATGTATTCGGCCTCCTTGCCATCAAGCAGCATCTCGGGGAAGTCGCGTGATGTGTGGAAGCCGAACTGCCAGTACCCTGCGACAAAGGCGGGATCGTCCAGCTTGAACCCGGGCAAAACCATCTCAAAAAAGACCAGCTGATCCACAAGACCCGGATTTCTCCAAGCGATTTCATACGCAATGACACCGCCCCAATCATGGCCAACGATAGACACCTCATCGTGGCCCAATCGTTGCACCAACTCGGTTACATCCGCGGCGATCTCCGCTTTGGACATTGCGTTTGACGGTGGTCGATCGCTGTCGCCGAACCCGCGCAAATCAGGGGCGATCACCGTGAAGTGCTTGCCCAGTTCGGGCATGATCTGTCGGAACGAATAGGACGATTCAGGCCATCCGTGCAGTAAGACCAAAGGGGGGCCTTCTCCGCCCACGACATAGTGGATACGCAACCCGTCAATACGCGTGAAGTGAGACTGGAACTCTGCGTCGAAGGCCTGTTCGTCGAATGGAACGTTCAGTCTTGGCAGGGGCCGCGTATCGGTTTCGGCAGTGACTTGTGCGGACACTGTGAAGGGCGCGATGGCGAGCGCTGCCACTATGAATGTGGTGCGAACGATGGTCGAAAGCTGTGAATGAAAGGCGGGTTGCATGAGGCTTCTCCTGTGGTCTGTATGCGGGACGTTACGCGGCAGATTACGTCACAGCGGTCGCCAGCTTGGGCGCTTCGCGCTCGATAAACGCCGCCCAGGTTGTAGGCTTTCTACCGGTGGCTCGTTCGAAGGCTGCTGCATCAAAGGTTTGGTCTGCATTTGGGATCGCACCTGCGGCGTTCAGCCGGAACTGGTCGCGTATACAGGCCATATACGCCGGATCTGCGCCGGCACCGACTGCACCTTCGTACATGACCTGCGGATCAAGCGGGGCCAGAACGATATCATCGCCGGTCGCTTCGCTTAACTTTGCAGCAACGTTAGCCATGGTGGCTGCATCGTAGCCTAGCCGCCATGTGCGTCCGGCATGTGCGTCTGGGTTCATCAATGCTGCCGCAGCCAGGGCGGCCACGTCTTTGGCGTCAACCCAGCTCCAGCGCGCGTCTCCAATCAGATTGACCAACGCGCCTTTGCTCAACCAGCCAAACCCGGTAAGGTTCTGCATGTAGGCTTCTGGTTGCAGGTGCGTGTGGCGGATGCCTGTGGCTTCGATGTAAGCCTCGATCATCCGGTGCCAACCCCAATGGGCAACCTCGGCAGTGTCTGATCCTGAAGCGCCGATGTGGACGATGTGATCGACGCCTGCTCGCTTTGCGGCATCAATCACGCGCTTGGATTGCTTGAGCATGTCGACCGTGTATCCGGTCATAAGAACAAGACCATTTACACCTACGACGGCGCGCTCAATCGTTTGAACATTGTCGAGATCCAGATGGACGGGCACTGCACCCAAAGCTTCCATCTTTTGCTTTTGATCGTCGCGACGCACTGCTGCGAGAGTGTGAATGCCGTCAGACCCACTCAGGAGGCGGACGATTTCCGAGCCGACCTGACCAGTTGCGCCGATTACGAGGATGTTACGTGTATTGGACATTTTGGTTCTCCTTTTCTTTGTCAGCGCACCGGCACAATGCATTCGCATCGGCTCCGTGCTGCCTTGCCTAAACGTAGCGAGCTGACGATTATTCTTGAAACGCAAGTTATGAATAAGTTAAATCCATGCTGTGAATTTAGCTCGCTTTGATATGAACCTGCTTCTTGTGTTTGAAGCACTCTTGATTGAGAGAAACGTCACCCAGGCCGGGCAGCGTCTGCACCTGAGTCAGTCTGCAACCAGCAGCGCCTTGAGACGGCTGCGCGAAGCGACGAATGACGAGCTTTTTGTCCGCTCGGCCGATGGTATGTTGCCTACACCGCGCGCGCTTGAATTAGCAGAGCCGGTGCGTCGGGCTTTGTCAGATGTGAGGTCCGCCCTTGATGGGGCGGCATTCGACCCTGCGACCGCCGTTCGCACCTTCACCATTGCGGCAAGCGACTATGACGTTGCGCTGCACGTTCCGCGGCTTGCACAGCTCTTTTCGCGTGATGCGCCCGGAATAGATTTGCGCGTCCTTCCCCACTCCAACGTGGATGCGATCGGCATGGTCGATACGGCTCAGGTTGATGTGGCATTGGGATGGTTTCCGCGCGCACCTCAGAGGCTGCATCGGCAACTGTTGATCGAAGAGAGCTTTGTCTGCGTCATGCGCCGCGGGCACCCGTTGTCTGACGATCTTATGTCTTTAGAAGGCTATGCAAACGCCGCGCACCTTTTGATCACTCTCATTGGAGACACATCGGGTGCCGTCGACGATATCCTGAGAGAGAAAGGTCTTTCTAGGCGTGTTGCCATGACCATTCCGCACTTCGCGGCCGCACCGATGGTTTTGGCACATTCGGATCTCGTGGCGGCACTGCCAAAGAGGATCGCGAACAGGTTTGCAGAGCAGCACGGTTTGGTTGTTCGGTCGTTGCCCTTTGAAAGCTTCGTGACGGCTCACGAAATGCTCTGGCACCCGCGCGTTGACCGGCATCCGGCGCAACAATGGTTGAGAGAGGTGCTAAAAAAAGTAATCCATTGAAACTGGATTTCTCATTCATTGAAAGCACAATCCAAATAGGGGCGTAAGAGTAGCGACTTCTGCCTCAAAAAATCTCTATGCAAATGACTCAAGTGATAACTGTGCAATGTCGTGAAAAGACCCGTGTTGTAATGGAAAACAAATGCCGCAACAGCGAAGCGCGAATGAAAAATGTCTGCAATGTCGCGAGAACTGTGGATTCGCCTGATTGATGACTTTGCTCTCGCAGCGAACAGCAGGTTCGACGGACTTAAGCGCAACATTCGGGCATTCCATTGGACGGCAGCTTTGGGCTGGTAAAAACGAATACATCCGCTCAGGCTTCTGCGCCTGAATTCCAGTTTCAATGAAATTGCAAAACCGAGAAACCGGACGTTCAAAAGGACGTGCAAAAAAATATGAATTTTCCCAATGGTTTGTGGCATAATCATATCGAGCTATGTCGGCAAGGGCTAAGGGCGCGCCAAACCAATCGACTATGGCGACGTGAGGTTGGGCTTTCAGAACGTTCAAACATGCACCGACTGCCGAGGTTGAGCATCGCGAGGTTTCTCGGCGTTAGCAGGAGAAATACGCCTTGGAATGTTTGCATTGTTGGAAGTGGATTTAAGTTATGCTCAGAATTGTATTTATCGTGGGAGTTCTTCTGGTTGGTTCTGGTAGCTACGCACAAGAACACCATTGCATCGGTCGAGATGGTTCCGAACGTCGGGACATTAGGTTTGAGCGACATGAAAATGATCGAGTTGACGAGGGGCACTTCGATGTACGGGTTACATCAGGCTTCACAAGACTTGGGAACACTCGCAGGTTTTACTATTGCTTGGAGAACCTGCGAGGTTCGTCTGTGCAATTCAAGTGGGATGGGCCAAAGCCGAACAAGCTGTTAGAAAACAAGCTCGGCAGGCCACCGAGTGACGGAAGAACTGGCAAGGTAAAGGGCCACCGGGACACAATCGGATTGCCAGCTGACGATCCCATATTGCGTACACTCCATCTTCGTCTAAGCGAATATGACAGTTATGAGGGTTTTGAGGTTAATACGATTATTGAGGCCGTTGAACACGGGGGTCCACGCGTTGTGCCGGCTCAGGTTGTCGCCACTTTGGACTTGTCCAGCGGCCAAGCTTTTGCGGAGAAGCTTGGCGAACTCGGCGAACCCTTGGTTTTGTCTGCCGGAGTTGTGTTCGACATGCCAGCCAATGATGAGGAATGGAACGACTTTATTGAGGGCGGCAAGGAAGGTGAAGTCGATAGCGCGCGCGTGCGTGCGGACGTTGTACTTCGCTACGACCCGGTCACTCTGGATGTTTCGGTTTCAAGATACGTTGGTTTTGCACAGGCTTTCAGTCCTCCAGTTCCGGAGGTTTTCTTTCCGGCGCTTGGTGTTTCGTTCGGCGAAGCAGGCTTTGCCGAATTCGGCTTCGAGGACATTGCGTCGACAAATTTGCCCTTTGAAGGAGAACTTTCATCAATCGGGGCCGGCTTTATTGGTGTTTCACAAACTATACAACTGGGCAGCCTTGGTGAGTTTTCGCAGGACGAAAGACCTTTGTCGCGAGGTGACCTGCCGATAGTCTTGCTTCTTAACGAGGCGCCGGTTGCGCAGTTTTACTTGGAAGTGATTGGTACACCACCGGATCTCTGATGTCATTCGAATACACCAACCATCAAATTAAGCCGCTGGATGTTCCTTTTCCGACGACGCCAGACGAGGACGGCCGGCAGATTGCCCCGAGCGCTCAACTCGTGTTGGCTTGGGATGTTGCAAAAGACATGATGGCGATTGTCCCACCACAATCAGCCAACGCGTCGACGGATGAGAAGCTGAGCAGCGCATGTGAAATCCTGAATTCAATTTCACATGGAACCACAGAGTTGGTTGACGGAATTTCAAAACTCGAAAAACTCCGCAGCGAGCTACAAGCGATGAATGAAAAACCTCTAAGAAATAGAGCATTCTGGCTTGGTGTGCAGGAAGCGGCATGGACACTGTTGACGGCAGTTGTTACCGCGATTGGCTTTGTGATGTTTCGCAAGCTGGAATGGGGGTCCGACCTCGATACAGGCTTTTTCTGGACCCAAGTCGAAAACTCTATCGCGGCAACAAGTTGGGGGCTCTTTGGGTTTGCAGTTGCGGTACTTTTTCGCCGCACATACTACGCGTATGCGGATGCGATAAGTGATGTGCGGGATTGGATGAACTTAGGTTGGCTGCCATGGAGGCTGGCTTTAATCAATTTTGTCTTGGTCGTGCTTGCTATCGCGTCCATTTTTTCTGGTATCGAACTAATTCCTAATTTCAAAGGATTTGGGTTTATTGCGTCGCCTTGGACAACATTTATTCCGAGTGTCATTTTCGGCTTGGCGTCGCCACGCATTCTGAAAGGCCTCCTTGGAAAATAGACAAGGACCGACACCTTAACCAGAAATCTGGCCATGATGCGCTTCGCGTGAACTCCTCCAACGTAAAATGATGCACTTGCGGCAAATGCCCGAAATGCGTGCTGCAACCGCAGCGTCTTCTGACCATGATCAAGGTCGGCTCTGGGCCGCCTGCGAAGACGGCCCTAGTTGTTAGATTTCAATGGCCTCGGCGATTGCCAGCGCGTCTTCGAGTTCAACACCCAGATATCTGACGGTGCTGTCCATTTTGGTGTGCCCAAGTAGCAGCTGGACCGCCCTCAGGTTGCCAGTCTTCTTGTAGATCTGAGTGACTTTGGTCCTCCGCATCGAATGCGTTCCGTACGCGCTGGCCTCCAGACCGATCGACGTGACCCAATCCCGGACGATCCGGGCGTACTGGCGTGTCGAGATGTGCAGACGTTCATGGAACCGACCCGGCCATAGGTACTCCGAGCCGACCATAAGCTCGTCTTCCATCCACTTTTCGACCGAGGCACGTGTGCCTTCGGATATCTCAAATCGCACAGGTTTCTGTGTCTTGCTTTGTAGCACCGATGCCCGTTCTTTGATCTGACCAGACGCCATGACATCGACGACTTTCATCTTCACTAGGTCACAGCCGCGCAGCTTGCTGTCGATTGCCATGTTGAACAACGCGAGGTCGCGATGGTTCTCGGCCAGTTCCAGTCGAACTCGGATCGCCCAAACGTGTTTAGGCTTCAACGGGCGTTTCTGGCCAACAATCCGGCCCTTGTTCCACGCTGGGCGAAGTGCGCGAATGGCTGGTAGATTTGGTGTTTCCATGACCGATCCTCCGATCCGCCATGCCCTCCACAACGACAACCCAACGTTGACGAGGCACCATATCACAGGATTGCTGCGCTGCCTCTGAGGTCCGGATTGAGCCCAATTTGAACCCTGATGATCGACTGCAATTTAGCGAAGCATCAGATAAGCACCCGCTAGTAGCAGGATGGCAGCCGCAATCCGTGATAAATCGATGCTTCTGACGGATGCATCAAATAAGCCGAAGTGATCGATAAGCAGCCCTACTAGAAGTTGGCCGACAACAACCAATGCAATCGCCGATGTTGCCCCCAGTTTTGGAACTGTTTGACTGAGGGTTAGGTAAAGAACCAAACCGAAAAGGCCACTTCCCAACATATACAAAGGTAAGTGCCTCCATTCGCTAATGTTTTCTCCGCCACGGGCAATCAACAGCGCAAGCGACGCAACAACCCCTCCGAGGTGGACTATGAAGCTTCCGGCAGCGCCACCAATTCGATTGCCCATGGAGCCTGCGATTTGAGCCTGCGCGCCAACAGCGAAGCCGCCTGCAAGACCAATTCCAACAATCAGGAGAGTTTCGAACATGAGCACCTCAAATTTTTGGAGTTGAGGCAACCTTATTTACCTTCGATCAGATGTTCGAGCGCAAATCCCGATGGCGGCTCTGTCCCGCACACCGTGAGTTCGACTAGCACTTGTCTTCGCGCTCGCGGCGAATGTCTCCTCTGACGGGCTGCATCGCAGCATCGACACCTACTGGCCAAAGGCAGCTCAGGGCCGTCCTCACCAGAGCCGGGCGAAACCAGAGACCAGTTGCTGCGCCGGTTCCGATGTCTACAGTGAGCCCAAAATAGTCAATCGGTAAATACTCGTCGAAACACTTTCTATTTGTTGATGCCCGCGCCACCTTTGTCTGGGATGGCTGACGACGCGGGCAACAGTCTGGATACAGGACTGCCCAGACTATCTGGATCGTGCCTAGAAGCACACTTATTCAAATAGTGTGGTGTGAATGCTAGTTCTTGATACCGGCGCTAAATCTGGTGACCAAACACCCAAGCAGATATGTCGCCGCGTTCTGGTGTCTCGCCTTTGGGTTTGAATACGCAAGTTAACTGCAATCCAACGAGACTATTCTTCTTTGCGCGCGTAAAAATAGTTGATTTGTTGCATTTTGGAATCAAGTATCCCCGCGCGTGGCAAAACTGAATTACCTCTGTTGCTTACGCATTCGCCAGACTTTTCTGGTCGCCTCCTGGAGACGTAAGTGAGTGGCGTCGCCAGGAGGCTGCTGGTACATCAAGCGGGTCGCGACAGGGAAACTGTAAAAGAAGCGATTTAATAGTCAGAAGAGATATGCGACTCGCCTTGGGCAATGTCGCTTATTTCGGGATTTCCAGAGTTTCTTGTTCGACGTCACAAAGAAACATTCAAACATCAACATAATTCTGGATTTATCGCGTCTGTGTGTGCTTTCTTCATCCGTTAAGGAAGTAGGGGAGAGACAGATGAGACTAGCACTGAGAGCGTTGACGATTTGGTCATTCCTTTGGTTCACGGCATTTTCGACTGCTTTTCCCGCCGGTGCGCAAGAAACTGAGGCGGAGCATGAGACTGTGGAGGTCGAGAATGACGATCTTATTGATGCAGTCGTAGATCAGATGATTGCGGCCGATGATCTCGAGATCCTACTTGTTACCTAAAGTGAGTTAAGAGACGGTATATGCATCGATCGGAGGTGTTGAATGCGGTGCGTCAATCATCTCAGAGCAGAAGGGGACCACTAAAATGCCGTTAAACAGATACCGCGGACAATAGTTGTTCTTTGCCAATTTGGCATTTGGATCCGCATAGAAGAGGGGTGCCCCGCTCGAGAACCAAGAATTCATCGCCTAACGAATAAGCAAACTCAAAAAACTGCTCGACCAAAATTATGGCCATTTCGCCTTGATCGCGCAGCAGGCCAACAACTTCCCCGATCTGTTTGATAATATTCGGTTGAATACCTTCGGTCGGCTCGTCCAAAAGTAGTATCTTTGGCTTCGTAATCAACGCACGCGCAATTGCAAGCTGTTGCTGCTGACCTCCAGATAAGTCGCCCCCACGCCGAGAAAGGAACTCTTTTAAAATCGGAAAAAGCTCGAAAATATAGCCGGGGATCGCGTGATCGCTGCGGGGCAGGCAGGCGAAGCCTGTTTCGAGGTTTTCGCGAACCGTTAAAAACGGAAAGATCTCGCGCCCTTGCGGAACATAAGCCACTCCTTTTCTGGCGAGCTCAAAGGAAGTGACATTGCCGATTTTTTCGCCGTTCAGCTCATAGTCGCCACCGCTGCGGGGATGCGTGCCGGATATAGCTTTCAACAGGCTTGTTTTTCCAACGCCATTGGTGCCCATGACACATGTTACCTGACCTTGACACGCGGTGATGTCGACACCGTTCAAGATTTGGCTGCCTCCATAGTGCAGGGTCAGATCGGAGATGTTCAGAAGGTCAGCGGCCAAGATAAACCTCGATTACTTTTTCGTTCTGGGTGACATGGTCCAACGATCCTTCGGCCAGAACCGACCCCTCATGCAGAACGGTTACTTTGCAGTTGAGGCGGCTGACGAACTCCATATCGTGTTCTACGACGACCACGGCTCGGGTTTTGGCCGCTTCAACAAGGATGTCGGTCGTATGTTCGCGCTCTGCTGGGGTCATCCCTGCCGCGGGCTCATCCACCAGCAGCAATTGCGGATCCTGGGCCAACAGCATCCCGATCTCGAGCCATTGCTTTTGCCCGTGGCTAAGTTCACCGGCTTTGCGGTCCAAGGCGCTCTGCAGACCGATTTCGTCGGCCAGCGATGCGACTTTTTCGTGATCTTGCTGACGCGCCCGGAACCGCAGTACGGCCAACGGCCCGCGTTTGTTTTTCAGGGCAAGCATCAGGTTTTCGCGGACACTTTGGTCTTCGAACACAGTTGGTCTCTGGAACTTTCGCCCGACTCCGGCCTGTGCGATCTGACTTTCGCTCATTGACAGTAATGAGACCGACTTTGTGCCCCACAGAACATGACCATCATCCGGCTTGGTCTTGCCCGTGATAATGTCCATGAACGTCGTCTTTCCCGCCCCGTTCGGGCCGATAACAGCGCGCATTTCGGCCGGGCCGATTTGGAATGTCAGGTTGTTGATCGCCTTGAACCCGTCAAAGGATACGGAGACGCCCGAGACTTCCAGAAGTGTGCTCATTCATTCGCCTCCTTTTCGCGCAGCGATCCCAGGTCTGGTCCCAGGTCGGCCCCGTGTCGATCCGGTGCGCGGCGTTCTGTAAGCTTGTCGATAAGTCCCCCCATGCCACGGGGCGCGAACAGCGTGACCGCAACAAACGAGAACCCAAGCAGGATGGTCCACCAGTCGACCCATTGGATCGTGTAGAAACCTAGCGAGATGTCTGGGGCCTGGCCTCCTGTGAACCATGTCGACAGCAATGAGACAAACGCTGCACCAATCACTGCTCCGTACAGCCTTCCTCGCCCGCCTATCGCCACCCAAACGGCTAGATAGATTGACGCTATGGGCGCAATTTCGGCCGGGTTAATGATGCCCGCCTGCGGATAGTACAAAGCGCCCGCGATACCACAGATTACGGCGGTGAAGGTGAAGATGAAAAGCTTGTAGGCCTCGACCGAGTAGCCAAGGAACCGAACCCGGCTTTCGTCATCGCGGATGGCGCGAATGACCGATCCGAATTTGCCGGACACCACCCATGCGCAGACAAGGTAGCCAAGGCCAAGCGCTAAGGCGGACGCCCAGAAGAACAGGATCGAAACTGTTGATTGCGGCACCGAGTCAAGTTCCGGCAGGTTCTGCAGCCCCGACAAACCATTGTTCCCGCGCAACCCGCTGTCGTTCTGGAAAAGGTACAGGGACAGCGCCAGCGTCATCGCCTGCGTCAAGATCGACAGGTAAACACCTGTTACCCGACTGCGAAACGCCAGCCACCCAAAGATAAGCGCCAGTAGACCGGGCACCATTACGACAGCCGCCAGTTGCAGCGGCAGGGAATGTGCAAAAGCCCAGATCGGGGGAAACTCGGACGCGCCGACAACGCCGAAAATCTGGGTGGCAATGCCATCCGAGATTTCCTGAACCGTCGGTGGCAAGGCAGAGGCCGCGAGGCTGTCGACCACGATAATCTCGGTACGGGCGTACATCAGCCACATGCCGATGGCGTAGCCGCCAATGCCAAAGAACGCCATATGCCCCAGCGACAGGATACCTGTGTATCCCCACACCAGATCCATCGCCAGCGCAGCAAGACACAGGCACAACGTCTTGCCCAAGGTTTTGATAAAGCTGGTGGAAATCAGCCCGATGCCAAACCCTTCGCCCAAAACAGTGATGATCGCCGTAAACAGGGACAGGATGACCAGAAAGATCGCGACAGAGGGATAACGCAGCACCAGCGGCTTGCGTATCGGCTCGGCTGTAGAAGTCATGTAAACCATATCACGCTTCCGCCGCCCGACCTTTGAGCGCGATGATGCCGCGCGGTCGGAATTGAATGAACAGGATGATGAAAAGGATCATGTAGGTCTGCGCCGCCAGCGTATTGGACGGGTTGAACCACTCGATCCCCTTTTGCAGCGTTCCGACCATCGTCGCGCCCAGCAGCGTGCCCCAGATGTTGCCAACGCCGCCGACGACCACCGTCATAAAGCTTTGCACGATGTAGTCAGAGCCCATCTCGGACGTGACTTTGGCATAAAGCCCGATGGCCACGCCGGCGATGCCAGCAATGCCCGAACCCAGGCCAAATGTCAGCATGTTGATCCGGTCCGGGTTGATGCCCATCGAGGACGCCATGCGCGGGTTCTGTGTCACAGCCCGCACCTCAAGCCCCAGCCGGGTTCGGTTCATGACGATAAGGAACAGTGCCAGAAACAGCAGCGCCAGAACGAAGATCGCAATGCGGATATAGCTGATCGACACGATGTCGTTCAGAACCATCGACCCGTCCAACCAAGCCGGAGCGGTCAGAGGACGCGCCTGCGTGCCGAATATATTCTTGGCCAGTTGCTGAAAGGCAATGGAAACACCGAAGGTTGCCAGCAATGTCTCTAGCGGGCGGTGATACAGCCACCGAATGACCAGTCGCTCCAGCAGAACACCGGCCCCGAAGGTCACGAGAAACGCGCAGGGAATGGCCACAAGGATCGAAAGCGTCAGGTCAGGAATGAACAACTGCACCACATAGCCGGTGTAGGCGCCCATCATGATGAACTCACCATGCGCCATATTGATCACGCCCATGACCCCGAAGGTGATCGCAAGACCGATCGCCGCAAGGAAATAGATCGAGGCCAAAGACAGCGCGTCCAGCACCAGATCCGCTGTCTGGTTCAAAGCAACCTGCGTTTCGATGTTGTCCAAAGCCGCCTGCGCAGCAAGAGCGATGGGCAAGGGGGCTGAGACGTAAACCTTGAAAAACTTATGCTTTTGAACGGCTTCGGCAATATCTTCCTGTGTCACCAGCGGGGTCGCAAGACCTTGCTGGGCCAACACCTGATACGCGGCCTCTCGGACGGCGTCCTCGTCAAGGCTGGCTACTTGTACACCCGCAACGGTATCGCCGTTTATGTTGGCGATCAGGGTTTGCTTTACCGCTGCGGCATCCACCGGTTCTGGGGCCAACCCATTTGCGACAAGAAGGTTGTAAGCCTGGTCCTGTGTCAACTCGTCTGATCCGACCTCAATGCCAACCGCACCGTCCGGGATTTCATCTGCGGCCTTGATTTCGGATGAAACCAGAGGATTGAGCGTTGCCCTGACATCAACACCGAGATCGCCGGCAAAGCTTTCGATTGCAGCAAGCCTCACGGCCTCATCCTCATCAAAGCGAATGGTGAGCAAGCGTTCCAACCGGTCTTTGCGCGCCTTGAGGTCGGCGTCTTGTTCAGCCTCGATGGAACCCCGCAGGGCAGACAGGTGCGACGCTTCGGCGTCTCGCTCAATCGCTGTCAAAGCAGCGTCGCGGGTTCTGGGATTGGGGTCGTTCAGCTGAAACTGCACCAGAGCAGACGCGATCAACCCGCGAATACCAGAATTAGGTTTGAGTTGTTTGTATGCCTTTTTGTCGACAACCCCGATCTCGGTCCCGTCAGATACATCAAAAATCTGCAACCCACCGTCTGCCTTTGAGGCAAAGACAAACAGACCGGTTTCTTTGTTGAACCACATGTCCTTGGCCTGCCAACGCTCCAGAACGGTCTGCGCTTCCGGCAGCCTACTTTGCGCCAGCGCGTCGATCGCAGGGCCAATCGTCTTGCGAGAGGATTTCTGGATCACCTCCGCGTGGGACTGCAAAACCTGCTGCACCGGGGTGTCTGCGGATTGCGCTTGCAAAAGGGTAGGGGCCACAAGGACCAGCAGGGCAAGTACTGCCCGCCTGAACGGAAGCGTCATTTAAGAAGACCTTTGTATTGAGCCTCGGGGCACAAGTCGAGCGCCCCGAGGAATTCAGGTTAAGACCTTAGTAGTTGGACTTGATCTGTACGCAGCTCTCGGTTTCGGTGTTGTACATACCGCAACCCAGCTCTTTCCAATCCGACACGAGAACAGCGGATTCAGGCAGATAGTCGGTCCAGGCGTCGCCCGGAACTTCTTCGGTCTGACTGATGATGTCGAACTGACCGTCTTCCTGGATTTCACCGATCAGGACCGGCTTGGCCAGATGGTGGTTGGGCAGCATCACAGCGGTGCCGCCTGTCAGGTTCGGGAATTCCTGACCGTACATGGCGGTCCGAACGGCATCGACATCTGTGGTGTCGGCAGCCGTCGCCGCGTTCACCCACATGTTGAAGCCGATATAGTGGGCCTCCATCGGGTCATTGGTCACACGGTCTTCACCCATGCGGACTTTCCACGCTTCGACCCATGCCTCGTTCGCATCGCTTTCGGCCGATTGGAAATAGTTCCATGCCGCCAGGTGACCGACAAGGTTGGTGGTATCCAGACCGGCAAGCTCTTCCTCACCGACCGAGAAGGCGACAACCGGAATGTCATCAGCCGAGATGCCCGCGGCAGCAAGTTCCTTGTAGAAGCCGACGTTCGCGTCGCCATTGATGGTCGAAATCACGCCGACTTTCTTGCCATCCGCGCCAAGCGCGACCACGTCGGCCACGATCTTGGACCAGTCCGAATGACCGAACGGCGTGTAGTTGACGAAAATGTCCTCTTCCGCGATGCCCTTCTGCTTCAGGTAGCTTTCTAGGATATTGTTCGTGGTCCGCGGATAGACGTAGTCGGTTCCCAGCAGCGCGAATTTCTCAACTTCCAGCTCATCCAGGAAGTAATCCGTGGCCGGGATCGCCTGCTGGTTCGGCGCAGCACCTGTGTAGAATACGTTTTTCGAGCTTTCTTCGCCCTCGTATTGAACCGGATAGAACAGCAGGCCGTTCAGTTCTTCGATCACCGGCAGGACGGATTTGCGGGAAACCGATGTCCAGTTGCCAAAGATCACGTCAACTTCGTGCACTGTCAGCAACTCACGCGCCTTTTCGGCAAACAGCGGCCAGTCCGAGGCCGGGTCTACAACGACAGCTTCAAGCTCGCACCCCAGAAGACCACCGGCTTCGTTTTGCTGTTCGACCAGCATTTCCATCGTGTCTTTCAGCGTGGTTTCCGAAATCGCCATGGTGCCGGACAACGAATGAAGAACGCCAACCTTGATCGGGCAATCGGCGAGTGCAGGCAATGAACTGGCCAACAGGGCTGCGGCGGTTGTTGTAAGAAGTTTGGTGTGCATCAGCATTTCCTTTTATGCGATGCGCAGCAGGGTTGTTTGGGGCGCCGAAACGTCCCATATACCCCCCACGCATTATTGCGGTGTGCGAGGGCGTCTTCAGGTTCCTAGGCCGGGCACCTTCGCACATGTTCCAAGCCGTCTTGCGGCACTCCATAGTGCTAGGACAGTTCTCCGCAGCACTCAGAGTCTCATGACCCGAGTTCCTGGACAGATTGAGGGTATTGCCTAATTTTGCGGCAGCGCAGCATGCCTCGCTTAATAATGCGGCAGCGCAGCGAAGCGGCTCTTATGCACCGCCCAGGATCAACAGGTTACACTGATCCAAATACTGCTTGGCGGTACGGCGCGCCGCACTTGCCTTCGTTTCATCTGAACCGAAGGTCGCGGTTTGTAGCAAACGTGCATGCGCAAGTTTGGAATTCACCCTGTGGCTTAGGACAAATTCGGCATTTTCTGCTGTGGTCGTCGCTTCCAGCAAAGACACAAACCCGCCGCGCCGCAGTTCATAGTCCTGAGCTTTTGCATCGTTCAAAAGCCACGCATGTTCCATTTCAGCCGAGAAGCGCCCTGCACAACCTGCAAAGGACTTTACGATGCCACTTTCCGCATATAGCAACCCAGAAGTCGCCAGGATGCACAGATTTGAAAGCAAAATTATTCTCAAAGCGCTCATAAACTAACCATCATCAATGGAATTATGCCCGTCAAGGCAGCACTCTGAAATTAACTGTGTTCAGTTTTGGGCTTACTTGAAATAGTATTTCCCGCCTTTTTCGAGCTCAGATTTGATTAATCATACCGGTTCCGCAATGTACGGCCGAGCTCGCCCCAAACTGCTAAAGAGGACGAGCTGACGCTTACTATCGGCTTCAAATAGCTAAAGCGTCGCATTGGTTCGAAGTTTCAAAGTCTGAACTGAGACCCGCTTGATACTCTCTATCCGCTAACCAAGACCAAGATTGAGCACGTTCAAGCAGTCGTTCACTCAAACCAAGCGTGCTGCAATGCAGTTAACGACGGCTCTGTCCCGCGATGTGTGAGTTCGGCGAGGCTCGGAATTCGCGCTTGCAGCTAATGACCGCTAAGCGGGCTGCGACCGCAGCAATTTAACCGGTTGGTGAAAGGCAGGAATGGGCCGTCCAGAACTGAGCGAAGTGGGGCAGTCAAAGAGACGCCTCAATCGCGCCTACGTCAGTATTGAGCCCCCTTTTACCATTGCTGCAAGTTGGGGGAACGTCTGCCAATACGGACCATTGCTTCGGGTCGTCGAGGACGATTGAAGTACCGCACGAGAGCGCGGTACTTGGTTTCGACAGATTGTGACAATTACGCTGCTGAAAAGGCCCGGACGCTGCCCTGCGGTTCGAAGACATGCAGGAACGTGTCGGGATGAGGGCGAATGCGGTAGTTGTCCGTCTCATCACCGAAGATCACCTTTCCGTCCTCACCGAGCGCAACGACGGTCGCTTTGACGGTGTCGACGGGATAGCCTGGCATACCGGAAGGAGCGCCACCTAAATCTTCGATGCCCAGGATCCTTGCTGCGGCCAGATCGTTGTCCTGGAAAATCTCTAAATGCGCAGGCAGATCCAGGTCCTTGGCGAGCTTCGTAGAGTTCTTGACGCCCTGATTTGAGATGAACTTCACCTTCACACCTGCCTTCGCCAGTTGATCAGCCTTTGCCTTCACCTCTTTGAGCTGGTTCATACAGAATGGGCACCAGTTGGCTCGGAAGAACACCAGCAGCGTCTTTTCACCCGCGAAAGCCGTGGATGTTATGTTGGTTTCATCCAGACGTTGCAGCGGCAGATCGGGCAGCGCTTCACCTTTAACGATGGCAGCGCTTGGCTTGCGGCCATAGTTCGAAAAAATGTGGATGTACCATTGCATGGTGACGGCACCGTACAGCGCCAGACCCACGGCCACGTATTCGCTGGTGGCAGTGAAGCCGCCGCGTGCACTGATTTGGTAGACCACCCAAGCCACTGCGGCCAGGTTGATCAGTTGGATGACAGGCAGGTTCTTAGAGGTCCGGGAAATTCCCAACGCTCCAGCCAGTACCATCAGGAAGAACGGCATGGTGAACGTCGCAAAGAATGTCCCGATCCAGATTGGATCGAAGCCTGACAGGTAGTACATGACTGCTGAGCCGACCCCTGACAGCATGTTCGACATGATATACGGGAGGATAAGTTTACCCTTCATTTTCTTGGTCCTTTCGAGGTTCGATCGAGTTGCCTACGGCGGCTCATTGGCCCGTATTGACGCAGTGTCTCGATGAGGTTGAGTGGCGCACGCCTCGCAGCACGAGGCGTGCAATCAAATTAAGCGGTTGCGGTTTCTGTCAGATTGTCGAGAACAGGAAACAGGTCCGCAGGTTCAGGACGGCGGGTGTAGTCGAGGTTCACTTCCGCATAGGCGATGTTGCCATCGGTATCGACGACATACCGTGCAGGCATAGGAAGGTTCCACTGACCATCGCCATGGATGCGCGGCAGGTGAACACCAAAGCCGTCGTGAACGGGAATGACGTAATCTTGCAGTGTCCAACGGATGCCGAGTTTTGCGGCCAACTCGCCGTTCTTGTCCGTCAAAATCGGAAAGCTCAGTGCGTTGTCTTTCTGGGACTTCCGGCTGTCAGCCGCCCCTTGCATGGAAATTGCAACCAACGTCGCTCCGCGCGCACGAATGTCCGCTGCAACTTCTTCAAGCGCTTTCAGCTCGATGTTGCAATAGGGGCACCAGACACCGCGATAGAAGGTCATAACGACCGGGCCTTCGGCAAGCAGGTCCCTCAGAGAGACTTCTTTGCGGTCCGAGTCCGTCAACACGAAATCAGGTACAGTGTCGCCGGCTTTCAGAGCGCGTTCGGCTTGGCCGCTGTCGATCAGTTCCTGGGTCGATTTGGCGAAGGCTTCAAAAGCACCTTCTGGGGCCATGGTTTTGAATTGGGCTTTGAAACCGTCGAGTTGGTCTTGGAGGGTCATAACGTTTTCCACTTCGTAGGTTGTGTTCTGCGGCTGGTCGTGACGTCATTTGTGCCGCCTGTTGGTAATATCGGTCAGTTGGGAAAACGGTGGTAGTTGGCTAAATTGTGTAATGGTTATTCAGAAAGTGAATGGTCTGCACCCGGGCTTCCATTTGGAAAATTAGGCCTGCACGACGAAAAAGCGCCGCGTTAATAGACGCGGCGCTTGCTTCCTGAGATTCCCAATTGCAGCCAATTCGATGGCAGCGCGTGACGATGTGTCAAACGACTTTGATCACTTCATCAATAGGACGACGGGTTCGCGGGAATGATGCAAACGGATCCCCTTCATCACGGTATCCGAATGCAATACCGACAGTTGTTGTGAACTCGGTTCCCGTCAAACCAAGAGTTTCGTCAAAACCTTGCGGATCGACTCCCTCCATCGGGCAGGCGTCGACTTTGAGCATCGCAGCAGCAGTAACAGCACATCCCAATGCGACATAGACCTGTCGCGCATTCCAATTGTCTGCTGCCGTAGCCTCTTTGCTTGCAACGCTCTTTGTCACCATTTCTCGGAATGGATGCAGCACTTCCGGGGATACTCCGCGTTCGGCTTGCAGCAGATCGACATGGCGAGTCACATCCTCTGCCGATGTGGCCTTACGACGGGCCAGCACGACGAATAACGCGCTGTCTTCGATCTTAGATTTGTTTGCAGGCACGAAAGAGCCAAGGGTTTCGCGTATCTCGGGGTCGTCCACCACAACAAATTTCCATGGCTGTAGACCATAGGATGAAGGTGCGAGGTGAAGAGTTGCCAAGAGGGCGTCACGGGCCTCTTGCGTAAGCTTCTTCGAGCCGTCAAAGGCCTTGGTAGCGTAGCGCCAATTCATCCCATGAACTATCGCGTTTGCACTTATCTGAGACATTGTTTTAAGCTTTCTGCTTTGTTCTGTTCCCTTGGCTAGTCCAAGGCAAATTCGATCACATAGAACCAGTTTGATTGGGCAATAGACATTCTCCCCGGCGAGCCGAACACTCCGGAACAGCAGGGTGGCGAGAGGTATTCTTTCTTACTCTGCCCCTACGGTGGATTTGGGGTCCCATGCCATCGGCTCGAAAGCCTTGTCGAGCGGCGGGTTCACTATATGGGTCGTGTAGTTGGACAAGACTTTGAGTGCGGTCCCGGCAATGACTTCCAGAACGGTCTGCCTTGTATACCCGGCGTCGACTAGGGAATCGACCTGCTCATCGCTGGCCCATCCACGTGTTTCGTTGATGGTTTCAGCGAAGATGCGGAGCGCTTCAAGTTTGGGGTCTGCAATTGGAGCGCCCGCCCGCAATGCCTCGATCACATTGTCATCCACACCAGCCATCTTTGCCACGGTTGTGTGCGCGGCCATGCAATAGGTACAGCCGTTCAGACGGTTGTTCGTCATCAGAATGATTTCGCGTTCGGTAGGCGTCAGATCAGTCTTCTCGAAAATGCCCATCATGGTCATGTAACTTTCGACCAAAACAGGGGATTCAGCCATCGTGGCCATCAGGTTTGGAACAAAGCCCATTTTGCCTTTGATCGCAGAGAGGATCGGTTTGGACCCTTCCGGGGCCGTGTCTACCGTGTGCTGGGAGTACGTTGTCATTTGCTGTTCCTTTGAAGATTGAGGTTAGAGAGGTTGGAAATTGAACCCGGAGCCTTTGTGCTCCACGCGGCCCAAGCCGGGCTTCGTGACATGTGCCGCTCCTATGAGCAGGCCATCGGTGGCGATCATGTCGAGCATGGAAACCCGCGTGACCACGGCCTGCTCACCGTCAACGTCCAATGCCCACCCGTAGTTCGGATTGGCAAAATGCACGTCTTCATGAACCGTCAGGTCTCCAACAACAATGAACTGCTCGCGCCCACCATCGAGGACGATAGCAGTATGACCAGGCGTGTGACCCGGCGCAGGCAAGACGTTCACGCCATCGCCCAGATTGGCTGATCCGCTGTGAAGGGAGACATTGCTTTTGATGACATTTGAAAGCGATTGAACGTTGTCCACCATAGGCCGCATCGGTTTCGGTGCGGTGGTTGCGAAGCCAACGGCGTTCCAAAAGTTCCATTCGGCGGCGGCAATGTGAATTTGAGCGTTCGGAAATGCCAAATGATCACCGATGGCAAGACCACCAACGTGATCCGGGTGAATGTGCGTGATCACGATGTCGGTTACCTCCTCTGCTGAGATACCAACTGAGGTGAGGTCCCCCGGCAGTTCGCCGACTGATGGAAAAGCGTTCGTAATGAATTCGCTGGTGCCAGCACCCGCGTCGAACAGGATAGTACGGCTCCCAGCCCGATATGCATACGTGTTAGCCGCGATCCGAGCAGGATCACCGATCTGCGCCTTCACGCTGTCAGGCGTTCCCAGAAACATGCTGGCAGGCATATCGAAGTGACCATCGGAAAGAGCAACGATCTGCTTTTCACCAACGTTGATGCTTGTGGCAGCAACCGCTTTTGGGGCCAACGCAAGCGTCGCCCCGGCAAGTGAACTGCTAAGAAAATGCCGTCTGCTCATCAAGGAGTTTGCCATTTCGAGTGTTCCTTCTCCGAAAGCTTTTGCGGCTACAATTTTCTGGTACTGACCGCTGGGATGTGTGGGTGGCCGCAGTTGTACTCAAATGTTGCTTATAAGGAGATTGAAGGGTAGATTGCCAAAAAGCCTAACAGTTATTCGAAATATGAATGTCCGACAACTTCTCAACGCTGCGTTTGTTCTCGCGAGTTGCGCGCACTGGTAGCTTTACCGCTGCGGGAAAAGAAACCGGCAAGTCCCAGCCTTCGGTTTCCCGGATCATATCCAATCTTGAAAAAGATCTTGGGGTGCAGCTGTTTGTGCGGTCCACCCACGCCGTCCGGTTAACGGAAGCCGGGGAAGAATACCTGACGCGCATCGAGCCGATCCTGTCCGACATTGAAGAAGCAAACCACTTTGTGCGGGGCACGGGCGAGCTACGCGGTCGTCTGCGGGTCGGCGCGCCGGCCAGCTTTGCGCAAAGAGAGATCATACCCGCCCTGCCACCGTTTCTGGAACTGCATCCCAAGCTGAAGGTGGATCTTGTTCTGACAGACTCGATGCAGGACTTGATTGACGAGGCTATCGACGTAGCCATCCGATTTGGTCCGCTGGACGACTCAACGATGGTCGCTCGTAAACTTGGCACGACGCCTCGAGTCGTAGTCGCAGCACCATCCTATCTGGAAAAAGCTGGCCACCCGAAGCAACCCACTGATTTAGTGGACCATCAAATCATCCTCGGCCCATCAAGTATCGGCAAAGCGGGTTGGAGCTTTGAGGAGGATGGAAAGGTCCAGTCCATTCGTGTCGAAAGTCAATTGATGATCTCCGTCAACGAAAGCACGACCACCGCCGCCGTTGCCGGTATGGGTGTTATCAGCACGTCGTACTGGAGTTGCAGAAACGAACTGGAGGCAGGAATTCTCGTTCAATTGCTGCCAAATTGGAAAATCGGGACTGTTGATGTGAATGCATTGCTGGCAGGTGGTCGTCATACTAAGCCTTCTGCCCACGCCTTTACAAGGCATTTGCAGGAAGCATTAGCGCAGAGAGATAGGGCTTTCGAATAGGATAGCAGAAATTCAGCAATTGTCCGAACTGTAGAGTTTAGCCGGTCTCTGATTTTGAGCTTGCAGCGAACTGCAGCTTCGACGGACCGCGTTGCAGCATCGGTTGGCAAAGTTAAATGACCGGTTAGGGCCGTCCTTGCGTGAGGTATTGGTGCTTTTGGCTGAAATGCTGCATTCGCCCTAGCGGCCGCGGAGAGGCCAAAATCACCGATGCTGCGCTGTGCACGAACGTCCGGTCTTTCAAGACTTGGCCAATGACCTTGCGGAACAAAACAGATTATTGCCAAGGGTTTGTTGCGCCCTCATTCTACGTCCGCTGCCGCAGGCTGGCAATTTTTGGTCCCTGCTGGACTGCCCTGTCAAGACCCCTGCGGAAGGCTCTTGGCCATGTGGCGAAGTGCACTAGCGCACTCCGGAAGGCGTGAAGGCCTTCGAAGGCGTTATCGCGGTAGAAATCATCGATCTCCGTCTTGGTGGATTTGCGGGCAATCGAAACTTGGCGAGCGGCAATAGCGTGTATCGGGTCCATTGCGTTGGTCCTTTCGGAGACTTTCTTCCTTGCAGCCGTTTCAATCTACACGCCAGCGCCGTCGCGATTGTCACCCGGATCGACCACGCGATCTTATCAGCCGGGTAGCCTTCACATTCCGGGCTGGTATTATTCATTCTTTAAGTTCGCGGTTGGCGCAGCATGGGATACATTGATGGTGCATCTCCCGGCGCGATCTCGCCAATCACCTCGAACCCAAAGCGAAGATACAGGGATAGGTTTCTCTCATTAGAGGATTCCAGATATGCGACCGTTCCCATCTGATCGCATTTTGTTAGCATCTGCTTGAGAAGTGCCGCTCCGTGACCGCGACCAATAAATCTTGGGTCTGCTGCAATCATCGGCAGATACCAGTGCGGTTCGTGAGGATGGTACGCGTCCATTTGGGCAAACATCTCGTCAAGGTTATCCGAAATCTCCTCTCGAACCGTTTCTTTGAGGATCATCTCGATGGTGTCGTTGTCGGGTTCAACACCGGGCTCCAACCAAAGTGACGCTGAGCAAAAGCCTTCTGTCACCAAGGCAGTTCCACTATCAATTGCCCTACCTCCAAAAGCGTCGGCAAATCGGGGCATTGCCTCAAGGTAAGTCTTTGCTTCCGGCCAAATCCATCGAGCGACTGGATCAGCGGAAAAACCCAGTGTTACTGCTTGGAGGACCTGTTTTCTCTCGGAGGGCTGGGCAACACGCACGTGCGGCGACTGGTTCCAGACATCGGTGTCCAACATGGTGAGTGATCCTTTTCTTCTGTGTTTGGTGAGCGGGAAAAAGGGGCGGCCAAAGCGAACGGATGAAAACCAAAGTCTTCCGCGTTTTGGCAAGATGTCTTCTTTTCAGGATTTTTGTGGCACTTGGCTTGTTTCGGCGGCAAGCCCGGCGCCGCGCGCGGCAGTAAGCGCGTTGATGAACGCAGGAACGCCTGCATAGACAGACACTTGTAGGATTGCTTCCAGAATTTCTTGCCGCTGAACGCCGATGTTCGCCGCCGCTTTGATATGAAATGCCAACTGATCCGGAGCAGTTCCCATCGCTGCAAGCATCGCAACCGTCAGTAACTCCCGTGTGCGAAGGTCAAGGGCCGGACGGGCCACAACATCTGCGAACGCAAAGCCTAACACAATTTCCACGTACTCTTTGGAAAAGGAGTCAAGGTTTGAGCACACCTTGTCCGGAGCACTTGGATCGAGTTGGCCCAGTATGTCGAGTGCTCTTTGGCGGCGGCCAGTTCTCATACGTTTACCCCCTTCATCCCCTCTTCAGTATACCGAGCACCGGAAACTGGGTTTTCGACCATTGCCAGATCAAGTTGATGGATGTCGTGGGGATCAAGCCGGATGTTGACCGCAGCGCAATTCTCCTTGAGATAGGTCGATCTTTTCGTGCCTGGTATGGGGATGATGTCTTCGCCTTGGGCCAGCACCCAAGCCAACGCTATTTGACTGGGTTCACATTTGTGTTCGACCGCAATCCCTTTGATGACTTCTACGATGGCTTGATTCCGAGACAAGTTCTCAGCTGAAAATCGCGGGAGACCTGCGCGAAAGTCGCCTGGACCAAACCGTGCACTTTTCCCAATAGCACCAGTCAAGAAGCCCCGGCCAAGCGGGGAGTATGCCACGAAGCCCGTGCCGAGTTCTCGACAAACGGGAAGAACTTCATGTTCAACATCACGCGTCCAGATCGAGTATTCCGATTGAACAACGGACACTGGGTGAACGAAATGCGCTTGACGCAGTGTTGAAGCGCTTACTTCGCACAAACCGATGTTTTGGATTTTGCCGGCACGTTTTAGCTTCGCCAACGCTTCCATAGTCTCTTCAATTGGCTGGTCGGCGTTGACGCGATGCACATAGTAGACGTCGATACACTCTACCCCCAGACGGATAAGGGACTGTTCGCAAGCACGTTCGATATATGTGGGGCTGTTGTCGATTGATCGTCTGTACTCACCTGGAGTACGAACTATCCCAAACTTGGTTGCGATCTTAACGTCGGCTGACGTTTCCTTAAGGAACTGCCCGAGAAGGGCTTCGTTCTCACCTGCGCCATATGTATCAGCCGTATCGAAAAAGTCGACGCCCAAGGCGGCCGCATCGTGTAGCACTTTAAGCGAGTCTTCGAAGCTGGTGGCACCGTAGAACTCGCTCATGCCCATGCATCCGAGACCGAGCATCGACGCTGATAGCTCTTCCGTGAGTTTTCGTTGCAGCATGTCTCCAACCCCTACTTCTGGTTTGAGACAAAGATAGCTTTCCAAAACCGCGCGTGGTATGCCAATTTCCGGCAACTCATTTTTCAAAATTGGAAATCTGGTTACAATGCTTGATTGGAACGACGCACGAGCCTTTCTTGCGATCGCGAGGCACGGCACGCTGACGGCGGCCTCATCTGAACTGCAGTGCGGAATTGCGACTCTTTCGCGGCAGATCACCAGATTTGAGCAAAGCCTCGGAGTGGTCTTATTCAGCCGGCATCAAACCGGCTACCGCCTCACAGACGATGGTGAGCAACTCATTCCAAAAGCCGAGGCGCTGGAGGCGGCAGCGTTTGCACTAGCGGAGTCCGCGGAGTTGGGTGTCTCGGGGCGTGTACGTGTTGCGACGGCGGAGACTTTTGCGAACACCCTGTTCATCCCGTCTTTGACCGATCTTCTAAAATCCAACCCAAGACTTTCTATTGAGTTCGTGACCGACGTCGCAACGATCAACCTCCACAAAAGAGACGCGGACCTTGCGATACGAATGGTTCGACCAGAACGCGGGAACGTGACGGTGAAGCGAATTGGAGCGTTAGGCTACGGTCTGTACGGCTCCCAGTCTTACGTCGAGAAGCGCGCAAACAAAAAGAGTGGAGAAGACCTTTCATCGGACAAATTCATAGTATGGTCCGAACGTTATAGCGGATTACCGCAGGCTGAGTGGCTCGAAAGCACAATCGGTACGAATGCACCGGTGCTCGTTACCACAAGTCTGGCAAATCAAATCGCGGCCACGATAGCCGGCCTCGGACTTGCTGTTCTTCCGCACTTTGTCACTAAGGGAACGTCCTTACAACAAATAAGCGTCGAGGTTTCCATTTCGCAGGATATTTGGTTGGTTCTGCATTCTGATCTTGCGCATTCTCAACGTATTCGGGCTGTGGCAGATCATTTCGAAACTGTAATCAATAGAAATTCCGATCTGTTGTCGGACGGACGCTAAAGATGTCATTCTGAGTGTTGTACGTGTGTCCATTATTTCTTCGCACCCAAAAGCAGACACCTAAGATTCTATCGGCGAGGTCAGCTTCGTCCGCTGTTCAGACCTCGATCATTACTAAAATTGAGCAAATGCAGCGAACGGCCGCAATGCGGGCTGCGACTGCAGCATTCCAGTCCACAGTTGAGTGACCGGTATGGGCCGACCTACGACATATTCTGAAGCCGTCGGTCGGTTACAATCGGACAACGCTGTCATATTGTCTCAAGACGGAATTTAAGGAACTTCTCGCCATCATACTCGATCTGGCCAACCGGCTTTGCACCCAGTCTTCCGAGCGCCCCCAGGTTTTTGCGGGAGGGCGGCAATAGGAAGGTCACAAATGGAATGCGGTCGTCCGTCATAGCGAAATCAATTGCCTTCATTGCAATGCGCCGCCCGAGGCCGAACGAATCCGGTCGTAGGACGAGTCCGAAGTCCCACTCCTCGTCTTCCTTCTGAAAACCACCCCATCCGACATATGTGCCGTCGGCCAGAAACGCCCAATGTCCAAGACCGTCCTTGGCCCAGTATTCCTCCTTCTTAGCGACGAACCCAGCCGCGACATTGATATCCCAAGCAGACGTCAAAAGCGGCATATGCTCAGCGACCCGAGGGTCGGACATGTGATCTGCAATCTCGGCGGGCTCAACTTCGGTGAGCCTTGCGAATGTGATGTCGTTTTTCAAGGTCGCCTCCTTTGGCGTTAATTTGCGGCCTTCCCAGATCATGCAAGGCACGTTTCCAGTCGGGTTGAGGGTGAGGCCCAGATTACCGGGTCTCACCTACTTGGTAACGGTTGCTGGGCAAGCCTCCGTCAGTGCTTTGACTTCTGAACCCGGTTCCAAAGATTGATCATGCCGATGTCAGCTGTGATGACCGAGATCTCCTCATCGGAGTAGTGCTTTCGCAAGTCCTGCCGGAGGTCCGACAGATCCCTGTCCCGGTCGAGGTATGTCAACGCTTCGGTCCATGCGAGGACCGCTTGTTCGGCCGGCGAGAAATGGTCCACCTCGCGCCAGACGACGAGTGTATCCAGCTTTTCTTGTGCAACACCTGCTTTGCGTGCTTGGTTGAGATGCATGGCCACACAGTAGGCGCATTGATTGATTTGAGACGCCCGAAGCTCGATCAGCACCGACAGTCCATGCTCGAGGCCCTGATTGGCCATCAATGCATGGGTGTGGCCGAGGTGGCCGAATATCTCCGATTGGTTTTTCTCGTGCGTGAGTGGAGGATTCGTGTCAGTCATGGATTTTCCATTCGTGGTTGGGGTTAGGTGTAGTGCGCAGCACCGGCGGTCAGTGCCGGTTTCCATCGCCAAGCCATGACGACGATGGCTGACATCGCGATGAGTTGAAGAGCTAGGTGGTAAGCGTCATCCAGGTCGATGGGCGCGGGCGGGATCATGGTGATCGTCGTGACAAGCGCCGCGACGAACGTGAGAGGTCGGGCGAAGCGACGCTCCAGCATAAGTGACAGCGGCACCATGGAAATTGGCACCGAGACCACGAGACCGCCGATCAACATCAATTCCGGCGTGATCTCCATGCCGTTGAACTGGCCCGTCATGATAGTTTCGAGGAACCCGGGCATCACGAACTGGTGGAGATCGCGAAAGATAATGTTGAGTAGGATGAAGAGCCAAAGGGCTGCGAGTTTGATATGAGTCTCTGCAGGACGCATCTTGATCGTCTTTCTTCTGTACTTAAGGGGACGCAGCTTAGGATTGGACGCTTCGGTCGCCAGGTTTTCTGCCGGTCCCCAGCCAAGCCTTTGTACCGAGCTGTGCTGGAAACGGGCCCGCATTTGCGCGAATAAAGGTCAGCGCATCTTCGGATTTCGTGCGCCAGGTTTCGTCTGACATGCGTGACTTGATCACCGAGACGGGCGCGCTTGCAGCGACCAGGCTCTCCCAGAGTTCTTCAGCCGTCGCGAAAGTGCTGACATGCTCCAGTTTGTGGATGTTCACTTGTTCAAAACCCGCGACCGTCATTTCAGAGACAAGCAAATCGGGATTTTCAAGCGAAGCGACGTCGTAGGATGGCGCGGAACGTGTAAGCTCCAGCCGTTGCAGCACCTCAGACATCACCATAAACAATGGCGAGTCCGACATTTTTGACCAACTCGACACGTAGGCCCACCCACCCGACCTAAGGGTTCTGAACATCTCGGCGAAGCCTTTGGACCTGTCTGGAAAGAACATGAGCCCAAAGAGCGAAAACGACGCGTCGAATGTGTTATCAGAAAACGGCAGATCCTGCCCGTCGGCTTCGTGCACCATGACGCCATGGGTGCCCCTTTCGCTCAGGTTCTGCTGGAGCATGGCCAACATCTCGCGCGAGAAATCGACTGCGGCCACTTTCGCGCCCTGATCCGCAAGAAACGTCGTGAGCGTCCCAGGACCACAGGCAATGTCCGCCACATGCATCCCGCGTGTAACCTGCGCGTGTGAAAGCGCCTCGCGTGCATGGGCGCGAAAAAGATCGCCAGCTCTTGCGGCGTAACCCTGAGCGACCTGGTCCCAAGGTTCGACCTTTGCAAGCATGTTCATTGTGTTCTCCTGTTGCCTCGTCAGTCTGTTCGGAACTGAAATGCACCGAATTCGCTGGGCCACTTTTCTTCTGGCGTGCACGAACGGTCGATTACTGAAAAACGGACATCGGCCATGCGCGAATGTATGGTCGTGCGCATCTGTTCTCGCTACCCGGTGAACAAGGGTTGAGTAGCCGCGGCGGGCGCCAGCGCTGCCCAAATCAGAAGAAGCGCGAGTGCACCAAAAATAGCGGCATAAACCCTTGACGACGCGGAGGGAGCGACGGCCAGAATTCCCGCAGCACCAACATTGGACACGATACCCATCAGGACTGCCGCCCAGGGAAACACCCCATCCGCGCTTTGCCAAAGCCCCACGCCGTAGCCAACGAGCAAGGCTGTAGCGGCCATTCCGTAAAGCCGGAAAAGGGTGGGTGACGCAGCGGAGACGCCGGCCATGGTCTCAAGCCGGTGCCGCGGCAACAGTAAGAACGGCCCCGACGCCAGAACAACTGTCACCACGATCTTCGCTGTAAGAATCAACGATATTGCAGACATAAGCTGAAACTCTATTGTGAACTCAAGTGGCGAGTATAGGAGCTAAAACCGGATGTCAAACCCAGATAGTACATATCGTCGGCAATCTCCCGTTCCCATAGACAAGTGCGGGGCAGCTCTGGCGACCGACATCATGTCGGACCGGTGGACAATTTTGATTATGCGCGAGGCGTTCTATGGTGTGATGCGGTACGATGACTTCCGCGCGGACATCGGCATACCGCGTTCCGTGTTGACGGACCGTCTCAAGCGTCTGGTTGACGCCAAGATGCTCAAGCGCATTCCCTACCGAGAAGGCAATTCTCGAACCAGGTACGGATATGCGCTTACAGACATCGGTGTGAGCTTTGGTCTGCCCTTACTTGCTTTGATGGCATGGGGGGACGCGCACTTTGCGGAACAGGGCAGCGCGATATCGATCGTCGATCGGTCAACCGAGAAGAAGTTGAAGGTCGCCATCGTGCCCGAAGAAACGCCTGAAGTCAGTATTAGCGGCGTGAAGATTGTTCCGGACTAGGCCGGACGAAGAGAGTTGATCCGTCGCAGGGCGAGCCGCATGTCTGAGGCCGTTTTACGCAAGTACGCCTCACCGCGAGGCGTCAATGGCGCACATTCTCAAAGCATCATTCCACGTGAGTGTCTGCTTTGTCCTGCGAGCTGTGGCTTAGCTGCGCAAGGTTTCGTACCTGCGGCGAAGGTCCGGTCTGACGGGTCGCACCGCAGCATTCGACACCCAAAACGGACGGCAGCTTTGGGCCGGTCAATCCTGAGGTGGTGTCATTGCTCCGGTAGGTATGCTGCGACCGATTTAATGGTGGTCGTGAGCCCAAAGCAGCCCAAGTCAATGCAGCATATAGAGCCAACTACCAGCATAAACGAGCAGGCAACCTCGGTTTCTAGATGACTGGAGTGCGCGCTTCGGCTCTCGTTCGCACAACGAACATCCATGTCCAAGCGACCAAGAGGGCCTGTAAGGGCAATCTGATCATTAGGTACTCCGGCCCCCAAGCATGGCCGCCCATACCTGTGTGATTGACCGCGGCATAGATGTTCGCTGGGAAGAAACCGATCAGAACCCCAATCGCAGCGAGACCTGCGATCTTCTTGGTCTTTGGAAGCAGAAACCCAATGGCGATGGCGAGCTCCAGCACACCGGTTAACAGGACAAGTGGCCGGCGCGCAGGAACGATGTCAGGCAGCATCGCAACCATCGCATCAGTCTGTATGAAATGACCGATCCCGAAAAAGGCGAAGGCTGAGGAGATACCCAGAAGCCCTCCGAGACGGGCCTTGTCTGGGCCTCCGAGCTTCCAGGCGCCCAATAGGGGAATCAGGAGTATGCTGACGACAATGAGGGGCGTAATCATGATCAGTCTCTCTCTGTTTTGGATTGCGTTTTGTAAGCGGAAGGATGGTTAATGGTCTGCAATTATGAGGGAAGTTCGGCGGCGCTGGTCTGCCCACCGGCCCGTTCAAGCGCCCGCCGTCGCCAAACTCCCGCAAAGACCAGCAGCGTCAGAGCAAGTGCAGAAAGGGCTGCTGCCAGGAGGAACGGCATGCCAGAGGTCCAGGTATCGCCTGGGGCGCCGGAGAGTTGAGTGGCAAATAGCTGTGTCATGAGCGGGTAGGCGACCAGGGAAGCCAGCGCCAAGATGCTGGCAAAGGCGCCCTGCAGCTCTCCTTGCCGTGTTTGGTCCACATGAACCGAGCTTTCGCTGATGATCGCTGTCGCGGCGATCCCGCGGAAAGCAAAGAGTGGAAGTAGGGCCAAGGCGATCCAACTGGACTGGAGCCAGACCAGCGCAAGAAACCCGATCGTTCCCGTGAAAATCGCCAGTCGGGCGGTGTGCAGGTTGCCCATCCAATTGGTAAGGCGGCCCAACAGAAAAGCTTGGAATAGCGCATAGTAAAGCCCCATCAGGCCCAGGCTTAGTCCGATCATTGTGCTGTCCCAGCCAAACCGAACAGCCCCGAAATAGACCCAGACCGCCGGGAAGACGAAGCCTGCGAATGCATCAAGGAAGAAGACAGCGAAGAGGAGCGATGACGTGCCCTCCGCGCGCCGCAGTAGAGGGGCAAACGGATTGACAATGCCCCAGGAGATCGGACGCCGATCCTCTTCGGACAATGACTCGCGCAGGACCTTCAGTGTGCCCAGTAGGGCCAGCAGGGAAAGGACAGACGCCGCCAAGAACGGCGCACGCGGACCTATCACGCCCAACAGCCCCCCGATGAAAGGTCCCATAACAAAACCGATGCCCGCGGCTGCCCCAACGATCCCGAAGGACCTGGCGCGGTCTTGTTCGGAAGATCGGTCGGCGAGATAGGCGTTCGCAACCGAGAAGGTCGCCGAGCTTGCCCCAGAGAGCATTCGGCCGATGAAGATCATCCAGAGATGCGGCGCCATCGCCATAAGAAGGTAATCGGCAGCAGCAAGCCCGAGCGATCCGATGAGCACTGGGCGGCGGCCGAACCGGTCGGATAGCGCACCCAGAATTGGGCTGAAAACAAACTGCATTGCGGCGAAAACTAAAGACAGATAGCCGCCGATCGCTGCTGCGTTTGCGATCGAACCGTCGCCGAGTTCCGATAGTAATTCGGGCATTACGGGCACAATGAGCCCGAGCCCCATCGAATTCAGCATGGCGATGAGGCAGATCACGAGGGTGGGTTGTTCGACATTACGAAGCATTACCCGCTCCAGCGGTTAGAGAATTGGCGAGCGCAGAGGTCGCGCGCGTGCGCCAGAAAAGGACGAGGACGGTTAGTGCGAGTAGCAAGGCGTCGCCCAAGGCCCAGGCGAGCCAAAGGCCCATCTCACCGAGAGCAAGTGGCAGAAGGTAGATCATCGGAATGACGAAGAGATACGGCTTTGACAGACCGAGCAGGATCGACATGCGCGCCTTGCCGATGGCTTGGAAATGCGCGCTGACGATCATCAATGGCCCGGTGAGGACAAACGTCAGAAAGACGAGCGGCAGCATGCCCGTCAGCTCCGCCACAACGGCAGGATCATCGACGAACATGAAGCCAAGCCATTCGGCCAAAAGAAACAGCCCCAACTGTACCACCGCGCCATAAGCGAGCGCGGCAACAAGTGCGATGCGCAGGCTCGTGCCGACACGGGATGTAAGCCCTGCGCCGTAATTGTTGCCGGTGATCGACTGCATGGCTTGGCTCAACCCCAAGAGGGGCAGAAACGCAAAGGTCTGGAGCCGCGTAACGATGCCGTAGGCCGAGACGGTGTCTGCGTAGGTATCGATAGCAAGCCCGTGCAGCACAGTGATGATTGACAGCGACGCGATCGAAACGCTCAGAAGGCCCAAGCTATGCGAGGCCCCAAGTGCGAGGATGCTGCGCCAGGTCGCAAGAACCCGACCGCGGAATACGTTCGTTGGCGACAGGGTCGTGGCCTTGGAAAGGCCCAACGCATAGATGATCCCCAGGCCCAGAGCCTGTGCTGCGGCCGTACCAAGGGCAGAGCCGGCCACACCGAGTCCCATCCCGACGATGAAGGCATAGTTAAAGCCGATATTCGCCGCAGACACGGTCAGGCTCATCCCGGTCATGAAGCGGATCCGGCCCTGGTTCTGCAGTGCCCGGGTGTTGAGCGCGAGCAGGAAGGTCAGCGGGGCGGACAGGATGGTGATCTGCAGGTAAGGCATGGCCAGAACGACGAGCGCGTCATTGCCGTCTGCCGCAAGGCGCACGGCTGCATCGCCGAAAAGCGAGAAGAGCACGAGCAGTCCAAGGCACAGCACCAGCAAAAGGCCATGCGCCTCGGCGAAAACCTCGCGTGCACGATCCCACCTGCCGGCGCCGAGGTGCCGCGCCATCAGGCTCGAAGATCCAGCGGACACAAGCGAGGAAATTGCGACGATCCCCATGTAGAACGGGAAGATCAGCGTCACGGCCGCAAGGGCGTCCGATCCCACGAAACGGCCGAGAAACCACGCATCGGCGATGGCAATGAAGCCATGAACCGAAAGCAGCATGATGATCGGCAGGGCCGTGCGCAGGTAGAGGACAAACAGAGGCCTTTCGAGAAATGGGTTTTGTGGAGCGCCGGTCACGGTAATGGACTTTCAGTCTGGTCCTCGTACCCATCGCCAACGCGAACGATGTTGAACCCTTCATCCGCCGTCGGCGCCACAAAGTAGCATGTGATCTCGTGGAACTGAGCGTCTGTCACGCCGAACGGATGGTCTCCGGCGGCGTTGCGCGCGTGGAGCCGCGCCAGGCAGACCTCGTCCGAGACGTCGAGGAAATGAAGGGTGTGTGGAACGCCGGTGGCCTCGAGGAGGCCCTTGAACCAGCGACGCTGGCCGGGGGTGTTTGCCGGGAAATCGAGGACAACCGACAAGCCAGAAGAAAGCAATTCTTCCACGTGTGGGCCCATGACGCCTTTGAGCTTGGACGAGCACCGAACGTAATCTTCGACAGACCGTAGTTCGTTTGAGAAGAGAGCGCCGAGCCAAGCGTCCTCGGCGATGACGACGGTTTCCGGTTGGCTGCCGAGCCTTGCTGCCAGTGTGGACTTGCCTGAAGCGATCTTACCGCAAAGGATGTGTAGAGTGGGCTTATCGGTATGCATAGGCTTGGTCTCCTGGTTCGAAACACCTCTAGCTCGGCGTTGGAGACCTGAAAATTGCAGGAATCTCTTCATCTGCTATACGCAGATGTATGAACTGGCAGGCTGTTGCCTTCGACTGGAACCAAATGCGCGCCTTCCTTGTGATTGCCGAGGAAGGGTCCTTTAGCGCGGCGGCGCGCGTTCTGAAAACCAGCCAACCGACAATGAGCCGACAGATCGGCGGTCTGGAGGAAACGCTAGGTGTCACGCTATTCGAACGGAGCGTCAGGGGTCTGACACTGACTGAAACTGGTCGGGACCTCATCGACCACGTCCGTGTCATGGGGGAAGCGGCCACGTTGATCTCGATGGTCGCCGAAGGGAAGTCACAAGATGTCACAGGCGAGGTCACGGTCACCTGTACCGATCTGATGTCCACGACGATCCTGCCCCGAGTGCTCAAGCCCCTGCGTGAAACTGCGCCGGGCATCCAGGTCCGCGTTCTTGCCTCTCGCAAGGTCGAAGATCTCACGGAACGTGCCGCAGACATCGCAATCCGCCATGTAAGGCCAGATCAGCCCGATCTTATTGCGCGGCAGCTTGGGGACTTTCGCGCCAGCCTCTACGCTGCTTCGGACTATCTTGAGCGCGTTGGCCGTCCCCGCACACTACTCGATGTCGCAAACCTGGAGTATGTCGGAAATGCAGATTCCACTTTGATCGAGCGCCTTAATGGCATGGGCATTCCCATTCGGCACGAGAACTTTGTAATCTCGAACGCGAACGGTGTAGTCGCTTGGGAACATGTAAAAGCTGGCTACGGTGTTTCGTTACTCCCTGAGCCGCTTGGTGAAGCAGAGCCAACTGTCGAAAAGGTCCTTCCCAACTGTCCTTTTCTGGAGTTCCCAGTTTGGCTTGTCACCCACCGCGAATTGCACACGAGCCGTCGCATCCGGATTGTCTTTGATACACTGGCGCATGGCCTCAGCGAGCGGCTCGCGCGCCGAGGCAAGAGCGTTTAGCAGGTCATCGCCGACCGACGAGCTATGCTAACACTGGCGGTTACTTTGTACGCAGACTGTGGGTCAACCCGACCGCTGACTTCGCACTTGCGGCGAATGACGGCTAACCGGGCCGCGACCGCAGCATTGAGACAATACGTTGGATGCCTGCTTGGGGCCGCTTCCAGCAGTCGGTCGTCTTGGCCATGTTTCAATTGCGCTTGCGATTACAAATCCGACTAACCTTTTGCCGGGAAATAATTTTATCTGTTCTTTGGTTTGTCCGGACGTGATTGACGAACTTTGTGAGTTTCGGTCTTGCACTGTGCTGAAGGGCGAAGTTTGGCCCTATCAAGCTGGTCCATGCGGCCTTTACCTTCAGCCAACACAATAGGTGGAATCTGGATGACTTCTGGCGGATGAGTGCGTTCGCTGTCGATCACCTGGAACATGGCTTCCAGCATGGCCCCGACATCCTGGCGAACCGAAAACAGGTTTTGGGCCATATACTGGGCAAATGGGTCCCAGTCGAAACTAGCAAAAAGGATCGTGTCCAACGCGGATCGTTCGTTCTGCGCCAGCCAGTCGAACACACCTTCCAGCGAGATCGTGGAGTTGACGAAAACGGCAGTTGGCATGCGCCCAAGCGCTTCAACCTTGGCTGAAAAAGCCGCTTTCGCCTTGTTCGCTGCATAGCCGCAGGCGAGGATATGGTCGTCGATCGGCGACGCGCCTGCACCCGAAATGGCGTCTCTAAACCCACGAATGCGTTCGCTCGTGTTGTGATCTGCAGGGCGTCCGCCGACGCAGAGCAGGCTGTCCTGCCATTCCCGACCATCGGCGTTTGCGCGTTCGATTAGGGCTGCCGTGACCTTGTAGGCACCCGCGTAATTGTCCGAGATGATCGAGGTTGCAACTGTGCCGGGCAGATCGAGGTTTATCGTCGGTACGCCCTGTTCTCCACAAATCAGCGCGATGCCGTCCGGGTCGGTTGCACCTGTACACACGATACGGTCAACGTTGTAAGAGAGCATCTGACGCACGGTCGCGAGTTCGAGTTCCGGATCGCGCCAGGTGCAGGAGGTCATAGGCAAAAGACCCCGTGCTCGGGCTTCAACCTCAAACCGTTCGGCGATTGCCCCGAAATACCGGTTGTCATACATCGGGAGAATCATGCCGATCATCCGTGACTGCACACTTCGAAGTGCTCGGGCCTGCATATTGGGGGCATAGCCCATCTCGTTCGCAATCTTCCGCACGGTTTCGGCACGTCTTTCGCTGATCCGTCGATTGCGCCAACTGCCGTTCAAAACAGCACCCACGGTGCTTGCCGACGTACCGGCGCGGTTCGCGATATCGTAGATCGTGACCTGTTTTTTCACAGCGTCTTTGGCCATGAACGATTCCCCTTTGACACAATCGCCTGTTTCCCTATAGCCTCAGCACCATCGATTGCGCAACTAGAACAATCGATGGTGCAAAATGCACGGCCGCGCTTTTTCAGCGTGGATCTTTCTGGGAGGAAAGTATGAAACTCAAAACAATACTTGCAGCATCCGTCTGCGCATTCACTTTGACCGCAACCTACGCTGCTGCGGAAACGACCATGGGTATCGTAGTTAAGATCGGTGGCATCCCGTGGTTCAACGCCATGGAGGAAGGCATTAAGGAGCGTGCTGCTGAATTGGGCGTTAGTGCAGAGATGATTGGCCCGACCTCAGCCGACCCAGCTCTTCAGGTGCGTGCGATCGAGGATTTGATTGCTAAGGGTGTCGATGTGATTGGCGTCGTGCCGAACGATGAGGCGGCTCTTGAGCCTGTTTTGCAGAAAGCGATGGACGCCGGTATCAAAGTGGTCGCACACGAAGGTCCCGGCTTGAACAATGTCGACTGGAACTTCGAACTGGCCTCGGCGGATGGTTTTGGCGAAGCGCATGCAAAGCTGCTTTGCGAAAAGACCGAGGAACCTGGCACCTATGCGGTCTATGTCGGTTCGCTGACAGTGCCGCTGCACAATGCCTGGGCCGATGCGGGGATCGCGTGGCTTGCCGAAAATTGTGCCGACAAGCTTAAGCCGGTGGGTGATCGCTATGGCGTGGCCGAAAGTGTCGACGACAGTCGCTCGACTGCGCTTGACTTGATCGCGGCCAATCCAGATCTGCGCGGTTTCCTGGCCTTCGGCAGCCAGGGTCCGATTGGCGCCGGGCGCGCTATCGAAGAACGTCGTTTGGGCGGAAAGGTTCATGTCCTTGGGCCGTTCTCCCCAGGTCAGGGCCAGAAGCTTCTGAAAGATGATGTCATTTCGGGTGGCTTCATGTGGAACCCGGCCGAAGCTGGCCGTGTATTCGTCACCATTGGCAACATGCTGGTCGAAGGTGAAGAGATCACCGACGGGACCGACATTGAAGGCCTTGGCGTGGTTAGCCCGACCGGCACCAACATCATCACCGACAACCTCTTGGAAATTAACAAGAGTACGGTAGACGAGCTGGCAGCCAAGGGCCTCTGAGGCTACCTCATCAAAACGGGGGGCCGTGCGATCTACGGGCCCCCTTTTTCGAAAAGCAGAATTCCGTGACAACAGAAACCGAATTGCCCGCCGCATTGCGGCTTCGCAATGTCTCGAAAACCTTTGGCGGAGTGAAAGCCCTCCAGTCAGTGGATTTCGAGGTGCAGCTGGGTGAAGTACATTGCCTCGCCGGCGAAAACGGCTGTGGTAAGTCTACGCTTATCAAGATTGTAACCGGTGTTTACACTCCGGACCCTGGGGCCGAGATTGAGCTTTTCGGTGAACCGATTGCAACGATTTCACCGTCCCGGGCGCGTGCACTTGGGATCGCCGTAATCTGGCAGGACCTTGCTCTATTCCCGCACATGACCGTTGCCGAAAATATTGCGTTCGACGAGATGGTTGGCCTTGTCCCGCGTCTCAATTTGGGCCGGCGCCATCGAGCTCAGACGCAAGCTGTGCTGGACCGGTTGGGCGTACAGCTTGATCTGGACGCTCGGCTTCTGGACTTGCCGATTGCAGAGCGTCAAGTCGTCGCTATCGCACGCGCCTTGATGGGAGAGGCGCGGCTGGTTTTTATGGACGAACCAACCGCGTCGCTGACCCAAAGCGAGACGGATGCACTGCTGGCTGTAGTGCGCACTCTGTCTGCGCAAGGGATCGCTGTTGTCTTCGTCAGCCATAGGTTGGCCGAAGTGATCGACGTTTCAGAACGCGTAACGGTGGTTCGGGACGGTAAACTGGTGGGTGTTTTTCCGACCGAGGGCATGACCCAATTCCGGCTTGGCGAGTTAATGACCGGCTCGATGCACGAACATTCGATAACAGCGCGCGATCGTTCAGACGCGGCACCGGTCTTGGAAGTCGCAGGGCTAACCCGGCACGGAGAGTTCGACGATATCAACCTGACAATCCGGGAAGGCGAAGTCGTTGGGCTTACCGGATTAATTGGCTCGGGTAGGACCGAGTTGGCGCATGCGCTCATTGGAATGCACCAACCGGACGCTGGAGACATCAGATTGGATGGCGCTTCGATACGCATGCATTCAATTCGGGACGCGATTGCGCGCGGCGTGGCGTATGTTTCGGAAGATCGGCTGTCACTTGGGTTGATCCAGCCACAGTCCATTTCGGACAATACAGTTATTTCCGTGCTCGATCGCATTCTGGGCGATCTGGGCTTGATCTCACCCTCCAGTCAATCCGACCTTGTGCGACACTGGATCTGCCAATTGGCGGTGAAGATCGGAAAGCCTGAGGATGCAGTGTCGACCTTGTCGGGTGGCAATCAGCAGCGGGTGGTGTTGGCCAAATGGCTGGCAACGGAACCCCGGCTCCTGATCCTCGACAGCCCGACCGTTGGCGTTGATGTCGGCGCGCGGGCAGGCATATTCCGGATCGTACGGCAACTCGCTGAAGAGGGGTTGGCGATCCTGCTGATTTCCGACGAAGTAACCGAGGTCGTTTACAACGCCGACCGCGTTTTGCATATGGCGGATGGCAAGCTTGTTGGCGAATACGATCCAAAAACAACCAGCGTTCCTGACCTTGAGGCGCGGATTTATGCGTGACGTGTTTCGCACATATCCCGTCGAGGCCCGCCTTTCGGTTGTTCTGCTTTTGATTGTCATCGGGCTTTCGTTGGCCACCGACACGTTCCTGACAATGGGCAACATCACGTCGCTGCTGAACAACAATGCCGTGAATCTTATCTGGGCAGTGGGTCTTCTGGTCGTTTTGATTGCAGGTGGGATCGACATATCGTTCGCTGTCGCAGCCTCGGTCGTTCAGTACGTGGCAGCACAGGTTTTCATGGCGTTAGGCGGGGGCAACTGGGCCATCGGGTTCCTTGTCGCGGGCACGCTTGGGATTGGACTAGGGCTAATAAATGCCTTTCTGATCCACGGATTCCGAGTGATTTCGATTGTCATCACGATCGCCACATTCAACGCATTCTTTGGGCTTCTGATGTTTTTCACGAAGGGTCGGAACATCTACAATTTACCTGACTGGTGGACAGACCGAATTTTCATCTTCGAGCGGCAGGCGGCAGACGGGACATGGTCCGAACTGAACCTGTCGGTCGGGGTCATGATCGTCTGTGTTCTGGCAACCTGGGGGTTGATCCGCCTTACGACGCTGGGCCGACAGCTTTATGCCTTTGGTGACAATCCGGAGGGCGCTCGCCGTGCTGGTGTCAGCATCTGGCAAATGCAAATTGTCGCGTTCGGCTGGTGCGGGATGATGGCCGGGATCGGCGGGTTGATGCAGGTGAATATCGCTCAGGAAGTCGTACCAAACGCGCTCTATGGCCGGGAACTGGACGTGCTGGCGGCCGTCGTTCTGGGTGGCGCGCGGCTTGGAGGAGGTCGCGGCACGGTGGTTGGCTGCATTCTCGGTGTCATGTTCGTGGCTGTCACACAAAATGGGCTGAACCTGCTCGGTATCTCGCCGTTCGCCTTCCAGATGATCATTGGCGCGGCAATACTTGTGGCAATATCGTCTTCGAACCTGAGCTTTGGCGGTCGTAAGAATTCGCGCCGGCCGTCGGAAGCCACGGCATGACAATGCGCGATAGGATAAACGCCCTATTCGGGGCTGAGACACCGACACTTTTGGCTTTTCTTTGCGTGGTCTTCTTGGGTTTCTCTTTGGCGACGCCTTTGTTCTTGACGGGTGCGAACCTGCGTTCAATGGCCTTTCAAATGCCGGTGCTAGGGCTGCTAACCCTGGCAATGCTTGTTCCGATCCTGTCGGGTGGGCTAAACTTGGCAATCATCTTTCAGGCAAACATCTCGGGGCTGGCGCTTGCCTGGGTCCTGATTCAGTTTGGCGGACCTGACGCCGGTCCAGGCGCTTTCGTACTTGGAGCCGCGCTTGCAGTTTTGGCTGGTGCTGCTTCAGGTGCAGTCATGGGTGCGGTGGTGGCTTATGTCGGTGCGCATCCCATCCTGGTATCGCTGGCGATGATGATCTTCCTGCGGGGTCTTGGCGAGTTTCTGACGCGCGGTGGCGATATCTCAGGCTTTCCCGAATACATGAACGTTCTTGGCCACGGCAGCCTTCTCGGCATCCCGGTTCCGATGATTACCTTTATCATTGCCGCGTTCCTTTGGCATGTCATGTTGAAGCGGTCGCGGCACGGATTTTCGGTCTACATGATCGGGTCCAACATTGAGGCGTCGGAATATTCAGGCCTGCACACGCGCCGGACGCTTGTGCTGATTTATGCGATATCGGGCGTGATCTGTGCCGTCGCGGGGATTGTGATGGCAGCGCGTTTCAATTCGGTTCGCGTCGGTCACGGCGAGGCGCTTTTGCTTGTGACGGTTTTGGCCTGCTTTCTTGGAGGAATCGACCCGTTCGGCGGGTTCGGACGTGTGCTGCCCGTTGTCCTCGCACTGATCATCTTGCAAGCGCTGTCCTCCGGCCTGAATTTGATAGGAGCAAACCAGCATCTTTCTACCGCTGTTTGGGGCCTCTTTCTGATTGCTGTCATGGCGCTCAGGTGGGTCGGGATGCGATGGCGAAGCAGATAACGAAAAGGAGCGTGACGATGGAAGGTTTCGGCGTACACACCAGCATGTGGACCATGCATTGGGATCGCGAGGGTGCCGAGAGGACGATTCCTGCCGCTGCAGCTTACAAGATGGATTTCATCGAGATCGCCCTTTTGGATACAAGCGTTGTCGACGCGGAACACACCCGTGATCTTCTTGCAGAGCACGAAATGCGCGCGGTCTGTTCGCTGGGTTTGCCCGAGGTTAACTGGGCCTCGGTGAATCCTGATGGTGCCATAGAGCATCTGATCGACGCCATGAACAAAACCAAGGAAATGGGCGCTGAGGCATTGTCGGGCGTCACCTACGGAGGGATAGGGGAACGTACGGGTGTGCCGCCGACTCAAAGTGAGTACGACAATATCGCACACGCACTGGAAGCCGCCGCCAAGCACGCGAAAAGCATCGGAATTGCATTCGGGATCGAACCGGTGAACCGCTACGAGAACCACTTGATCAACACCGGGTGGCAAGCGGTCGAAATGATCGAGAAGGTTGGCGCAGATAATATTTTTGTCCATCTCGACACCTATCACATGAACATCGAAGAGAAGGGCGCAGGCAATGGCATCCTCGATGCGCGCGAACACCTTCGCTACATCCATCTGTCTGAAAGCGACCGTGGTACACCGGGCGAGGGAACCTGCGACTGGGATGAGATTTACGCGACGCTCGCGGCCATCGGCTTCAAGGGTGGGTTAGCAATGGAAAGCTTCATCAACATGCCGCCGCAGGTCGCATATGGTCTGGCTATCTGGCGTCCGGTCGCCCCATCGTTTGAAGAAGTAATGGACAAGGGTCTGCCTTTCCTGCGAAACAAGGCCGCGCAATATCGCCTGATATGATCGGCGGCAACACGTGACGAAAACCGGCGAAATCGCAGTTCTCGATATCGGCAAGACCAATGTCGATCTGTGGGTGGCCGCTGCCGATAGCACCCTGCTCGAGAAAAGGTCTACGCCGAACCAGGTGCTCGCCGGGCCGCCCTGGCAGCATCATGACCTTGGAGCTCTTTCCGTTTGGGTAGGTGAAACGCTGGCGTATTTCTGTCGGGAGCATCCAATCCGGGTTGTTGTGCCCGTGGGACACGGCTCGGGCGGTGTTCTTACGGGTGATCACCCTGATGCGAACGGTGCCGGTCTTGTCCTGCCGATGATCGACTACGAACAGCCGTGCCCATCCGAGATCAATGCAGAGTACCGACAGAAAGCCGGTTCGTTCGAGGATCGCGGCAGTCCCGTGATGATGGCTTCGACCCACGCCGCGCGGCAGCTTTTGTGGATGGAATACGCCCAGCCCAAGAGGTTCAAGTCGGCACGCCATTATCTCAACATTGCGCAATACTGGGGTTGGTGGCTGACCGGAGTGGCGGCGTCGGAATACTCGGCCATGGGGGCGCAATCGCACCTTTGGAATGTCCGTCAACGCCGTTGGACCCCAATTGTAAAGGGCCAGGACTGGCAACGGCTGATGCCGGAATTTAGGCCCGCCTGGACAGCACTCGGCACGATACGGCAGCCGCTTGTCCGGAAGTTCGGCTTGCCTGACGACATCACGGTCCTGACAGGGGCTCATGACTCAACTGCGAATTTCTATCGATACATCGCCGACGGGATGCGCGACTTTACATTGGTCTCGACGGGCACCTGGATCGTGGGGCTGTCACAGGATGTCGATCTGTCCTCACTGGATGAGGCGCGCAGCATGACGATCAATTCAGACTTGGACGGCAACGCCGTTGGTGGTGCGCTGGTGATGGGGGGGCGTGAGTTCTCGTCCATTGCCGGCAAAGACTGGAGCGGTGGGTCCGCGGACGCAGAGGTTTTAGCTCGGCTCGTTACCCGGAAAACCTTGGCAATTCCAAGCTTCAGCAACAACGAGGGCCAGTTTCCCGGAAGCGGCTGCCGCGGACATTTTCTTGGTCCTCCGCCGAAAGATCAGAAGGAGCGTACAGCGCTGGCCCTACTGTACACTGCGATTCTGACGACAACCTGTGCCGACGTGTTAAATGGTGGCGAAACTCTCGTCCTGGATGGAACGTTCCTGAAAGAACCACTTTTTGCGCCACTTGTCGCCGCCTTGCGTGGCACCAGAGAAACCGTTCTTTCGGATGAACCGCACGGCGTTGTTACAGGTGCTGTGCGCCTGGCCGACCACGAGGTCCGGAAAAACCCACGGTGCGTATCGATTGAACCGGTGGAGCCCCTCGCCATACCCGGCCTGGCAGCGTACTTCCAACACTGGCGCAGAGCCGCAGACGAAAAAGGAATAGCAGAGAATGACTGAAGCCGAATTACGGGAGCGTATGGTTGAAACTTGCAGGCAGATGAACGCCACAGGCATCAATCAGGGCACGTCAGGCAATCTGTCGGCCCGTTGCGGCCAGGGCTTTCTAATCACGCCATCATCGCTGCCATATGACACCATGACACCAGAAGACCTTGTCGAAATGGACTTTGCTGGCACTTACGCGGGGCGACGGCCCTCTTCGGAATGGCGCTTTCACCGTGACATTTTGCAGAACCGCACTGATATCGAAGTCGTTCTGCACTGCCATTCGGTGTATGCCACAACCCTGGCTTGTCATCATCGCGAGATCCCCGCCTTTCACTACATGGTCGGGATCGCCGGAGGCACCACCATTCGCTGTTCCGAATATGCCACCTTCGGCACGCAGGAACTGTCCGATACGGCGCTCAGTGCACTTGATGGGCGTCTTGCGTGCCTGCTTGGTCAACATGGCCAGATCTCGCTCGGTAAGACTTTGGATTCCGCGCTTTGGTTGGCGACCGAGGTCGAAACCTTGGCAAGGTTATACGTGCAGGCTTTGCCGTTGGGTGATCCTCCGATCCTTTCGGACGCAGAAATGAAGCGAGTGATCGATCAGATGCAGCGCATGAGCTACGGCCAAGGTCCGGAGCCGGAGGGCAGTGAAGACGCGGCTCGTCCACGCAACTGACCGGGAAGAGGAGGAGCAAAATGCCCTGTTTTATGGGAATCGATGTTGGAACTGGCAGCGCGCGTGCGGGCGTTTTCGATGAAGACGGCCGACTGCTTGGGACCGGAAATTCCGACGTCGAGGTCTACCGGGACGGCGCTGATTTTGTCGAACAATCGTCTTCACAGATTTGGGCAGCAGTCGGCGACGCCTCGCGCACTGCGATTGCAGCCGCCGGAATTGCTCCGCGTGAAATTGACGGCGTTGGGTTCGACGCGACGTGTTCTCTTGTTGTTCTGGACAGCTCTGGTGAGCCGCTGCCAGTTGGATCAAGCGAGGACCAAGAGCGCGACATCATCGTGTGGATGGATCACCGCGCCGTTGCCGAGGCGGAAGACATCAACGCTACAAATCACGATGTCCTTTCCTATGTCGGCGGCACCATCTCGCCAGAAATGCAGACCCCCAAACTTCTCTGGCTAAAGCGCCATCGGCCTAAGACCTTTGCACAGGCGGGGCATTTCTTGGATTTAACCGACTTCCTGACGTGGAAGGCGACCGGATCGCTCGCGCGGTCATCCTGTACGGTCACATGCAAGTGGACCTATGTCGCGGGCACGGGCGGGTGGAACGACGGGTATTTTCGGCAGATTGGTCTCGGAGAGTTGGTTGATGAGCAGTATCGTCGTGTCGGTACGGAGATTGTTGAGCCGGGGACACGACTCGCACAAGGCGTGACGGAGGAGGCAGCCGAGGTGCTTGGTCTCCGACCGGGCACAGCCGTTGGTGCGGGGCTCATCGATGCTCACGCTGGAGGTGTTGGTACGGTCGGGGCCACAGGCCTCGGACCGGTGACCGAGAATATGGCCTACGTTTTTGGTACGTCCTCTTGCACCATGACTACAACGTCCGAGGCGGTGTTCGTTCCTGGCGTCTGGGGGCCATACCACTCGGCGATGATCCCCGGCATGTGGTTGAACGAAGGCGGCCAGTCCGCTGCAGGGGCGGCCATCGACAGGTTGATCAGCATGCACCCCGCTGCAGTTGATGCGGCGAAGGTGGCGGTTCAAGACGGAAAGTCTCTGCCGGACTGGTTGATGGACAGGGCATTGATGCAAGTCGGGTCTGCCAGCGATTTGGTCGACCTTGCCGATGGTCTACATGTCGTTCCGGAGTTCCTTGGAAATCGCGCACCGTATGCAGATCCCCGCACACGAGCAGTCATCGCGGGTCTAGACATGGACACTTCACTCGACAGTCTGGTCGCGCTTTATGTTGCCGGGCTTTGCGGGCTCGGTTACGGATTGCGCCAAATCATCGAAACGCAAGCCCGCGAAGGTGCGCCCATTTCGAATGTTGTAGTCTCTGGCGGTGCGGGGCGGAACGACGCCGTGCGACAAATGCTTGCAGACTCGGTAGGTGTTGCGGTTGCCGGCCCGGACTCCGAAGAACCGGTTCTACTCGGTGCCGCAATGCTTGGCGCCTGTGCCTCCGGTTGTTACAGCGACCTAGCCATGAGTATGGACGCAATGTCTAGCGTTGCAAAAAGATACGCACCGGTTGCCGGTCCGACAGTTGGAAAACACAAACAGCGTTTTGCCCTTTTCGTACGATTTCAGGAACTCGCTCGGCAGGTAGCCGTTATGTAAGCCTTGAGCTTTGCGGCGTGAAATTCGGCAGTTTGTTCGCCAATTGATGTTTTACTTGCTTCGACGTCGTTCACACAGCGAATGTCCGCATTGCGGGCGCAGCAGCAGCATTTGAGAGAAATGCTAGCGTCCGCTTTGGGCCGCCTTTGCTCTTTTAGCAGTGTTAGCTTTTGGCGGCATTGGCCATTGGTTAAATGATGCAGCATTCGGTGCTTGGTACTCAAGACATTGCACAATCTTTCCCGCAGAGAATAGCGCGGGATTTGGCTGCGACTACCTTCCGACTGACGAAGACTTAAAACACGTGCGCAGGACCGCTCTCTTCTGCGGCCAGTTGCTTCAGCGCCATCCGGTCAAGTTTGCCACCCATTGTTAGCGGGAGTGTATTCAATACCTTTACGACATCTGGCGCTTTGTAGCCAATGCGGTCCCGCGCGAAGTCAATTATATCGTTGGAGTCAACTTGTGCGAGGCCTTCGGCCAAACTCACAAAGGCCCAAACATCCTCGCCATGCATCTCGTCTCGCACACCAACCACCGCTGCTGCCTCGACGGCTGGATGCGCTGTTAACGCATCTTCAACCTCTGCCGGGCTGATATTCGAGCCATCATGCACAATGATCTGTTTCTGGCGCCCACGGAACCAGAAATAGCCATCCGCGTCCCGCTGCATCAGATCACCGGTGTCGAGCCAACCGTCCCGAAACGCCCCTGTTGTTGCCTCCGGATTGTTCCAATACCCGGTCATCATACTGGGGCTCTTGACCCAGTGCCGACCGTCCGCCCCAACGGAAACCTCCTGCCCGGCCTCATTGCGCAGTTCCGAGACATATCCCGGATTGTTCAGTCCTACTGCGCCAACCTTATTGGTTCCTCCATGTGTGTTAGAATGCGACGTTCCCATCTCCGTCATTCCGTAGAAAGATCCAATCGGCACACCAGCCAGCGCGTCGAACGCTTTGACCACCGCTTGCGAGGGTTTGTCGCCTCCCGCCATCATTGTTTTCAGAGAAGTAAAATCCTTTCGTACTGCGCCGGGCGCGGTAAGCAATGACGCCAAGGGTGCGGGCAGGATTTGCGCAACTGTCGGTCGAGTCTTTCGCAACAACCCCAAAAGCTCGTCAGGGGTAAAACTCCGTGCGACATTCGTTTTGGCACCGGACCAAAGCCCCGCGAACGTAAGCCGCAGCCCGGCGGTATGAGAAATCCACGAAGCCGGCAGCACAACGTCCTGAGGACCCAGTCCCAACCCTTGGGCATTGCTCGCCACCATACTTCCCATACTGGCGTGGCTATGCGTTACACCTTTCGGCTTGCCAGTGGTCCCGGAGGTGAAAAATATGAAGGCCGGAGCCTCCGCCGAAACTTCAGGCAGAGCTTCTTCACTGTCAGCGTCCAAAAGGTCTTCAAAGTCAAACGCGCCCTCCATTTTGCCAGCATGCGCTATCAACCCCACTGACAATCGCGCGATGCCAGAGACAGCGGAAATATCATTGACCCGCTCACTATGCACCAAAAGCGCTGCGGGCGTCGCCAAACCGAGCGCATAGTCAATGTCCGCAGCCGCGTAACGATAATTGAGTGGCATTGCCACCAAACCAGCCCGCATACATGCCAGATAGTGGATCACCAGCGCCACTCGGTTCGGCATAATAGATGCCACGCGGTCACCTGGCCGCAATCCTAGGTTCAGATAACTCCGAGAAAGCCGAGTACAGGCGGCATCAACCTTTCGCCAAGTCAGAGCTCTACCCAACGCATAAAGCGCGACCCCGTCGGGGTTTGTTGACAAACCCTGGCGAAGCAAGTCTGTCAAATCCGCCGATACAGTTAGCGGCGGCCCAGATACTGGCATGCACTTCTCCTTAATCCAGCTTTGGAAACTTTTAGTGTCGAATATACGCCCCAAAAAGAAATTTATGCGCCCCGCGAAAGCCAAACGCGGTGTCCGGCGCTGAAATGCACTTCTTTTTTTGAATCCAATGCAATCCGGTCTGCTTCACAGAAATGCTCTGACGTGTCACTTCCAGAGTTGAAGAACTGCGCGTTGTCCTTGAACATTTGGCCCTTACTCTTCGGAAAACTCTGACGACGAACAACAATGAGCGTCCAAGCTGAAAACTAGCAACATCTTGATCCTCCCCCCCTGAGTTGGTCCGCCCGTATAGTTAGGAAACGGAGGATCAAATATGGGAATCAAGCGTCACAAGTCGGAAGAGATTGTCACTAAGTTACGGCAGGTTGAGGTGCTTTGCGGACAGGGGATGCCACGCGTGGATGCCATCCGTCAGGTGCAGATTGCAGAGCAGACATTCTATCGTTGGCGAAAGCAATATGGCGGTAACCGCCGTTCAGCCTTCACTACGTCACACCCGCGGCGAACGCCAGCTCCTTCCGCACAGTGTGAATTCGAAAGCCGCCCGATTTAGCAGGCGCAGCGAATGCCCTGACTCACGGGCCGCAATGCAGTAGCGGAGACCGGTGGTGGGCAGGAGCTCTGGGCCGGTCAGTCTCGATAGTAATTTGGCCGAGCTGCATAAGTTGAAGCCGCCAATAATCTCAAACTCCAAATGGTCTCGGGTTTTAGCACTTCTAAGATTGGTCATTCTGTTTCAGACGACCGCGCCCACAAATTGATATCTTCTTCCGAACTGATTTCGTCGATCCTGGCCAACTCGTCAGCACTGAAGTCGAGATTTTCGACGACGCCTGCGCAATCGACGATTTGTTCCGGGCGGGACGCACCAATAAGTGCGGTCGTCACGCGACCGCCTCTTAGCACCCAGGCCAGCGCCAATTGTGCCAGGGTCTGCCCACGTGCCTCGGCCATGTCGTTCAGAGCTCGGACACTTGCCAAAGACCGCTCGTTGATCATGCCGTCAAGCAGTGACTTTCCTTGCGTGGCACGGCTGCCATCCGGAATATGGCGCAGGTATTTTGACGTCAGAATGCCTTGTGCCAACGGCGTGAACGCAATTGATCCTACACCCAGATCGTCCAGCGTATCGAGCAATCCGTCCCGTTCTACCCACCGGTTGAGTAAATTGTAGGAAGGCTGGTGAATCAGACAAGGCGTCCCAAGGTCGTTGAGAATCTTCGCCGCCTCGCGCGTGCGTTGGGAGTTATAGCTCGAGATTCCTGCATACAGTGCGCGACCCGACCGCACGATATGATCCAACGCGCCCATCGTTTCTTCGAGCGGAGTATCGGGATCAAAACGGTGGGAATAAAAGATGTCGACGTAATCAAGCCCCATGCGCGCGAGTGATTGATCACAAGAAGCGATCATGTACTTGCGCGACCCCCATTCGCCATAAGGTCCGGGCCACATGTCGTAGCCCGCTTTAGAGGAAATTATCAATTCATCCCTGTGGCCCGCGAAATCCGATTTGAGGATTTCACCAAATGCCTCTTCGGCCGAACCGGGTGGAGGTCCGTAGTTGTTCGCCAGATCAAAGTGTGTGATCCCATAGTCGAACGCCGTCCGACACATGGCGCGCTTGTTTTCGTGTGTGGAGTCTGCACCGAAATTGTGCCACAGACCCAGGCTGACAACAGGGAGTTTAATACCTGACCGCCCACATCGCCGATACACCATCCTCTCATAGCGGTCCGGCTCCGGGGTGTAGGGAACAGTTTTCGGCTTTGGCGGTCGTTGAGCTTTGGTCATGCGCACATAATCAATGGATTGTTGGGCCTGTCAAACGGATCAACTCTGGTAAATTCGACACGAGTTTCTGCGCGTCCTGGATGGGTGCTTATTGGTTAGTCTTACTCCCAGCACCAAAGTCTAACGATTTGATGCGTTTGCATTCGGTACCGTCACATAGACGCAGCGAAAGTCCGCAAAGCGGGTTACAACCGCAGCATCAACATAGCGGGTTGGATGTCGGCTCTGGGCCGGCCTGTCGCTGGTTCCGCCGACATGTGATCCAATGCCGCGCTGGCTCCGAGGTCAGCACTGAGCCCAACCTGTACCCTGGATTTTATTGCTGCATGCGTTTGCAGCAGTAACAACACTGCAACTGCCGAATATCTTGTGCGGCCAAGCAGCGGAAAAAACTGTCATTCATGCAAATAGCAGCGATGCTCGCGGCGGCAGCTCACAGTTCGCTCAACAAAACCGTCCTTCACTTCATCCGCAACAGCTATCGCCTAGCTGAATTGGTGGACACGGGACCGTGGCATATGAACAGTAAACACAACAGTCGCCTTCCAACGGCTTCAAAACTGTTTTGCACGACTTGCATTCATAGAACCACTGGCAAGCATCCGTTGGCATTTGCTCGGTTTCGCTGTGGCCGCACTTCGGGCAAATCAGGGTGCTTTCTAGGACTACAGTTTGTTTTGTCATAGTCTCACATCTGCATAATCAGGTAATCGTTAATCCGTGCCTCGTTAAACACAACAACCCAAGCCACGCCGGTCATTAGAGTTGTTCCTGCAAGCCGCCATTTCAACGTCGGCAAGGAACCGCGCCGATAAGATACCAGCCACGATATCGCGACGAGCGCCGTTGAAATCGTCAGCACATGGTAACTCGCTGCCGCAACCTTCCCAAAGATTGCCAACCAACTGCCGCCCAGCCCCAGAAACATCATTGTCATGGGCAAAACGCAGCAAGTCGCGACGCCAAGCGCTGATAGCGATCCCAAATAGCTGAGGCTAAGGTATTTCTGCATTCCGTTTCCCTCAGAACCATGACGCGCGGAGTTGTAGAGACAGCAACTTCTCGTATAACGTCTGTAGCCACTACAGGATCAAGGCAGGAAATCTCACATGTTTGCGATTGGGGAAGCATCCCGGCAAAGCGGAGTCGGAATTGAAACTATCCGCTATTACGAACGCGAAGGGATCGTGCCGAAACCAGAAAGGGCATCGAATAATCGACGCATGTACTCCGCGCACGATGTTGGACGGCTTCGTTTTCTAAGGAAGTGCCGAGACATGGGTTTTTCGCTTGCCGATGCAAAGGTGCTTCTCAACCTATCCGAAGGTGATAGCGAGGATTGCCAATCCGTTAAGGAACTGGCCGAGCTTCATATCTCCAATGTGCGTATGAAGATAATCGAACTTAAGCGATTGGAGGCCGCCCTGAATGAACTTACGGCCAACTGTAACATCGGGAACGTTTCTTGCCCGATGCTTGCGCAGATACGGACCTACTAATGGCACTTTGAGGCTCGCAGTCGCCCTATGCCAACGCAGCATGACCCAAGATTCGGGCCGCGCAGAATCTACCGTTCGTTAGAGAGGTCAACTCGTTGATTTAGCAATGTTTCAATCACTCAATGAACATTTGTGCCTTGCCGCGGTGTTCTTGAAGCACGCGGCGATTTCGGACAGTGAGCCCTACCTGCCGTGCCTGAGCAATCAATTTGCTGCATACGCATTCGGCAGGTTTTATCGGAAGCCGACCTCTGATTTCCGAACCACAGAGCAATGGTTCTGCTTATCTTTGTCCCAAATTGGGCTGGGCAGACTTAGGTCTTCTGTTGCTTTCCGTTGTATCAAGGCTTGTATCGTGTGTACTCGAAGTCCATATACACAGGGCTTACGTTTTTCTTTTTCGACCTGCTGTCTCCCAAACTCGGCGTTCAGTCTTTCGATTCAGACCGACCACGCCGAGTCGCCGCAATGATGCGGGCGGCAAGTATTAGGAGACTTCCACCATGGCAAATGGCACAGTAAAATGGTTCAACTCGACCAAAGGTTTTGGCTTTATCGAACCTGAAGATGGCAAGCGCGATGTGTTCGTGCATATCTCAGCACTTGAGCGTTCCGGCATCAGCGAATTGAAGGACGGCCAGAAGGTCACTTTTGACGTCGAAGCTGGCCGTGACGGGCGCGACAGCGCCGCCAATCTGGCACTGGCCTGACCTTTTACGGGCACCCTTATGGGGTGCCCGTTTGCACAATGGGCTGCTAAAAGCCCTTGGAGAACAAGTCAGTTGCAACAGCAGGAATTGACCCGGGCGCTCGCGCAATACCGTGTGCCCGATACGAAGCGTAGCGTTTTTGAACTGACAATCACTGTCATCCCCTTTTTCGCGCTATGGGGCGCAGCGTGGTTTGCGCTATCCCTTAGTATCTGGGTCACTGTTCTATTGGCCATCCTGGACGCCGCATTTCTGGTGCGTATCTTCATCATCATGCATGATTGTGGTCACGGATCTTTCTTTAGAAGCCGCACCGTTTGCAATTGGACCGGCCGGGTTCTGGGTGTTCTCGCCCTGACACCCTATGACGTCTGGCGGCAAAGCCATGCGATTCACCATGCCTCAACCGGTAACCTTGATCGGCGTGGTATGGGTGACATTCCTACATTGACCATTGAGGAATACCTGAAACGGAATTGGTTCGGGCGTGCCGCTTACAGGTTAATCCGGAACCCCTTCTTCCTGTTCTGTATCGTACCGGTCTACACGTTCTTTTTTCAAAATCGCTTGCCCTTTGGTTTCATGCGGTCAGGCTGGCTGTATTGGGCAAGTGCAATGGGAACAAACGCCGCGATTGCGGTGGTCCTGGCTCTGATTTTTTGGGCCGGAGGCATTGAGGTTTTAGCGTATGTTTTCCTGCCAACCATGATCGTCGCCGCATCGATTGGTATTTGGCTATTCTATATTCAACACCAGTTTGAACACACGACCTGGGAACGGGAAGAAGTGTGGAATCTTCAGAACGCCGCATTCTATGGAAGTTCTCACTACGCCCTGCCAGGCATCCTGCGGTGGTTCTCTGCCAATATCGGTGTGCACCATGTTCACCACCTTGCCAGCCGCATACCGTTTTATCGGCTAAACGAGGTTTTGCGTGACCATTCCGAGTTGGAAAATTGCCAGCGTATTACTCTATATGAGAGCCTTCATTGCGCACGATTGCATCTTTGGGATGAAGAAAGTCAGCGCCTGCTGACGTTTTCTCAGGCTTTGTCGAACGCCAATCCCAACAAGAGTTTAGTGTAATCTGGCGCGCACCAAAAAGGCGTCGACCGTATCACCGCCGAGGGCGCGAATGGCCTCTAACCGGTGAAGGCCTTCAATCAGCACGAACCTCTTGTTGTCCGCGCGTATCTGAATCGGGGTCTTCTGGCCGTTCTTCAGGATATCTTCGGCCAGCGTCAGGACTTTTTGCTGTTCAAGTGTTTTTGCACGCTTCACAGGTACATAGATCAGGTCGAGCGGGTATGGTTTCTTCTCCAGCATAAGCTACGTGTGCAACCTTTCGTGCATTTGTTCCGGTTCAGAGTTCTCTACAAAAGCGGGGGCTGGAACGTACGTCATAGAACCGAACGAACAGCGTCGCGCAGTTCCTGATGCATAATCCAAGTTGCTGGCTCATCGTCACTTTCGATGTGAGAAAACGCCAGGACCTGAGCGGCGCCATCATTCTGCACCGATCCGGCTTCGGGTAGGTCCAGTTCCAGATATTCTGCGATCAATAGTCCGATTTTCTTGAAAACCTTGATGGAGGCCTCGCGCGATTTGTAACCGGCCGCCTGAGACAAATGACCAATGGTCAGACCGTCCTTGCCTGCGATTGTAAGTGCTTTGAGCATTGTGACCTGCGCAGGGGTGAGCCTAATCTGTCGCAATGCCTCGGCATATTCTCTTTCACTGGGAACGAGCGTGCCTGAGTTTCCTTCCAAACGTCGTTGACCGCTACGTTTCCTGTCTCGTTCTTCGAGAATTCCTTTTAAGGCTTCAATGGCCAACGCTGGTGTTTCACCAACTGCATCGGCAATCATTGCCTGCGTTTTAGCTGGTGGCTTGGGGAATGCGCGCGCAACGCTGTTACCGCTCAGAATGCCGGCCTTAATCAAGTACTTGCCAAACTGTTCCTCAATCACACCGGCTACGTCAGCGTTCCGCGACTTACGAACACTGCGTTCCTGAAATGCTCTTTGTTCTAGGTCGCGAATTGCCGATATTGGGTGCCGGAGGCTAACCTGAGGGGTGCTTTTACGCATCAGAGAAACACCACCACAATTATGGCCGCAACAATCACCGCCAATGCGACAAACATCTTTATGCTGTAGGACCAGCGTTGCGCCTTTTCGGCTTTGAGTATTTTACCCAGGTTTTCGTCAATCGAGTTATGGTTCACGGATTCGTCCTTCCGGATATGTCAGGAGGTATTGGTTCCCACCAACCTATTGTCGCGGCACATTTTCGGTGCACTTATCGTTCTGTCGTGTAAACGGCCGATTGCATTCCCAACCGTCACCTCTCCGATTCAAGTGAGCATTTGAAGGGACAAGGATCGCAATGCATCTGTCCCGGTTTGCGCGATAACCTCGTTTGCATTTCCATCCAGAAAAGGTTTCAGGCGCAAGATATGCATGCTGTGGAATTGCCACAGGTTCACAGCTACTCTCCGCTGCCCTGTAACCTCTGAGGCACACCCAACCATCCGCGCTGTTTTTGTCAGTCAGGCGGCCGTTGCTCGGGACATTAATCGCAACACAATCCTGATCCTCCTTACGAAATCCCCAGTTGCAGTGTATTTCTTGTACGCCAAACCTAGTTTCGACGTACCCATTTTGAGGTGAAATCACCTCTTCACACTCGTCCCCGATACGCTGGAACAACCGGTTGCATTCCCACCGATCTCCGGTTGAGGCAAGATAGGCATTTTCCGGAACTCTTATTTCCTCACAGAGTTCTCCAACGTTTTGAAAACCATGATTGCATTCCCAGCCGCTGCCATAGGAGCTACCCGTCAAATATGCGTTTTTTGGTACGTCTGTTCTTTGACACGATCCGTTCTTGTTTTCGAAGCCTTCGTCACAGACCGATCCATCAGCATTGCCTGCGACTTGGGCAGGAAGCTGCGTTCCGGAGAGCAACACCAAGAGTGTCGGGATCAAACAAAGAATGCAGCGCGTAAACACGATGAATGACTGATTGAAAAGGAGCCTGAGACCTGATCTATCGGGCATCAAACACGCAATTTATGAGCCATGTGCAGTTCATACGGCGCCTTCTTTCATGGTTCACGCGATGACTGGGGCTTGTCAGGTGACAGTTGCGAATGCTTGCGAGGAACGAGCTCATAGCGAAGACCCCAGCGAAACCCGTTCCTATGCTGGGGCACATGCTACAGTTATTCTGAAGGCCATTGGATCATCGAAGCCGGCAGCATCGCGGCGACGAGTAACTTTCACCAATGCACTTTTGTGGTCCTTAGCCAGAATAGAGTCAAGGAAGTTTCCCTTGTCGCAATGCAAGTACCGCCAGGGCAGGTAGTTTTTGAAACTGCCGGTGACCAAGATCCTTGGTGAACTACCGAAAGAAATTGTCTGGCCTGAGTGCGGCGAAAGAGGAGTATGTGATCAAGGCTTCCCCGTGACTATGAATGACTGGCCTGATAACATTGGCTGCAACGCAGCGATTTTCGCGCCGCTTCTGCACAAGTACTCGCGGCGTGATCAAATGGCCGCTCGGTCCCGCACCCTGTAAATTGCGCCTGAGCCGAGAAAACTGTGCTGCGAGCGTACGCAACAAGATTTTGACACTTCCGCTCAGGGCACGCTACGTCCCACTCCTGCGTAAAAGAACTAGAACCACTATGGATTGGCGACCGACAGCGCCGCTCGCCAAACTGTCTCAGATGTCTATGCGCTCTGCAATGCTTAGCGCGTCTTCCAATTCAACGCCCAGGTATCGCACGGTGCTATCGACCTTTGTGTGCCCAAGCAGAAGTTGGACCGCGCGGAGATTTCCTGTCTTGCGGTGGATCTCAGCTACTTTGGTTCGGCGAAGCGAATGCGTGCCATATCCGCTCGGTTCCAATCCGATTGCGGTCACCCAGTCTCGAACCAGCCTGCCATACTGGCGCGTCGAGATGTGTGGTCGATCATGGAATCGGCTTGGAAACATGAACCGGCTAGCAAACATTTCCGGTGATTTTACCCATACCAATACAGTTTCGCGCGTGTTTTCCGTCAGTTCGAATTGAACGGGCCGCTTGGTTTTGCTCTGGATCACAGAAACTCGCTCTCGCACGCGGTCATCTTTGACGAGATCAGAAACCGCCAGTTTCACCAGATCGCACCCTCGCAGTTTGCTGTCGATGGCCACGTTGAAAAGCGCAAGATCGCGCAGGTTGCCCGACAGTTCGAGCCGGGCACGGATCGCCCAGACCTGTTTTGGGAGTAGCGGTCGTTTCTGACCGATGATCCGCCCCTTGTTCCAAGCTCTGGGTTTTGGGGTGACTGCAGGTAGTTGGACTCTTGGCATATTTTGCACTCCGATCCACCCTCCGCACCCAAGCAACAGCACCGCGCTGACCACCGAATAGTACAAGCGGCGTGAATGCCTGCTGTCCGATTATGAATACTGGCATGGTTTAAGTGTGTGCATTAGGCGGCTTGAGCCCATATCACTACGCATAAGAACGGTTTGAGTCCAAACCGCGCGTACGCTTCGTCTTCAGCACCGATTACCGATCGGGTTCCACGTTAAAAGGCCCGGATCAGTACCAATAAGTTAAAATGGGATATGATCAAAGAAGCCGGTTGGCTGTCGTCAGTTCATCAGCGACGCCGAGCTAGCCCGGGGCTTACCGACACGCCGTTTCGCCACGCGTTCAACCCCTTGCAGCGTCGACAAATCCGCTCTCCGAACCCTTCACTCCAGAATGGCGTTCTGCAACGTAGGCACGGGCGTTCTTGCGGCACGTCGTTGTGGGCGCGAGCCATGATCGTATCTGCATCGTTGTCGAAGTCTTCCATCAGTTCTTGGCCTCGGATTCTGTTTTGGTTTACTCTGCAGCTGGAAATGAAAGTACCGAGTCCTATGCCTTGAGTTTGAAAGAGCTGCCCATTTCAGTCTGTCCTATCGGGCGGCCTACAATCCGAGGGGTCTTATTCGGACGAACCGGCATTCCGTCATTCTCGGCAGCTTGGACAGCGAAGGCATACCGAGAGCCGCTTCCGCACACTTGCCGCAGGGCTCGTTTACTTGATGATTTGTCGTCTGCTTCAGAAATGAACGAGCCCGAGTAGAGGTGCCGAAGTTGTGTCTCAGACACACCATCAGCTTCCATGATCAGCTGCACCATCGGATCGTCCAAAAGTTGGTCGAGCAGGAATTGTGACAACTCTTTCGCAGACAATTTATCTTTTGCGCGTGCTCTGTCCAAATCAGCAAGAGAAACGGTCAAGGTACGCGCCAGACCGGGATGAGATTTCCGTGGATGCAGACCGATTAGCACTGATGCTTTCCAGGCTTCTGGATCCAAATAATCTGGTGGTGCGGAAAGCTCAGTTTCTATTTCGTATTCGCCCGCCGGGAGTAATTCGTCGAAGCCAGGGAAAGTAAACGGCCTGGAAAAGACTGCGATTGTCTTGCTGACTATTTGTTCCATCTAAGTAGTTCTCCTTTGCTGATAGCGCTCGCTCGGAGATGTAAACAAGAACAAGCCACCCACTCCCGGCAGGGAATTATCAGTTTTGAGGTTTAGGCTTTGGTTTTTCGGGGACGACGTCAGGCGCTTCAGACGTAACTTCTTTTTTCGGTGCGCTCGCATCGTTTTCCTTCAGCGCGGCAGCCGCTCTGGTCGTCAGGTCTTTGAAAGACATCATTTTGATCCTTTGATTGTCCGCAACACCCACGAGCCCAGATGGGGTGTGAAAAGTGAATGCGGATACCACCAATATAGGCATTGATGGCCTAATTTACTACGCAAAGCTGTAGAATAAGACGGTTGACTTAGGTTTGGGTTTAATCGCCGACGATCTTGGTGCGCTACCTTCACTTCGAGTATGGGCGATCATTGTTCGCAGCGCTGATTTCTGCCAATGCGCTAGCACCACGGAAGACCTTTGCAACATCAGGTGCTGCCATGCTACGCGAAAGCGCGCTATACTTCATTCGTAGCTTCATCTCGCCACCAGCGCGAGCCGGACAATCAGTGGTTTCAACAACGATATGATCACTGGTGGCTCCGACGAACGTGACGCCAGCAGGGAAAACTAGACCCGCCGCATCGGTGTCCTGGAGTCCAATGGCAAGGATCGACCGAGCATTCGAAGGACTGTCTAAAGTCACACACTGCATTGAAGGTATAGGATAATTCATTTGCATGGGATTTGGATTTGATTTGGTCTTCGTTTCGATCACTTCCGCCCAAAGCGTAAAAACATCTGAGTAAAGCCCGTCGATCGCGTATCCCGATACGGGATCAGTTCCCAGCAGGATGGCCTCACCCAGACGCAGATTGTTGATCTTTCCGGTCGCCCCCGTTCCAAGCGCCTATAGCAAACTGGCAGAGCCGCCGCCTGACACTGTTTCCAGAGCGGGTCCACTTGCAAGTTCGGTGTCGACGGCAAGCGACGAAAGCATTTCCATTGCTCCTACAGAGGGTGCCACATGACCCAGACAGGCAAAGTTTGCGCCAACCCCCTTCAGAGAAATACCTTCCATTCTAAGAATTTGGGACACAGTGCTTCCAAGGTGTTCAGGCAAGATGCCTTCCCGCATATCCCCCATTTCCACCATCAGGATAATATTGTGAGTAATGTTCTTTCCCAGCGCATTGATGGCCAGGCTGGCGATAATGTCCATCTCTGTGTTGAAGCTGACATCGCAGTTATCAACGACTTGCGCGACCTGGCTCAGCATGGGTGTTCGGATCAAGGAAATGGAGCGCGAGATTCCAGCATTGCGCATACGCATGACATTGCTGATCCGCGCGTCTGCCAGCCCTGTCGCGCCACCTTCAAGCATAGCATTCGCAATCGCCGGATGACCGCAAACGGCTTTTGTCACACCTGTCACCGTAATTCCGCGGGGTCTAAGGTGGTCGACCAGGAACCGTGTGTTGTACCGGATTTTTTCTAGATCAACGTCGATACGCAGCTTGTTCATTCAATCGACCTTACAGGTGCGGGCTGCAAGTGCGGAAAGGCAGAAAGAACCATGTTCACCAAGTTTGATGAAGGACGGTTCAATGCGTCAGTGACCGGGAGGTACAATTTGCAGTTATAGTCTGTGATCGCCTTTGAAATCTCAACTTCATTCATTCCTTCATGGTTGATCGTCATGCCAATTACCTCTGTGTTCGCAAACGCCTCGATCAGGGTGATTTCATCGCAAGGATCGGGCATAGTCATGTTTGGGAAGTCGCATCGACGTTCTCGCTTAGGCGCGTGTTGAAGAATTACTGCATGTGGCTGACTGCCTCGAAGAATGAAGGCTGATGTGCAAAAGGCCGGATGGCTTAACGCGCCCTGACCCTCGATCACTATGACATCGGGGCGCTCACCTTCAGATGCCGCAACAACAGCGCGCTCAAGCTCGCCACAACAAAACTGCGGCGGTACCGAATCCATCGCGACACCATACTTGGCGCCCTGCATCAATCCTGTCTGGCCGGTGCCGACCAAAACTGTTTTGATCCCATGCGCGTTAAGAGCATTTGTCAGGATTGTCGCGGTTGTTCGCTTTCCGATTGCACAATCGGTGCCGAACACCGCGATGCGGATCGCTTGGACGTCGCCAACACTGCCATCTAGCAGGCGCAGGTCGCGATTGGGCCGCGGCTTGCGAATGTCCCGTATCGTGACATCGTGAATTTTGGCAAATCCGGCGAGCTCTTTATCATCACTAAGGAATTCATGCAGTCCACTCACGATGTTCATTCCGAGCGTTATCGCATCTACAACAACTTCGCGATCCTCAAGGGACATTCTTCCGCTGGCTGGCGCCATTCCGTAAATAAACGTGTCGGGGATTGTAGCTTCATTAGCGACAGCGGCATCAAGATCATCGAAGATGGGAACCTGATTGGCGACATTATCAAGCACTTTGCCACTGTCACAACCGCCATACGTGCTGTCGATCACCGAAAGAACGCGATAGGCCTGTGAATGTCGAACGAGACCATTAGCCGTCTTGCCATCGATCTTTGCGAAGTTTCCTTCGCAATACACAATTGCAGTCGGTGTATCTGTCACAAGTGTCTTGCGGTGAAGCTCTGGAATAACTGCTTGTGCAGGTGGTAGCTTTTGCGCATCGCTGGCACTGAACTGCTTGGCATCCGACGCAATAGGTACGGGTTTCATATCTGTTCCTTTTTGGAGTGTGAAACGCGCCGTCCTGTGTAAGAACGGGCGCAAATTGTGAAGTTTGGAAAAGTGGGCTCTCTGCCTGAAACCTCACTTGTTCAGAACACACAGCCCTTCTGACCGATGATAATTTCTGTGGCATTGCCACCCATTGCCGGATCGGTCGAGATGGGCATTTGCCGGTAGCTCGATTGCGTTGCAGCGATCACCGGACGCCTTGTAGCCACGTTCGCATTTCCATCCAACTCCATGGATCGCGTCATCGTAGAAAGCATTTTCAGGCACGATGACGGCATCGCACCTTCCGTCGCGCTCAAAATATCCACGCTCGCAGGTCCAGGGGCGCCCGCTGGTTGATGCGTTCAGAAAAGCGTTTTCCGGCACTGCTACTGCAACGCACGCTTCTCCGTCTATCTCGTAGCCACGATTGCAAATCCATACAGATCCATAAGTGCTGTTCGCTAGGTAGGCGTTGTCCGGCACCACGATTTTCTGGCAGCTATCGTCTACCCTTGTGTACCCACGCAGGCACCGCCACCTCTCACCTGATGGATCGAGGTATCCGCCCTCAGGCACAATTACTTCAATGCATGACGTGCCACCAACTTCAACAAAGCCATGTGTACATGCCCAGCCCGAACCATAGGTTCTGTTTGTCGGGTAGGCATTTTCTGGGACGGCAATGGCCACGCATTCTTCGCCTTCCAACCGATAGGACAAATCGCATTCCCAACCGTCGCCATACTTTTTGGGATGCGCGTTATCCGGGATCGAATTTGTTTCGGCCGATGCGGGATTTGATGAGATAAGGGAGCCCGTCAAGCAGCTGAAAACGCCAACAAACAGCGCCGTCATGAAGTGAGAGTAAAACCAGTGCTGACTTTTTCGATTTGACCTGGTGCAAACGGCGTTGTCCGAATGTTGAGTGATTGAGTTACGATCCATCCAGGTTCAGCCCCTCAATGCAGGCCTGCGCCAGATCTTTGTTAGGGGTTTGGGATCCCGGTACCGTTGCCCAGCCGGCTGCCATAACGGCATCCTTTCGCTTGAAAGAAGAAGCTTCTTTGATCGTAATTATTTTTTCGGCGCGTTGGGCGTCAGTTCTCGCCATGTCGACGCAGATCGGAACCAACGCAGCGATTACATTGTCGCGGGACATGGCGTTGGCCATCTTGTCCGCACCACCGCCGGTCATCCATCCACCCCAAGAAAACCCAACGACGCCTACGAAAACCCCTCCGACCACGGCGCCGTAGATTCCGGGTTTAAGCCATTCGGGCGTGTTCATAATCTATTCCTCCTGCGGGGAAAGCGCCGCATCGCTGTCATTGTTAGATGTGGCCAAGGCCTGGTCGTGCTTGAGCGCCAGTTCAAAATCTTCTGGGTCAATTGGGCGCATTTCCGTGCGGCCTGGCTTGCTGCCTTTGCCCTGAACTGTCAGGTAGGTTCCGGTTCTGCGATATGCTTCGAAACTCAGGCCCTGTAGTAGTTCTTCTTCAACGACTACTTCATACTCGCCTGCAGGAAGTTCATCCGGGTAGCCGGACAAAGAGAACGGATTTGAAAACGTCACCAAGGAACTGGACGATCTCGTGCTCACCTTGGTCCTCCATATAGTTTGTTGGATCTTCCCCGCGCAGTCTGCCGCGGTACACGCTCGTAAGCGCCGCGGTAGTACTGGCGTTGTAATTTAGAATAATGTGCAAATGGCAGACGCGCGCTGATCGATGTTAGTCTGCGACCAAAGACCTGAGATTTTGTTGGAATCTCAAATGCATTTGGTGCCCGAGGATCAGGTACTGCCAAAAATTGACTAACCTGCGTCAGTGCAACGATGTTTGGATTCCGGCAACCTGATGTGTGTTGGCGGGATATTTGCTGGCGTGTTCTTAACGAGTATTTGAGAAGCGCAGGAAATCCAGTACCGCAATCGGACTGTATTTATCTTGCGCTTCTTTTTCAGTGAAATCCCGAATCTACCGAAGCGAATGGCGTCTCTAACCAGGCAACTATCATCAAAATCCCGGCATCGCCCGAGGGGTGAACCTATTGCTTCAACAGTGGCCCGGCCTGATCCAGATAAGCGGGGTCAAAACCTGCCAACGTCACCAGTCCGTCATAATCATCAAATGCCACTTGCCCGGATTGAAAAGTAACCAGCCCCTTCTCCCGCAGTTGCCTTAGGACACGATTAACATGTACAGCACTCAGTCCCAGCGCATCGGCAAGATGGTATTGTGTCAGGGGGCAAGTGAATCCCGTCTTGGTTGCCATCCCGACCTGAGTCAGCCTCACACCAAGTTCTAAAAGAAAATGCGCCATGCGCTCACCCGCATCGCGCCGTCCTATGTTGACCAGGTGCTCAACCACCATCGCTTCATCTCGGGAGACCGCCCAAAGAATTGCTGTCGCCAGCCGGGGCGTTTGCGCAAATGCTTCCAGGAGATCATCCACTACTACCTCAATGGCTTGGATTTCCATAATTGGTTCTATGCTGTGATCCGAGGTGTGCAGCAGAACGCTCCGCAAGCCCAGAAAGTCACCCGGTATTTGGAAATCGACGATCTGACGCGACCCGTCTGTCTGGGTTTTGTAGGAACAAACCCAGCCCGAGGCCAGAATGTAGGCAGCCTGCTCTGATTGCCCTTGATGCACAAGATCACGTCCCGCTTCAAAGGTTCTGCGGCGTTTGTGCAGGCGTGCTAATACCGCAAGTTCAACCTCAGTCAGAGCGACGAAGTTTAAGAGCTTTCGGGTGAGTGGACTGTTTTTGATAGCGCGCAAGTGTTCTTCCTTCATCGATGAGCAGCCCGCGAAACTATCCGACGCCAAGACTGCTTTCGATCAGTTAAGTATACAGCAATCTATGCCAGTATGATGCAATTCATCGTGGCGCTTCCTTGCTTGGACGCCTGTTACAAAAGGACCTCTACCATGGCCGACCGGCAAGACCACTCAGGAATGGCCGCACTCTCAATCTGCGAAGCGCTTTTGCTTGCAATAAAAGATCGTGAGCTCCTGCCCGAACATGAGATAGTGGGAGTTTTGCGTGACGCAGCCGCTGCCCACGAAGCAGCGGTCGGCAATAACGATGAAAAGGACATGCACCAGGCCGCCGCTGTTCTGATAAACAAGATCATTGCTTCCGGCTATCGCGTTCGGCAGTAACGTTAATTTCCTGTCAGAAAAACAAGATTACGCTCGTCAAAAAAGCATAACAACAAATAGGAGCACTATTGGTGCCTCGTTCCTGATCAATTCAAACACGAAGCAGGAACCAAAGTTCCAATCTCTGCAATATCTCGACTTAATGAAAAATTCCACGACCGCGACTTACTCCCTCTTCCCCGCCACCTGCGTGAGCCACAACGAGAATTTGCTTACTGGCTGAAGGCCCGCATGGCCAGTCCTGCTGCGCTGCCTGCGACAACGCAAACGTTGGCTTTGTTCGGTGTCTAAGTTGCTGATCCTATGTGCCGCGAAACTAGAGTTTGATAGTATCGCATCATCATAGCTTTGAATGACCGGTCTGGCGACAACAGCTGCAACGCAGCGATGAATGCGCTGCGACAGCAAATCAATGCTGCGTCAGCAATTGCCGCAATCGCACAAGTCCGGTTTGTCCTGCGTTTTGTGAGTTCGATCGGTTTCAAGTTTCGCGTTCGCAGCGAATGCCCGGATCGAAGGGCCGCGCCACAGCATCTCGACCTGGTGGTGGATGTCTCCTTTGGGCCGTCTGCGTGGCCAGTTGACAGGGGGGGCAGGGGCCTGTGCTGCAACAACACTGAGGTCCGGAATGAGCCCGGTTAATTGTATTTGGGCAAAGCAGACTTCGTGAACCAATAGCCCCATTGAACGCAAAGTGATATTCCTAGATGTGTTGGAACAGGGAAGGCTAGTATGGAACACGTAGAGTATTCGTCAGGTCAGTATCCAATTCAGCATCGCAAGGGCGAGGTAGAGCGCCTGAAAGCCCAAGACACTGCTTTGTCGGAATCGACAATAAGGCTGCTTAAATCCATTGGTGTGACCTCGGGCTGGAAATGTCTAGACCTAGCCTGCGGCCCTGAAGGTATTACACATTATCTCCTTGAACTCGTTGGCTCCAGCGGTCACGTCACAGGACTTGATGGTGACGAAGAATTTCTCGCGATAGCGCGCGCCGACGCGCCCGATAATTGCGAGTTCATTTTGGGCGACGCGTATGCAACCGGTCTTCCGGACAAAACATTCGATCTGGTGCATATCCGATTCTTGGCAAGCACTGCGGGGAGTCCGGAGAAGCTTGTTGGCGAGGCAGTTCGACTGGTAGCACCCGGAGGCGTCGTGGCAATACAAGAAGCAGATTTTCACACGCTTATGTGCTATCCAGAACATCCGGCTTGGCGCGAACTGGCAGACATATTTGTCGCGTGCTTTCCTGATGGCGGCGGCGATCCCATCGCACATCGGCTATATCGGCTTCTGATGCGCGCCGGTCTCGAGAATGTTTGTTACAATCCGGTCCTCATTGGTACGCGTGCGCAGGATGCTTGGCGGGACTACATGCCATCAACCGTCGAGTCGATGAAAAAAAGGATTATTGATGATTTGGGTGTGCCAAAGGCTCATCTGGAAAAGTTGATCGCTGACGTCAGAGAGCATTTATCTCACCCAGAAACGGTATGGACATTCAATAGCGTGATTCAAAACATGGGGTCGGATGCCAAGCACATAATATTTAACCAAACGGCAGCTTTGTCCCTGCGACCCGGTCATTGCCGAGGTGGAAATGCTGCGCTCTGCACGAATGGCGCAATACGAAAGCTGCGCTGCGACGGTGAGGGGCACGATGAATGACTGGTAACGGCCCGAGCCTCGCCTCCAAGTCTGCGCGTCAGTTCCGGAAAATGCGGAATACGCCCGCACCGGCATCCCAGAGGTCCAAAAGCCGGGCGTAGAAATGCTCACGCGCGACGAAAGGGCTCTGTCCTAGCCCGGTAAGTTCCACCTCGAGCGTATCGATTAGACGAAGAAGGCGGCGGCGGTGAATGCCAAGGCGACTCTGAACAGGGTCGGCAAACACACCTGCGAACGCGGCAAAAACCGATCCGATCATGACAAGCCCCGCCATGGTGACGGTGGTAAGCCAGGGCGATGCGCCCGTCGGGAAAAAACCGTACCAAATCCCGCCAATTGTCTGACCCAGCGGAAACTCCGTGATAGCATTTGTGCTTGCCATGGCATCAGCAACACCCGGCGCCATCGAGATCATGCCCGGTGTTAGCGCCTGAAAGACCAGTGCACCGACAACAAGTGCACAGAGCACAGTAGTCATCTCGGCAACGGCAGACCGAGTAGCTGCATACTCGGAAATCGCACCCGCCATTCGATGGCCGAGGGCCTCCGCATCGGCCGCGCTCTCACGTTTTCGGATCATTTCGCGAAACTTCGGTGCAGCAAGGATGGCACGCGAAAGCTCGTCCGAACTACGAGCCGCAGCCCCCTGCACCAACGACAGTTGGAGAAGATCGGTCAGGACGCAGGCCTCGACCCTGCGCGCAACAGTGGTGCGCAGAAGGATTCGCCGTGAGGTCAGCCAGTCCGAGCCGCCACGCCACTGGGCACGGCGGCAAAGGTATGCCGCGATCCGCGTCAGCACCAGGATTGGCGACAGCACCACATTCATCGGGGCGCGCAAAATGTCCCAGCCGAGTGCCGACCGGTGAAGGAGAAGTGTTCCGGGCCAGGTGAAATGCCTTGCCACAAACACATCCACCTCAGCCCGCCGGTCCGTAAAGTATTCACGGACTTTCGGACGGACAACATTATCGACTGCCACGGCGGGGTTCGATAATGACCTCATGGCGGTGACCCGCGATCCCTGTCTTGTTGTGCAAGAAACGTTTTATACTGTTTCACGGCTCGGCATGCTAGCCGCTTAACTACTCTCTTCATATCTCATCAAGTGAGCATTGTTGTAAGAGGGTTGACGAGGCTTTTTGTTCACCAGTCCGTTTGTGCTATTACTTCGAACAGCACTTTTCAGGCATTGCTGTCGCTCAGCAACTCAAAATGTTGCTCTGTGCACAACGGCGGCATTCAGGAAGTCGACTAGTAACATCTGAAAAAATGTCGAATGTCGGTAAAGGGCCGCGAGTTACAACACACTCTGGAGCTGGCGATGTACCAGAAATCGGACAATGCTGTCACTCTGTCGCAAGTTGAAATTTGAGGAAGGTCGCGCCGTCATAATCGACTTCGCCAACCCGCCAAGCACCAAGTCTGTCGAGTGCCCGCAGGTTCGTGCGTGACGGTGGTAAAAGGAAGGTCACATACGGGATGCGTTCATCGGAAATTGCAAAGTCGATCGCCTTTCGCGAGATGCGCGGCCCGAGGCCAAACGTGTCGGGCCGCAAGACCAGTCCGAAATCCCACTCGACTCCTTCTTTTTGAAATCCACCCCAGCCGACATATCGGTCATCGGACAAAAATGCCCAATGTCCAAGTCCATCACGGCGCCAACACTCTTCCTTTTTGGCGACAAACCGCGCCACTGTCTCGGCATTCCAAGTAAATTTCAGAAGCGGCATATGCTCGGCCACACGAGGGTCGGACATGTGCGCCAAGATTTCGGCTGGGTCGATTTCCGACAATCGGACGAATTTTATTTCAGATCTCATTGCGGCGTCTTTCGATGTGCTCGTCGCTCATTATCCTCTGAACGCGATATTTCAGCAGCCAACTCTATGCCTGCTGTCACGCTGCGACATAGGCATTCAGTTTGTTGCCATCCAGATCCCGGAAATACCCTCCGTAGAAACCATGATCTCCGCGCGGGCCGGGGGGGCCCTCATCTGTTCCGCCAAGTTCGAGGCACTTGGCGTGAAGCGTATCGACGGCTTTTCTGTTGGTCATTTTCAAAGCGACCATCACCCCGTTTCCAACACTTGCCGGTTCCCCATTGAACGGACAAGCAAGGCATAACGCAGGCTCGGCCCGCGAGCGCCCCCATGCGGCCATATCGCCGTGTTTCCAAAGGCGGTTTGCGCCCACGCTTGAAAACAAGGCGTCGTAGAATTTCAGCGCGGCCTCGAAGTTGTTGGTTCCGAGGGTAACATATCCGATCATGCATGCTCTCCGTGATTCTGTGGGCGTTATTTTCTACTCTAAGCCCGGCTACAAAGGCGCCTGGGTTGCTGCGCCAGACCGCCTTGCAAGCAGGGTCGAGGCCGGACCATGGCTCGGAATTGCCCGCACTTCAAAATTTTCGAAACGCTCGATTGCCTGCATCAATCGGGAGCGGGATATAAACCGGCCAGTCCCGCGAAACAAAAGCGCTTGGCGCATTAGGCTGTCGGCAAAGCCACGGGCAGGCTCATCTGCGCAGAACGCGAGACAAAGCGCGCCGCCGGCTCGAACAACCCTGCAAAGCTCACTCAAAGCCAGATGGGGATCGGGGACGGTTTCCAAAGCCCAAGCACACGTCACAAGATCGAAGGTGCCATCCTCAAACGGCAAGGACTCCAACCGTCCTTGTATCTTTGGCACAGGAATGTCGGCGCAGCGCGCAAGCATGGCCACAGACGGGTCGAGAAGGGTCATCAAATTCGGCGGCATGCCCTCGGCAATCAATCTACGTGCCAGGTTGCCGGTGCCGCAGCCAGCGTCCAAAAATTTCGAATTCGGCAACGCAAGTGCACGCACCAGGCCTTCCAGGGCGGCCTGCGCCTCGCCGCCTGCATGACGCAGCCAGCGATGATGAAGTTTGTCATAGCGAGGTGCGAGTTTGTCATAAAGATCGACCGCATCGTCTAAAGGCGTTTCTGCCAACATCTCTTTAGTCCTATTACTCATTCATAGTGTCCGCGGTGCGCACACATTTTTTTACGAAGAACTTGCGTCGGATTGCGGCGCGGTGTGTTCGTGCTCGGGCCACGTCCATGCAGTCCAGAGAATTGCCATTAGAGCCACGATCTCGATAGCGAGGTGGAAGGTGTCATCCATGTCGGTGGGGGCCGAGGAAAGGAGCGTACCCGTCGTGACGATCACTGCAAGGAAGGTGACAGGGCGACCGATCCTGCGGGTTAGCAGGAGCGAAAAGAGCACCATCGCAATCGGCACCTGGACCAGGAAACCGCCGAGAAGCATCAGCCCTTCGGTGATCTCGATGCCGTTATAATGGCCTGTCAGCAGTGTCTCGATATGGGACGCGAGAACAAACTGGTGAATGTCACGAAAGATGATGTTGAGCAGTATGAATAGCCACAGGGCCGAAAGAAGAATATGGGGATCGAGCCGTCTCATTTTGGTGTCTTCTTTCTGTGTTTCTGGAGTTTGCCGGTATCAGGCCGGGAGCACGATTGGGTTCAGATCACGGCACCGGATGTGCGCGTTGCAAAGGCGCGGGGGATCAGGAGTTCCGCAATCGCAAGGTTGATGGCCCACGCCCCAACCATCAGGAGGTCTCGCGAAAACCCCGACGGCTCAGTGTCAAAGAGGCCCATCGTGACCAGAAAGAGCGCGGTCTGCGTTGAGGCCCCTTGGCCGATGGCATAAGCGCGCAGCATCGCAGCGCGGTGCGCAGCGACGTTTCGCGACCGGATCGCGACGATGGCCCATGCGATGAGGGCGACCATTGCAAGGCTAAGCGTGACCCTCGCCCCGTAAAGAAGTGGACCCTGCAGGGCTTCGGGAAATGCGTAAGCTAAGGTCATCCAAAGCCCGGTGAGCGCACTGACGCATCCCGCTATCACTACGACCCGCCCGAGGGTCCTATGCGGGGCGGGGCGGTAGCGCCTCAGGCTCGGCAAAAACTGCACAGCCCCCACAAGGCAGAAAACTGAACTGCCGAGGATATGCAATGTGATCGGGAGGGGCTCGATCACCGCACGCGGGTTCGGCGGTATGATCGCCGGAGCGCCGAAAAGTTCTGGAATCCGGACCAGCCCGACGACTGCCGGAATGAAAGAGTAGAGGAACACGAGGGCAAAGAACGCCCATTCGCGACGGCTGATAAAGTACATGCTTCAGTCTCTCAGAATAAGGTGTCGTTCTGCCTCAGGCGGGCTTGCGGGCAACGATAAAGGGGCTCAGTCGGTTCTTTCCGAAGTACCGCGTCTGCTCGATTTCGAACCCGGCCCGGATCAGGTGCCGGGTCAATTCAGCGCGACTCAAGATGATCACATTAGGCGCGATCCGCAGGGCCATGAGCAAACGAACCATGGCTCGCATCCAGCGCGGCGCGTCCTTCAGACAAACCGTCTTTGATATGAAGTGACCGCCGGGTTTCATTTGGTGGAATGCTGAATCCAGCACGGTGGGTATGTCATCCACCAGGTGAAGTAGGCTGAACGCGCAAATGACCTCGAATGGTGGGCCATGAAAGTGTTGCGCCGCCTCCGCCTGAAGAAATTCTAGGTTTCCCGCGGCATCTCCTCCTGATCGTGACCGGGCGATCCGGATCATCTCGGCAGAGAGGTCGGTTGCGGTCACATGAGCGACGACAGGGGCGATCTTCCTGGCTGTGCCGCCTGTGCCGCAGCCGATTTCAAGAACGCGATCGGTCGATCGAAGAAGCTCAGTGACGCCTTCCAGCTTTTCTTTGTAGGCGGTGATATCGGCGATGGGCTTTTTTGCGTACTTGGGCGCATGCCGGTCCCAGAAGGCTTGGGCAGTCATGTCGGTTTCCTTTGCATGTTACACTTAAGGTTTGAAGCAGCGCGGATGTGCCAGTCGTAAGAAACTGCGGAATACACTGTGTCGCTTTCGGTTGCCGAGACCGGGCCGATCTCGTTTCGCAGCCGGTATCATCCATGCGCTCATGAAAGGTCGATTGCTTAAATTCGTCCACCTGCTATACGCTCATGAATGAACTGGCAGGCCATCTCCTTCGATTGGAACCAGGTGCGCGCCTTCCTCGCGACAGCGGAGGAAGGCTCGTTCAGCGGCGCGGCGCGCGTGCTAAAGACAACACAGCCGACGATAGGACGGCAGATCGGTGCGTTGGAGGAGGCACTTGGCGTCACGCTGGTAGAACGCAGCGTCCGTGGTCTTACCTTGACGGAAGCAGGGCGCGACCTGATTGATCACATGCGCACGATGGGCGAGGCTGCGACGCTCATCTCGATGGTGGCCGACGGTAAATCTCAGGATGTCACCGGAGAGGTAACGGTCACGGGAACGGACCTCTTGTCAGCAGCGATCCTGCCGGGCGTTCTCAAGCCGTTGAGACAGATGGCGCCGGGCATCCGCGTCCGCATTCTTGCGTCGAGTGAAATGCAGAATTTGACGCAGCGCGAGGCGGACATCGCGATACGCCACGTCCGTCCAGATCAGCCGGACCTGATCGCACGGCACTTGGGCGACTTTCGCGCCACTCTCTATGCCGCGACCGACTATCTCGATCGTGCAAGCCGCCCACGGACACCGCGCGATGTGGCTGCACTCGATTTCGTCGGCAATGCCGACCCCGAGCGGCTAATGGCCCCACTGCACAACATGGGCGTGCCCGTTCGCGCAGAGAGCTTCGTGATGTCGAGCGAGAGCGGTGTCGTCGCATGGGAATTGGTGAAAGCGGGCTACGGCGTCTCTATGCAGCCCGAAACGTTGGGCGAGGCTGAATCTGGCATAGAGAAGGTCTTGCCGGATTTCCCTTCGCTTGAGTTTCCAATCTGGCTGGTCACCCATCGGGAGTTACAGACCAGCCGTCGTATCCGGATCGTATTCGACCTGCTGGCCCGGGGTCTGTCAGACGTTGCGAAGCGCCGAAGTGGTGGCGATTAACAGGTGCAAAAGCGCCGAACCCGGAGCAAGTAAGGTCGCGTGGCAATAGTTGAAGCTGCGCTTGCACGAGTTCGTTTTGTCCGATGAGTGTACGTTAATGTTGGAAATGCTGCGCAATCGATCAACTTCCGCTTTGGGGAAGCTGCAATGCGGCAACTTATCTCGTGATGAACGGCTGGTTTGGGCCGCGTTCACCGGTTCAACCCGGCTGCGCGCAAACCCTGTTGATAGCGTTCGCGATCTTCCAATCGTGCGAAGGGATGTGTGCGCTCTGCCAACTGAAGAGAGGCGCCGGGGTCAAGACGCTTTAGGTCGAGAACAGCCTGCCTCGCCTCATCGAGCTTGCCGCAAATGGCATTGTTCACGACAAGATCAAGATAAGTGCTGCTGCGGTTTGGCTGGGCCCGGATTGACGCCTCGGCCCACGCGATGGCTTCTTCGTGCCGGCCTGCCACAAACCCGCAAAGTGAGTGAATGGAGTACCACAAAGCTATCAAAGGGTCGCGCGGGCTGAGCCTGATCGCGGCCATGATACTATTGAGCGCTTCCTTGCCGTCGCCCAGATACACCTGAGCTCTGGCAAGCAAAGCATAGGCATGTGGGTCGTTGGGGTTGAGGTCAATGGCCTCCCGCAACTTTCTTACGGCGTCCTGATGATGGCCTGAAAACAAATCTGCCGCACCAAGTAGGGCCATGGCATACGCGTCGCGGCCGTTCATCGAAACCGCCCGTTGCGCCAGCCTCACCGCCTCGGCCTTGGAAGCGTCAGGATCAACACTCCAGCCGTTCACGCATTGCATCAGATGCGTAAATGACAAATCCGCCAGCCCGAATGAGCTTTGCGGGTCCAACTCGATGGCTTTCATGAGCAGGTTCTGGGCTTCGGCTACGTCTGCTTTTGTGAACTGCGAGATATGCCAATGGGCGCGCGCGGACAATTCCCAGGCATCCATCCGGGGGATCACCTTGCGCCTTGCGCGTTGCATTTCAGCAGTCAGGTATTCAGGTGCAACAGCGCCCACAATTTTCTGCGTGATCTCGTCCTGCAGATCGAAGATGTCTTCAATCACGCCGTCAAATCGATCGGTCCAGACATAGTGGTTTGCAATCGCGTCGATCAGTTGCACCGAGACACGAACCCTGTTGCCGACTCTTCGAACGCTGCCCTCAAGTACGTACTGCACGCCCAGATCGCGGGCGATTTGCTCTGTCCCGATGGCGCGGCCCTGGTAGGAAAAGCTGGTATTTCGAGAGATCACGAAGAACCAGTGAAACCGGGACAACGCGGCAATGACTTCTTCGGCGATACCTTCGGCAAAAAAGGTCTGATCCGCGTCGTCGGATAAATTGTCAAAGGCCAGAACTGCAATCGAAGGTCGTTCCGGCACCGCAAAAAGGTAGCTCTGGACGGCTGACGCTGACATTCCCCAACCATAAGCGACCAAAGGCTCTGCGATGTTTTTGAGTTTCTGGGAACCGAGACAGGTGAAGTGATCCGAAAGCCTGGCGTCAAGACTGCGCCGCGCAGTTTCCGAAATCACCAGTGAACCTGGCTCTGCCAGATTCTGAAGGCGTGCGGCCACGTTGACGCCGTCGCCATAGACGTCTTCATCGGCAAAACTTACATCGCCGCTGTGCAATCCCATCCTCAACGTGATCCGGGGATCATCGGTCAGTGCGTTTTGGACAGCCATCGCGCACTCGATGCCATTGACCACGCTGGGAAATTCAACCAGCCAGCCGTCTCCCATGCTTTTTATCACCCTGCCGCGATGCGCACCAATTGCCGGAGTAAGAATGTCGTTCCGAAAACGGCGCAACGCGGTCAATGTGGCAGCTTCATCCTCCCCCATGAGTTTGGAATAGTTTGCCACATCCGCAGCCAGAATAGCGGTCAGCCGTCGTTCAGAGGCGTTTGACATGGATGAAGCATAGCCCACGGCCGGCGAATGGGAAACTTCAGTAGCTTTGGGTAAAACGTTAATGCCTCCGCTCCAACTTCGGCTGTGAACGCCAAGGGTTCGATGACAGCGGCTGAAGATCGGAACCACTTCGCGCAACCGACCGTATTTGTTGTTTAAGTATGTTTTCATCTATGGTGAGCGCATGCGATCTTCTCACCATGGCTCTGCTTGGTTCCGGGTTTCTTTCTCATCTCCACTCCTTGGCGGTTACGATGAGCCAGAAACCCTCTCTTATCAAATCGACCTAAACTGTCCCATTGGCGCTGACGTCAGACACAACCAATTGACGCGGGCACAGAACGAGGCCGTGTTAAAGTTTCTGTACCATTTCAGCGACCATCCTGAGCTTGGTGAATTTGCGGAAGCCGCTTTGGTTAACTACTGGATTGAATAGAGCGTGTGGACACAGGGTCGATGACATTTACTTATTTGATTGGGCTCTTCGCAGCATCTTTTGTCATAACCGGATAGCAAGGAGCCCTCAGCCGCCGCTTGCAAGGAACTCTTTGATCCGCGTATTTAGGGTATCTGGTGCGTCCTCGTGGATCATGTGTGACCCGTTTTCGATTATTTCGACGCGCGCATCGGGCAGCCGCTCGCTAAGTCCATCGATTAGCAGCCTGAACAAGTGCGGACTATCACCCCCGCCTACGAGAAGAACCGGAATATGGATGTCCGAAAACGATGTTCCGATCAGATCGGGGAAGCCATGATACAGTGAGAGGGCTCTGTCAGGACCTCGGTTGTCCCAAACTTGAGCGTAGCGTTCCTCCGACAGTGCCTCGAAATATCTGTCACCCAAAACCCCTCGGCCAAACGTTTCAATTGCCAATTCATCGTCGCCGGATCGAAACGCCTTTTCAGAAGGGCCAACGGTACCTACGCCAAACTTAATGATGGCGAGCGCAAGGCGGGGCGCTGAGAACAATAGGCTGATCAACTGGATCGGCTTGGGTGGAATACTCACGTACATTGAGACAGCAGGCGGTTCTATGAGGACAAGGCTGCGGAACATCTCCGGCATCTGCTTGGCCGCTAAGAGCGCAACAAGGCCGCCCCACGAATGCCCTACGACGTGTGCCGGCCCTGCATCCATCACTTTGACCAAACCCGCCAGATCTTCTACATGCACCTGGATAGGGTCTCTGGCATCGGTTGGTATCGGAGCGTTCGGAACATGATAGCGTCGACTGTAGGCAATCGTGCGATAGTTTTCCGAGAAATCGCCAAGCTGTTGGGACCAAGTGCGCACGTCCGAGGCGCTGCCATGCACAAAAACCAGTGCCTCGCCTTCACCCTTTTCGAAGGTCGCAAGAACGGTGCCGTACACTTCCACTGACTTGGCTTCATCCAAATCGAGCATGGTTCTAAGAGTAGCGCAATCCAACATCATTGTTAACGGCAGCTTCGCCGGCCGCACTGCAGGTGCGGCTTTGCAAGATGAACGGCAGGATTGAGTCGCGAGAGTACTTGCTGTGACTGCCCAATCGAAGGCCCGTTTTTTTGGTGGGCGGGTCAGCCAACTCGGACCCGCCATCCTTCTACGGTATTTAGAACTTTCCGTTCTCGTGCGCCATCTCCGCAGGAGTGGGCGAAACCACATCCCAATGCTCGACGATCTTGCCGTCCTCAACGCGCCATAGGTCGAAGAAAGCCCATGGTTTCTCGCTGACGGTGGCATCTGAGGCGACAAAGACAAAGTTGCCTTCTGCCACAACGATCTGAGGCTCGAATTTGGTTATGACGTTGCCTTGTTCAGCCCAGGCTTTGGTGCCTTCCATCAAACCATCAATTCCATCGGCAAGCATTGGATTGTGCTGCATGTAGACCTCGGAATACTCGGGGGCTTTCTCTGGTGCGGCACCGCCCAGGACGTCGCGCACAAATCCAAGAACCAACGCCTTGTTCTCTTCGGTTTTGTCGAGATCGGTGATCTCGGTCGCTCCATCTGTCATCCCCCGACCAGACACCGTCGTTTCTGGAACTGGCTGGAGATTGTCCCAATGCTCGGCAACTTTGCCGCCCTCAACCCGGAATATGTCGAATGCGGCAAGGGTCGGCGCACCAAAGGCGTCTGCATTTTCAAAAGTGCTGTGCAGCACAACCATGTCGCCTTCGGTGATGACTCTGTGCGTGGTGCCAGTCATTCCGGATTGCTCCACCAAAGGTATCAAGCGAACCAAACCTTCGGCGCCAGTCGGGATCTGTGGGTTGTGCTGAATGTAGTCCGGGGTAACGAGTTGCCGCGCAGCTTCCGGATCGTGATCGGCAAAGGCAGCGGTAAAAAGTGCGATTACAAGTTCTTTAGGAGACATGGCTTTATCCTTTGATTCGTATCCTCTTGATACGTGGTAGCAAAAACATACCACATTGCAATTACGTACTTTAAACTGACTTGGTATGCTCAACGCTACCACCATATAGATCAGGGCGTTGTGCAAAAGCCGATCCATAGTTATGGTGTCTCATAGTTTCGAAACAATACCAGAGATTGATATGCTACCTATTGGTGTTGCCAACAAAGCAGAAGCTTCCAACTGCTCCATCCGCTCCGTGCTATCCAATGTGACCGGCAAATGGCGGATGATTATTATCCTAGCTCTGGAAGATGAGCCGAAACGCTTTGGCGACTTAAAACGCTGCATCGGAGACGTCACGCAAAGTGTGCTAACCGAGAACCTGCGTGGATTGCAGCGTGACGGTTACTTGACCCGCACTGTCGATCCCGGGCCACCAGTGGCTGTTTCCTATGAATTGACGCCTTTAGGCCGAAGCTTACTCGAGATGCTGAAGCCACTTGTCTTCTGGTCGCATGAACAGATGGATGAAGTCAGAAAATTCCGCATGCAATTTGACCGCGAGCAGGCGAGCTGACCTCAAAGCCGATACATGTCTCTTTACGGTAGATAGTTGCAATGTTGCGCAGACTGTGGGTTCAGCGAAACCTCAATCTCACGCACGCCGCGAACGGCAGCAAGCCGTTGAACGACCAAAGGCGAGAATGGGTCGAGACTTCCAACCGTGGAAAGCGAACGCTACAGGAAACTTCGATGATGGTTGAAAACCATTCTAACTGCAAAGCTTCGGGGAACCTGCGCTCGTGATTTTCCGGCCGTAGAACATGAGGCGGACTCCAGCCCAGTATGCCGCGGCTTCACACATGGGACATGGTCGGGAAGATGAGTACATGACCGCTCCGCTCAAATCCCGGTCACTGAGTCGACGCGCCGCGTCCCTGATCGCGGCCATTTCAGCGTGGGCCGTGGGGTCTTGATCTAAGATGACTCTGCTCCATGATTGGCCAACAATAACGTTGTGGCGCACCACAACTGCGCCATACCCCTGATCTCCATGATCAATCGCATACTGACGCATTTCGAAAGCGCGCTCCATGAATGTGGCATCCTTGGGATCACTTGGTTGAGGTATTGCGTCGTCCGCCCTTGTAGAAGTTTGGCCTACAGCGGAGCCACTCAATCCAATTGTCAGTGCGCCAATGCCTGATGCAGCGAGAAAGCCGCGCCTCGGGAAAGCGAGCGTGCTGGAGCAGTCCTGTTCACTTTTTCTGATCTTGTCCATTGTGCCGTTACCTGTGAGATGTGTTCAACTCTGTCCCCGCTCCGCTACGAGAGGAACTTGATTTGAGGTTGGTCTCATACAAGCTGCCATCGGCACGTGTGAGGTGGAACGCTCCGCTTCAGCCTGCCGGACTGGTCTCAATCCTCTTTTCTTAGCCGTTCTGCCATCTCAGAAAATCCGCGCAGTTCGGCGTGTTCGAGTGGTGTAGTTCCGTTTCGATCGGCAAGCGATCCGTCAGCACCCGCTGCCAACAACGCATCCAGAACCGCAAGATGATCCGGGCCACCGTCACCAAGCACAACCGCTTCGATAACTGCTGTCCAGTGCAGATTGTTCACATGGTCCAGAGGCGCGCCAGCGGCAATCAGCCGTCTGACAATCTCGACATGACCGAGATGGGCGGCTGCGATCAGAGCCGTTCCGTCATAAGGGCTGGTCGTTAGGCCCGGATCATTGCCTAACTCGATTGCGAGCGTCATCAGTTCTGGATCGTTTGCAACGGCCGCAATCGTGACCACGTCGTAGGCCTGACCGTCACGCGCGTTCATGTTGGCGCCGGCCTCAGCCAGTGCACGCAATGCCTCGCCCTCTGAAGCAAAGGCTGCGACATGGGCTGGCGTGCGGCCTCGAGAGTCCCGCGCGTTGACGTTTGCCCCCGCCACCACCAGCTGCCGGATCATTTCTTCGTTGCCGGTGTGAGCGGCTGCGAAGAGACCGTCGTATTCCGCGACCTCATCAGCCGAAGGCGGTGTCTGCGCCGTACCTGCGCTGGCGGCAAGACCCATCACGAAGGCAAATAGTAGAAAACGAAACATGACCGATCCTATTACCTACATATTGGTCAGCTATAGTAGTAGCGGATGCACTCGATGTCATATTCCATTCAGGATCAGAATCCTTTCCCGGGAATTGATTTCGCAATGTCATTGGACAGACGGGCTGAGTTTGCCGACAATCGCGTCATGGAACTGACGGCAATCACACCTGTCCACCTGATCCATGTGGATCCAGACGTCAACATGGCGCGGTTCTATGGAATAGAGTTGCAGCCGACGCTGTTTGGCGAAGTTTCCGTCCTACGTACCTGGGGACGTATCGGCACAAACGGACAAGCCATGTTGGTGACTTACGAAGATGAAGCCGAGGCTGCCGAAGCGCTCCAAAACCTCGAAAAGCAAAAGCTCCGACGAGGGTATGTTCCGGTCGGTGAGTGATTTCGGGTGGCAATTTGTTTCCATAGCAAATCCCGAGCCAGCCGGCTCGTGACCGGGCTCTAGGTTCCAGCCGGCAGACCGGCTTCCACCCAGAACACCCCAGCATGATCTCCCTGACGCAATAGTCCCTGACCCGTCTCTCGCGAGCCGGGGCAGGGGCTTTGGGTCATGGTCACTCCATGCCGTGGTGATCTGCCCGTTCGGGTGACGATCCCTTTTGCGCTCCCGCAGGATCGAAGATCCTTCGGCCTTTTTTTGTGGGTCAGGCGGGATTTGGACAAGCCAAACGCCACCCGACGTCAGGGGGAAGGCGCGGCCTCCCCCCTCGGACAAGACAAATAGACAAGACCGTGTCCTCGCGCGTTGCGCTGCGGGCCGCACCACTCTTGTCGATTTGTCCTGTCTCGCCCCTCTCCGCGTTCGCCACGGGGCAGGTTTTAGAGACGACGCCCTTTCAGGGCTCGGCTCAAAACCAGCACCAAAGGGGATCAGCCCCGGAGGTCACACCATGAGAGGAGAGACGGTTTTGAACCTTGAGACGACAAATGACATCGAAAATGACACCAGCCTTCAGGCGGCAGAAATAGCAGCCCAGAATGACCTGGTTCGGAAAGCCCTGATCGACCCAAATGCAACGATTGAAATGCAGTCCAAAGGCATTCAGGGGCAGGTGTTTGTCACGCCCGGTGTGTCCGGCGAAGGGATGGAGTTCCAGGCTGCGGCATTGGCGGCGGTGGCGTCGGATGACCAGTTTGACGAGGGCAACGACCCCTATGGCGATCACACGTTCGGAACGGTGACGGTCAGCGGCCATAAGCTGTTCTGGAAAATCGACCTCTATGACGCGGATTACAAATACGGGTCCGACCGCCCGTTTGACACGTCAGTGACGCGCCGCGTTCTGACAATCATGTGCCCCAGCGAATATTGATCCCAATCCCAAACCAGAAAGGAGGTGAGTTCATGAACCCATACACCCTCGCACGACAACGTCAGTTGGCTTGGAACAATCTCAAGAAGGGCGGCCTTTCCGGCAAGATCGCCCGCGCCTTCTTGAAACAACACGCAGCCGCCTAAGCGGCCCCGCTCTACCCCGGAAGGGGTAGGGCACCCTTAACACGAAGCGAAACACTCAAACAAGGATTTGCCCCATGAGCAAAGTCGAGACATTCACCGCACCGGAAACCATCGAAACCATCTCGCTCTCCGATCTCTACCTGTCTGATCTGAACCCACGTCAGGAGGTTGGTGAGGAAGGCATCGCCCTCTTAGCCGACAGTCTGGTCATGTGCGGCCTGATCCAGAACCTCAGCGGTCTGCGCGATGCAGATGGCAAAGTCGCCATCGTCGCCGGTGGTCGCCGCCTGCGGGCTCTGAACATCGCCGTGACCGAACGCGCCGATCTGGCACAGGTCCTCGTGAAGGTCACGGACAACCCGTTTGTGGCCGAACAATGGGCCAATGCGGAAAACACTGCTCGCGAGGAACTGGACCCGGTCGACGAGGTCCGCGCCTATGGCAAGATGGCGGAGAAATCTCTGTCTGTTGCCAAGATCAGCAATGCGTTTGGCGTGACCGAAGCCCATGTGCGCCGCCGTCTTGCGCTGGCCGGTCTGCCTGCCGCCGTATTGGACGCGCTCAAAGCTGGTGAGATCAGCATGGGGCTGGCCAAGGCCATGACCGTCAGCACCGAGGAGGAGAAAATTCTGGGCGTGCTGGAACAGGCCAAAGAGTGCCGGTGGTTCAGCGAACATGATGTGAAACAGGCCCTGACGTCGGAGGCTGTCAGCAGCACCAACCGCAAGGCCGTGTTTGTCGGCCAAGAGGCTTATGTTGCAGCAGGCGGCACAATCACTGCTGATCTCTTTGCCGTTGAGACCCTGTTCAATCAAGGCGAACTACTGGATCATCTGTTTGCCGAGAAACTGGCGGCGGAAGCGGCAAAGCTGTGCGAAGCGGAAGGCTGGGACTGGGTGGACACCCATGACGAAAGCTACATTCCCTATGGGTTCGCAGGTACCGAGGGCATGCACCGTCTGGAGATGGTGAGCCGGGAGTTCACCGAAGAACAGGCCGAACGGTATGACGAACTGGCCGAGCTTTATGAGGCTGAGGCTCTGGACGCGGATGGTGAAAAGGAGCTGGCCGCGCTCGAGGACTATGCAGCACCCTTCTATTCCGACGATCAGCGCAAGCTGTCCGGTGTGTTTGTCTATGTCGGCAACAACGGCGACATCAAATCATCATCGGCCTATGTCGCGGGAGAACATGTGCAGGCCGCCATTGAGGCCGGTGTACTGGCGCCGGTCAAAGAGCTCGAGGCCAATGAGACACCAAAACCAGCCTATTCGCAGAAGTTCATTGATGACATGGTGGCAATCCGGCTGGCAGCAGTTCAAACGGCCCTGCTGGACAAGCCTGATTATGTGCTGAGCCTGTTTGCTTTCTCCGCCACCCCGGCCTCAGGTCTGACCAGCAACCTGTTCGGGTTTGGCTATGGTGGCGCTGAACGGAACACGCCTGAGATTGACGACCAGTTCATCCTCGACCCGCGTCTTGGCGGGGAGCGGGATGCGGCGGCAGAGGAAGCCTATGACCAGTTCCACGAAATGGCCGCACTAGGCAGCGTGGAGGCGTTCAAAGCGTTTCGCGAACTGGGCAAGAAGGTCCGGAATGGAGAAATCACGGCTTTTCTGGCTCGGCGGTTCCTGACCCAGCGCCCGGAGTTCATGGCGGAGATCGAGGCTGAGATTGGTGCTGACATGCGCGCAATCTGGACCCCGTCGGCAGAGAACTGCTTCATGCGCTTGAAAGGCTGGCAGCTGGATGATCTCTACAAGGACCTGCTGGACCTGCATGTCGACACCGACATGTTCAAAGCTTTCGCGAAATCCAAGAAAGGTGCGAAGAACGAGGCGATGCACAAACTCTTCAACGACACAGAGCATCAGAGCGCGTTGGGTGTGACCGAAGAACAGAAACCCCGGATCGATGCTTGGGTTCCTGAGTGCTTCTGAACCTAACGGGGCAGGGCGCGTTGCGCCCTGCTTATCAATCTCTGGCTGTGTCAGTCTCAAAGATGAAAGCTCAAAGTGGCATTGCGCAAACACCCCGTCGCGCGTAGCTATCAGAGGTCGGTCACCCGGCTCATTTTCAAAAGCGATCACTTCGTAGAAACGGACTTGGAAAGACCCATGGACACCTCATCGAACAAGCTCGAGAAAGCCGCTCGCCGCGTCTGGAAATCCGCGCAGATGTTTGTCGGGTTTCATAGGGATCAGAAGGGCAAGCCGCGCGAACAGCCAAAGCTCTGGCCGCCAAAGAACGGGAGCGCGTCGATCCATAGCGACCCTAGCGCGCAAGAGGCGATTGTTGTTGTCAAAGCTGCTGACCCGGAGGCTGCGCAGGACGTGCAGATCAAGCTGCATCCCAGTCGCATTGTTGTGCGTCGCGATGCAGATATGTGGTGGCAAGGCGTGGCTGTGGATGAGCATTCCGTGACGGTCCGAATGGCCGATAACACGATCATTGAAATCCGCCATGACGGATCGGTGAAACGCCGCTCGGCGGAAGATGAAACCCATGTGGAAGCGGATGGCAGCATCTTTAAGTTCACCGAGTTTGCCGAGGCGCATATGACGGGTGACGGGGTGGAAATGACCCGCCGCACCGAGGATCGGATTGCCACGATCACAGCCGACGGTGTTGTCGATCGCGCGCGCAAGCGTTAGCCTGTAGTCAATACCTCGAGACTTTCCTTCGGTTAAACTTGTGGCCCGCTTCGGTGGGCCTCTTTCTTGTGTACAAGATCGTCGGCAGAGGTTTGCCGAGGTCGCCTCTATTCCCTCCACATGCCGTTCCAAACCCATGTTGACTGTTGACTTCAATCTGGACAATGTCGGGCGTTCACATTTGCGCATCTATCTCAGCGCACATGTGCCGATGCCGAATTAAATCCATGAGGAAGCGCAAGCACCATGACCGATGATTGGAACGACTACGCCGATGGTTGGGACGACAATAGCGACGTCAGACGCTACGCAAGTCGCGCGTTCGCCACGCTGGACGAGCACCTGGATATTCGCGGGAAGAATTGGCGATCAAAGCGCGTGCTCGACTTTGGATGTGGCACCGGACTGCTGGCGGAGAAAATTGCACCGCATGTGGAGGAAGTTGTCGCGGTTGATACCTCGGAGAATATGATTGCGATCCTAAAGGCCAAGAACCTGCCCAATGTTAGAGCAGTTCACGGAGACGTTCTGGCTGAAGATGTTCCGGAAGTCGGGAACGGGTTTTCGGGTTTCGATTTGATCTGCGCCTCTTCTGTTTGCGCCTTTCTTTCGGATTACAGTGGCGCTGTGGCAGTGCTGGCGGGTTTGCTCAATAAAGGCGGGCATTTCGTGCAGTGGGATTGGCAAACGTCAGATGATGACGGTTTCGGATTGACGCTGCATCAAATGAAGGCCGCGCTTGAGGCGGCAAGACTTGGTTCACTTCGCATCGAACGGATATTCGAGTTCAAATCTGATGAGCAGGTCATGCCTGTTCTGATTGGAGCGGGGGTTCGAAATACGGAATGATCTTGTGTTTGGATGCGTGAACAACCATTGCGTCCAATTAACCGACTTTTGGTATGGCTCGGGCAGCAAAGTTCAACTTAGAGATTTAGCGGCGGTGATTAGTCAGACTCCGCCATTTTAAATTGAGTCCGGCTGATTACCTGATCCGCGCAAGCGCGGACCAGGGCCGGACCGTCCGGTCTTTGGCCTTCGCCAATTGAAAAGGGCGACTTTTACCACCGATGATCCTCCTTCCTTTGCCACGAGGATCATTCTGACCCAGAAAGGCCGCTTGCACTCGGAACTGAGCATAGCGCCTGTGATTGACCGAGGCGGTGTTGCCGCCACATACAGTATCGCTTTATTCAGATGACCCGTGCGCAGCGATCCCAGAAAGTCTTGCCTTTTCACTTGGCCTGACAGTTTCAAACCCATTGCCGGAGATGATCCTCGGCTGCGGTGTTTCTGAAGGGATGAACATAAGCGGGCAGTCGGGGAAGACGCGCGGTGCCCGGCTCGGGCACCGCGCTTCAACAGGGAATTTCCCCTGCGCCTGCGGCGCATTCCGCGCGGACCAAATTCCCTGCTGACGTCCCCTTGTTGCCCGCTTTTCCCATGTTCATCGAAACACGTCATAGCGAGGATCAAACAATGGCAACTCAAACTCTGAAACTGAACGTCAAGACCGGTGAAAAAGAAGGCAAGACTTTCTGGGATCGCTGCGGGGTTCTCTTCGTCAATACCGATGAGACCGGCAACATCACCTCGATCCAGATCAAACACAGCATGTTTCCCGGCGTTGAGATGGTGGCCTTCCCGAAGCGGAGCGATGACGAGCCGGTCACCGAATGACGAGAGGGCAGGGCGGCGTAGGCCGCCCTTTCCTTTGCTCCGCCCAAAACCCGGACCACATATGCGCCACGCGTGGCGCGAGGCCTAACGGCCGGGCAGGGGCGGTGACCTTCCGCGGTGCGGTAGCTCTCAACCCTGCCACACCCGCCGCGCAAGCGGCGGGAAACAGAGCGCGCTGAGGCGCGCGGAAAATGCAGATTGCATTTAACGTGCCGGAAAGTGACGGGCGCTGTTCGGGCAGCCCACGCTTTGCGTGATTGCCCTGCGCCAGTCCACCGGCACCCACGCCTGTTGGTTGGAAAAGGGGCGGGACCCTTTCCCCGGCGTGGAAATAGCCTCCAAGAGCAAAGTTGCTCCGATCATGATTGGAGAAAACACGGATTTCTCAAATCACATCGGTTTACTCTTGGAGATTATGACTTGGAGATTATGACAGGATATGGTAGTTGTGTTACAAATCATAAATACAACTAAAGATTGATTTCGATTTGAGCGAGAGCAGAACTTCTGACACCACCGTCTTTTCCGTACGTTTGCCAGTGGATGCGCTGGAGCGTCTGGAGGCGGCCGTTGATGTACTCGGAGCCAAGAGCCGCAATCAGATCATCCAGCGCCTCGTCTATCGTCTGATCGGTTATCTCGATCCTGACCCCGCTGTTGTGGATCTCTGGCAGAAGCACTTGCGGCAGGTTCAGGGTGGATACACCAACCTCAATCAACTTGCGAAATCGGCCAAGCGCGGCACGGTGATCTGGACGGATGATGACCGGCGCGATGTTGAAAACCTCCATCGCGCGATCATCCAGCACCGACAAGACTTGAAGACGATGATCACAGCGGCCCGCCGAAACCGTGAGCCTGAATCCGCCATTCGCCGGATCTTGCGCGACGACGATTGGGCAGCTGAAGAATGAACGCCGCTGCCCGTGATCTGACAGCAGGTGACTTCCTGGAGCTTGCCTTCCGCCAGGCTCAGAAGGGTGTCGATCATTCCAAGCGCATCAATCAGCAGCTGCAGACAGCCAAGCGTATGAAGTTCATGATTTCGCGGGCGTCGTCCATCAAGGCGCGGCTTGGTGCCGTGGTCGGAAAGCCCGAGGCAGTTGTGAAACACGTCCGCAAAGGTGGGGTGAAAAACGCGCACGAGCTGCGCCGCCAGATCAACTATCTGACCGTCCGCGCCGAGGGCGTGTTGGACATCCGAGACAATGGCGTGACCCCGCTCGATGCGGATCAGGTCAGCGATTTGATCGAGACCTGGGCGGAGGATTTCAACGGGAAAACCAACTACGGTTACACCCGTCACATGATCGTTTCCTTTCCCGAAGGCACCTATCCGGATGCCGCTCATGAGGCCGGTTTAGAGTTTGCAGATCGGCTATTTGGCAGCGGTGATTTTGGCGATACCTGGGACTACCTGACAGTGTTCCATAACGACACTGACAACCCCCATGTCCACATCGTTGTGAACAACCGAGGCGTCGAACATGGGCAGTGGTTGGCTATGGGTATGAGCAGCGAAATGAACATCGACGTCCAGCGCTCTATTCAGGTCGAGGTTGCTGAGGAATACGGAATTGAGCTGACCGCAACGACCCGCCTTGAGCGCGGTTTGCGGCAGGAAGTCGAGACCGATACGTGGAAAGTTCAGGCGGGAATGTCGGTTGTTGAAAGTACCCCGGAAGTCGAAGTTACGGCCCGCGACATGGCCGCCGATGTGATGACTCTATCCATCGCAAGAATGTCGGATCTGTTTGATGAGCGCGCCAACGCTGTCAAAGACCGGATCGAAGAGTTTGCCATCCAACTCGTTGAAAGTGAGGAACCTATGGTATCGAGAATGGAACATCTGCTGGATCAAGCCCACCATTTTGATGATTACGGCGAGCCAGGAGACCCGTCTTATGTGTCGCCCAAAGTCATGAGCAACTTGCGGCGACACATCGAATTAGGCGGTTCTGAGGAAACAATCGCACCCGAGCTGAAGGCTCAAGTTGTTGCCCATATCAGCGACGTTCGGAACAATGAACAGAGCCATCCGTATCTGTCTGCCCTTGCTGATATTGTCGATGACAAGGAGTTCCAGGCGACCCCAGATTATGCCCCGGCAGCACGCCGGTACGAGGTCTATATGCAGGACACCTTGGGCGAGGGGGCCTATGAGGACTTCCAGACTCAGACCAAAGAATTGCTGCAATCCATCGACAAGATGGAAGGGCTGGCCCGTGAGGTTGACGACCCTCATCTGCGTGTCGCTATGGACATTCAGATTGGCGAGCTGAAGGGCGACGTTGCGGATCTGCGCACCAACGATCCGGACCTTCAAGCCTTCATCATCGAGGACCGGCGCTATTCAACGATGATGGGAATGGGCACCGCCGAAATGGATGTCTTGGACTATCCAGAGGCCGACAAGTGGGCGGCGATCCGCAAGGAAGTCACCGACAGGGCCAGCAGCTACGGCCTTGATGGCGAGGCGTTCGTTGCCCGCTTTGGCGATCATCAGAACGTCACTTTGGGCACAACAATGGGATGGCGCAGCGACGATATTTCGACCGCGGCAGCCCACTTCCAGGCTCAAGGATTGTCGGACGGCCACGACCGAACAGAGGCCGTTGTTGACGAGCTGCACCAGCTTGCTTCTTGCAAGATCATCGCAATCTCAGAAGAACTTTCAGACGTTCACGCCCGCGCAACGCACCCGCTCTTGCAAGGGCAGGGCGACGATGACGGTCACAGCCTGTAAGGAGTTCATCCGGTCTGCCTGATGAGCGCGCCAACGCCGTAGGCAGATCCATCACAGAGTTTTCCATCAACTCGCAAAGGAAAAACTATGGTTTCGCGTACAGAATATCTTTTGAACGAAGTCGAACACTTCGCACCCTATTCCCAATTCGATCAATCTGCCCCGCGCGAGGATCGCGTTTTAGAGCAGATCGACATCATCAAGAAAGAACAGCAGGCGATGGGCTTTGATCGTGCAGCCATCGCTTCAAAGAGCTTCGTCATCGAGGACCGGGCCAACCGCCGTGTTGACGAACACACGGCGCAACAAAATCTGGTCGAAGAACTGAAAATCGAATTGGAGGCTGCGGAGCGGTCGGGGGAGCCGGTTGATCTGAACGATATGCTGGTCTTGGTTTCTCAGCACATGAACGATGCTCAGGAATACGACCTGTATCATCTCTACTATTCGTCCCTTGCGGATCTGTCCGGCGACAAAGGGTTTCAGGATTCCGACGACTACCAGTCGCCCGGTGATCGCTATGTTCAATATATGCAATCCGCTCTGGGTCAGGCCGGTTTCGAGAACTACGAACAGCAGACCAAGGACGTTATGAACTCCATCGAGAATATGGAGGCTCTTGCCCGAGAAGTTGAAGACCCGCATTTGCGGGCCGCAATGGACGTGCAGATTGGAGAGCTGAAGGGCGATGTTGCCAAGCTACGCCCATACGACACCGACCTGCAGGCATACACTGTTGTCGACGACAGTTACACCACATCCATGAATGCGGCCGAGTTGGATAACCTGGACCCCTCCGAGGCCGAAAAATGGCTGGCAGTGCGAGACGACATTGTTGCAACCGCCAACAGCTTCGGAATCGATGGAAACAAGTTCCTGGCTCGCTACAACGATCATGACAGCGTTTCAGTTGGCACCACGGCGACTTGGCGAGACGCGGACATTTCCACCGCTGCCGCCCATTTTAACAGCCAAGGTGTTCCGGACAGCTACGAGCGCGCCGAGGCCGTTGTCGGTGAGCTGCACCAAGTTTCATCCAACAAGATTGCAGCCGTGGTCCAAGAGATTGCCCATACCCGCGAACAGGCAACCCACGTCCGTAAAGAGGATGGCCACTGCCTTTAACGACGGAAGACATTATAGATTATTGTTCGCGCTGGTGAATGTGTTGCCGGGAACAGCGAGACCACCGGGTTGGAGTAATGTGGGGTCTATTCCGATTGGGACGGACTCCTATCGTTGGACATTCCGGGCATTCGCTGCACCACGTTTGAATAGGCAAGAAGCGGACTTTGCCGTCATTCGAATTCCATGTTTCGCTGACGCGGCATTCATTCGCAGGCGCAGCATTTTGTTGTCGCGGCGCAGCGGATGTCGCCAATACGGTCATTTACGGGCGTGGATTTTGCCGGAACCGAAACCATACTTTCGTCGCAGCCCGATGCCGGTTAGCTATCGACGTGCTGAGGCTGTTGTCGGGGAGTTGCAACAGGCAGCGTCGAGCCGGATTGCTGAAGTTGTGCAGGAGACTGTTCATTTGCGAGAGCAGGTGTCGCATACCCGCGAGGATGATGGGTATGACCTGTAGAACGGCGCGTGTATCGTTGGTGGCGGGAACGCAGTGTAGCTTCGTGCTGTGAATACTGTCTGCCGCAGCCACTCCAATCCCATTGCGTGCATAGCATCATTTGACCGCATTACCCGCAATTTCCTCTTCGCCGCTTATTTGTGGCAGAGAGACAGGTGCCAGTGATAATTATATCAAGATATATCCTTCTATTTGGGGCACCGCTTGAAATCGGATCTCAGCCAGAATGCTCTTGAAGCAACCGAGTTTCTGAAGGCCATGGCGCATGACGGCCGTTTGCAGATATTGTGCCTGCTGCTCAGTGGTGAAAAGTCCGTCGGCGAAATCCAACAGACGTTCTCCATGCGGCAGGCCGCCGCCTCGCAACAGCTATCCCGGCTCCGCCTTTCCGGTTTGATTGACGCCAGGCGTGAAGGGAAGAGCATCTATTACAGGATTGCCGATCAGAGAGTATCAGCGGTTGTGGCAGTATTGTATGAGCTGTTTTGTAACGATGTGAGCGAGTTGTGAGAAACTGAAACGGGTCAGCAAATGCTCCGCGTTTTGACGTGATGGAAAAATCCCGCTCTGCAAAGGACGGCCGAACTCTGTCATTGGTTCGATGCTCTCCGAGGTGACGGCAGACTTAATCGTCCAGGAATGCTGTTACTGTTGTTTTCAACGCGTCCCAATCAGTGAATTCTCTCAAGCCATCTCGTGGATCAATCTTCTGGCCTAGCATGACAACGTGTTGGACGATCTCTCTTTCAAAATACCCGTAACTATCAGGCCGTACGGCACCGGCGACCAAGGCGGTCGCGTCTGGTTCGAAATTCGTCCGCATCAGCATTTCGGTGAGATAGTCCCGCGCGTCCTCCTGACCTTTCTGAAAAGCAGCTTTTAGACTGACGGAAAGCAAAAGTGATTTTCGCGTAGATAATGCGTCATGGTACCTTTCTAAAAACTCCTCGAACGGCTTGGGGTGCCGGCGTTCATGGACGGGAGCGGCAAGGATGACGTGGTCTACATCTTCCAAAGACACTGGACCTGCCAGTTGGTCGATATCGATCAGCCTAGTTTCGTATCCTGCCCCTAATGTAACTTTGTTGATGAAGCGCGAAATCTTGGCGGTCTGACCTTCAATAGTCCCGTAGGCAATAAGTACTGTCATGATGACGCTCCCGCAAACCGGTCTAAACAGCGAACTTACTATGCCGAAACTCTTCGCCACGGCCTTTGATATCAATCAAAAGTGCCGGTCTCTCTAAGCAATTTGGGTAAAGGCGCGACGTCGAATTGACTGGCTCATACTGTTCTGGAAAGCACAAAAGCTATAGCAAGCCAAAATCCAGAGCGTATGGTCATTGCACCGATGGTTCGCCATTCAAATGGTGTTCCACCGAGAACCATAATTATCAAAACTACAAACACCAGTAGTGTACATGTGCCTATCAACCAGGCAATGCGTTGTGCCCAGAATGTGGATTTGTAGATTGCGAATGCGCCAGCCAAATAGACAAATCCAGCCAGAAAATTGAACCAAAGCACGAATGGAACTGCATCTCCGACTGCAGCTTTGGCAGCAGCACCCCCAAACAGTGCCGTTCCGCCGGAGAAAATGGTAAGGAGACCAAAGAGTGCTGCGGCCATTGCAACTGGGCGAACCCAAGGCGAAGAGGAAGGCATCGTTGTTTTCCTCTGGAATAAGACTGAATTTCGTGTCGTAGGCAATCCACCGATCTCGCCAATCGAACTGAAACGCGCGTCCATAATAGCAATTCTTCTCGTCATTTCCCTTGATCTTTATCATTGGGCATAAATTGATACCCTTTGAAAAAAGCAGCGTCTGCGGGAGGTTTTTCGCAATAGATATGCTCTGTTCCCCCTTTCGGTTGACCCGTTTGCAACTCCAATGATTATTAAAGTTGGTTCAGTTACCGTGAATCTTCTGGAAATGGACGGACGACTACGCTCGAATTTGCAGCGAAAAGTGTTGATTTGAGTCAATGCTAGTTGCCGCAAGTTCGCCCATACTGACCCCTCACAAAGGAGGGAGTGCGACATGTTCAATAAAATCGTGGTTGGCTTGGATGGATCGGAGGCGTCAGAATCAGCACTACGCGTTGCCTGTGATATCTCAAGCAAATACGGCTCCCAAATTCACCTTGTCCATACACCTCAGCCGCAAACCGTGGCTTTCGCAATGGGCGCGGTTGCTGGCTATCACGCCGTCACGACAATGCCTTCAGACGAAGAAGTTCAGCAGGCAGCAGACAAGATCATTTCCACGGGTAAAGAGATTGCCAAAGAATACAATCAGACGGTTTCGCAAACACATACCCAACGCGGTGATCCGGTCGACGAGATCATCGCATGCGCCAAGCAATGCACAGCTGACCTAATTGTGACGGGCCGCCGCGGATTGGGAAGCATTGGTAGCCTGATTCAAGGGAGCACCTCTCAAGGCATCAGTCGGAATGCCACTTGTGCGGTTTTGACCGTTGCCTAAATTTCAAACTTGGTCCCAATCGGCACAAAACGATGACGATCAATAAGCTTTGCATTGAAGCCTCGTGACAGAACTAAGGTTCGATGGCTACTCCGTGACGCTGAACTCCCGACCGTGAAAATAGTAACAGACATCCACTGCTTCATGACGGTGGCACGAAAACGGAGGCTGAAACAGAGGTCATGGATGCCTGTGGCGATGACCGGAGACCAAACTGTGTTAGGCGAAACTACCCGAACCATGAGGGAACAGATGAACTTCCCCTTTTTATTTGTGCATTGGTTCAAGGTCAGAAGATAGAATGTAAACCTCCCGCTAAGTAGATCCGTGCCAACTCTGGAGCCCGACATGAACACCCCGTCCCTGTTCGACGCTCATAAACCCTCTGAAATTGCGACGTTAGTTGAGACTGCTGGGGTCACAAAGGCAAAGTTGCCAATGGCACCCATGTTCGTTCTTGCGATGCTGGCCGGGGCATTCATAGGGTTTGGCGCAGCGGCCTATACGATGGCGGTTACTGGGGCAGACAGCGCTGCGGGGCCGATCCGCGTTCTGGGTGGCGCGGTGTTTTCCCTGGGCCTTATCCTGGTGATCGCAGGGGGTGCAGAATTATTCACCGGCAATGTTTTGATGGTGATCGCAGCGGTCGACCGCAAGATACCACTGCGACTGCTGTTTCGAAGCTGGGGCATCGTCTACACCGGAAACTTCGCGGGCGCCCTCGGGCTTGCATTGGCCTTCTCTCTGACTGGCCTGCTCGAGGGGCCGATGGGCAATACCGCCGTGGTGATAGCCGATGCCAAAGCGGGGTTGGAACCGATGGAGGCCTTCGCCCGTGGCGCATTGTGCAACGGGTTGGTATGCCTTGCTGTATGGCTGTCCTTTGCCGCCCGCAGCGTCACCGGCAAAGTTCTGGCCGTTTTGTGGCCCGTCACTGCTTTTGTGTTGCTGGGGCTCGAGCATTCGATTGCAAACATGTTTTTCTTCCCGCAGGGTTGGGCAGCGGGGGCAACTGTGCCGGTTTTATCAGCGGCGACCAATCTATTGTGGGTTACTCTGGGCAACATTGTCGGCGGGGCGGGAGGAGTCGCCTTAGCCTACTGGTTTGCTTATCTTGGCGCTACTAAACAATAAGACCCACTTCTTCAATCACAGCGCCTGCCAGAGCAAAACGATCGGTTTCAGATGGTTTTGAAGGCGTTGTCTAATTGTGCAGCCCAGATCAATCTTTTCCTGCACTTAATAGTCTAGATGCCGGAAGCATGGTTATCTTCGTGGTCGATAGCGGTTGTCGCATGATGGTGCAACACGAGGGGAAGCGGCACAGGCTTGCCTAAGTCCGCTGATTGGGGTGCGGGCCGGTTGATCAGTCAGATATGAGAGTTGGATGCGGAGGTAATTCGCCGACCAGGAGGCAAGGAGATGGCGCACTGGCTGATGACGGTACCGGGAATTGGACCGTTCTTTGCCACTGCACTAGTTGCCCTCTCGTTCCCGAACTGGATTCTTCGCCAACATCTTAATTCATTGATCCTCGTCAAGATTGGAAATGGTAAGATGTGATACAGTTGATGCCAAAATGGGGGCTATCATGGAAGAATTAGTCGAGGTTGGACGAACGTTTGTTCAGGCAATGCGTGATCGCAGGGGCCTTGCAAATGTTGATGAAATGTATGCCGAGAACGCTCAATCCATAGAAGCGGTTGTGCCTCCGGTTCGACAGTTTCGCATCACCAAAGGCCGTGATGCTATCAAAGGGAAAAGAGAGGATTGGCTGGCAGCTCATGAAATCATCGAATTCGACGTCGATGGCCCCTATGTTCATCCCCCAAACCGCTTCAGTGTGCGATATAAGGCTGACGTAACGCAGAAGGAAACTGGGCAACGTATCGCCTTGAGCGAGATTGCAGTTTATTCGGTAGCAGACGGAAAGATTGTATTGGAAGAGTTCTTCATGTTGCCAAAGTAGGAGCGGCAACCCGCAAAACTGACGCAGTGTTGGTTTCATCCGCACGCTGGAAGTGTGACTTGTAAGTGCTTTGACACGATGAATGGACAATTGGGCATTTGTTTCGACCGCGTGATGCCTGCCCATGCGCAACAATACCGTCAGTTCGGCGCAACCGAAATTGAAAGTCACGCCGTGAAATCCGCATTGAGCCATTGATGCGGGTTAACAATCAGACTGCTGCGCCGGTTTTCTACCCGAATTTGGCCTGAACAACCCTCTAAAAGGCTCTGTTTGATCCAAAACAAAGCATTTTGCGGGGTTTGAGATAACGTCACCTAGTAGCTCTAACCGCGGTACGCCAGATCATGAAAAAGAACGTGCGCGCAGTACTGATCGTCGTAATGCTCCTTCTCGCAGGTGCGGCGTTGTACATATTCGTTTCAGAAGACAGCAGTGAATTGCCAGTTGGGTTTGTACAGGGCAATGGACGGATAGAGGCCGAACAAGTGGAAATTGCCCCCACCTTCGCAGGGCGGGTTGCACAGGTTTTGGCGGCAGAAGGCAACTTGGTTGCTGTGGGTGAGCTTCTGGTCGAGATGGACACCGATGAACTGTCTGCAGCGCTTGATCGCGCCAAAGCCGAGGTAGCATTGGCGCGTCAAGCCAAGGCCGAAGCCGAGGCTGTTGTTGTTCAACGAGAAAGCCAACAGCGTCGCGCGGCGCAGGAACTGGAACGGGCAAAGGCACTTTTGGCCGGTCAAAACATTTCGATGACAGTCTTTGAAGATCGCGAAACCGCATTTCAGGTTGCCGACGCCGTTCTGGGTGCCGCCAAGGCCCGGGTTGCAACCTCGGACAGCCAGATCGCGGCTGCCGAAGCCGAAATGCGCCGGATCGCTGCTCAGATCGAGGATGCTTCGCTTGTTGCCCCCATGCCAGGGCGCGTTCTTTACAGGCTGGCTGAGCCCGGTGAAGTTGTCGGCGCGGGGGAGCCGATCCTTACGCTTCTCAGCTTAGAGAACGTCTATATGGACGTGTACCTGCCCGCACGCGAAGCGGGGTTGCTGCCCATCGGGGCTGAGGCGCGCATCGTACTTGATGCCTTGCCGGATTTTGCCATTCCTGCAACCGTCACTTTTGTATCCCCCGAAGCCCAGTTCACTCCGAAGCAGGTCGAGACATTGAGCGAGCGTGAACAGTTGGTCTTTCGCGTTCGGGTTCGCATCCCCCAAGATCTGATCACAGAACGGATCGAACATGTGAAAACCGGCCTTCGCGGTGTCGCTGTGATCAGGCTTTCTTCTGACGGTGTATGGCCGGAATATCTGGAAAGGCGGATCCCACCCGAATTGTTCGAATGAATTCCCAGGCGGGCACATCTGGTTTCTGCATCAGCGGTGTCACGCATAAGTATCGCCAGCGCATTGCACTGGATAACCTGTCGCTTGATCTGCCGATTGGTCAGCTTATTGGACTGATCGGGCCTGACGGGGTTGGCAAATCAACGCTTTTGGGTTTGATCACCGGCGCGAAGAAGCTTCAATCCGGCACGATCAATGTTCTCGGAGGTTCGATCGACGACTGCGCCCATCGTCACCATATCTGCCCTGCGATCGCATTTATGCCGCAGGGGTTGGGCCGAAACCTCTATGCAGAATTGTCGGTGCGCGAGAACCTAGAGTTCTTTTCGCGTCTCTTCGGACAGGGGCAGCAGGAGCGTGACATCCGGATCGCAGCATTGCTGTCGGCAACCGGGCTTGCGCCTTTCTCTGATCGGCTGATGGGAAAACTCTCGGGCGGCATGAAACAGAAGCTCGGGCTGTGTTGTGCTCTGATCCATGATCCTAAGCTTTTGGTTCTGGATGAGCCGACCACCGGCATCGACCCACTGTCGCGGCGTCAATTCTGGGCGCTGATCGACGCGGTCCGAGAGGCTACACCCGACCTCTCCATATTGGTTTCGACGGCCTATATGGAGGAAGCCGAACAATTCGACTTTATCGTCGCGATGGATGCCGGGCGCGTGCTTTTCCATGGTTCTCCGGCAGAGTTGAAGGGGGAAGCCAGCGACCTTGAAACGTCCTACCGGCGGCTGCAGGCGCACGGGGAGCCCCTGATCGTACCAAAGAAAGCGCCCGCACATCACCATGAAGCAGACCCGGTGATCACGGCGAATGGATTGACGCGGCGCTTTGGCGATTTCACCGCGGTCAATGACGTCGAATTCTCGATCAACCGTGGTGAGATCTTCGGCTTCCTCGGGTCGAACGGCTGCGGCAAGTCGACAACCATGAAAATGCTGACAGGCCTTTTGCCTGCAAGTAAGGGTGAGGCGCTGTTGTTCGGTAGGCCGGTTGACGCGCGTGACCTGAGGATGCGTCGCGAGATTGGCTATATGAGTCAGGCATTCTCGCTTTATGGCGAGTTGACCGTTCGACAGAACCTTCAGCTTCACGCCCGCATCTTCGCAATCACGGACCGCGAGAGGCGTATCGATGAACTGGCAGTGCGCTTTGGCCTGATTGCACATATGGACATGCTGGCCACGGCGCTGCCACTTGGCATCAAGCAACGTCTTTCCCTGGCCGTCGCTGTGATCCACCGACCTCGCGTGCTGATCCTGGATGAGCCAACCTCGGGGGTGGACCCTGAGGCGCGCGACTCGTTTTGGTCGCTGCTGATTGAGCTTTCGAGAGATGAAGATGTGACGATTTTCGTCTCGACCCATTTCATGGCCGAAGCAGAGCGCTGTGATCGGGTGTCATTCATGCATGCTGGCCGGGTTCTGGCTGAGGGAACACCGGATGAGTTGATCGCGGCGGCACAGGCAGACAGTCTAGAAGAAGCATTTGTCACGGTACTGAGAGCCTCCGACCCTTCGGCACCAGTGACAGCGCCTGAGGCATCGGTTCATGCCCCTGATGGCAGCGCTGGCGGGAGTATCAGGCGCGCGCTGGCATATACGAGGCGTGAAACCATCGAGATTTTGCGCGACCGCGTGCGTTTGGCGTTTGCGTTCCTGGGCTCGGTGATCCTGATGCTGGTCTTTTGCTATGGGATTACGCTGGACATCGAAGAACTGGATTTCGCGGTACTGGACTTGTCGCAAGGACCCGAAAGTCGCGCCTACATTTCTGAGATTTCAGGGTCACGCTACTTCAACCCAACGAAGCCACTGACGGGTATCGATGAGGGCCATGAACGGCTGGCCCGAGGAGATGCCTCGCTGGTTGTCGAACTCCCACCTGATTTTGGGCGCAAGATCCGCTCTGGCGAAGCGACGGACGTGCTTGCAATTGTGGACGGCGCAATCCCGTTCAAAGGCGAGACTGTGGAAGGCTATGTGGCGGGGCTCCACAATACCTTTTTGGAAGCAATGGCACGCCAAAACGGTGTCCATCCGGTCGAGATCGCCCGTATCGAACCACGCTTCAGATACAACCAGATTTTCGAGAGTATTGCCGCAATGGCCCCAGCCATGCCTGCAATCCTGTTGATAATGTTGCCGGCAGTTCTGATGGCGGTCAGCGTCGCGCGTGAGAAAGAGCTGGGAACAATCACCAATTTCTATGCGACGCCAACGACGCGCCTTGAGTTTCTGATTGGCAAACAAATCCCTTATATCGTAATCGCGTTCGCCAATTTCCTGCTCTTGGCTGGAATGACGGTCTTTGTTTTTGATGTACCGCTCAAAGGCAACCCGGTTCCCCTGGCAATCGGCGCGCTGCTATATGTCTGGGCGACCACATCTTATGGGCTGCTCATTGCGACCATGACCTCAAGTCAGGTGGCTGCCACCTTCGCCACCGCGATCGCCTCGGTCGTACCGACCATTCAGTTCTCGGGCCTACTGCAGCCGGTTTCAACGCTTGAAGGCGGTGCGCAGACAATCGGATCGCTCTGGCCGTCATCTTATTTCCTGCATCTGAATGTCGGTGCCTTCACCAAAGGGCTGGGCTGGGATGCGCTTGCCCCCGATCTTCTCGCCCTGGCCTGTTTCGGGCCGGTGCTGACGCTGATCGCGGCCCTTTTGCTTCGAGCGCAGGAGAAGTGAATGCAACGTTTGTCCTGTATCTTCTGGCTTGGCCTGAAAGAAATGATGAGCCTTCGGCGTGACTGGGTGATGATGGCGCTGCTGGTCTGGTCATTCACGCTGGCACCCGTGATGGAGGCGACGGGGGTTTCGAACTCGGTCAACAATGCCTCCATTGCATTTGCCGATGAGGATGGCTCGCCCCTTTCACGGTCTCTTGCTACGGCGTTCTTCCCTCCGGAGTTTCAACCCGTTGTCCAGATCGCACCGGGTACCGGAGCCGAAAAGATGGATGCCGGGCATTTCCTGTTTGTGGTCGCGGTGCCACCAGGGTTCGAGAAAGATGTTCGCGCCGGGAGCTCACCTGAAATCCAGGTTCTGATTGATGCGACGGCGATGGAACAGGCCGGGATTGGTGCAAACTATATCATCAATATCCTCAGCGCCGAGATCCGTCGCTTTGCCATCGGTGCGGACCTGATAGAGACATTGCCTGTCGATATCATCATGCGCAGTGCGTTCAATCCCAACCGTGATACTGTTCGTTTTGCCGGCATCGTGGCGCTCATCGGCCAGATCATGTGGCTGACTACGATCCTCACCGGTGCTGCAATGATCCGCGAGCGTGAACATGGCACAATTGAACACCTGCTTGCGATGCCGCTTACCCCGCTTGACATTGCGATGGCCAAGATTTGGGCAAACGCAGTGGTGGTTCTTGTCGCGACCGCTTTATCGCTGACCTTTGTTATGCAAGGTTTCCTGGGGATCAGCATCGCGGGGTCGAAGGTGTTGTTTTTAGTTGGCACCGCCCTGTTTCTCTTCACGGCAACCGCACTTGGGGTATTTCTTGCAACGATTGCGCGCTCAATGGCGCAGTTCGCGCTTTTGGTAATGCTGACAGTCCTTCCAATGCTGATGCTGTCAGGAGGAGAGACACCGATCGAGGGTCAGCCCGACTGGCTTCAGTTCGGAACATCGATCCTTCCGTCCCGCCACTATATGTCCGCCAGTCAATCCATCATCTTCAAGGGTGCTGGGATTGAAACGGTATGGCCAGAGTTCCTATGGATGGCGTTACTGGGCGCAATCCTTCTGGTGTCAAGCCTAGTGCTTTTCAGACGCTCGTTGGCGCAATAGAGTCAGATCAGTTTGCCCCTTGGCCTAGACGTATGACCGGTAATACGCCTTGTTTCATTCAGAATGCCGATACGGCCGGGATGTCTCTTGACGCGATACCGAGGACGCTTGGTTGCGCAAGATCAAGGCAATTAGATGCATTTTTTGCCATAATGCCGCCTCCCCCCAATCGCACCAAAGGAGGAGGATCAGAAAATGCTTGAAGACAAAAAAACTCCACAACTATTTGCTGGAACACATCCGCTCTCTGATAATTTTCGACGCGAAATGGAATCCATGATGTCGCGCTTTTTCGGGGGCACAGCGCCATTCCTGCCGCTGGAAACAGCCGCGCAACGCACGGGCTTCCCGTCGTTGGACATGACGGGTGCGATTTCGCCGGCGATTGACATCCACGAGACGGATACAGCGATAAATCTCACGGCTGAATTGCCGGGTCTCGAAGAAGACGACGTCGAAGTCGAAATCAAAGACCGCAGATTGACCCTGCGAGGCCAGAAGAATGTCACACATGATGACACGGGCGATCTGCGCGTTAGCGAGAGAAGCTATGGCAGTTTCACCCGGACAATGACGCTGCCGGATGCAGTCGATATCGAGGAGATTTCCGCTGCGTTCGACAAAGGTGTCCTGCACATCACCATGCCAAAAACCGAACCCCAGGATCCCAGCCGAAAGATCAAGGTCTCATCGAAATAGGCGCATCGACGGTATACGCGCAATCATCGTGATCGGGGCAGCATATGGAAGCTCAACGTTTTTCTGAATGCGCACATTATTGCCAACCATGGCGGTTTCACCGCTGCGCATGATAATGTGCCCAAAGCGCTAAGGAACTGAGATGAACCATGCGGACGCCGGACGGAAGCGACATGGACGGTGAAACGAGCGATGTCCGTGCATTCTTGGAGAGCTTGACCGGTCCGTCTCGCGGAACCGTAACCTGGCTTGTCGGCACCGCTTTGTCCGCTTCACTAGGTCAAGACCGGATCCTGAAGATAAGGCGGAAAGAGGATGTACCCCCACATGACGAAGATGTGGCGACCTTTCAATGGTCGCAAGGCGGTTACACGCTAAACGCGCTGCCCGGCCGGGAAATCTGGGTCAATGGTCAAAAGACTGCTTCGGTAACTCTTAGGCATGGCGACATGATCGAGTTTGGTGAAGAGGGTCCCATGTCGCGCTACAGGATGTGTGACTACTCATTCCCTGCACATCACACGGTCGAAGACATAATAAGTGACGCTTATGTGTATGCGCGCTCTAGCCGACGACCCTTCGCCAGCAAAATGTCCAGTGCGCTGCGCGAAGGCGGGCGTCGGCTGACATCACAAACCACGGTTTTGTTCCGGGTTACCGTTATCGGTCTACTTCTACTGATTACAGTCTTTGGCTATTTGCTTTTTCAGAACGATCAGAAGCTGGCGGACAGTCTGAAACAGGAATCTCTCAAGATCGAGGCGGTTGCTGTCATGCTTGCGCAGACGCGAGAAGATGCATTGACGGCGGATGATCTGGTCGCGCTCAGAGACGCGTTTGACAACCAGGTGCTTTCCACCGAACAGCGCCTTGGGACATTGGAAGAGCGTGCTGGTGCATCCAGGCGGGTAATAACGGGCTCGACGCGATCCATTGCCTTTATCCAAGGGGCCTACGGATTGCGTCAAACCGAAAGCGGCAAATTGCTGCGGCATGTGCTTGGCCCGGACGGGGAGAAACTAAAAACTCCATTCGGGAAACCGTGGATTGAACCGGATGCAGCAGGCGCGCCGGCAGAGTTTCAGTTCACCGGGACCGGGTTTCTTTTGCAGGACACCTCTCTGTTAGTGACCAACCGTCATGTCGCCTTGCCCTGGACGACCGGGGATCGGGCACAGGCCCTGAAGGCAGCAGGGCTTGAAGCCGAGATACTTAGTCTGCTGGCTTATCTGCCAGAACAATCCGAGCCAATGGAAGCGGTATTGCTTAGGGCAAGCAAAACGGCCGATCTGGCGCTTCTGTCCGTTGATGCGAACCGTGTTCAAGGGCTTGGGCTTACACTGGCACCTGACCCGCCGCGTGCAGGTGAAGAAGTTTTCCTGCTTGGATTTCCAACTGGCCTAAAGGCCTTGATTGTGCAGGCCGGGCCGGATTTTCTGACAACGCTGGAGAGCGATGGCGCCGTCGATTTCTGGATGATTGCAAAACACCTTTCAGAGCAGAACAAGATCAGACCTCTGGCCAGCCGGGGGATCGTCGCCCAGACCAGTCCCGGTGCGGTCGTTTATGATGCTGAAACCACAACCGGTGGAAGCGGCGGGCCCGCCTTGAACCGAAACGGCGAGGTGGTTGCTATCAATGCCGCGATCTTACCCGAATTTGGCGGCTCCAACATTGGGGTTCCAGTGTCGCACCTCAAGGCACTGCTTGATGAAAGCGACTGATCCGCATATTCAATCGCGCGTCTGATAAGGCGAGTTTTGCACAAGAAAAATCACAGCCAGTGGAACGATGACAGAGATCAAGCCCACGGTAATCAGCAAGCTCCCCAACTGGCTGTAGTCGGCGACGGAGGTGACAGCACCCGTCCTGGGATCGGTCACCGCGCGGGTAACGACGAACAGCTGGTTCAGATATTTTGTTCCAAGGCTGCTTGCCGACAATGCCATGTTGGTGAACGACGCCATGACCGCAAAAAAGGTGGCCTTCAGATAAGTTGGCGCATTACGTGCAATCCATGCCAGCATTGGCACCATTGCGATCTGGCCCAGCGGTGACTCGACGGCCGTGTCGAGAATGGCAATGAATCTTGCATCCACCACCCCGCCAGTATGCAGGGACGTCCATTCATGCACCCCGTAGTACAAAGCAAGATTTGGCAGGGCCAGCATTCCGGCAGCAATCGTGAGCAGCACAACAACCTGCGCGATGGAACGGCTGGCCATAAATGGCCTGAGGATGATCAGGCCAACAAGCGCAAGCAGTGAGGTCAGAAGCGCAAGAATGGCCAGAAACTGTTCGTCGAACCCAAGCTCGTCGATTTCGAACCAGGTCAACCCGGGTCCCGGGAGGGGTACTGCACGGAAAACGAAAATGATCGTCGCAGTCCCTGCCAGAACTTTGGCCTGTTTCGGCTTCAGTTCTTTCAACAACCGCGACATGAGATAGAGAATGACCGTGAGCGACACCACAAAAACGGTTTCCTGCGCAAAGGCAAAATTTGCGGTTCCCAACGCTATGCTGAGAACAACAAACGCAAGTCCGCCCATCAGTATCGGCCACCTGACTTCGGTGGTTTGATCGGGTCTGTGCGGAAGGTGTCCTCGACGAACGAGGCGACGCTGTATCAGAGCGTGAAGAGCCACTCCGCTGATCGAAAGCAAGGGGATAATCAGAGCGACGAGATAGACCTGACCGTAGAGAACCAAACGATCGCCTTGCTCCAGATCTTCTGCCCCCGAAAAAATCCAGATGTTAACCGCTGCGACCCCTGCAAGCCCGGATATGATCGCAATCCTGCCGAGGGTCTGCATTGTGGTGTGCCGGGCACGAACTTCTTCCGGCGTAAACGCGCGTCCGTCTCGGTCCGATTGCGGCACCGCTTCGACTGTCATGGCGTCAGCAACGACATCCTGAATGGCATAACCTGAAGGAGCCAATATCAAGGCAACGACGTACCAATCCTCTAGTGGCATAATGCCGGCCATTCGGTCAGGCGCAGCCACAAGCCTGTACATGATGAGCAATGACGCCGTGATAAGGGATGCGCCAACGACAATCAGCAGGGATTTCCAGCGCCAGAACAGATCAACCAGATGACCCAGCGGCATTTTTAGAATCCACGGCAACCCGGCCCAGAATGCCAATCCCGCAACAAAAGCGGCGGATATATTCAGATAGTCCTTAAGAAAAAACGCACCAACGACAGATGTTAGTCCCGAAACTCCGGCCGCAAAGTAAACCATCAATGGTGGCAGGTAAGACCATTGCAATTGTGCGACCAAATCAACAAAGGTTCGGTGCCACCAGTCAGAGATCCGCCTTCCAAGTGTTTGTCGGTCAGTGTTCATGCGTCAGTCGGACCCCGTTCTGGTGACCCTGTGCTGTCGGTTTTCCTCTCAGAGAAATCCGGCACCAAAAAGCAGGGCGCTGGTCAGCACCCCAAGGATTGGTACAACAAGCGGTACGCGGAAATGTTCCCGAGTTGACCCTGGCCGGGACTTCAGCAATATCAGCGAGATGTTGACCAAAACAAACACTCCCAAAACGATCTGGGATGTGCGTTCCGCCAGTATGCCGATTGGCAAAGTTTGCATCAGCAGAAGGATTATCGCAACTACCAACAGGGTTGCGACGACCGGTGTCTGGGTTACCTGCGGGACAGTCGCCAGTATTTTCGGCAGATGATCCCGGTCGGCAAGACCATAGATCACTCGCGACGCCATAATCATCTGGATCAGGACGCCATTGACTGTCGCAACAACCGCGACTGCGGCGAACCCTTGTTTGATTACTTCGGGTGCGTCGAAGAAAACCAGCGTGAGTGGGGCGGCCGAGTTCGACAAGGTATCGATAGGAACAACAAGCAGGACCGTAACCGAGGTCGCCAGATACAGACCCGTCGCCAGAACGAGCGTCAAAAGGATAGCCTTTGGAATTGTGTGGGTTGGATCTTTTACCTCTTCGGCGACGTTTGCCATGTCCTCAAACCCGACAAAGGCAAAAAAGGCCAGCAAAGATGCTGCAAAAATACCGCGCCAGGTACTGAGCTCGAGTCCCGGAATCATCTCACGGATTTCATGGCCTTGCGGTTCCTGCACGGACATGCCCCAGCCAATCACAAAAAGAAGCCCCGCAATCTCGATGATCGTGATCACGGCTGCCACAAATACCGATTGTGTAATGCCCCAGAGTGCAATCAGCCCCATGACCGACACAACACCGATCGTAAGCAATGCGGTGCCAAGCCCCGTCAGGGTGTGAAGGTATGAGGCCGCCCCAATCGCAACAGCGGAAGCTGAAATTATCCCAGACGCAGCAACGGCAAGACCGATTAGAACCGCCATCCAGCCCCTTTGAAATCCCGCTTCGACATATGCCGCCTCTCCCGCGCTTACGGGATAGCGTGTCGCGAGTTCGGCGTACGACAAAGCCGTCAGCGACACGACGAGCGCTGCAACAAGAAACGAAAACGCAGCATATGGGCCCGCGATATCGGCGGTGGCGCCGACAAGCACGTAAATTCCCGCGCCGACGGTGACACCAAGCCCATATAATGCAAGCAACGGGGTGGTAAGCGCGCGCCGGAGTCTAGGTGTCGGTGGATCAACTGTATGCATTGACCTCACTCCTTGATGGACAATTGCCTGGGTACCGAAGCTGCGCCGCAAACAAGCGCCCCGATCATATATCAGGGGCTCGTCACCACTCATGCCGAACTTCTGCTGAAACATTCATACTTTGCCATGTAATGCTTCATTTGGCATTGATCTATATCATTAGGCGCTAAGACCCGATCAGCGAGGCGGAACCGACTGAAGCGACCGTCCCTTCGTGATGGTTTTTCCAGATGGTACTCAAAGGCTGAATATGAGCGAGATCAATGTAGCGTTCATTCGATATCCGTATTTTCAACTCGAAATGCTGACTTTTGAGTAGGAACAGATGCTAGTTTGTCGCGCACTTCTTTTGTCAATATTTGCTGCAAGTGCTGCACTGGCGCAGGAAATAGACCTTCAAAATGGGCACGATCTCTACAGAACTTATTGTTGGCAATGCCATGGTTTCGAGGCCACAGGAGATGGTCCAATGGCGGAGATGCTGGCAATAAGGACACCTGATCTGACGAGGCTCGCGGCCCAAAACGACGGCGTTTTTCCGATTGAGGCGGTGGCGCGTCAAATTGATGGTCGCGCACCATTGCTCGCGCATGGCGGAGAAATGTCCATTTTTGGACCAGCTTTGGATTCGGATCAAAAAGTTGCGCTGACCATGCCTGACGGCCAGCCGATGTTCGCAGGTGTGCCGTTGGCAAATGTAATTTATTATTTGGAGTCTATTCAAATCGAGTAGGTTGGTACAAATGCCGCCATTAGATTGTAGAGCACCACTGCCTACGTTTGGTGACACCGGTTGATCTAAATTAAGGTTATTTTTTGCGAGATTTGGTAACATTCAGCATTTGGAAGATGAGGAGGAATCTCCAATGCCTGAAGAGAAGCCAAAATCAAGTTACTCCAACCCACTTGTCGATGTTTTCAAGCAGATGCAGCCGACTACCACGGCCAATCCGTTTTTAGGCGCTCAGCTTGAGCAATTCTGGGACACGCAGGAAAAATCACTTAAAGAGGTAGAGGCCTTTGCTCAACATTGGTTTGAGAGGCGTCACGAGGCTGTTCGAACCGCGCTGGAAGCTGCGCGTTCGGCGTCTGCCGCAGACCCGACTGATCCGGCGAAAGCACTGCAAACCATAGCAGAGTGGCAGAAGCATTCAGCCGAACGCCTAGTGGCTGACGCTCAGGAATGGTTCGAAACAGTTGCCCGATGTGCAGCCTATGCAGCGGAAACCGAAGCCGAAGCTGCGGAAAAGACAATAGATGATGTTGCAAGCACAGCAAAGAAAGCGGGTAAGTCTTCGAAATCCGAACCGGTTTAGAGTGCCGTATCACTGCGGAGGCCGGAATGATCGTAGCTGGAGCAATGGAAGGTAGCTAATATGTATAAAAACATTCTGGTACCAGTCGCACTGGACAAAGATCACGATACACAGGCCTCATTTGAAGCTGCTCGTTTGTTGGCGAATGCCGATGCGGAATTCACAGTGCTTCATGTACAGGAACCGATCCCTGCATATGTGGCATCTCAGATACCCGAGGAAGTTCTGGCAAATACTCGAAAAGAACTTCAGGAAGGCTTACATAGGAATGCTGCGGAGTTACCGGGCGCGACACCGCGGCTTATCTCGGGGAGCGCTGGTCGAGCGATCGTTGATTTTGCAGATGAAAATGACATTGATTGCATAGTGCTGGCCTCACACAAGCCAGGAATCGAGAACATTTTTATTGGGTCAACTGCGAACCGGGTCGTTCACCACGCCAATTGTTCTGTCCACGTTATCCGCTGAGTCGGTTTGTGGTAAGTGCCGCACGTCGATTAAGCGTCGTGGATGAGTCGACTTTCCAGACCCGAGTTATTTTACGATCATCACACGCTGCATGACCGTATGGAAATGGAAGGCGCTGATAGGCTCAATGAGCGGGTCCGACTGAATGGATTGCGAAAGTTGAATTCAGGGGAATGGCAAAGCCATGCGCAAACACTTACTATTTCGGTGTGTAGGTCCAAACCCCGATCTTTCCGCGTCTTCCTCTCAAATCTTGCACTCCGGCAGGAACCAATCTTTTGATTAAAGAGTGCCCGATCTTGTCCGTCGGATTTATTGCCTCGATCAACAAATCGCTAACCACCAAAGAGGCTTTTAGTTTCCGGGACAGCTGCTCAAGCCTGCTTGCGACGTTCACGGTATCGCCGATGACACTGTATTCAAGACGGCGTCGGTTTCCGATGTCACCTGAGATAACGGGACCGAAGTGGATGCCAATCCCAATGCGTACCGGAGGAAGCCCTTCGCCATTCCTGTCACGATTCCAGTTGCTCAATGCCTCAAGCATGTCAAAGGCGCATTGAAGTGCGTTACTGGCGTCGTTCTCACTGGGTTCTGGTGTCCCGAAACTCGCCATCAACCCGTCGCCAAGGTATTTGTCCAGTGTACCTCCGTTCTCGAAAACTGCCTTGCCCAACCTGTCATGATACCCGCGCAAGAAATCAACGACATCGCCAGGGGCGTCGTTCTCGCACATGGTGGTAAACCCGATGATGTCAACAAACATGACGGCGACGTTTTGTTCACGCGCCTCGCCAAAGCTGTCCTCAGCACTACTGAGACGGTCCACAACGTTTGGTGAAAAGTAGCGTGCAAGGTTGGAGCGTGACCGTTCCGTACGAATTCGGCTTTCTACGAGCCAACGAGAGCGACGCACCAAGGCCGCAAGGCCAGCAGTAACAAGTAAGCAAACGATGATCTCTTGAGCCCAAAATCCCAGAAAGATGAAATTTGGATCAGAGCGCGCCATCAAAAAGTCCTCCACAGTGCGCTCACTAAGATCGAGGTTGGTATAGGCGCCAGGTTGGTTCACAAACCAAACCAGCATTCCTGTGCGCGCTGTAACGATGCAAAAGCCGCACCAAAGAACCAGACTTGGACGAAAGCTGAATGCTGCCTGCATCAGGAAGAGATAGAAATAGGTGAACTGGCTTCCATTCATCAGGATCGCGGGTGGTAAATCGTACTCAGCGAAAGGGTTTGGAGTGCTGGAGATGAAAGCCAGCAAAGCACAGTCGATGGCAACGAAGACATAGTTCATTACACTGGCATTCGCGCTATGCTTGGCTGAAAAGTACTGCAAGATTCCAAGCACCGCGAATACTGCAACCTGAGAAATATCGTAGAGAAAGCTGGTACCGCGGTTTTGTGTGTCTATCGCAACCCAGATCAAAACAATACAAAGTGCTGTGGTTCGAACCTTCGCGGCCAGCAAAAGACCCTGTTGCTCTGCCTCGGCAAATCTGTCCTCGTTGCGACGCGTCAGCCGTCCTTGCGCGCGCTCTACAACTGAACGATCAGCCGTTACGGGTTTCTGAAGATGCGTCACACCGCTTCCCTCCGATATCGAACAGCATAGCGGTCGTTGTCACGGACTAGAAGCGGGGCACATCTGGCTGCGGTTTGAGAACAGGACATTCGCCGCAGTGCGATATCTGGGTAGTTTGGGCTCTATCCGTAACACTGCTGCGCCGCGCCCATAGGTCCGATCTGGATTGGCGAACGGCATGTGCCGCCCGCCAACATAGTTCAGATGTCGATTTGTTCGGCGATACTCAGGGCGTCTTTAAGTTCGACGCCGAGGTATCGGACAGTGCTGTCGACCTTTGTGTGTCCAAGCAGCAATTGAACCGCTCTGCGATTTCCCGTTTTCCGGTAAATTTCTGCCGCCTTGGTCCGGCGCAACGAATGGGTGCCGTATCCACACGGTTCCAGCCCAATCGCGGCCACCCAATCCCGCACAAGTCGGCCATACTGGCGGGTCGAGATATGCGGGCGGTCATGAAACCGGCTCGGAAATATGAAACGGCAGCCTACCATTTCCGGCGATTTGATCCACGCGGCAATTGTATCACGCGTGTTTTCAGAGAATTTAAACTGAACGGGCCGCTTGGTTTTGCCCTGGATTACGAACACCCTTTCGCGAATGCGATCATCCCTCACCAAGTCGATGACGGCTAGTTTCACCAAAGCGCATCCACGAAGCTTGCTATCAATCGCCACATTGAACAATGTAAGATTGCGCAGGTTGCCCGCCAATTCGAGCCGCGCTCGGATCGCCCAGACCTGTTTCGGCAACAGCGGTCGTTTCTGGCCAATGATCCGGCCCTTGTTCCAGGTTCTTCGTTTCGAGGTGACAGCGGGAAGTTGGACTCTTGGCATAGTGCGCCCTCCAATCCTCCCGCCAGGCCCAGACATCAGCACCGCGCCGACGCCTGAATTTTACCGTCGGTTTGAATGGCCGTTACCCGATTGCCTGTTCGTTGAGAAACGCCGCAGACGCATTAGGCCGCTCCGAGCCCAAACCTACCGAGAAAGCGCCAGCCTGCTTACAAGTTGACACTTGTCAAGGATCGACACTTCAAATTCGCCTATTCTGACAATGGATTGTCTTTCGCACTACTCGGACGCTTGGAACATGAACCGGTTTGTCCAAATTGGCATAGCAATCGGTCTTGGAATTTGGGCAATTTCCTCGACTGCCCAGCAGTCGAATCCACATCTGATCTACGAAGAAAGCTGTGCGTCTTGTCACCTGCCGCATGCAGGAGATTTTGTCTCCGAAAAATTGATTGTGTCTGAAAGTGGCATTGTCGGAAAAGCTTCTGGTCGCCCCGTCATTGACTATCTGAAGGCAGGACACGGCAAGTTGTCAGACGAAGAAGTCAATGTGCTCATACAGCAGTTCGAGTTCATCCAACAATCTGGCCGTCTATTCAAAGAAAAATGCATTATTTGCCACGATAACGCCGCCGAATTTGCGCGCCAAAAGCTAACCTTGCGCGATGACGTACTTACAGGGCGGTACACAGATAGAGATGTCGCAGAGTTTTTGTTGCGGCACGGTCGGCTTGATGCATCTGAGGCACAAAAGATGCTTGAGGTCCTTATGCGCCAACTTCAAGTAAGATAAGGAGCATCAAAATACCTCGCGATGTAGGTCGGCTCTCAGCCTTAGTTCGGGTATTAGGTTTATGAATTGATAGGACAGGTTTGGCCGCAGCCTTTAGATTGCCGCATACAATCTCGTTGCATCCCGAATGAATGGCCACTCTTTACGCCGCACAGCGGCGTTGAAAAATGATGCGGTCGCGGCGATTTTCGTGCTGCGAGCACGCGCAGCGAGAACTTCCTTGGTCCGAGTTGGGCTCATCGGTTTGCTTCGCCGCGCGCGACACGAACGACCGCTTGTTCAAACAGCTTGGGCGTTGCGCGCGCATTCGCAATAAGATTGTATGCTCGATTGTTCGAGATTCCGGCGCTCGAACCTCTGGGATTTTGCAATACAGCACCCCCGTCAAGCGGAGGCGCTACTTTCAGGCCGTTTGGCTCTCATTTTCTCCATCGCCATGTCTTTTGCGGACCGGCTTTTTCGTTTTGCAACGGCGCGCTGCGCATCAAAAGCTGCCCGAAGTTCCTGATCTTTTTCCGAAACCTCTTTCACCGGGGCAGGCGCCGGTTTCGCATCAGCCAGTGCCTTTGCCGTGTCCTCTGCCTGCTCTTCAGCAAGATCCAGGTGTGTCCCTTTGATCTTTGGCGTGTCGCCACCAAGGAACTGCATGAAATAAGGATCTTCGAAATATCGAATCTTGTTCGCAATCACGGGCATCTTGCCTTCGCGGATCAGCACAACCTCGTTTTCCGGCAGACGACCAACGTGCTCTGGCCGGAGCAGCCGAATGCCTTCTTCACGCTCTGATATGCTGCCCATTTCCATCTTGCCGAGTGCTCGAGACTTCGACTTGCTCATGACCGTTTTGTCCCCGATGGACCTGGACACATGTTCGCGTACTTCGGAATCCTCTGAGGCGGCAAACATCTGGGTTCCAGCGTTTGCCAGCATCGCCCGCACACCCTCGTGCCCATAAATGTCCTGTAGGCGCGACAGTGTTTGCGAAATCACCACGAGCCTGCCCCCGAACGATCGCATGGTGTCATAGGCTTCAACGACACGCTCAAGATGGCCGAGGCGTTGGAACTCATCGAGCAGCATCAAAACCTTGAACGGCTCATCTTCGCCCGGCTCAACAGTTTCGATGGTGTTCACCAGATCGAGGAAGAACAGGCGAATGAGCGTCCGGAACTCTTTGACCTTTTTCCCTGGCACAGAAAAGTAGATCGAGGTGGGGCGCCGACGCAGATCCTCAAAGCTGATGTCATTGCCCTGCGTGGCTCTTGCCACAGATGGGTTGCGCCAGAGCTGCAGGCCGGAGTTGTTCATAACCGAAATCGTTGACCGCAAGATTTTGGATTCTTCGGCTGCAAGATTCAGAAACTCATCTGCAGCTCGCGCATATCCAACTTCTTCAGCCATTTTCTCGTAGTCCTTTTGCTTGGTTGTTTTGACCAGGCGCAGGACTTCGGAAATGTATGGCCGCTTCCTTTTGATCGCCAACATCGCCATCGCGCAAAACATGCCTTCAACGCCACCCATAAAGCCTTGGGCGGACGAGCTGGGCGTGTCGAACATCTGCGTTGCAACCTGAATCACTTCTTCCCATCGCCGGTCCAGATTGTCGGCACGTGCTGCGCGGCGCAGAGGGTTGTAGCTGTGGCTTTTGTCTGGGTTCTCGGGATCGAACACAAAAACCTCATCGCCCATTGCTGCCCGACGTGCACCCGTGGTCTGGAAAATCTCGCCCTTGATGTCCAGGACGACGCAAGAACCATTGAAACGCAGGACGTTCGGGATCACGAAGCCGCTGGTTTTACCCGAACCAGAAGGGGCAATGAACATCGCGTGTGGCTTTTGGACACCGGGGCCGGGTTTATAGTAGATCGCGTTTTTGTCTTTGGGCTGACCAAATTTGGCAAACACGATTTCACTATCCAGTTTGTCTTTGAGCTTCAGCACCGAAGCATAGCCCTCCTGGACGAGTTGAGGGGCCTTTGCAAAGGTTGCATCACCGTATTTCGTTGAGGGACCACGCAGCGCAGCCGCCACGAATGCAAAGGTCAAAACCCCCACCGCGACCACCGCCACCAGACCCATTATCTGCTGCGTTTCTGCAGGCTGTGCCATGAACTTCTCTGGGATCGCCCAGATGTCCAGCCCGCGAAAGCCTCTGGTGTTGATGTATTCGAGAGCCAGCCCGACCACCAACACCGCGCAAGCCGAGGTAGCGATAAAGCCCATAGAACCGGCTATCGCTACCTTCTTGCCTTTGGGTAGATCCTGAAACTCAGCCATCGGTCAGCTCGCGTTTGAAGAAGCACACGATGCCAAACTCGGCAGGTACGACGCCGACCATTTCCCAACTGTCTTGCCCGAGCTTCGCAAACTTCTCGCCTGCATTTTCCTCTACCCGCATCAAGACATTACGATACTCAAATTTTTTCATTCTATTTCTCCTTCAGATAAGTTGATCAGCGGCCATCAGGGGTGGGAAGATCACTCCGTTGACCTTCCGTTCGTCCCCGATTTTCTTCATGTGAACGATCATGTGAATGGTGGCCCGGATGTCATCGACCACTTCTGACTTTTGAACGGTCGGAGATCCGCGACGCACCATCTTGCTCATACGTCCAATGGCATCAACGGGCGAGTTGGCGTGCATGGTACAGACAGAACCATCGTGGCCGGTGTTCACCAGTTCCAGGAACATATTTGCGTCGTCGCCCCGAATTTCACCGCAGACGAGGCGGTCAGGCCGTAACCTCAGCGCCGATTCCAGCAGCTTTGTTGGTGATCGAGGGCCATCTTCTTCTGAACGGTCAGCAAGCAGATCGACAGAATTGGGTTGCTCGATGTCCAGCTCGGCCACTTCTTCAATCGTCACGATCCGTTCGCCAGGATCGACGCGCTTCAGCATTGCATTGAGAACAGTGGTTTTGCCAGACGAGGTGCCACCGGCAATGATCACGTTCCATTTGCTTAGCATCGCAAGGTCGGCCAGCTCGTCAAAGTTCATTGTTCCGGCAGCGAGAGCAGCCCGAGCCTTTTCAAGCGCGCTGTGATCGTTGTTCTCTGCCAACGCCGCCTCTTTGCTGGCGAAGCTGAACGCGCCCAGATCGACGGTTTTCACGCGGAGCAGGCGGATCGCCACGGACCCCACGCCGGTTGTTGCTGGCGGAATCACAACCTGCACCCGCGCTTTACCCTGCTGTGTCGGCACGTTGGCCGTCGCAATCGGCTTCTTTTCTCCGAATGTCACATCGCTGAAACCGGCCACGCAGCGCCCGATGTTTTCTACATCATCTCTGTTTAGAGTGATGTCTGTCCTGGTCATGTGCGTTGTGCCCATTTCTTCGACCCAGACCGATCCGTCAGGATTCACAGAAATTTCGCTCAGGCTTTCATCGTGCAACAGATGCTCGATCTTGCCTGTATAATATTCCAGAAGGCTATTCCCGTTCCGCCCGCTCATGTTCTTGTCCTTGTTATTGGCGTCAAAAAAGGCCGCTACCGCACTCGATCATGCTGGCAGCGGCCGGAAAGACCGCTGAAGCGGTCATTTCGATGTCTCGCGCTCAGAAGCTATCGAACACAACGTCGCGCTGCAGGATGGCGTTGATGCGACTGCCCTGATCGACAAAGATTGTCGGAGTGATGCGCAGATATTCATCAAGCGCCGCTGCCGTGGCGTTCTGCAGGTTTGAACCCACCTGCGTTGCCAGATCAGTGCGAACCGAGTTGTTGCTATCGTTGTCAGACACCAGCGCGACAGGCGCAATGCCGATGATGGACAACAGCGCAGCAGTTCCGAACCGCTTCCCAAAGTGTGTGTTCACCCTGCCGGTCGCACCTGTCCGGCCCTGACCGTCCGTACCAGCCGATCCGATCTGAGCGGACAGGCCGTCAGGCGTGATGACACGGCTCCAAACGATCATGATGCGCGTTTGTGCCAATGTCGTATCCGCTCGATACTCGCCATAGAGCTTCGACCCGCGCGGCAGAAGCAAACGAGTGCCGTCCATCGAGTAGACGCCACGTGTGATCGTCGCCACGACGCTACCGGGCAGTTCCGAGCTGACCGCGCCACCGAACACAGCCGACAAAACCGTGCCTTGCGTTAAGGTGCGCGACGGATCGTCAATGATCGAGGCCCCCACGATGGGCGGATATTCTTCGACCAAGTTGTTTTGCCATGTCGTGTTCGGGTTTTCCTGATAGCCGCGCTGTTCTTCAGGCAGGCGGGTGTCATCTGGCTGGACTTGAACCGGCTGTGGCGCAGCGGGGAAGGGTTGGAAAATGACCGGCTGCGATCCGCTGTTAATCGGCTCGTAGTTTTGACCGGGTGCTTCCTGTGCCATCGCGCTTGACGCCAACGTGACCAGGGCGAGGGTGATTGCTGTTCTGTTCATCGTCAGTTCCATCAGTTTCTGCCGTATGGGTTTTCGTCGAACACGATGCCGTCTGACTGATTTTGGCGCTGACGCATCTTCTTCAGTTCTTCGAGTCTGCGCCGCTCGTCATCGGTCAGACCTTGCGCCTGAAGGTGGCTTACACTGGCAAGTGCCCGGGCCTCCGCGTCTGCGATGGCCTGGGTAAGTTCCGTCTGGAACTTCTTCTCTCGCTCATCATATCTGACTTGAAGGCGTTCATTTGTCAGGTTCAGCGTTGCGATTTCACCGTCTTTTTCTGACAGCGAAACTTTGGCGTCCGTCAGCTCGTCTTGCAGCTCAGAAATCCGACCGTTCTGTTGCTCGATAGTTTTCAAGGCTTGTTTCAGCCCTTCGGAATCGACCTGTGGCACTGCTGCCGGTGTTGCTACCGCAATTGTCTCTGGCAGAGCTTCGGGTTCGGGTTCATCGACCTCTGGCCCTCGTACAGTCAAAAGCCCGTATCGCTCGCCGCCACCTTGTTGCAAAGCGTCAACGCGGACACCCGTGTTCCCGCTTTTGCTTTCGTCGCCCAGTACAAACCACACAAAGCCCAGGAACACCGCTCCTGCTACTGCAACGGTAATCAGCTTCTTAGGGTCGAACTTCTTCCGGACACGTTGCGACGGCTGTTCAGCCGCCGCCCGTGCCGCAATTGTTTGATCGCGGTTCATTATTTGCTGCCCCCCGGTTTAACTGTCTGTGAAGTGACGGGCCGACCGCTCACACTGGCCTGCTGAAACGCGTCGCCATCGTTTCGAACACAGATCGAAGTGTCCTCGATGCGAAGAGTCCAAAGATCTGAAAGGCCCTGCACCTGGATAATGCCGCGCTCTTTGACTGTGGTGTTCACCATCAGCTCGCGGCCGTCAGGCAGGACACGGAAGATTCCCGGCAACTCCGCATCCTCCGGGATCTGCATATAGGTGTGAACGCCATCATCCCACACGGCGGTGGGCGCGAAGTCAGCTTTGCCCGAGCGCGAGTAGTTTTGGTTCACAAACCGGCCTGTCGGTTTCGGCTCGCTGCGCGCCACCGTGCCACGGCGCGTCGTGGTTCCGCCTTTGTTGTTCGAATAAAACGTGACCCGAAATGGAACACGTTTGCGTTCGGCGGCGCTCTCGGCCGGAACCAGATAGAAGTTGTATGTCCCGCGATTGGTCAGGACGGTCAGGTTTGAATCCGAGTTCAGGATTTCTGGCTTGAACGCAATAACGCGACCTTCCTGCAGGCGGGTGATCTGAAAACTTTCAGTATCGCCCGCACCAATGCTGCGGACGGTTTCGCCTTGCGGAAAGTGAACATAGGTAATCAGGCGTTCACCTACAGGGATGCGGTACACTTGGTTCTCGACGTAATGGAAATGCGTGATGCGATGATCCGCATTCTTTCCGTCTGGCGTCGGTGTGATTTCAGCGAGCAGCGGCGTAGAGAATGCCAAGACTGCTGCGGCGATGGCGGTGTGTGTTTTGAACCTACGCTTCATCAGATGTCTCCCATTGCGTCTACGCGGTAGTTGGTGACGACGAAGCCGAATGGATTTTCGAGAAGTTCATCCATCGACGTCACGATTTTTTCCTCAAACCCGTAGGTCACTGTGACCACGTAGCGGGCTGAGGCAGTTGCTTGGTTCGGCACGATCAAGGACTTGCGGATCTCGACCTGCACCGTCTCATCGTTGACCGGCGAGACGCCCAGAATTTCGGTCTGCACCTTTGTCTTGGGCGTATAGATTTCGTCCGGGTGGCTGTCGTTCGACCCATCCCACAGTTCGCGGTAAGATGTTTCGGCCAGCTCATCAGAACGACGCAGCACCGATTTCAGGCGCTCGTTGTTGTCCTGGACATCATAGGTTTCCCGGTCGCGCACGTAATTTGCGACTTCACGGAACGCCATTGCCTCAGACGGTTCCAGTTCTTCGACCATTTCAGTCAGCAGGACTGGCAGTTTCGTGTCCGGATCAATGGAGAACGGCACCGCGCGGATTTCCTTCAAAGGAAGGAGCAGCGCCCAGCCAATCATAGAGACCACGCCCATTGCCATTCCGACCATACCGAATACCTGCCACTTGAAGGCATCGCGGCGTGCGCCCAGAAAGAGTTCTTTTTCGTGATCTGTCACGTGTGACATTTGCTCTAAACCTCGGTTTATGAAGATCTGTTGGCACGAGCTTGTTGGATGCTCTGCCGATAACGGTCAGCGGAGTAGCTCTGGCGAGCTGCCCCATCCTGATTGCGGGCTCTGTGTGCTATGTCCCGACGCGCTTGCATTGCGCGAGACGCGCTGTCACGAACGCCAGTCCCATCACGTGCTGCGGAAGCCATCGCTGCTGCGGTTTTTCCACCGGCCACTGTACCTCTTGCGCCATCGCTGGCAGTGCCCAACGCACTTCTTGCGGCAGCGACGGCACCGGTTGCCACGGCAAGACCCGAGGACGCCGCCACGATTGCACCCGACATTCCCCCAGCGAGCGACGGGATCTGCGTAAGCATCACGATTGACACAATGCAGATCGCCAAAAAGCGGCCACTGGCCTCCATATTGTTCACATCCTCAACAGCGGTCAGTTCGGAGCTGAAAAGGGCCTGAATAAGAGAAACGATGCCCGTCAGAACGACGATGACCATGATCAGGCCAACAGTCGTTTTCGCCCAGGCTGCGAAGATATTGGCTGTTGCCGAGCTGAGCAGCGTTGCGATGAAAACAGGCGCTAGACCCAGCAGGACCGCCAGACCGCCTTTTGCGATCAGCGCCATACCGGTGCCAAAAGCAACGATGACAGCACCAACAACCCAGAGAATAGCCCCGGTGATGCTCAGACCCCAGGTTGCGTTTTCAATAGCCTGCTGGCCCATCAAGAAACACTGAAGCGCAATGTCATCGAGTGCTTCCCAGACATTTGTTGTGCCGGTCAATTCTCCGGCAATCGTGTCTGGGAGGCTCGAAATGCCCTGATAAATCGGTTGAAAGAAGCTCCAGCTAGAAGCCATACCAATGATGATCGTCGCCCGAATGATCCAGCCGACATAGCCACCAAACCCGATTTCTCGGATTTGAAGCACACCGTTGATCAGCATTGCCACGAAGATCAGCGCGGCTATCGCCCAGAGGGCGGATGCTAGATCCGCCGCCAGGCTGTTGTATGCTTGCTGCGAGAAGTAATTAAGCGCAGCCTCAATCGAGCTGACGAAATCTTGGATCACGGCCCACAAGCCTCCTCAATTGCAGGGCGCAGAGCTTCCAGACGGGTCCGTTGCTCTTTTTTCAGCGCGCCAAGATTGTCGGACGGTTGGGTCCAAAACTCGTCTTGGTCAGCTCCGACCTTTCGGGCGGCGTCCTCACGGCTCAAACCGCCCAACGGACATTCGGTGCTGAAGGTCTCGCCAGATTTGCGTAGATTGCATTGCTCGATGGTGGCCTCGTGCGCAGCGATGACCTGTTCATTCAGGATCACCACCGACCAGTTGGTCACAAGAGGCTGCTTGTCTGCGGATTGGCCCGCTTCGGCCATGCGTGCCTGATCGTCTTTGACGAATTGACGACCGTACTCACGCGCGCCCGAGTACCCAAGGCACTTACGATATTCACCGAACGGCATATCGACCTTGGGTGATGGGCGCAGCTTCACCTGTGCCGATGCAACCCCCGACATAATGGCGGCGGCTGCAATGGTCAGGATGAGAGTTGAGCGGAGTTTCATTGTGAGGTTCCTCTTACATAGTTGCTGAGTGTCGAAAGATCGGCAGCGTTTGCAGCCAGATCCGTGCCCGAGGCCAGAGCATTAGCCGAGGTTGCGCGCAAGATTTCAATTTCAACTTGCAGGAGTTTCAGGAGAACCGCCGTGTTATAGTCGATTGCATCCTTCAGATCTTCTTGCTGACCGATTTCACCACGCAGCTTTTCGGCGTCTTCGGAGAGTTTGCCCGCCATGTCATAGCCCTGTTCGCCCAGAGCGGACGCCATCAAGCCAGCGCCACCTCGCTCCGAGAGAATGCGCCGGGCTGGCACGTCTGACGTACTGAATTGTTTAAGGATTCCATTGTTCAGCCCCAGGCTGATTGATCGGCGTTCCATCGCGAGCCCGGCGACGCCTGGAAGATCGCCGATCGTATCTTCGGTCGCGTCCAGTGCGTAGCCGAGCGTGTCAGCAGCAGTCGCTAGTTTCAAAAAGCTGCGGCTGTTGAACTCGTCCAAATCTGTCAGACCAGAAATGGCCTTGAACGAGCTCTCCAACATCGCGCGCTGCTGCTCGAGCTTCTCATATTGTTGCATCAGCTGTTCGTATTGGCGGACCATTTCCGCGACTTCGCGGGCCGAATTCGCGGCGTCCTGTGCAATGGCTGTGGCGTCGATGGTCGGAACACCTTGGGCCGACGTCATGACGGGCAGGGCCGCCAGAACCGAAACGGCAAAGGTTGTCCGCAATTTCTTTGAAATATTCATCAGACAAGCTCCAAGTTTTCAGGGGGGGTCATGTGCTCAAAGTCGCAGGCGCATTTGCTACGATAGCCCGAATAGGTGCTGGTGCAGGCCGAGACGGCGGCCAGAACAACAAGGGCGATTACAAGGCGAGTTTTCATGTGATTTCCTTCCAGAAGTTGGGGTTTTGTCGCCAATCAGGATCAGGGAACGAATTTCCGTCTGATCCGCTCAGAACACGGAGAAGCGGGCCGAGAGCGCCGACATCGACATCGAGCCAAACACTCTCATCACCTTTCTTCATGAGCATTACGCGGTCGCCAAAGTGCGCCCTCAGCGCGCCCAGCTCTGAGTTGTTCAATCCGATTGCCCGGTAATCCGCTTCATTGCCGGATCGAGAGGGGAATAAGAGTTGTGTGCTGGTGTTTTCCAGTATCGACTTACTTGCCGCTGACGACAGGATGTGATCGGGGATCTGCGTCATCATCACCATCATGACGTTCAGCTTCCGATACGTGGTGTAAGCGTTCTTGAGAATTTCTGCGCCGTAGGGGTTGCCTGCGATCACCCAGGCTTCATCAACCACAAAGACAGTGGGCACTTTCGCAGCACAACGGCGCTCGATCTGGCGCATGACGTAGCTGATCCATGCCAACCGGACCAACTCGTCATCCAGAACCTCGGAAATATCGAACACAAGATGCCGATCGTCAGAGGCAAAAGGATCTGTGCCACCCTCGCCAAACATCCATGACAACCGCCCGTCGCCCGCCCATTCACTCGCGCGTTTGAAGAGGTCTTTGCCATCATCAAAGGCTCTGAACCGGTCCATCAATGAAGCGAAACTCTGTAACGCAGGTGGCAGGGTCGCGTTGGCTTGGCAGGCGCGTGTTATCTCGTCCTTTTGATCTGCGGTCAGTTTTTCGTCATAGCTCAATAAGGCAATGACCCAATTCGCCAGCCAGCTTTGACCGGCCTCATCCGTCTCCGTTTGAAACGGGTTCATGCCAGTGGGTTCGCCTACCCGGACGCGGGTGTACTGTGCGCCGAGCGCCCGCATCGGAGCTTCCATTGCCCGGTCTTTGTCAAAAGCAATGATCCGCGCGCCCTGTGCCACCGCCATTGCCGCCAGCAGCATCGCGATCACAGTTTTACCAGATCCGTTCGGCCCCAGAACGATCGTATGGCCGGGGGGCAGGTTTTCAGCGTCTTTGCTGGTCTTGGGAAGGTGCAACGAAACATCGTAGCTGTCCCCGTGCGTCGTCGGGAAAGTCGCCAATGGCCCCGGCCAGGGCAGTTTTCCAGCGTCCAAACCTTTAGGGCGCATGTGGAAAGCAACCATGTCTGCAAAGTTCTGGTCCGTGATCAGTTCTTCACGGGCGCGGAACGCGAAATTGCCGGGATGCTGCGCGAAGTACACCGCACGGGCCGACATCGCTTCGCGCTTCACTGTGCCGCCTGAAATCTGGATTTCACCGATAATGTGTTTTTCGGCGGTTTTCAGATCTTCCTCGTTCCCAAACACGCAGATCGACAGGTGGTGCTTCCCGAGTGACATGGTGCCGGAGGCAATGCCGTCCGCCAGAATGGACAAATCCTCTTCAAGCGACTTCGCTTTGTCGCCTGCCGAGCGCATTTGTCCCGACTTGCGGCGTTCCATTTCCTGCGCCTGGGCGCGGCTGATCGGCAGGAAGGATTGCGAAATCACAACATCAACCGGCAGGTCCAGCCCGTCGAAAATGCCGGGGAACGAAGCCATCGGGTAATTCTTCAGGGAATAGACACGGATGGAGCGTTCCTGATCGTCGCCCGTGACCAGTTTGCCGGTCTTGCCCTGAAACAGCACATCCTCTTGCGGCATGTTGAAGGCGATGGGTTCTGCAATGTTCGTGTGAATGATCGGCTGATACCGACCGTTCAACAGCATTCCATAATAGCCGAGCCAACGCCCCTCGCTGAGTTTCAACCGGCGCACACGGGCCTCACCCAGCGTGCCCGCCAGTGTTGTGAAAACACCGTCGAGCTGTTCCATCATTTCGCGGCGTTCCTCGTCTATCGTTCCAGACGACATGCCGAAGATCTGTTTTGCACGCTCATCCTGCCGCTTTTGGAGAATGGCGCTGATGATGATCTTGCGTTCTTTCAGCTCTGCATCGACGGACGCCGAGCGCATGGCCTGCGCCACTGCACCGGCAAAGCCGGTTGGATCTGTGATGACATGACCCGTCTCAGCCGGGACGGTCAGTCGATGAACATAAAATGCCACCTCATTGGGTGTTGTGCGCAACACACGCTCAAACCGTTCGGCCAGGAACTCGAACTCGTTTTCGGTCAGCGTGTTTGCATTAATTCCGGTGATTTCTGCAGCGGAGATAAGGCCACCGTTGCGCGTGGAAATAACCTCATCGTCCACGACATAGCCATACGGCAACATCTGAAAGAGGCTCATTTCATCCTTGCGCCAGCTCGGCTCGATCAACGAGCGGGCAAGAGTCCACATACCTTGGGCAGCAGGCTTAGGCACTATAGTAATCTCCCCCATGATGCTGGCGGTTTTTGGTGCGCGGAGTTTTGGAAAGGGTTACGGACAGGACGCGGAAGAAAGCCGGTTCCCATTCGTAAAAGAGGCGAAGCCCGGTGTAGAAAACAAAACCCGCAATGATTGCTGGTGCTATCCCGAACATGAAGAACGAAAGCATGGTCATCCCGAGGATCACCAGCAGATAGATCACGGGTAGGCCGCCCCATTCTGCGGGGCGGCTCAGGCCGCGAAAGACCGTATTGCGGCGCGGCATCAATCAGGCTCCGATGAATGTATCAGCGAGGCCGATAACAGCACCGACGACGATAGCGATTACAGGGCCTTTCAACGAACCCCAGCCGAACACATAGGCGAGACAGCCCCAGATGAAGCCGACAGCGGCAAGGCTGACGCCAACGACCTTCGAGTCGGCCAGCGTTTCGTTGATGAAATCGCCAATGGCATCTTGCAGCCAGCCAGCGGAGGCGGGCGCTGCAGTGATGATGAACGCAGTGATCGCGAAAAACGCCATCTGCTGGTAGAAGTGATTTCTTTTCATGAGGAAGTGCTCACTTTGCTTAGGATGATCCGCACGTAGTTGCGGGTTTCGGTGAAGGGGGGGACGCCGCCGTATTCGACGACGCGGTGAGGCCCGGCGTTGTAAGCGGCAAGCGCTAGCTTCCAGGTTCCGAACTCGCGGTACTGCGCCGCCAAATAGCGGGCACCACCGTCGAGATTTTCTGCAGGGTTCTTTGGATTCACGCCCAGGTCTTTCGCCGTTCCGGGCATGAGCTGTGCGAAGCCATAGGCACCCTTGGGCGACAAGGCATCAGCCCGATACCGGCTTTCCTGCCAGACCAGTGCCATGAACAACTCGGCCGGAATGTCGTGCCGTTTTGCCGCTGCATGGATTTCTTTGACGATCCGCTCTTGCGACCAGCCGCCCGAGGATCTGCGAGGCCGCGGTGCCTTGCCCGCAATCTCGATCTTTTCCTGTGGCTTGGCCTTCGGCGCTTCCGGTTTTTCGTCAAGCGTGTATTCACGCATCCGGATTGGGCGAACGACGCCATTGACGATTTCTGCCCGCACACCGTTCAGAAACACGCTGCCATCCGGCTCGTATTCGATGACCTGGGCATGGACATCCGTTCCGAAAGTCGCCGTCAAGGACGCCAAAAACGGCCAAACGGCGTTGATCCGACATCTGTTTTTGGTGAGGCTTGTGATGGAGTTAGTCACCAATTTGATCTCCAAATTAGGTCAAAAGTTTTTACATAATTACTATTATGGAGTTCGATTTCGGATCATCTGAGCAGCAGGAAATTGGATGCCGGACACAGCACTGAGCCCTTCGCGGGCTTCGTAGACAGCCAGCGTTCAGCTTGGATCAATCAGCCGGAAGGTCTGACCAAAGTGTCGGGGATGTCCTGTTCGGCGCTGTCGCTGGTCAGTGCTGTGCCGTCGCAAGCGCAGACACTTTGTTCAGGGTCGCACCCATTGACTCTGGCGCGGTGCTGTCCGATCTAAGATCGGCATCTAGGGTTACTGTTTTTACCATAGTACAGTTCTCTCTTGATGTTTGAGGAATGCCCGGATGGATTTGGGGCGTTTCTTGTCCTGTCGATTGTTGGCGCAATCGACAGGACCGCTCACTGCTCGGTGGTTTTGTTCCATTTTCTGCAAGTCGTCGCTCAGTCCTTTCGTCTAGCCGCACCAGGACCCGCGTTTGCCGCCCGAATAGGGTCGCGCGAGACCTTCGGATATCAGAGTTTTCCCTATCTCCTGACCACCTGAACGTCCGACCGCGAGGAAACGGTCGTGCACGTCCAAATCTGGTTGGATAACCAATTCTATCTGCCCACTGGTCTGAATGATCTCCGTCAGGCGAACTTTGGCTTTCAGACCCAAAGCTCTCTCGGCTTCACATTGTGCGCGGAAGGTCTCAGGTGCGTCGAAACCAACGAGGCGGTAGCGGTCATCACCGTGGTCGATGGTGTCACCATCTACGGCAATCACCTCGGATAAGCTCAGGGTCTTTGTTTGTTTTGAGGGTTCAATCCAAGCTGCGGCGAAGAACAACAACACGGGTGCAGTGCTGAGAAACAAAAGCCGTTTCATGCGTCCGTCCCAAAAATACAGATTAGCCCGGAGTTTGCAGGTGACCGGAGGTCAGGTTTCGGATTCCGCGTCAAAAGCCCGAGCTGCTTCGAGACCCTCTGGGGTAATCGACTCGATCGTGTAATCTGATTTGACGCAGAGAATGCGCCCGTCGCCAAATTCCTGGTGATGCTTAAAAAGGCCCGGCCAAAGATCGAACTCCCTGGGCTCAGCGCCCGCTCGAGAGATCTTCGACTTGCACAAGGCTCCGACATAGTTCGGCGAGCTGTAAATGCAGTGGTACTTTGGTCGTCCAAGGGAAGCGAGTCCGATAAATTCGTAGCGGCATGTAAAGGGAACCTGATCTTCTTTCAGGCCCCGGACCATCTCGATGGTTACCACAGTGTATTGTCTCTTGTTGTCCGCCATGACGACCCCCTATGGGCCGTCTTCTACATCCAAAAGTTGTGGACTAAAACACAATCTACGTCAATATAAGAAAGTCAGCCAATATACGATATTGGATTGTCAGGCGTATATTGGCCGGATATTGCTTAGGCGACTCGCAAGCAGGAGAAACCATCATGAACCACTCAAAATCCGGAAATCGAGCTCGCGCGAAGGCCCTTGCAGTTGCACTCGCTGCACTGCCGGCCACGCCGGCCAGTGCCTATCCAATTGACTGTGCCATATTCCTTTGCCTCGCCGGAGGTTGGCCAAATTCGCCTGATTGCGTTGCTGCCAAGGCAGAGTTCATTCGGCGCGTCACACCCTATCCGGTCGAACCGCCGCTGCAACTATGGCGCTGTCCGATGAACGCATCACACAGCTCCTCGGACTTGGGTCCTATGGAAAGGCTGGAAGCCATCAAGCGCAAAAGTGCCAGCCTTATTCCTGAGCTTCCATCTGACGAAACCGCTGAGACCTTGGTGGTGAATGCTGCGATCTCCATTGAAGAGATCCAAGCATATCACGACGACTTCGGCGATGGGCTTCAGGCCACCCCGATCAGCGTCGACCTTTCCTCTTCCGATTTCGACGTTGTGAGGTCCATCAGGGTTTGGGAAGTGCGCCACTACAGCTATCGTCGTCGTTCGCGAGAGGGCGACTGCGAGCGTTCGCTTGATCTGGTCGTTGGCAGCTATGATGACAACGTAAGCTTTCAATGGTCCGAGCGCGCTCCTGCCCCAATCCCTTCTTGGCTGCCACTGGGCAATCGCTGTGAACCTCCCAGCTATTTCCGTGGCGTTGGTGTCGAGTGGACCGACATATTCGGGTTCAGTGACTACGAGCTCATCCGATACTGACGTCGTTTGCACGGTGGATGAATGTGTGGCCCTTCAGAAGTCAGTGAACGTGCCAGCCACATTGGCAACCAAGCTGTCTTGGCCAGAGGAACACCCTAATCCCAAAAACAAAAAACCCCCGCAGGGCGGGGCCTCAGCGGGGATCTTCCTAAGTCACGTTTGATCACCTGATTTATAGGAAACTCCCAAATTACTGACAAGGATAAACGCATCAGTGCGAACGGTTTTTCTCTGTCTTTTCGCTGAGGTTCGAGCCGCCTTGCTTCCCCAATGAGAAGCAGACCATGAGACCCCTGAACCAATCCAAATACTCTGCCATGCGAAGCCGCGATGCCAATATTGACAATTGCGAAGGGAAGGCAAAACAATGAGCTTTCGGCACATCTCATCCGCCCGTCACCACGAAAATATACGCTTCCACAACGGCCTTCCCGAGAGCTGGAACCGCGACAGGTTTCGGCAGCTCTGTGTATGCTATGCCCAGATCAGGGGCGCATCGGCCCAGTGTATTCGCACCTTTGAGATCATCATCGAAATGATCTCGCCATGCGCGTTTCGCGACCCGTCCCAGGAACCCTTTTGCTACGCGCGCCAGGAAACACTGATTGCCGGGCGCGGATTGACGGATCGGACAATCCACAATCACGAACGTGAACTGGAAGCCATTGGATTGATCGAGCGCAGGATTGGCGCAAATGGCGCGCGGTGTAAGCGCAAAGGGCTTGGCCTCTTCCTGACCCCAGCCCTAAACCTCATTCCAGAGATGCTCGTAGCGGACGTGCAAAGCAAGGCTGAGAAGAAAGAGCATGACGAGCTGCGCGGGGATCGATCTCGGCTTTATCGATATGTGAAGTGCAGTCTTGCGGTGCTTGCATCACTCCCCTGCCCTCCTGAAGGCATCGACGAAATGATGGGCGCGTTTCGGTCCTGGCCGCGCGCTGACAAGCTGAAAAACATGTCGCTGGATGCTCTCAGATCACATGTTCAGGCGGCTTACGACCTTTGGAGCCGGATCGAAGAGCATGTTGCAAAACCCGGTGAAATTTCGGGTGAACCCGAAGCTTGTTTCGGGTCCCATATACAAGACAAAATTGAAGAAGCAATTCTGTCCTGTAACGCCGATGGCGATGAGACAATGTCCTCGGCTGAAGCCGAGGTACCAAACTGTTCGGGCTCCGGGCCTAACGGCCCTCCGCATTGCTTAGAAAGCAATCATCCAACGGATACTGAACCGCGCAAGACCCAAAAACTACTGCGGGTGAATAACCGTACCCTTTATGAACTGGCATCGTCCGAACTGCGCATGCATATCGATATCGCCGGTGGCGGAGATCAGAATTCCAACCCGTCGCTCTACGCGATTGAGACCGGCGTTTGGTCGCGATTGTCGGAGATCGGCACCAATGCCTCCGCTTGGCACGCGGCTATTGATCGTCTGACCATCCTGGGAGCGATCCTGGCCGGGTTGATCACAGACGCGAGGCTGAGCGATCCACGGTTGCCGCCAGTGGTTAATCCGGGCGGATATCTGCGGGGCATGGTTAAGGCCGATGAACGAGGTGAACTGAACCTGATTTCCAGTTTCATGGGTTTGTTGGCCCGAAGGGCGCGGGAGGATGAGGATGGACTTCGCTAGGATACGAGATCGTTGCTCCAACACTGCTCGTTGGTATGTTGCCAGCTTTGCAAATTCATGCGCCTCACCGGCAAGATTTTGCTCTGTTTCCGCCTCCAGAACAGAACTGTATACAAATCCATGATTGGCTACGGGAATTCCCGAGTGGTTTGTTCAGCTTTAGGTTGCTACTGGGTCGCGAGGGCGACGCGGAACAGAAAGACGACCTATGAAAATTGCAGATATTGGCAATTCTGAACTGGATTTCCGGCAAACCGGAGAGGCGCGCCTTCATGAGATATGTTCTAGGTTCGGGTTGGAGAATGCGTCCTATGCCCATATCGACAAACATCACAACGTTGTCCACGGCTGCACCACGTTTTCAGCCGAATGGGTCCGGCACTACGTCGATAACGACCTAGTTTTAGTCGATCCCCTCATTCGGTTTAGCGCCACTATGATCGCACCGATCGACTGGTCAGTATTCGACAACCAGGCTGACTACGCAGCGCTTTTTGAGGCAGCCCGAAAATTTGGCGTTGGACGCAACGGTCTTTCCATTCCGGTTATCAACCCCTTCGGGGAGCGGGGTGTATTTACCGTCACGTCCAATACGCCTCGCCCCGAGTGGGACGCATTGATCACGAGAATGCTCCCTGCCCTACGCCATGAAGCACAGGTTCTGCACCTGCTCGCCCTAGATGTAATTGAAACCGTATTCAACTTTCCCTCGGATTCCCTGTCCGGCGATGAGCTGGATGTGTTGAAGATGCTCGCGTCGGGTTTGATCCCGTCTGTCATTGCCAGGCAGACGGGGCATTCTTCGCGAATGGTGGAGGCACTGACTGCTTCAATCACCACCAAGCTCAAAAGCCGGACGATTGAACAGGCAGTGGCGCGGGCAGTCAGTACTGGATTTCTTAAGTGGAGCGATTTCTTTGCCGACCCTGTGGCCGAACTGGTCAATATGGAAAGTCAGCGATTATGCGGTGGGATTGTCCGTTGGGGTGGCAGGTCTCATGAGTTTATCGCTTTTGAATACGGCAGACTGGTTCGGAACGCTGATAGCTTTCAGCCGGTCCAGATTACGGATCTCGCGAGAGAGTTTGACTTGAGTGCAAACGAGGTGGTCGAGGAACTTGCGTGTAACCGTGATCAAAGGTTGCGGATCAGGTATATCTGAATTCGGCTAAAACGCACTGCTTCGTCTTTGAAAAGACCGCAGGCGCAAGTTTCACATAATTTCGCTTCTGCGTGCTTGGAGTGCAGCAGCCGACTTGCATAGATTCCTTTTGCGCGAGGTTGTTGCGGCAGTCCAGCGCCATTGAAATCAATGGCTTGTCGGAAAACAACAAATAAAAAAACGATCCTTTTCGCCTCATTTTGACTGGTTTCCGCCGTTCTTCTCACAATGGGAGAAATTTCAAGATGCAGACAAAGCGGGCAACGATAGCCTTTTTTTAGTGTCCCCTTTGTTGTTTTGAGCATCGCTAATGCGCTGCCTCTGTCATTTGATTGACCAGGCGACCAATAAGCGAAACCGCATTTTCCAAACTGCTGTCAATTGAGCGCCCGGCGATTGAGTATCCCTCTACATAGGGAATAATAAGCAGCTTAATGTCCTGCAGCGTTTGTTCATCGTGCACATAGGGAAACACTTCTTGGCACAGGATTTCGGCAAGCCGCCGATAGTAACGCTGCAACTCTTCGGCAACTCGTTCATTGCGTGTCGCAATCGCCCAAAGCTCCCGAAACACTGCGCACATGTCCGATAGGTCCTGCCCTTCGGAGAATACGTGCTTCAAAAAGTCTCTGATGCGGTCTTCTGAGATGGTACAATCGCCGGATTGCGCCATCTGCGTGATCTGGATCTCACATGTTTCAAAGTAGTCTTCCACCAGCGCCGCAATCAGAACATCCTTGTCCTTAAAATAATATTGAACGTTGCTCAGCGACATACCCGTTCTGCTCGAAATCGCGCGCATCGTAAGTGATTTGTCGCCCTCTTCGCGCAAGAGCACCAGAGCGGCGTCAAGAATGGTTCTCTCTTTTGGCCTTCGCGTTTTTTTGTTCAAACGGTCTATCTTTCTGCGGTTGGTCACTTGACCTAAAAAACTCACGAGGTTAGATATCCTCTAGGTCTGATGACCTACTCGTGTTCCTTCGGGAATGCAAACCAATCCATTTTGGAGAAAACAAGTGAAACCGACCATAGCTGTCCTCGGGACGGGGCTGATGGGAACTGCATTGGTACGCGCCCTGCTCAAACAAGACTTCCAAGTGTTGGCCTGGAACCGCACGCGGACCAAAGCTGAGCCTCTCGCAAATGACGGTGCGCGGGTCGTGGACGGCGCAATCGAAGCGGTTGACGGCGCTGAAGTCGTCCTTGTCAATGTCACCAATTACGATGCCAGCAAGGACTTGCTGCGCACCGCAGACATGGCACAGCGTCTGAACGGAAAGACCGTGATCGAGTTGACGTCCGGAACGCCCAGCGATGCACGAGACGCGGCGCGGTGGGCTGATGCCAAAGGTTTCAACTATCTCGACGGTGCCCTTCTGGCCACGCCAGACGTGATCGGAACCGAGGAGGCCGCCATTGCCGTCGCGGGCGATGATACTGTTTTTGAAGCCTCATCCGACCTGATGAATGCCATCGCACCAAGCTTTCTCGTTGGGCCCGATGCTGGACAGGCAAACGCATTGGACATTGCCGGCCTTAGCATGATGTGGGGCGCACTCTTCGGAGCGGTCCATTCGGTTGCCGTGTGCCGCTCAGAGAATGTCGATCTATCCACGATCATCGAGTTGCAGGGATCTATGCGCCCCGTCATTAATCACCTTGTCGGCGATTTCCTGAGCCGCAACGCAGAAGAGCGTTTCGACCAAGACGAAGAAACCCTGGCGACCGTCGCCACGCATTATCTCGCGTTGCATCACCTGGTTAGTGTCATGGACGCCCACGGCCTGGACCGATCCGTAGTGGATGGCTACCTCGCACTGTTTGGCAAAGCCAAGGCCGCGGACAAGCTGGCAGCCGACTTCTCCACCATATCACAGTTTATGAAGGTCACGGCCTGACGCCGGGAAGGGACGAAAATGGAAGCTTTGCGCACACCCGATGACCGTTTCGAAAACCTGCCGGATTTCGAATTTGGCCCGAACTATGTGACCGACTTGCCGGGCTATGCAGGCCTACGCGGTCACTATCTCGACGAAGGACCTCGTGACGCAAGTGAGATCTTCTTATGCCTGCACGGCGAGCCCACATGGAGCTATCTCTATCGCAAGATGATCCCGGTCTTTACGGCTGCCGGTATCAGGGTGATCGCACCTGATTGGCTGGGCTTTGGTCGCTCTGACAAGCCGGTCGATGACGACACGTACAACTTTCACTTCCACCGGAACTACATGCTCGCGCTCATCCAGCACCTCGATCTGCAAAACGTTACGCTCGTTTGCCAGGATTGGGGCGGCATCCTTGGCCTGACGCTGCCGATGGAAATGCCCGAACGGTTCAAGCGACTGTTGGTCATGAACACCGCCCTGATGGCGGGTCCGGCCAACAGTCCTGCCTTTGACCAATGGAAGGCGGATATTACCACGAATCCCGATGTACCGCTTGCCCATATCATGCAGAAGTACGAGCCGGTGATTTCAGATGCTGAGGCCGCCGCCTACGCCGCGCCGTTCCCGGACCAGCGTTTCAAAGCAGGGGTTCGGCGTTTCCCCAAGATGGTTGCAATGACCACTGATGCGGAAGGAGTAGACGTCTCGCGCCAAGCGGCAGGCTTCTGGTCCACTGAGTGGACTGGTGAGAGCTTCATGGCGATTGGCATGAAGGACGCAATGCTCGGTCCACCGGTGATGAATTTTCTTCGCACCGTGATCAAAGATTGCCCTGAGCCAATGGAGGTTCCGGACGCGCATCACTTTGTGCAAGAGCATGGCAAAGCTGTCGCTCAGCGGGCTCTGAAACAGTTTGGACTCACATAAGTGTGGGCCCGTCTTTCGTGAATTGACCAAAGTGAATGCTGGCTTCGTTCGGTTCGCAGCATCGGGAGCTATGGGCTCCTAGCGGCCATCCGACGTTTTCGGCCGCGCATGTTCCCCAGCTAAAGGCGCTTCAAATTTGGCTTCGCGGGACATTGCTGCCATCCGCATTTTTACTCCAAATGACCGCAGTCAGCCCAAGCCGAACATTCGAAACTAGACATGGCAAATCCCGAGAAACGCGACCAAGCGCCCAAAGCGGACCTTCCTAGTTAGGCACTGTAGTTCCCAAGATGCGGGCTAAGCTTGCCATTTTCAGTATAGCAATTATTGTCTGTTACATAATTCCTGATGGCCCGAAAGGGATGCAGGCGCGACCCTCTACGTTTGGAACTATACTTGACGTCGACGACCACTCACCTCTCCGTCACGCTGACCTATTCCTCTCCAGAGCAAGTACTGCGTCTGTGACATTTGCTCTTTGACCATCAGGTCCTGTAGCTTCTCGGTGAAAGGGTCCGACAAAAACCTGACGCCACTCGGCTGGATCAAGGCCTATTTCCGCAAGTCGATTTTCGGCCGTGATCTCTGGTTCGCTTGGATCGCTCCATGACCACGGCGCATAGGTTTGGTGCGTAGCGATTAGAAAAAGCCCGGATGGCCGCACCAACGATGCGGCGGCCTGCAAGACTTCCGCGCGCGGAAAATCGAACGGGGTTTGCAGAAAAAGGGCTGAAACAAGGTCGAAGGAACCCATCGGGAAGCTTCTGGACAAATCGTGCTGTTCGAACGTGACACGATCTGTCATTCCGTTCCGGGCAGCGTTTTCTGATGCAATGTCCAAGGCTGCTTTGGAGATGTCGACGCCCAAAACATGCCAACCTTGCTTCGCTAGCCAAACAACGTCGTCTCCTTTGGCGCAGCCCAGATCAAGCGCCTGGCCCGGTGCGAGTCCTTCGGTGAATTGTTCGAGAATCTTTGAAGGAACACCGGATGATTCAGGTGACGTCTTGCCATAGATTTCCTCCCAAAATTCTACAAGCGTTTTCGATCCGAGATCAGGCTGCTGCATGTCCGATTTCCTTCGATGACAGTTTCAATGAGACGAGACTCAGCCCCGCGAAAAGTGCAAACGGAACCCAGAGCGCGACTTTCAAGGCTTCGATGTAAGATAAGGCGTCTGGGGCTTTGCCCAACGCAACGACAAATACTTGCCCAACAAGCGCAATGCCCAAGGCTATTCCGATCTGCTGGAAAGCCTGTAGCGCACCGGAACCTGCCCCGGCCTCGGTTTGTGGCACTTCCTTGAGGACCAGTTGGTAGAGAGCCACGGTGGCTGTACCGACCCCGGCACCAACCAGGACCAAGGGCGGCCAGATCATGAGGAGGGGCACACCGGGGATAACGGCCAGATGCAGCCCAATCATACCGCCAAGCAATGAGACAAGGCCGAGTGTGACACGGCGCTCAAGGAACCGATTGCCCAAGCGACTCGACAGGATAGATGCAGCCATGATGCTGAGGGGGTGCGCAGCGAGAGTAAGGCCAGCACGGTCAGGGGACATCCCAAGCCCGAGTTGCAGGACTATGGCCAAAACCACGATTGGTCCGGCAATTCCAATGAACATGAGCGTGACGATCC
>NZ_JBQFTI010000007.1:0-187982 GCF_056538575.1 Ruegeria sp. BG10 | reverse complement strand
CCCGGTAGCTCGTCAGGCTCATAACCTGAAGGTCGCAGGTTCAAATCCTGCTCCCGCAACCAGCGTCAGAAAATCTCAGTACAGCCCGTTCGATCTACAAACAGTCCACCGGACTGTTCGCTGCACGGTCAAACCGCGTCAGGCTCATAACCTGAAGCGCAGTAGGGCAAGCCAACGACTTCCCTCACCAAGTGTTGGCGGCACGCGTTACCAAATCCACCTCGGCACCCTGACAGTGACCCAGAATGCAGAGATGTTGCGTTCTGCGCCCTATCCTGTCAGGGAAGGATACACTGCGCCGGGCGCAATGGGTTTCTAGAACAGCTGCAAATCTTTCGCGCCGCTTTGGATTTCGGCGAAATTTGGCATGTTTTGGATCGCAACCGGCGCCGGTGCCTCGCCCGGCATGGACACTGTCGGCTTCATTGCCGCTGCCATGCCAAAGGTCGGTTTCTCAAGTTCACCCCGGATATCGCGCAGCAGGGTTTTGTGGTCCGGCATCGTTTTGATTATTTGCGCAAGGTCCGCCTTGGCGCGCTTCATGCCCTGGAACCAGATCGGTTTCTTCAACGGTCGCAGGCGATCGCGGATGCCTGTGCCGTAGCCCGTATCATAGACCTGTTTGCCCAAAAGCACCGTCTGGTAAACCCGGCTGTCAAATAGCGTGGCAAACTCGACATCGTGGTCCATCGGCAGGCGGTGCTGCCACAATTCCAGGTTCTCGGCCAGCCTGTCCGGCAACTTCATCTCGGTGCGCGCGTCGATCCAATACTGGTCATCGGTTCGGTTGCCCAACCGATAGTGCAGGCAGATGAATTCCAGCACCTCGTCATAGAGTTTGTTCATCTGCCGGTTATATCTTGTCCGCAGCGCCGGCTCGATGTCCCGCGTGGGCAAATGTTCCGCGAACCACCGCACCGCGTGATCGACCATATGGATCGCGGTGCTCTCCAATGGTTCAATGAACCCGCCCGACAGGCCGATCGCCAAGCAGTTCTTGACCCAGGCATTGCGGACGCGCCCGATGCGCATCGGGATTACGCGCGGCGTCGCGCCTTTGCCACTGTCACCAAGCCATTCAAGATATTCATCCGCCGCCTGATCATCCGTACGATGCGCCGACGAATACACATAGCCCGTGCCAACACGGTTGTAGAGCGGCACCCGCCATGTCCAACCGGCACCAAGCGCGGTCGACCGTGTGAGGCTTTCGATCTTGTCCGGGTTGGGATGTTCGATCTGCAAGGCCATGGCGCGGTCGTTAGGCAGATAGTCCGAATAATCCATAAACGGCTCGCCAAGGGCCTGATTGATGATCAATCCTCGAAACCCGGTGCAATCGACGACCATTTCGACGTCATGACGGCCCTTGCGCTCCAGCATCAGATGGCTGACGTTGCCTTGTTCATCCAGCTCAACCGCTTGCACCTCATCCTGGATATGCTCCACTCCGCGCTTGGTGCAGACCTTGGTGAGCATGCCTGCGAACTTCACGGCGTCCAGATGATAGGCATAGCCAAACCGCTGCTCGAATTCGGGCTGACCCAGCTGTCGCGCGCCTTTGCACAGGCGGCCCAGATCATCATGCGGCGAGATGGATTGCGTAAAATCCCGATCCCCATTGCCAAAGCGCAGGAAATACTCGGCAGCCTCCAACCCATAGATCATCTGACCATGCGCAAAGGGGTTCACATAGTCGATGCGATTACCCTTGGCGTCCTTGTTCCAGTTGCAGAACTTAACACCCAGCTTGAAAGACGCGTTGGTTTCGCGAAAAAAATCCCGTTCAGAAATGCCCGCCTGACGGATCGTGCTTGGCATGCGCGGCACCGTGGCCTCGCCCACGCCCACAGTGGCGATATTGGGACTTTCGATCAGGCAGATGCGGGGGCTATCCTTGGGCGCTGACGTGCGGGAAAACACGGTGTCCAGGATCAGCGCGGTCATCCAACCCGCCGTGCCGCCGCCGACGATGGTGATTTGGCGCAAACGATTGTTCATGTGGTTCTGTCCCTGTTGGTTCGGGGGATTATTTAGCTGCTTCCCCTTTTTGGTTTTTTGGATTGTATAGCAGCTTTCCCTTTTGGATTGAGGAAATATAGCAGCTTTGCAGCGCCCAGCTAGGGCCTATGACGCCACGACCTGCATCCATATCCAAACAGTTGATCCCCCGGATCACGTCTCACACATGTCTGCCGTCTCTGGCCGAAACGCTCAAAGGCACTCCAGAGGTTCAAGAGGCGGTTGCTCGCGCCCGTACCTGACCGCCCAGCGCGACGAAACTGACGGGGATCGCGTTTCCGGCTGGACAGGAGCCAGCCAGCCGTCACCTGAGCGTCGTCAGGTAGGAAATCAGGGCCCAGCGTGTATCCCGATCCGCCACGTCAATCCGATCGTTCGTGGCCGCCATCATATTGCCTGGCATTGCCATCTTTGGGTCTGCAAGAAACGCATCCAGCCTGGGGATATCCCAATTGCCGCCTTCCGCGCGCATTGCCTTGGAGTAGGGAAATCCTTCGATTGCCGCCACGGGTCTTCCCACGATCTGCCATAACGAAGGCCCCTTGGCCGTCTCGCCGACCGTGACGGGATGGCAGATGGTGCAAATTTCGGCGGCGGCCCGTCCAGCTTCTTTATCCGCCGCGGAAATGTCAGCATCGGTTGGCGGTTGTGGCGGTGTCCAGACTGTAACAGGCTTCAACACGTCTGCGGCTTCGTTTTGGTTCTTTTGAAGGGCCAGATGCAGGGGCGGATCGTTGAATTTCGTGCGGGCCAGCGGATCTGCGCCACTATCAAGAAGGATCCGGATCGCATCCACTGCTCCGGAAAACGCCGCCGAATGCAGCGGGGTGCGTTTTTCGCGCCCGCCCGGAAGGTTTGGGTCTGCGTTATGGGCAAGCAGCATCGTTATCAACTCTGCCCGATTTCGACTTGCCGCCACCATCATGGGTGTACCAAGCGCAGAATCCGCGTTTGGATCCGCCCCGCGGTCAAGCAGCAGCCCCGCAGCATCCGTGTGCCCTGACATAATCGCAAAGTGAAGCGGATGGGCGACACCGGGTTCGTCAACGGGGGCGCCGTTGTCCAGCAGCGCGACCAGCGTCTCGATATCTCCGGCGCGCGCGGCGTCGGACACTTCTCCGGCGTTTGATGCGGTGTGGAACAGAGCGCAAAACGTCATCACAGAGACAATGGAAATTGGGTGTCGCATCGAGCGCATTCCTTACTAGGCGATCAACTCCGCCGCTTATCATAGCATAAGCCACGGGCTGAAAGGGCGGTCTTGGATGGCAAACGAACGATTCCGGGTTTGGGCCAGGCCAGCACATTTGAAACTGGTATCGGGCCAGATTCCTCAGTTTCCCATCACGCTGCAGCTGGTTGTGGCTTCTTCGCTGCCCAGATACTGAATCCTGCGGCCTTCATCGAAAGTTGGACCGCCCAAAGAACATGCGATGTCCAGGCTGAGACCGTTCCAAATCCGCGTGACACCCTCTTCGCTTGTCGTCGCAAAAGACTGACCGTCCGGGGCAAGCGCGATGCGCCAGCTTGGGGCCGTATGCACCCTTTGAACCGGCATGAGCCTGCGGTTCGCGGCGATATCCCACCAATGCAGTTCCCCCAGCCGGTCGATGGCGATCAGCGTCGCCTCATCCGCCAGAAAGGCAAGATCGGTGGCACCGCCCCTGTGACCGCCATAGGAGGCCAGTTCCTCGCCGTTATCCAGGTTCCAGATTTTCACCACCTCATCGCTCGACGCGGATGCAAGGCGCATATTGTCGGTGGAAAACGCCACGCTCCAAAGGGTATTGTCGTCAGCTTCGATTACCGTCTCAAGCTGGCCGTCCGCGATGGTCCAGACATAGACCTTCCCATCGGCCGAGGCCGCCGCAAGCCTAGTACCGTCCGGAGAAACCGCCGCGCGGTTCATGGCCGCGCCGTCCGGCTCAAAGGTCTGAACGACGGCGGAATCATCGGAATCGATCCGGTGGACCCCGTTCCCTGTGGCCACGAAAAACACGGATGAGGTTGTGGGCACAACATGCCAGACCGGTGTCTGACCCACGCTCAGCTGGTCCCTCACCTGCATCGAGGACGCGTCCCAGATCCGGACGTTGCCTTCCCGGTCACCGGTCACAAGAAGGCGACCGTCCTGCGAAAACGCGACGGCCCAGACCTGACTTTGGTGCCCGCGCAACAACATCGGTTTCATGGCCGAATCCACATCCCAGATCCAGACATTGCCGTCGCTGTCGCCGATGGCGATCGTCTCTCCGTCCGGGCTGTAGGCGACCCCCAACGCCTTTACGCCGTCCTCAAGGTTCAGCGATTCACCGGGGCGGGTGGCGGTCGCGAGTTGCCAGAGCCGGACTTGCTGATCGCGGCCAAGCGTCGCCAATACGGGTACTTCGCTGGCTGCACCGATATCCAGGATGCTTTGGCTGTGGGCCTGCACCACCGTACCGACGGGCGACAGGTTGGCGTCTTCCAGAACAAGGGTTCCGTCAGCCGTTGCCCCAACAAGCACATTGTCAGGCCCGGCAAATGTGGCGGCCAGAACCGCGCTGGAACTGGCAAAGCGGTCCACGATCGGGGCGCCTTCCGGAAATCCAATGGTCGTGACCTTGCCATTGGTATGAGACACCGCAAAGGAACTGCCGTCGCTGCTGAACGACAGGTGGTCCGGGTCCGGACCCAGAGGTCCGCCGGGAATTGCCGGGAATGCCGGTTTCGCGTTGCTGTCCAGCCAGCCAAATATGGTGCCGTCGACATTTCCGGCCACCAGACCTTCCAGGATTGGGGAAAACGCCACCCGCTTGAAGCCAAGCGGCATTTCCGCAAGCGCATCGCCGATCTGCCGTCCGTTTGACACATCCCAGAGGCGCACGGTCCCGTCCCCGGTGGCCGACGCGACACGTCGTCCGGTGGAATCGAACGCGACGCCAAAAGCCACGTCATCGCCGGAAAACAACGTGGTGATCGGACCGGTTCGCGCGGGGCCTACATCCCACAACCGGACGTCGCCATCCGTTGCGGCCGAGGCCAACAGGTCACCGTCGGGCGAGAATGCAAGGTCCCGAATCCCGCCGGAATGTCCGACCAGTTCGGCCAGCACGCCCTCATCCGGTTTGGTGCTGTGAATCACAATCCGGCCGTCGCGCAGCCCGGTGGCGACCCGCAGCCCCGGCGCGTCGAGCGCCATCGCCTGCGCGTCTCCGACCGTCAGCGGACTGCCCAACGGGATCAGGCCGGGTTTGTTCAGTTGCTGACGCGCCATGAGCATTGCGGAGCGCGCCTCGGATGTGGATCCGGCCGAAGTGGCGCGGGTGATAGCCTCGGCGCTTAGCGACAGGGCAAGCAGGGGGTCAGACTGGGACAGGCCATTTGCCGCGGCTCCAAGCGCGCGGGCGAACCGCTCATTCGCTTCGGCGGTGGCGGCATCGGCGATCCTGCGATTGCTCTCGGCCAGGTTAAAGGCCCGGATCGCCAGAACTGAGGCAACGGTCGCCCCAATGGCCAGAGCGGCCAGCGCCCCGGCGGCAACCTGGTAATAGCGCCGTAGGCGTCGCTTGCGCAAAACGGATGCCTTCAGCGCCCGTTCGCGTGCTTCGCGTGCCGTTTCCAGAAACTCCCGTTCCAGCCGACCCAATACATTTTGGTGTTTCGCCGCCCATTCCTGAGCGGTCAGCAACCGTGTGCCGCGATACAGCAGGTCGTTTTCACGGTTGTCGCTTTCCCATTCGGCGGCGTCATGCTGAATTCGCTGACGCATGCGCAGATCGTCGCGGCTGTCTTCGATCCAGGAATTCAGCCTTGGCCAGGTGCGCAGCAGGGCCTCATGTGCGATCTGCACGGTTTTCTCGTCCAGGGTCAAAAGCCGCGCATCCGTCAGCGCCTCGACAACGCGCCGTGTGGTATCCGGGTCGGCGTCCTGTTCAACCTCATCAATGGGTAGCAACCGGCGGGTATCTGGCGTACCCTCCCCGGGTGTGACCAGCCGCAGAAACAGGCGCCGGGTCGCCTCCTGCTGCTTGTCGTCAAAACTGTTCGAAAACAGCGTTTCCGCCGTCTGGCTTATAGCCCCGGCCACGCCGCCGGCCTGCCGGTACCCGTCCAGCGACATCACGGCGCCCTTGCGCCGGATCCAGGTTTCGTACAGCGAATGCGCGACCAAAGGCAGCGAACCCGCCTCTTTTCCGGCTTCGTCGACGATGGCGTCGATCAGCGACCTGTCCATATGCAGCCCTGCGGCCCGCGCAGGTTCGCTGATCGCACGGCGAAGTTCGGGGCGCGTCATCGGCCCGACCAGCAGCTGGTTTTCGGAAATCCGGTCCGCCAGCCACGGAATTTCGGCGCAGGATGCGTAGAAATCGGCCCGGATCGTCAGGACGATCCGAACGCGGCTATCCGCAGGGTCGGTCATCGAAGAAAGGGCCTCGATGAACTTGGTCCGGCGTTCTTGCGTGACAAGGGTGAACAGCTCTTCGAACTGGTCGATGCAAATCAGCAGCTCGCCTTCGTTGGCGGCGGCAAGCCGACGCGCCGCACTTGGATACGCGATGAAATCATCAAGCGAAATCTGAGCCGTAAGGTTTGAATTGTCCCCGATCAGCTGGAAATACAGATCCGTCATCGGATCGCGGCCGGGTGTGAAAACACAGGCCCGCCAGCTTTCGCTGCCGGCAATTGCGTTTGCCGCCACCGCAGGCAGCAACCCGGCGCGCAGAACGGACGATTTTCCGCTGCCCGAGGAGCCGCCCAGAACCAGAATGCGGCTTTGATGAAGCCGGTGGACAAGCTCTTCGATCAGGTCTTCACGCCCGAAGAAATAGCTCGCATCCTCGGACTGAAAGGCGGCCAGCCCTTTATAGGGGCATTCCACACGGCCTTCGGAAATCTGCGTTGCGGCTTCGGACGCGGCTTCGCGCAGGTCGCGGTCCAGCGCTTCGTTCATCGCGCCGCGCCAGGACACCATATCCGGAAACCGGGCGTCGGGGTCCATCGCCATGCCGTGCTCGATACAGTCGCGCCACATCTCGGGCAGGCCGGGCAGAAATTCGGACACGCGGTGAAACGGCGGCGGTGCCTTGCCGGTCAATACGTGCCACATCAACGCAGTGGCCGAATAGATGTCGGTTGTCGGGGTGACCGGGTGGCCGTTTTCAACCTGTTCCGGTGCCTGATACAGCGGTGTTCCGGCCATCATGGTCGCCCCGGTCACACCAATCGCCAGATCCTTGGCGATCCCCAGATCCGCCAGAAAGACCCGTTCATCCGCTTCGATCAGCGCGCCAAAGGGCGCCGTGGATTCGCTGCCCTTGCGCTTGATACGTTGCAACAGAACATTTGCGGGCTTGACGTCACGATGCACGACATTTGCCTCATGCACCGCGGCCAGCCCGTCCGACAGCGCGTCGATCAGAGTGCCCACACCGTCGCGGCGCGCCAGCGCCGCCGGTTCAAGAAGTTTAAGGCGTTCGGCCAGCGTGCCTCGGTCGGCATAATCCATCACGAAATAAGGCCGCCCGTCTTCCAGACGTCCCACATCATGCACGGACACCACCCGCGGCGACCGGATGCGCCGCAGCAGGCGCGCCTCGTCAAGGAAATGCGTGATGACCTTGTCGTTGGCGGCCAGATTGGCGTGCAGGATCTTGAGCGTTACGGGTACGTCCAGTTCTTCATCCCGCGCAAGGACCACGGCCGCAAAGCCGCCACTCGCGATTTCCCTTTCTACGGCGTACCGGCCTATAAAAGCGGGGAAACTCATGACGCATCCGCTACTTTAAAAATGCTCCTGCACGTCCACGCAATGGTACTTGGTTGCATCCAGAATGTTGTGATCCCGATCTGCGGCCGTGACACACATTGTCGTCGCGCCATCCCGTGCCGAGGTCGAAGCGGCCTCTTTCGTGACATAGGTGGGGAATTCGTCGTGCCGGTGCCAGCGGCCCTGCTCGACGTTGAACTCGCTCTGGGCATTCCTGCCGACCTGTTCGACCGAATAGCTTTCGCCCCACCAGGCATGAAAATGGTTCTTTGACACATCGGGCGTGAAGTTCGCTTCGTAGGTGATGGTCAATTCATCGCCGTTTTTTTCGACCGACACGATGAGCACCTCGCATCCATCCACCGGGCAGGCGTTGGGCATGGTTGACTGGGCCGCAGCCTGCGCCCCGCCCAGCAAGGCCGCGACGGCAAGGACGAAACTGCCCCGGCGCACCGGGTTTCCAGAAGAATTCGATGACATCTTTCCCTCCTGAAGGTAGTTGAAAACCGCATGTCACGCTGATTCTAACACGAATTGCAGGTGCCGTTCTGAGACTTTCGCCACAGATCGCCGAAATTCACGCAGGAAAGAGGTTATCGCCGGACGACTTCGAATTCCAACGGGCGGGCATCGGCGTGCAGAACCGGAAGCGCCAGGGAAATCAGACCGCTGTCCGCCAACATGACCGCTTCGCGTTTCAACTGAATTTCCCGTGCATTTTCAAACTGTACGTAGGTTCCGGATGAACTTCGGTCAGTCAGCATGAGTTTTCCGTTCTTCATGCTGAGAACCGCGTGCAGACGCGAGACCCAAGGCTGTGGCAGAACCACGTCGCACTGGCTGGACCGGCCAATCTTTAATTCGTCACCTTCGCGACACCGCCAGGACCGGTCGTCGTGGTAGAGGACAAGCGCAAAACTCTCGTTCTGCGGCGCCTGCCCGTCACCGCCGACTGGGTAGGCGGGCACATGCATCACGGTGCTCAGACCGTCCGAGGGGGCCACAAGCGAATGTACCATCACAGGGTCGCTGACCCCTTTCAGGCGCAACGGTCCAATCGGTGTCAGAAACTGCCTGGTCGCGCCGCTCAGCCGTGTCGCGACACTGTCACTGACGCAGGCCTCGCCCGGGTTGGCGGCAGCGGCCAACCGGGCAGTCAGATTGACCGTTTCGCCGAAGATGCCAGTATCGGCCACGACAATCGGCCCATGATGCACCCCGGCATGAACCGACAACAACGTACCCGGAGGTTTGCTGACCATTTCCAGAGCCGCTTGAATTGCGGCTTCCTGATCGTTGAAATAGCTCAGGACGTCGTCGCCCTTTTGCCCCACGGGGATACCGCCGAACCTGAGCAGAACTTCCCTCAACCGGTCGATTTCAAACTGCACCAGCTTTTGTGCCTGATCGTCCCCCATTTCCTCATAGAACGGAGTGCTGTCCGAAATATCGGCAATAATCGTGGTGGCGAACGTGGGTTCCACAACCTTCTTCGCAATCTGGATCAGGAACACGGCGCGGGAATGGCCGTCTGCCGCAACAAGGTAAAATAGCCCGGCAAGGAAAATCAACCGGTCTGCCGAAACCTTCCGGCATACTATGAACTACAGGGTGCATCGGTGATCGCAATTCCCCGGAACCGAAGAGTTGGAAAAGCGGAAACGGTTTCAGTGTTCCGGGAGGAAATCGGTGGCAATTCTTGGTGTCTGGCCGCCGTCGCGCAACGCCTTGCCGGTTTCGCCTTTCACGTATTCAAGCCACTCACCTGACTCTATCGACACCGCCCATTCGGCGCTTAGATCGCCGGGAATTCTGTCACGTGCAGAATCCACCTTGTCAACCGGTCCGCAAAACGCGACGAGCATCGGTCTTCGGTTTCGCCATATGGCGCAATCGCGATCCGAACCGCGGGCATGATGCAAAAACATCTCAAGCCCCTCGGTTTCGACAACGTCAAAAAACCATCCCGCGAACACAAGCCATAAGCTGTCCTGGCGCGAGATGCTTTTTGCGGATTCGATGTAGTAGTCCATCAAAATGCTCGTATCATCACCAAGACGAGCCTGGGACACCCACCGATTGTTGCTGGAATGATGGGACAGCAAGCCCTCGACTTGCGGTCCCTCTTCTTCCATCCATCCGCTTTGGAGGGTGCGAAGTATCGGCTGAGCGCCGTAATAGGCCCAAACGGGGGCGCCAGAGGCCTCCATGTCATCCATAAGACCCGAGATGGTGTTGTTTGACCGTAACGCGCCAACGCCGGACAGCGTGATGGTTGTTGCAACCAGCAGGTAAACAACGCCGTTTGCAAAACGCGGGGTCCCGAGCCAGCCCGCGATCATTCGGGCGGAACGGACAATTCCAACGGCAATCAAAGGAACAATCAATGGTGCCGCAAACAAGTGCTGGCGGACGCCCGAAAACGGAAAAATCTGCGCAAGATTAAGTGCGATTGTAATGACGGGCACCGCCAATGCTGCGCTTACCCAAAAGGGCGATCGCCGCCAGAGAGAAATCGCTCCGATCAGGAAGAACAGCAGCGCGCTGGCGCCCATTAACATACGGGACAGGCGCAGCTTCGTTTCGTATTCCTGGAATCCAACCTCGGTCAGTTTATAGAAATAGGTAGAATAGTTTAATGCGTTTCGAAGCGATTGATGCGACAGCAGGTCATTAATTTCAATGAACTTCTCGGCATCCCGATAGGCAAATGCTGTTCTGTCAAAAGTGGCAACGATATTCGAGTAACCGAAATAAAACCCTGACGCGATCAGCACCAGCGCCACACCCATGGCAATCGTCACCGCAATACCGCGCCGGAAATGCGCCGTTGGAACTTGCCGCTGCCGTGCCTCGACGACCTGGGCGATCAGGGTTGCAATTCCAAGGGTGGCAAAAATGACCGGCGCGACAAAGGCAAATAGTGCGACAATCGCGCCCGCGATCACGACCAGAACAGCCCGCCAAAAACCGGGGTGGTTGAGATAGTGAAGTGTTGCGCCAAGCAGCAAAACGGTTGCAGCAAACTCAAACGAGTAATGCTTGGTATTCACTGCAAATGTCAGCGCTGTTGGCGAGCAGCCGATCAATGCGACCGAAAGCAGGGCCTCTGACGACGAAAACCGGGTGCGCAGCAGAAAATACAGCCAAAAGAGCGAAGCGCTGAAAACAAGGGCCGAGACGGTTCGTATTGCGTAGATGCGCTCCATTCCATAAGGCCCAAAATGCCGAGACAGAAAGTCCATGATGAGGCCGTGCCCGAGCGTTGTCGCCTGTTCGAAATAGGGCAGCGGTTGGAGTATTTCAGACGGGTGATCCAACGGAAAATTCGACAAGAGCATCGATTGATCGTATGCGGGGTCGAAGCCCGTTGCGACCATGATCAACCGGGCCGCGACCATTGCAAGCATGGCGCTGACAACGACAAAGATCTCTGTCCGGCTGATTTCGATTTTTTCCATACAGATTATCGGTTCATCAATGAAAATCGTCTTCTTTAAATCCGGGCGTTTATTGCCCGCATAGTCAAAGCAATGAGTATGCGAATCCCTGAAAGAGTGTAAAACATCCCAAGCCAATTCCAGTTAATTGTTTCTTAAATTTGTTAAATAGGGCGCATGAGGCGTTTTGTCGAATTTGTTTGGACAGTATTTATTTCACTTTCAATTTTTCGAATGTTTAATCGGGCTATTGGAATTGGCTTATACCTCTTCAAAAGACAACCCACTGGGGTCTCATGCTCAGGCTGAATTTCCGCTGCGAAGATTTCGGTTTGGCCCGTGAAGACCGAACAGCGAATTTTCCGGCCGTTTCTTCTGCACCAAGGATCAGCCACAGCCTGATCCAGCCGCCAAGGGACCTGGCCGGGCGCACAAGGCCGATGCTGACAATTTGTTGAGAATTGGTAGGGTATCGCCGTGTTTTTTTGAGGTGATAACTTATGACGATTGAGGTTTTTGGCACTCCCGATCAGAAATCCATGCAGATGCGTGGCGAAGCGCTGATGTCCTTGCTGGGCGACGACCCGCGGTTTTGCTCTCATGGCCGTGGGGTGCAGCTCGCCGACTACAGGGCCGGTTCGGAAATGGTCGAATTGACGACCGCCATCGCGCGCATCATTGGCGCAAGCGGGTGCGAAATGATCCCCAATGAAAATGTGCAGGAATTTGTCGGTGCGGTTGAGGCTCTCGGGTTCAAAACCGATCTTTATGCGAATTACATGGGTGATGAGGCGGTGATCGAAGGCGCGCGTGCGCTGCTGGCGGCGCGGCGACTGCCGGACGATCTGGAACTTTGCATCATTGACGAAAATGCGCCGAAGGGCTGGGTTGATGCGTTGGCCGAGGTCGCTTTGTCGCAAGGTGTTTTGCCGTCGGCGGGGCCAGTTCTGCGCGGGATCAGCCGCCCGGGATTTGGCATGGTCGCGCTGGATCGCAATGGCCGCCCGGCAGCCTCGGCCTGCGCAGCGCTGGCCCGGCACAGGGATCATCCGGACCATGCCATGGCGCAATGGGGGCAGCTTGCGACACGCGATGACCGGAAAGGGCAGGGCATAGCCCGAATGATGGCGGCGCATTCGATCGTTCATGCCGCTGACGCTCTGGGCACGCGCGTGTTTTCCACGGGTATTCGTAAGGGAAACATACCATCGGACAGGCTGTGCGCCTCGCTTGGGCTGAGACCAAGCAACTTCAGCATCGTTATTGTCATCGACCCGGTGGGGTTCAGCGGGGACCGAACCACCAAGTAAGCCCAGCGGGATTTGCCCGGCGTTAAGCCGGTTCAGCGATTCCGATCCTGTCCCACAACTCGCTGGCAACCACGCCGGCCGGCTGGTCTCTGCGCCTCATTTTGAAAATCACCGTCCGGCGGATCGGGAATCTTTCCAGGTTCAGCGAAAGCAGGTCACCAACCCGCCGCTCCTCGGCTGTCATGTGGTCGGGCAGGCCGCCCCAGCCGAGACCGGCCAGGATCACCTTTTTCTTGGCCGAGAAGTCGGAGACGGTCCATTTCAGGCCACCGGGCAACAGGTCGCGGCTCTGTTCGTGGGCAGACCCGCCGGTGCCAGCGGTCACCACCTGCACATGGCTTTGCATTTCGGTTGCTGACAGCGCGCGGGCACCGGACGGCAGGTTCAGATCGGGGCTGGCCACGGGCCGGATCGTCACCTCGGCAACCGGTTCGGCCTCGACCTCGTCCAGGGGCACCCCGTCCAGCGAGGCCAGCGCGATATCGGCCTTACCCTCCATCAGCCGGGCAATCGGTCCACCCATCATCTCCATCCGCAGCCGAAGATGGGTGGCCGGGTGGCGGCGGCCGGTCTCGGCCAGCGCCGGCAGCAGATTGTCCAGATCCAGCGTTGCGCTGACGGCAATGTTCAACTCGGGCTCTTCCCGGGCGCGCAGGCGGGCCGCGGTGGTGCGCAGCCCCTGCATTTGCCGCAGCACCCGCGAGGCCTCGCGATAGAAGATTTCACCAGCCGGGGTGAGCGCGGGGCGGTATGCCTCACGGCTGAGCAGTTCCAGTTCCAGCTCTTCTTCCAACTGGCGGATCGTGTGGCTGATGGCCGATTGGGATTTATGCAGCCGTTCCGCCGCACCGCGGAAGGTTCCTGTTGAAACGATCGCCTCAAGGGCGACAAGCTGATCGTGTTTCATGATTCACCACATGATTAGTTTTTCTAATCATAATCTTGATAACTCAATATTATCAATCAATCAAATCTACGGCTAGTCAGGGGGTGTTGCTCAACACAGGAGACTGTCATGAAACTCTACTACAAACCCGGCGCCTGCCCGTTGGCCAGCCATATTGCCCTGCAGGAAACCGGCTATCCGTTTGAAATCGAAGCAGTTGACACCGCCGCCGGCCGGACCGAAAGCGGTGCGGACTTCTGCGCGATCAACCCCAAGGGTTATGTCCCGGCCCTGCAGTTGGACGACGGGGGCGTTCTGACCGAAGGGGCCGCCGTTCTTCAGTTTATTGCCGACAGCCATCCCGAAGCGGGGCTTGCCCCCGCCACCGGTACCTTGGCCCGGGCCCGGATGCAGGAACAGCTCAACTGGATCGGAACCGAGTTGCACAAAGCTTTTGGCCCGCTGTTCCGCGAGGGCACGACCGAGACCGGGAAACAGGACGCGCGGACGGCGGTTGCCGGCAAGTTCGACCTGATCGAGGCGCAGCTTGAAGACGGCCGCGAATGGCTGGTTGCCGACCGGTTTTCGGTGGCGGATGCCTATCTGTTCGTGGTTTCGAACTGGGCGAATTTCACCGGCATCGACCTGACCCGCTGGCCCCGTCTGGCGGCATTTGTAAGCCGCTGCGCCGCCCGTCCGTCTGCACAGGCCGCGATGCGCGCCGAGGGGCTGATCCAATGACGCCCGCCGACCACAAAAAGGTCGGTGAACTAATGGAGGCCTATTTCGAAGGCCTCCATCAGGCCGACAGCGCCATGCTGCGCCGCGTCTTTCACCCGAATCTGGCCTATGTCTGCGCCACTGAAGGCGATGAACTGTATCTGGACCTTGAAACCTATATGGGCCGCGTGGACAAGCGGGAGCCCCCGGCCAGACGTGGTGACCCGCGCGAGGAAGAGGTTCTGGAGATTGCCTTTGTCAGCGACCGGCTGGCCCGGGTCAGTGCCCGGATGACCATGATGGGGCGCGACTTCCATGACCTGCTGACCCTTGTCCGACACGGTGCCGAATGGCGCATCGTTGCGAAAGTGTTTTCCTATGTTCCGCGAAAGGACTGACCGATGCCGTATGTGAATATCAAAGTAACCCGCGAAGGCGGTCCCGATGGCACCGGCCCGAGCGCGGACCAGAAGGCACAGCTGATCACCGGGGTCACCGAGCTGTTGCAAGACGTGCTGGGCAAGAACCCGGCGACGACCTTTGTGGTGATCAACGAGGTCGCGCTTGAGGACTGGGGTGTTGGCGGGCTGCCGGTGCAGGAGTACCGGAAGCAGGTCCGATGAAGACCCGGCTGACCGAGGCGCTCGGGATCACCTGTCCGGTGATCCAGGCACCGATGGCCTTTGCCGCGGGCGGCGCGCTTGCCAGCGCCGTCTCAGGCGCTGGCGGGCTGGGCATGATCGGAGGGGCTTATGGCGATGCTCCGTGGATTGATCAGCAGTTCCGGATTGCGGGTGGCGCGCGCGTGGGCTGTGGTCTGATCACCTGGAAACTGGCCGAACAGCCGCATCTTCTTGATCAGGTACTGGCCCGCGATCCCGTGGCGGTGTTCCTGTCCTTTGGTGACCCGGCGCCATTTGCGCCCGCGATCCGCAAGGCCGGCGTATTGCTGATCTGCCAGATCCAGACCCTGCGCGATGCGCGACATGCGCTGGACTGCGGTGCCGATATCATTGTCGCCCAGGGCGCGGACGCCGGCGGCCATGGCGAGGCGCGGGGCACCTTTGCACTGGTGCCCGAGATCGCGGACGAGATCGCGCGCCAGAACAGGGCCGCCTTGCTTTGTGCTGCCGGTGGAATCACCGACGGGCGCGGTCTGGCGGCGGCCTTGATGCTTGGGGCCGACGGTGCGGTGATCGGTACGCGGTTCTGGGCATCCCGCGAGGCGCTGGTGCATCCGCGCATGCTTGATCGCGCGCTGGCAGCGACGGGGGACGACACGGTCCGCACGCGGGTGGTGGATGTGGTTCGGGGGTTTGACTGGCCAAGCCGGTACAATGGCCGCGTTCTGCGCAATCCGTTTGTCCGGAAATGGCACGGATCGGAAGAGGCTTTGAAGCTGACGGCGAACGCGGAAGCCGCGAAATGGATGGCGGCTCAGGACAGGGGCGACCCGGAAATTGCAACCGCATTTGCCGGCGAAGGCATCGGGCTGATCAATTCGATACCGCCCGCGGGCGAAATCCTGGATCGCCTGATGGCGGACGCGCGGCGGTGTCTGGCAGGGGCTGTATCTGACGCGGCGTAGTCCTCGCCACTTCAAACCAGCAATCCAGACCGCATGCAGGCTATACCGTGCGATTGGTCAGGTCCGACTTGCCCGACGCCCGGCGGATCGCTCACAAAGCATAGATATCCAGCGCCTCGGAGAACCCCTTGAATTCCACCCGCGGTATCCGTTCCACATTGGAAACATCGCCCAGACAGGCTCTGGTCCGGTCGTCGAACAGAATTTGCCGCGCCGAAACACGAGTGTGCGCCTCAAGCCGGGCGGCCAAGTTCACTGTGTTGCCGATGCAGGTATAGGTCGCGCGTTCATCCGTTCCGGCATATCCGGCGACAACATCCCCGGTGGCGATGCCGATGCCCAGCCGTATCTCCGGTGCGCCCTCGGCCGCCCGGTCCGCGTTCAGAACATCCATCATGCTCAGCATCTCCTGCGCCGCGGACACCGCAGAATGCGCTGAGTTCTCAAGCGGTTGCGGCGCGCCAAAGAGTGCCATCAGCCCGTCGCCGATCATCAGGCTGACAATCCCGCCATTGCTGGTGACAGCCTCGAACATCAGGGCGTAATAGGTGTTCAGCAACTCGATGGTTGCTTCGGGCGGCAAGTCTTCGGACAGGGCCGTGAAGTCGCGGATATCGCAGAACAAAACCGACGCGGAAACCCGTCGTCCACCGATCGCGAAACCGGATTCCTGCAGGTCCTGCGCAACCTCGTTGGTCGCAAACCTTTCCAGCAGGCGCTTTTGTTCGTCGCGCAATCGCTTTTTTTCCAGACTCGACGACAGGCGCGCGCGCAGCAGCACTTTGTTGACCGGCTTGGGCAGATAGTCCTCGGCGCCCAGTTCGATACAGCGCACAACGTTGTCCAGACCTTCGACCGACGAGGTGACGATGACCGGCACGTCGCGCAGATCGGAATTGGCTTTGATCGCCTCCAGCACTTCGAACCCGTCCATTTCGGGCATCTCGATATCCAGAAGGACCAGATCAAAGCTGTCGGCGGTCAGCATGTCCATCGCGATGCGGCCATTCTCTGCCGCGGATGCCCTGTGGCCCAACAGCTCGATATTGCGGGCCAGTAACAGGCGGTTGACCTTGTTGTCGTCCACAATCAGCAAATGCCCCTGCTGGTCAGCCATCCAGAGCGTCCCGCAAAGCCGTTGCCGCGCGCGCAAACTCCGCGTCCAGCGTGGTGAAATCCGGTTCGGTACGGCCGATATCCATCAGTTCCATCTGCCGGGACAGGCTGGCCAGACCGGTTGCGCCAAAGATATTCGCGTTGGATTTGATCGAATGCGCCGCGCGGCGAAACCCGTCGGCATCCACCGCCGCCGCGGCCTGTTTGAGAGAGGCGATCATACCGGGCGCTTCGTCGAGGAAGGTGTTGACCAGTTCCGTGGTGAATTCGGGGCCCGTCGTTTCCCGCAGCTCGTCAAGTACCTGACGGTCGATTGCACTGTCGCTCATGAGATTTCCCTGCCGCGTTGTGTGACCCGTGTCAGCGCCGCCACCAGTTCCGCAACCCGGATCGGCTTGGCGATATAGTCGTCCATGCCAGCCTCAAGGCACATCTCGCGGTCGCCCTGCATGGCGTTGGCAGTCATTGCCACGATCTGTGGCCGGTCGCCTTCCGGGTAATCGCTGTTGATCCGCCGCGACGCCTCCAGCCCGTCCATTTCGGGCATCTGAACGTCCATCAATACCACGTCATAAGTCTGTCGCGCCACGCTTTCCAACGCCTCGATCCCGTTGCTCGCCAGATCGGCGCGATACCCCATTTGCTCCAGCAGGCGTATGGCCAGTTTCTGATTCACCAGATTGTCCTCGGCCAGCAATATCCGCAGCGGATGCCGCCTGGCCAGTTCGGGATCGGCCTGCGGTTTGGCCGCCTCCCTTATCCCCGGCTCAGGCTCAACCTGGGGCGCAAGAAGCGAGACCAGCGTGTCAAACAGGTTCGATTGGCGCAATGGTTTGGCGAGGAAGGCATCAAACATCCCGCGCTCGGCCGCGATATCCCGCACGCCGAGACTGCTGAACAGGACCAGCGGCAGCTCTGGATGCGATTTTCTGATTTTGCCGGCCAGCGCGATGCCATCCATTTCGGGCATGTGCATGTCCAGAATGGCAAGGTCGAAGGGCGCATCTGATGTCAGCACTTTCAGCGCCTCTGCGGCCGAGGCGACCGCAGTCGTTCGGGTCCCCCATTTTTCCGATTGCAGCGACAGAATTTTCCGGTTGGTGTCGTTGTCGTCCACCATCAGAATGCGCTTGCCCGACAGCTCCGATTGTTCGCCCAGCAGACTGCGCGCGTCGGATTTGGGCATCTCGGCAGCTTTGGTGCGGATGGTGAAATGAAAGACCGACCCCTGTCCGGTGCCCGCGCTGGTGGCCCACATCGTTCCGCCCATCAACTCGGCCAGCCGTTTCGAAATCGCCAGCCCCAGCCCGGTGCCGCCATATTTCCGCGTGGTCGAGGAATCGGCCTGGCTGAAGGATTGAAACAGGCGGCTCATGCCTTCATCCGTCAGGCCGATCCCGGTGTCGCGCACATCAAACCGAAGATCGGTTTCGCCTTCCGGCGTCGGGGTGGCCGCAACTGACAAGACCACCTCGCCGGTATCCGTGAACTTGACGGCGTTTGAAAGCAGGTTCAGCAGAATCTGACGCAGCCGCGTCAGATCGGCGCTGATTGCAGGCGGTACGTCATCTTCCATGACATAGGCGATATCCAACTGCTTTTCCGCGGCGCGCGCGCTGATCAGTTCCAGCGCGGATTCAACACATTCACGCAGGTCGAAGGGATGTTCTTCGATATCCATCTGACCCGCTTCGATTTTCGAGAAATCGAGGATTTCGTTGATGATCGCCAACAGCGCATCGCCGCTGTCCCGTATGGTGCGGGTGTAATCAGCTTGTTCAGCGTCCAGTTCGGTGTCCATCAACAAACCGCTCATCCCGATCACCGCGTTCATCGGGGTGCGGATCTCGTGGCTCATCGTTGCCAGAAAGGCGCTTTTGGCTTCGTTGGCTTTTTCTGCCGCGGCACGGGCGTCCTGTGCTTCCTGAAACAGGCGCACGTTTTCGATGGCGATCACGGCCTGATCGGCAAAGGACTCGGCCACCGCGATTTCGTCATCTGAAAACGCACGCTGAACCTTTCGGATGAAGGCCAGACCGCCGATGGCTTCATCGCCACGCAATAACGGCACCATCAGCGACGACTGAAATCCCTGGCGTGTGTGTATTTCGCTGTCTCGCGGCGGCAGGTCGGCCGCCGACCAGTCCGGGATGTGCAGAATAGACTTTTCGACGAAAGAACGGGACGGAAGGTTCATGTTCGGGTCAATCGGATACCGGGTTTGCGTGATTTCCTTTTCTACCCCATCCGGCGTTGCAACGGCGACCTGCCAGAAACAGTCTCCGTCACTTTCAATGATAACCGACAGATCACATGAGATGAGAGAGGTGGCGAGGCGCACGATTTCGTCGAAAACGGGTTTGGTATCGGTCGGGGATTCACTGATGACCCGAAGAACGCTGGCGCTTGCGGTCTGTCGGGCCAGCGCCGCCTGCGTGTCATTGAACATGCGGGTGTTCAGGATGGCGATGACAGCCTGATCGGCAAAGCTTTCGCCCAGTTCAATCTGCGCCGGACCAAAGGCCCGCCGGGAGGTTTTACGCGCAAAAATCAAAACGCCGATGCACGATCTTTCCCGCATCAGCGGCAAGTAGAGGCATTCATTGACGCCGAATTTTCTGACCGTTTCAACCTCGTGCAAAGGCAGGTCTTCTTTGGAAAAGTCCTTGATGTGAACCAGTTCGCCGCTTTCAAAGACCTGACTGGGATAGTTCAGGGTGGGGTCGATACGTACCGCCCGGGCATCCAGAGTGTCCATCGGGCCATCTTTCGTCATTCCCGCAGCGGGCGAAAAATACTCGCCGTCGCGGATCAGAACCGCGGCCCCATCGCAATCGAGAAGGTTCATGCCCGCCTCGGCAATGGCCATGAAAACCGGTTTCGCATCCTCCTGCGCGCTGCTGATGACCCGCAATATATCCGCGCTGGCGGTCTGTCTTACGAGCGAGGTCTGCAGGTCTGAAAACAGCTGCGCATTGTTCAACGCGATCACCGCCTGCGAGGCAAATGTCTCAAGCAGTGAAACCTGCCTGGGCGAGAAAGCCGAAACCTTTTCGTCCGCGAGTGCGATGACGCCGACCGCCTCATCATCCTTGATCAGCGGAACGGCCAGCGTAGAACGGTACCCGCCGCGACGCGAGGCCTCTTTCCACGTATAGGTGTCATCTGTTTCGGTGTCTTCAATGTAGACCGTCTGCTTGAGCAGCGCGGCGCGCCCCGTGCTGCTGCCGCTGACCGGCCGCACCGGATGGTCGGTCATGAAAGTACGGAATTCGCTTTCGACGCCAACAAACTCGACAACCCGGTAAGCGCCGATATCCCGATCCAACAGGGCGATATAGCCGTATTGCGGCGAACAGAGCTGTTCGGCCACTTCAAGGATGATCCGCAGAACCGGATGCACCTCATTGGGAGAGCTTGAGATCACGCCCAGCACTTCGGATGTGGCGGTTTGGTATTCCAGCGCCTGCGTCACTTCTGCGGTTCGATCCTGCAGCGCGGTGAACAGCCGCGCATTGCTGAGCGCGATCATCGCCTGCGCGGCAAAGGTTTCGAACAGAGCGATCTGTTTTGCGTTGAAGGCATTCTTTTTGACATGCGCCAGCGTGATGACACCGACGGTTTTGCCGTCCTTGTTCAGCGGCACCCCCAAACCCGAAAGGAACCCGCCTTTGCGGGCCTGTTCGTGCCAGCCGTAATCGGGATCTGCCTCGATATCAGGGATATATGTGGTTTTTCCCGTCAGCCCGACACGCCCGGTCACGGTTTCGCGCCCCGGGGAAAACACCTGCTGCGCCAGTATCTCTTCGAACATCTCGTTGACGCTATGCGTGGCTACGATGTCATAGACGCCGGTCTGTTCGTTCAGCAGTGCAACATAGGCAACTTCGGGTTGGCAGATCCGGACCGAGACTTTCAGTATTTCCTCAAGCACCGGCTGCACTTCGTTTGGCGACCGGGAAATCACGCTCAGCACGTCGGATGTCGCGGTCTGGTATTCCAGCGCCTCGGCCAGTTCTGCCGTGCGTGTCTGCACGTCTTCGAAAAGCTGCGTGTTGTTGATCGCTATGACAGCCTGCGACGCGAAGGTTTCCAGCAGCGCAATCTGTTTTTCGGTAAAGGCCGCAGGCTTCGTATGCCCCAGCGTGATAACACCAACGACGACTCCCTTGTTTATCAGCGGCACGCCAAGCGCCGAGCGGAATTTCCCTTGCTTGGCCGCCTCTCTCCATTCGAATTCCGCGTCGAGTTCGGTGTCTTCGATATAGACCGTCTTCTTCAACAGCGCAGTGCGGCCGGTGCAACTGCCGACTTCCGCCTCAAAAGCGATGTCCGACAGGAAGGTCCGAAATTCTGCCGTCATGCCATGCGTTGCCGCAACGCGGAACGTGTTGTCCGTGGGGTCCAGAAGTGTCGCATATGCGGTTTGCGGCTGGCAGATGTCCGACGCGACTTCGAGGATTGATTTCAAAACCGGCGTCAGTTCGTCGGGAGAGCGCGAGATGACACCAAGCACTTCGGACGTCGCCGTCTGGTGTTGCAACGCCTCCTGTGTGTCTGCGAACAGGCGGGCGTTTTCAATCGCAATGCGCGCCTGATCGGCAAATGCCTCCAGCAGGTCAATGTCGCTTTGATGCGCTGTGCTTCCTTTCGCCCAGCCCAAAGCCAGAACGCCCCAAACCTCATCATTGCTGAAAATTGGAACCGCGACCAATTCGTCATAGCCGAACCGGCGCGCGGTCTGGTGATCCCAATAGTCGGTGGATTGGGCATTCGTCATGCGAAACGTCCGGCGATCGCGGATCGCCGGGACGGTGACCGAACTTTCATCCGGCGGTGCCGGAAAATTGGTGAGGTATTCCGCCATGTACGAGGACGGGAACCCATGGCTGGCACAATAGTGGACCATCCCGTTTTCGTATCGCCACAGCATGGAAAACCGCGCGCCGCAGAGTTCTGTCGCGCTGGTTACGATGGTATCGAATACCGGCTGTACGTCGTTTTTTGACCGTCCAATGACCTTGAGTATCTCGGACGTGGCAGCAAACCGCGCCTTTTCCTTTGCCAGTTCCTGCGCAAGCGCCCGGGCCTGACTTGCAGGATCGGCCTGCGGTCCCAATTTCGTTTCCTCGTCATCCATCAAGAACTGATACCCGTTCACGGCGATGCTGAGCCAAATGATCACTCGGCCGATGGTTGGCTCTGGACGATACTGAATTTTCCCTCTTAAGCCCAGTTTTTGTTAACAGGTGCAGGCCCTGCCGCAATTCGCCACCGGGCGACTTGCTGCGTGACGCATCGTTGAGGAAACCGAAAGGTTGGCCGTTCAGGCACTCAGTTCTGTTGCTGGATTAAGCAGCGGGCGTTCGTCGATGTCGGGCTTCTGCAAAACGTTTGTGCCAGGCACCGATCCATATCGCAGGTAAATTTTGGCTAGGCCCTCGCCCTTGCAGGGATTTCGCAGGCGGGTTCTGTCTTGCGGTTCAGCAGGTGCAGCAACTCAACCTGATTTGAAGCCCCCGTCTTGGAGAAAATCGAGCTGAGATGAGACCGGATCGTTGCCGGGCAGACGGACAAAGTATCCGAGATCAGTTTGACGGTCATGCCTTCCTTCATCATCGCGCAAACCCGGAATTCGCACCGGCTGAGGTTCGCGGGGTTTTTCGGGTCCAGGATCGGAATGTGACGTTCCTCCCGCACTTCTCTGAGAAGGTGTCTTCCGGCCTGTTCAACGCGCGCAGAGATCGAGCCGGGCGTGCGTTTGCCCCAGCCGGACGCAAGCGTCGGCGCCAAAACGACCAGCAGGTCCAAGTCGTGATTGTTCGGGTGCCGATTGTAATGCAGTTCAAGATGATCGACGTGCCCCTTATTTGCCTCAAGCGGCACGACAATCACCTCCAGCAGCCCGCCCGGCTTCCGGTCCTTGTAACGGGACACTGCCACGGCCTCAGACGTCATCATCTCGGACTGTTTCCAGACTGACCCGGCTTTTGCAGATGAAATGCAGTCGCCCATAACCAGTTCGGCCTGGGTTTGCGGTTGCGAAGGCCAGACTTTCCCCTCTTGGGAATTGCACCGGGCAATATGTCGGATTCTGCCGTTCGCCATTGAAGTCCGCGCAATTAATGCAGCGTCTGCATTTGACAATTTCATTAATTGCAAAAGGACATCTGAAAGGGGTTTATTTCCATTCAATGCCTGCGCCCAGTCCAAAACGAAGCTCAGGCTGTCCTGCGTCGGAACGCGTTTGGAAAAACTTACACTCATTACTCTTTAACCATCCCAACCAAAACAACACGGTCGAAACCATTAGGTCCTCATCACACTTTCAAACTTGTTCGGATTATGTCGGGCCAGCAACCGGTTATGTGGCCTGAGTTGAAGGTTGAGATTCAAAATGGATTTTGTGGTATATATATAAAGTGCTGTTTAATAACAAAAAAATTTTCAACTAATGATGTTCGGGCACCGCTCTGGCATGATTTCAGTCTTGGTGGGATCATCCGATAAAGCGCCCTCATTTACGCCACAATTTGACGCTATTTCACTTCATTGTTTCCCCGGAAAGTGATTCGTCTGAACTTTAATGACACGTTAATGCGCGGTTAACAAAACTCGTCTTTAAAAAGCAATTGGATCTAGAAAATCACCTATAACGGGTATTTTCTCCACGAATGTCGGAAGGCAAATATTTTCGAGACATTTAACTTGATTGGTGAGCTTCCGCAGATTTTGCCTGGCTTGCGCTGCAGCACTTTGCAGCGTCGATATCAATCTAACCTTTTCGGGGGAAAAATGACGAAATTCATCAAAAAGTTTGTTCAGAACGAAAGTGGTGCGGCCATTGTGGAATACGGCCTGGCCTTGTTGGTCGTCGCGTCGATTGCGGTGGGTGCGTTCTCGTATCTTGGCACCACCACCAACACCAACGTGACCGGTGCCTGCGCGGCTCTGGGCAGCGCAACCTGCTGATTCAGGTTCGCGCAAAGTTTTACTTACCACGACATCATTCTGCGCCGTCGCAACATTGTAGCGGCGCAGAAATTACCGCCGGGATTTTCGCGACACCGGGAATACCGAAGTTTCGAATTTTGAAAGCGTAACTTTTGGAGACAGAGATGCGTATCAGACCAATTATTACCACACTCTTTGGAATTGCGATCGCGTCCGGTTCCGTTTACCTGGCGAAAGATCATATTCAGCTCCGGACCAGCGCCGCAACTGCGTCGTCCGGTGCCGATCTGGTGGAAATCTATGTCGCCAGATCCGAAATTGCTTTCGGTCAGATGATCGAAAAGCACCACGTCACCACACATCCCTGGCCGCGCGAGGCGCTGCCGGCAGGTGTGTTCACCCAGATCGACGTTCTTGTGCCCGATAACCGCAGGCAGCTGCGCCGCGCCAAGGGTCGCTTTTACCCGGGCGAAGTGATGATCCTATCCAAAGTTTCGAACTTTGGTGAAAAGGTAACTCTGGTCCAGAAGCTGGGTGAAAACACGCGCGCCATGGCCATTGAGGTCGATGCCGCAACCGCCGTGGGCGGGTTTGTGACACCGGGCGACCGGGTGGACATCGTTCTGACGCAGGGCGCGAAACTGGAATTGCGCGCTGTCACGATCCTGCAGGACATCCGCGTGATCGGTGTGGATCAGCAATCCGAAGAGCTGAGCGATCAGCCCGAGGTGGCCCGGACGATTACAGTTGAAGTCACCCCTCAGGAAGGTCAGCGCCTTGCTCTGGCGCAAAAGGCCGGCACCCTGAGCCTGACCCTGAGAACCCTGGACGGCGTCGTGGACGAGCCGATGGAGATGGTTCGCCTGCGCGACCTGCTTCAGGAGGAAGGTCCGGTGGAAAACGCCGAAGTCCAGCCGACCGTCAGGCTGAACCGAGGCACGGAATCCGAGGTTGTGCCGATCCAGCGAAAGCGTCGCGCGGCAGAAACCGAGCCGGGCACTGAATCCGAAGTGAACACCCAGACGGATGCGCAGCTTGCTCCGGCGGTCGCGACGCCCGATGCCCGGCCTCAGATTCGCCCGATCGCAATCAGCCAGAACTCCGGACAGTAAGCCTGAGCCATGCAACTGAAAGCGAACATATCCCATTTCGCCGGGGACGAGCATGGAACGGTTGCGATCCTTTGGGGCACTGCGCTGGTGGCGTTCCTGGGCTTTTTTGCAATCACTCTGGATGTCGGCCGGCTGAACTCGACCCACGCGGAACTTCAGTCTTTCGCAGATAACGTTGCACTGGCTGCGGCTGGTGAGCTGGACGGCCAGCCTGACGCGATCACCCGTGCCACGAATGCTGCGGCCAATCTGATCAGTGACAGCCAGACATTTGCAACCGGGGCCACTGCGCTTTCGGGGTCGTCGGACTACACGCTTTCCTTTCACTCCGCCCTTCCGGCATCGGATCTGACGCCGCTCGGCGCGGACCTCACTATGGACCCGCGGAAAGCCAAATTCGCGCAGGTCGTCCTGACACCAAAATCGCTGAGCATGAGCCTTGCCTCGGCGCTGGACAAGATGCTTGGGGGGGGCGGCTTTTCGGCGGCCAGCGTGTCGGCCGAGGCGGTGGCCGGGTATTCGAAGGCCGCGTGCGATATCTCGCCGCTGATGTTTTGCCTGCCGCCCAACTGGGAATCCACGCTGACCGTGGGCGATCAGATCCTGCTGCGCAGTGGTGGCAATGGTTCTGCTTGGGGGCCGGGTAACTTTGGCTTTATTGATCTGGCGAGTTTCCAGGACACGTCAGGTGTGTGCGCGGATGAGGGTGGCAACAAGCTGGCCTGCCTCATCGCGGCGCAGGACCAGATCACCCAATGCGTTCTGACCAATGGTCTGAACACGGAACCGGGCCAGAAGGTCGGCATCACCAATGCCGCATTCAACGTCCGCTTTGACATCTATCGCGCCGTTCTCAACGGCGAGAAGAACAATGTCGATTTCGCCCCGGCGCCAAACGTCATCAAGGGCATTGAAAAGAACGGCGGCGGTGCCTGCATCCAGGGCAGCGAACAACAGACGCCTGATACCACGGCTCTGGGTCGCGACCTTTGCATGACCGCGGGCACCTGCGGCGGCAACAACCGCTTCGGCGACGGAAACTGGGATCGCGCGGGTTACCTGAACCAGAACCACGACCTGGCAGATGGTGTCGCCGATGGGATCGGCAGCGATGCGCATCTGCCGGTGCTGACCGGAGCGGATACCGTGTTCGCAGGCACGCGTTACGGGATGTATCTGAGGGAAATCGCGTACGGAGACTCAAGCCCGTACACAGCCCCGAACGCAAATGCCATTCTGGATCCCTTGCTGGCCGAAACCGGCCGCCCGATGTGTTCGAGCCATATGTCAAGCAATCCGGCGCGGCGTGTCGTGACAGCCGCTGGCATTGATTGCGCGCAAAACCCCGTGTCCGGTTCGACGACCGGTGTTCCCGTCACGAAATTCGTCGCCGTGTTCCTGACCGAACCGGTGGGCGATGACGGCGACTCGCCGCCCAGCTTCGATATCCATGGCGAGATCGTGGGCTTTCCGGATGTGGTGGGTACCGGAAGCGGCGGCAACGGGTTCAGCGGCATCTTTCGCGACGTCGTTCAGCTGTATCGGTAAGGGGGCAGAGTCATGAAAAAGCGCCTTGCCGCCCGCATCAAACGCTTTCTTAAGGCCGACGAAGGCGCGATCATCGTGGAATTCGGCCTTGTCATGCCGGTGATGCTGTTGCTGTTGGTGGTGACCCTGGAATCCGCGCGTCTGATGTGGTCCTACCAGTCGGTCATCGCAGGTGTCCGGGACGCCAGCCGCTATCTGTCCAGGGTCACACCTGCGGATATCTGTACCTCTGGCGGGTCTGTCGCGGGTCTTGCCACAACGTTGAAAACCATCGTGGAAGAGGACATCAACGGCAATTCACTGTTCCCGGCCGGAATTTCCGTTAACTCGGTCACACCCAGCCTGTCCTGTGTTTCCGGAACCTATCGTATGAATCCGGCCCCAGTAGGACAGGTGAGCGCCAATATCACCATTCAATTCCCGATGGGCAGTGTTCTGTCGCTGTTCGGCAGCGGCGCATCGTCGGTCACGACGGACGTCGCCGACACGTCGCGGATCTTTGGCCAATGAAGACCCTGCTGCATATCCGCGCGTTGTTGCGCCAGGCCGGCCAAGCCTTCCTGCGCGATCAGCATGGCGGGGTTCTGGTCGAGTTCGCGCTGGTCGTTTCGCTGTTCTTCTTCCTGTTTCTGGCGTTGTTGGATTTCGGCCGGCTGTCTTACAGCGGCGTGAATGCGCAGAAAGCCGCGCAGCTGGCGACACGCATTGCCGTGGTTCGAACGGCGGTTTGCGCCGGGGTTCCGCAGACCCATCAGCGCGGCCCATCGGCCCTTGCACCGCGTTACGGCACGTCCTGCAGCGCCTCGGCCGGGGTGTGCGCCGATGTCGGTACGCTGTCTTGTGCCGGCGTGGCCACCAATCCGACGGCGTCGGAAATCTGGGGTCGCATCAGCCCCCTTTTGCCGCCGGGCAGCACAATCGAGATGATGCAGTTTTCGTATGCTTTTGACCCAAATCTGGGCTTCCTGGGTGGCCCGTATACACCCATGGTCACCGTCGAATTGAACCTGAACGATTTTCAGTTCGTGTCACCGCTGGCGGCGCTGGCAAATGCCGCTGGCGCAACAAACAGCACCCTGTCTTCGACAGCCGGTTACTCGAATTTCAGCGTTTCGCTGCCTGCTGAAGACCTAGCACTAGGAGAGTCAGGATAATGGATCACAACGTTTCCAATCTGAAGTCGCACTCGGTCATGCTTGTGTCCGAAAAAGAAGCCATCGCGCAGGTTGTCGCCGACGTCTTTCCTGCGAACGAGGACAACAAGGTCACTCGGAATGCAGGCTCGTTTCAGGCTCTCAACGGGACAGCCCTGAAACTGGCGTTCAAGCACGATCTGGTGGTCTTCGAGATCGATCCCGATGACGCGGGCGAGGTTCAGGCGGTCAGGGATCTGTTGGCGCATCGCGATGACGACACCCTGTTTGTCGCCCTGACGCAGAATGATCTGTCGATCACCAAGGCGCGCGAGCTGCGGAAGATCGGCATCGACGAAGTCCTTCCCATGTCGGTTGACGGTGATGAGTTGAAGGCGGTCGTCAGCGAGAAATTCACGGCAAGGCCGGTTGCGCAGCCTATGGTGCTGGATGGGTCCACTGCGCTGGGCAAAGTGATCCCGGTGGCAAAGTCCCGCGGCGGAGCGGGTGCATCGACTGTGGCGGTGAACTTTGCCTGCGCATTGGTTGGCGGCAAAGGGTCGTTCTTCCGCAAAACCGCGAAAAGCCGCGTCGCCCTTTTGGATTTCGATCTGCAATTCGGGAACGCAAATGTGTTCCTGGACCTCGAAGACAACGGCGGCTGCCTGCAGTTCATAGAAAACGCCGAGGAACCTGACGATCACTTTCTGTCGTCGATCCTTCAGAACCATACCCTGGGCGTCGATGTGTTGTGCGCACCTGTTCCGATGGTGCCGCTTCAGTCGCTGCGCGCCGATCTGATCGAAGGGATGTTGGACCTGCTTCAGCGCCGCTACGATTATATCGTGATCGATCTGCCCTGTGCCGTCGTGGAATGGGTCGAGCCCATTTTCAAACGCGCGACCCAGCTAGCGCTTGTCACCGACACCACGGTGCCCTGCGTTCGCCAGGCGCGGCGCCTGATCGACCTGTACCGCGAGGCAAATGTCGGCCTGCCTGTCGAGGTTATCGTCAACCGGGAACGCAATTCTCTGATCCGGCCAGCGCATGTCCGCGAGGCCGAGAAGGTTCTGGAAACAAAGCTGAAACACTGGTTGCCGGACAACCCGAAAGTGGCCCGCAACGCAGTGGATCTTGGACGCCCGGTCGTGGAGATGAAGCCGCAATCCGATCTGGGCAAGGCTTTGGCAAAACTGGCTGCTGCTGTGTCTGCTGACATTCAGCCCGCGGCATCTTTGAATAAATAAAGGGAGATCACCGTGTTCAATGAATATAGATCACGCAGGGCAGCGTCTAAATCGAATGTGTTGATGCTGGACCGGCCGATTGAAGTGCCGCCCAAATCCAAGGTGACCTCTGATCCCGTGGACGCCGATCTGCAGGCTCATCTGGAACTCAAGAGCCGCCTGCACAGCGAACTTCTGGACAGGCTGAACCTGTCCGTTATCGACAAGGTGGAACGGTCGGAACTGAAACGCCAGATCGCGTCACTGGTGACCGGCATGATCGAGGCTGAACGCCTGCACATGCGGTCCGAGGCTTTCACCGCTCTGGTCGACGAGCTTATCCACGAAGTCATGGGTCTTGGGCCGCTGGAGCCGCTGCTGGAAGACCCGACCATCAACGACATTCTCGTCAACTCATACGACAAGGTCTATGTCGAACGCTTCGGCCTGCTGGAGCAGTCAACCGTGCGGTTTCGCGACGAGCGGCATCTGCTGCGGATAATTGACAAGATCGTCAGCAAGGTGGGCCGGCGCATCGATGAATCGCAGCCCTGGGTCGATGCGCGTCTGGAAGACGGCAGCCGCGTCAATGCGATCATTCGGCCATGTTCGGTCGACGGACCAGCCCTGTCGATCCGGAAATTTTCGCGCAATCCGTTGACCATCGAAAAGCTCGTGCAGCAGGAAAGCATGAACGAACAGGCTGCGATGCTTCTTGAGGCGCTGGTCGAAGCAAGGCTCAATATCCTTATTTCGGGGGGCACCGGCACCGGTAAGACAACCATGCTGAACGCGGTGTCGTCCTATATCGACGGCAAGCAGCGTATCGTGACAATCGAGGATGCCGCCGAACTGCAGCTTCAGCAAAGCCATGTGGTCCGGCTTGAAACACGGCCGCCCAATTCGGAAGGGCAGGGCGTGATCACCCAGCGCGATCTGGTGCGCAACGCGCTGCGGATGCGGCCGGACCGCATCATCGTCGGCGAGGTTCGGGGTTCGGAATGCTTTGACATGCTTCAGGCAATGAACACGGGGCATGACGGATCGATGACCACCGTTCACGCAAACTCGGCCCGTGACGCGCTGAGCCGCGTGGAACAGATGGTGACAATGCTGGGCGCGGACCTGCCGATCAGAACCATCCGGTCCCAGATCGCCTCGGCCATCCACATCGTGCTTCAGCTCAGCCGTCTCAGTGACGGTACCCGAAAAGTCGTCAGCATTTCGGAAATTACCGGCATGGAAGACGACACCATCACCATGCAGGACATCTTTGTCTTCAAGCGCCGCGGCAAGTCCGAAAACGGGGACGTTCTGGGAGAGTTCCTGCCAACGGGCATCCGGCCGAAATGTTTCGACCAACTGGTCGCGTCCGGAATCGATGTCGACACCAACATGTTTGTTCGCGGGGCTATGTCATCATGATCGACCTTCAGCCAAACACATTGAACATCTTGATTTATATTATGATTTTCCTGGGCGTTTTGCTGGCGTATGAGGGGGTGAACCAGCTTCTGCAACGCAAGGAGACCTTCGGCGAAGCGCGAAACCGCCGGATGAAAATGATTCAGGAAGGCGCGTCAACTGACGAGGTTTTGCAGCTGCTGCGTGATCCTGCGATGATGGAATCCGGCGAAAAGCTCGGACCGGTTTCCCGGTTTCGCCGTCTGATCGTTCAGGCCGGGCTGACGATCCATCCGGGTTGGGTGGTTTTCATTACGCTTCTGCTGGCAGCGATGATCTTTGCCGTCGCGTCCCGGTTCCTGGTGTCGGAACTTGCCATCGCTCTGAGCGCGGTTTTCGCTGTGGTTTTGCCCTTGATGGTGTTGGTCGCCATGAAAGAAGCCCGTTCGAAAAAGCTGACAAAACAACTGCCGGACGCTCTGGATCTGATGGCGCGCGGTCTGAAGGTTGGTCATCCCGTGGCGGTCACAGTTGGGAATGTGGCCACCGATCTGCCGGATCCGATTGGCTCGGAATTCGGTCTTATTCAGGATCAGATCAACTATGGCGATGATGTTGCAACAGCGTTTCATGACTTTGCCAAACGTGTCGGTACCGAGGATGCGAACTATCTTGCTGTCAGCATCGGGATTCAGCATGGCACCGGCGGCAATCTTGCCCGCATTCTGGGCATTCTGTCTCAGGTCATCCGGGACCGTCACACGATGCAGAAGAAAATCAAGGCCATCTCTGCCGAGGGTCGGCTGAGCGGTCTTATTCTTACGATCCTGCCGATCGTGATCTACCTGTCGATCGAACTGTCCACACCATCCTTCTATGGCGACGTTCGCAGCGACCCGTGGTTTCCGTTTTTTGCCTACGTGATCATTGGCCTGACGGTTGCCCAGGGTCTGATCCTGCATCGCCTCGTCAAGTTTAAGTTTTAATCGGGAGCGTGGAAATGGAGATGATTCAAGATTTTCTGAACGACCAGAACCTGCCGCCTCAGTTTCTTTTGCTGGCTGGCATGGCTGTCAGTATTTTCTTTGTTGTCCTGGGCCTGTCCGGCCTGACCGTCGGCGACAACGTTGCTGCGCGCCGTATGCACGTGGGATCGCTTTCGCACGCGCATGGAGAGGACTTTGACCTCATCCAGGGTGACAACAGCGATCCGCACGGGTTGCTGAAAGCCTTTGTTCCCTCATCGAAACGAGAACGCTCGAAGATCGGTAAGCTTCTGAAGCAGGCGGGAATACAGCGCAGGCACGCCATCCGGACGTTTTATATCTTCCGGGTGGTCATGGGTTTTGTCCTGCCGGCGGTTTTCGTGATTGCAATTGCGTTGCCCATAGAAATGCAGGTTCAGATTGGCATCGCCGGTATCACGCAGAGCATCACATGGCTGAACGCGCTGCAGATTGTGACGGCATTGATGGTTGCCGGGTTCTATGGCCCCGCGCTGTGGTTGCGTTACCGGATAAAGAAACGCCGCCAGGCAATCGAACACAGCCTGCCGAACGCGCTGGACCTGCTACAGGTCGCGATTGAGGCCGGGCTGGGCTTTGATGCGGCGATGATCCGTGTGTCGCATGAAATGGCCCATGCCGCCCCGGAGATTTCGCAGGAGTTTTCCATCCTTCAACTGGAGTTGCAGGCCGGCAAGGAACGCCAGGCCGCCTTTTTGGATATGGCAGAGCGGGTCGGCATTGACGAAGTGAACTCCTTCGCGAATGCGTTTTTGCAGTCCAATCAATACGGGACCAGCATTTCCGCGTCACTGCGCAGGTTCGCGACTGACATGAGACTGGATCGTGAGCTTCGGGCTCAGGAAAAAGCCAACCGCCTGCCCGTGCAGATGTCGGCCGTGATGGCCATGTGCATGATGCCCGTTCTGTTGCTGATTTGCCTGGCACCTATGCTGATCCGGTGGATCAATATGTTTGGGTGACCTGCGTTCTTTCGGTTCAGGTCTCCCTTTTCGAAGCGCTCAATCAATTGATGCCGACCTATGGGTTTTCTGCGATGTCGCGGCGCTTTCAGGCGAACGCAGCGCGCAAACAGTTTACGTGCCGGTGGTTGAAAAATGCCGCGGGCCGTTGCGGACTCGGATGCGCGCCCGCACGGCCAAATAACGGAACGTTTTTGCTGCGAACTTAGAACTCCTCGCATGTGCCCTGAGATGATCAGGGAGAACCCGCCACTCATGCTCTGGAGATCAGAAATGAAGAACCCTTTCGCTGGCCGAACGATGTCTCTGAACGGACCGACACCGGATATTTGCCCGGTCACCCCGAACGACAACCAGGATCTGCCGCAAATCGCGGTTGCGCTTTATGTGACCACCGGCGGCACGCTGTCCATTCAGACCGTCGCGGGCAAACAGCGCAGCGTTCAGGTTGCGGATAACGCGATCCTTCCGGTCGGGGTCGTCCGCGTTTTCGCGACCGGCACAGATGCCGACGGTATTCATGCATTCGTGGTGTCCTGAACGATGCTGGGTTTCGGGATTTCCGAACTGTCCGTGAACCGGGCGCGCGGGTTCAGTCCGATCAGTCTGCAGCCGCTGGCGTGGTACGATCCCTCGGATCGGTCGACCCTGTTTCAGGATGTCGACGGAACGGTACCGGTGACATCCGATTTTGATCCTATCGCTCAGATCCGCGACAAGTCAGGGCTCGGTCATCATATGATCCAGCCGGACGGGACACGCCGGGCGGTATTTCGTGAGGAAAACGGTGTTTGCTGGCTGGAAACGGATGGCACCGATGACAGTTATCAGCTGCCGTCCCGCATGGGGTTGTCCGCCAATCCCGAAATTTCGGTGATCGCCGCAATTCAACCCTTGTCGCTGAGCGCGCCGGTTCAGCGCGTTTTTCATTTGGGTGGTGATAACGAGGCCGGATCACTGGGCTGTGCCTTGGGCGGAGACGGGTATTCCTGGAGGTTCAACAACGGGAATACCAAATATGTCTCCACTCAGGTTGGGCAGGATATCGTCGCGACGTGGACGCGCCCCGAAAGCAGCACCTATGCAGACAGCGCCCTGCGTCTGGACGGCACACAAATCGCGGTGTCTTCGTCGGCAAACGGGGCATTTCTGCCGGTGAACAACGCCCAGCAGGCCGCCCTGTTCGGGCACGGGTCGCTGATCTCGGATGCGGCGCATCTGAGGTTCTATGGGATGATCGTTCTGCGTTCCGTTGACCCGGACGGGCTTCGGAAATGTGAAACATGGCTTCGGGGCAAACAACCGTCCTGACACGTTAAATGCGTGGCGGGTCGTGTCGGTCGGGTCAAGGTGGTCTGCGGGCTCTGAACATCCGGCCATTCCAACCTGGAATAACGCGAGATCGCAGGGCGTTTTTGACGGCAAGCTGTGTGATTATGTAAACTTGGTCGAAATCGCATTGAGTCAGGTCAGCAGCGCGGAGCCCAGAGCGAGCGGATTATTCCGGTCGGGCGCAGAGCGTCGCCTGAAATGCCGGGTCCGGGGATGGATTGGCGTCCCATTGGGGCAGGAACTTTAGTTCGCCCACATGAACGGACCGGTCCAAATGCGTGATTTTTGAAAAAACTTTGATACAAACTGTTGTTTTAAAACATGTTTTTGACATGTGAAGCACGCAGAGACAGCAAGGCGCAGCATTAGTCCTGATCCCGACCACCACCGGTTTTGGAGATTGGACAATGCGAATTTCACCTGCGCTTTCGGGATTGCTGCAACGGATTGCCGGTTTTCTGGTCACGTCGGGCAGATCGCGGGAACCGTTTGTCGTTTCAGTTCTGGGGCTTTTGATGTCCGCCTTTTTCTTGCCCGTGCCCGCAAATTCTCAGCAACCGCATGTGGTGGGCAGTGATCGCGGCGGATACTTGCATGACCGGCTGATCGAGTTGGAGAATTTGCGGCGAAACGGCATTCGGGTCGAAATTCGGGGACGGGTCTGTTTTTCCACTTGCACAATGTTTCTGGGGCTGCCCGGAACCTGTGTTGACCCGGATACGACTTTTGGGTTTCACGGCCCCTCACGCAGTGGCCGGCGGTTGCCGAAAGAGGATTTCGATTACTTCAGCCGGGTGATGGCAGATTATTACCCCGAACCCCTGAGATCATGGTTCATGAGCGAGGGGCGCAACCGCATTGCCGGGGTCCACAGGATCAAGGGCACCGAGATCATCAAAATGGGCGTTCCGGCCTGCCGAACCGCCTGACCCGAGGCTTGCCCCGGATCGGGCTGGGGGCTATCACAGACATGCCCTGAACGTCGCAACAGAGTCCAAAGCCGCAATCATTCGCCTGAAACCAGGCAGGAGACCCGCCCATCGTTTTGTCATCGCTAATTCAAAGGTTCGGACGGCGCGGGGAGTTTTCCATGCCCGCACCAGAAGAACCCCTATGTGTCATTGGCGATGTTCATGGGTGTTTCACCCGGCTTGAAAATCTTCTGTCAGAGGTGCCGCAGGGCTACAGGATCATTCTGGTTGGGGATTACGTTGACCGGGGCGAGCGCAGTGCCGATGTGCTGCGTCTGATCAGTGAACGTGATGATTTCACCTGCCTGAAGGGCAATCACGAGGATATGCTGCTGCGGTTTCTGAAGAACCCGGCGGGTCACGGGCATCTCTGGTTGCGCAATGGCGGGTTGCAGACTCTGGCGTCCTTCGGGGTGAGCGGGGTCCGCTCAGAGATGAACGCCGAGGAGTTGCAGACCTGCCGCGACAAGCTGAAAGATGCGATGGGCGAGCGCCTGTGCAATTGGCTGTCGGGGCTGAGGACCTTGGTGATGTCGGGCAATGTCCTGATCACCCATGCCGGGGCTGATCCCGGCGCACCGCCCGGTCAGCAAGTGGAAAAGACGCTGTTATGGGGGCATCCGGGATTTCTGACCACGGACCGGCAGGACGGCATCTGGGTTGTGCATGGTCACACGATCGTCGACGCGCCCATGGTGTATCGCGGACGCATATCCATCGATACCGGTGCCTTTGCGACGGGGATCCTGACCGCCGTGTGCCTTGACGGGACCGAGCCGCGTTTTATCTACGCGGGCGTATAGGGGTTGAGCGCAAAAACCGGTGTGGCCGCGAAACAGGACCCCACGTTATCTTTTCGGGCGCAATCCCAGCTTGGCCTTGTCACGGCAAATCACATTTAATAGGACCGTGCCAAAGTAGATCAGAGCCAGAGTTTTTCATGTTGATTACACCAGTCCTTCTTTGCGGAGGCTCCGGAACGCGCCTTTGGCCGTTGTCCCGAAAAAGTTACCCCAAGCAATTCGTTCCGCTTGTCGGTGAGGAAACGCTTTTTCAGGCCTCTGCGCGCCGGCTGTCCGGAACGGGACCGGATCTGGACTTTGCGGCACCCGTGGTTCTGACCAACTCGGATTTCCGTTTCATCGTGGCGGAACAGTTGCAGGCGGTCGGAATCGACCCGGGCGCCATTCTGATCGAACCCGAGGGCCGCAACACCGCGCCCGCCGTTCTGGCCGCCGCGCTGCGCGCCCATGCCGAGGATGAAAACGCGGTGCTGCTGGTCGCCCCGTCCGACCATGTCGTGCCTGACGCTGCGGCCTTCCGGGCCGCCGTCGCGCGCGGTTTGCAGGCCGTGGCACAGGGGCAGCTTGTCACTTTCGGGATCACGCCGACGCATGCGGAAACCGCCTATGGTTACCTTGAACTGGCGGCCACGCCGGACAGCGACGGCGCGCCGGTTCCGTTGAAGCAATTTGTCGAGAAACCGGATCTGGCCCGCGCGACCGAGATGCTGGCCGCCGGCAATTTCAAATGGAACGCCGGTATTTTCCTGTTCCGCGCGGCCGACATCCTTGCGGCATTCCGCGCCCACGCTCCGGCGCTGATGGCACCGGTCGAAGCCGCGGTCGAAGCGGCGGCGGCGGATCTTGGGTTCTTGCGCCTCGATCCCGAACACTGGGGCCAGGTCGAGGACATCTCGATCGACTATGCGGTGATGGAGAAGGCGACGAACCTGTCCGTCGTTCCGTTTGACGCGTCCTGGTCCGATCTGGGTGGTTGGGATGCGGTCTGGCGCGAAAGTGGCCCGGATGCGCAGGGCGTTGTGACCAGCGGCGGTGCCACGGCGATCGACTGTCAGGACACGCTGTTGCGTTCGGACAGCGATCAGCTGGAAATCGTCGGCATCGGTCTGGAAAACATCATCGCTGTGGCGATGAACGATGCGGTGCTGGTGGCCGATACCTCCCGCGCGCAGGACGTCAAGAAAGCCGTTTCCGAACTGAAAAAGAAAGGCGCGCCGCAGGCCACCGCCTTTCCCAAGGATCATCGCCCCTGGGGATGGTTCGAAAGCCTTGTGGTCGGCGACCGGTTCCAGGTGAAACGCATCCACGTTCACCCCGGCGCTTCGCTCAGCCTGCAAAGCCACTTCCACCGTTCGGAACACTGGATCGTGGTTGAGGGCACCGCCCGCGTGACCATTGACGACCATCAGCAGCTGGTGACCGAAAACCAGTCCGTCTATATCCCGCTGGGCGCGGTTCACCGGATGGAAAACCCGGGCAAGGTGCCGATGGTTCTGATCGAAGTGCAGACCGGCACCTATCTGGGTGAGGACGATATCGTCCGGTACGAAGATATCTACGCACGTGGTCAGGGGGCCAAGGGCTGAACCCCGTGAAAGTTGCCATCGTTCACTATTGGCTCGTCGGGATGCGCGGCGGGGAAAAGGTGCTGGAAGCGTTCCTCGACCTGTACCCCGATGCCGTGATCATCACCCATGTCTATGACCCCGAAAACGTCAGCGAGAAGATTCGGCGGCACGAGGTCCGGCAAACCTTTATCGGCCGGCTTCCCGGCGCGAAGCGGCATTACCAGAAATACCTGCCGCTGATGCCGCTGGCGCTGGAACAAATGGACATGCAGGAATTCGATCTGATCCTGTCTAGCGAGTCCGGGCCGGCCAAGGGGATCATTCCGCGCCCCGATGCGACCCATATCAGCTATTGCCATTCGCCGATGCGGTATATCTGGGATCATTACCATGTATACCGCGCGCAGGCGGGTGGGGTTGCCAGTCTGGGCATGCCCTTCATGGCGCACAGGTTGCGGAAATGGGATGTCACGACGTCGGCCCGCGTTGACCGGTTCATTGCCAATTCCTCGTTCATCAGACAACGCATTCAAAAGTTCTACCGCCGCGACGCCGAGGTGATTTTCCCGCCGGTCGAAACCGGGGAATTCCGGATCTCCGACACGGTCGGCGATCACTATCTGCTGGCGGGCGAGATGGTGTCTTACAAACGGGCGGACCTTGCGGTTGACGCGTTCAACGCGTCCGGGCGCAAACTGGTCGTCGTCGGGGATGGCGAGATGCGTGAAACGCTCGAACGCAAGTCCGGGCCCAATATCACCTTTCTTGGACGGGTGCCGTTTGCCGAGCTGAAGCATCAGTTCGCCGCCTGCCGGGCTCTGATCTTTCCGGGCGAAGAGGATTTCGGCATCGTCCCGGTCGAGGTCATGGCCAGCGGCCGTCCGGTGATTGCCTATGGGCGCGGCGGGGCGCTGGACACGGTCGTCGAAGGGGTCAGCGGGCTGTTGTTCCATGAACAGACGGTTGATGCCCTGAACGCCGCCATCGACCGGTTCGAAAGCCAGCCGGATCTGGTGGCCGCACCGCAGCAGATTCAGGCGCTGGCGCGAGGCTTTGACACCTCCGTGTTCAAGGACAAGATTTCCGCCTTTGTATCCGCGTCACTGGAAAACGCCTGACAGGCCCAAAGGCAGGGCCGGAAACGACAGGCGGAACCGCATCATGACCCCTCCGAAATCCCTTATGTTGAATGGCCGCTTTCTGACCCGGTCGCTGACCGGCGTTGACCGGGTCGCCAGCGAACTGGCAAGCGCGCTGGCGCACCTGCCCGCAGCGGCAAACATGCAGCTGGCCGTGCCCGGTGCGCCGGTACAGAACCCGGAGACCCGCCCGGAGCCGGTTCTGAATCTCGCCCGCCGGGGGCATTCCCGCCGATCCGGCCATATGTGGGAGCAAACCGAACTGCCCGGTCTGTTGCAGCATCAGGACTGGTTGCTGAGCCTGTGCAATACCGGGCCGCTGATCCGGTCGCGGCAGGCGGTGATGATCCACGATGCACAGGTCTTTACCCAGCCCGCCTCTTACTCGCGGGCCTTTCGCAGCCTGTATCGACTGTATCTGCCGATCCTCGCACGGCGGGCCCGCGTGTTGCTGACAGTTTCAGATTTTTCCCGTCAGGAGCTTGAGCGGTTCGGTGTCTTCCCAAAAGGAAAAGCGCGCGTCATCCATAATGGGGTGGATCACCTTGCGACGATCACACCGGATGACCAGACCCTTACCCGTCACCGGCTGGAGCGGGGCGGGTATTTCCTGGCAATCGGCTCGCTTGCACCGCACAAGAACCTAAAGCTTCTGGCGGCAGCAGCGAAAGCGCGCGGCGGAGGGGCGTTGCCGCTGATCGTGGCTGGCGGCGGCAACAGCGCGGTGTTCCGGGATGAAGGGTTGTCCGAAAATGACGGCCTGCGGTTCCTGGGCCGGGTGTCGGATGCCGAGCTTAAGGCCCTGTACGCCAACGCCTCTGCACTGGTGTTTCCATCCCTGACCGAAGGGTTCGGGCTGCCCCCGCTAGAGGCGATGTATTGCGGCTGTCCGGTGGTGGCGACAACCGGGGGCGCGGTGCCGGAAATTTGCGGTGATGCAGCCCTGTATGCGGATCCGCGCCGTCAGCAGGACTGGACCGCCGCGATGCTGCGGATCGAGGCTGAGCCGGCCCTGCGCGCAGAACTGGCCGCCAAAGGGCGCGAACAGGCGGCAATGTTCACCTGGAAACGGGCCGCAGAGCAGCTTTTGGCCGCGTTGGACGCCGCCTCCTAGACCTGCACCGGGGTCGGGTGCGCCCGGGATGCACGCACCGCATTGATCATCGCGTTCGCGATCCACAACAGCACGAAGGCCAGAACCCAGATCAACAGGGTGCGCGACGTGCCCCAATACAGAAAACGGCCAAACTCCAGCAGACCGATCATCCAGACGGGAAACAGGAACAGCCCGGAAAACCGGCCGATCTGCACCAGCCGATACAGGCGGCCCGAGATGAAGCCGGGCACCGACAACAGGGCGACGCCCCAGAACAGGCCGAAGTCGCTGATCATCATGCCAACGCCGGTGAACAGGTTGAACTCGGGGTTTCCGAACCGCTCAAGCCCGCCCATGAAGGTCTGCTCCCATAGATTGGCCTGAATCTGGTTCAGGGCTTCAAACCCCGGCAAGGGCAGTTTGAACAGGAAGTTCAGAGAGTTCAGAGGCAACCCGCTGGGTTCGAAATACTCGATCGAAACCGCAAGGTTGTTGAACGAAGAAACGTAGTAGGATAAGAACCGCGAGGCTGAGAAATACGCGATGTTGATGTCGAACTGGCTGTAGAAATTCCACGAGCGAAAATATTCGGTCACGCCAAAGAAGAAGACGACGAAAAACACCGCCAGCACTGGCAGGATGCGAAAGGAAGACTGGCCCGTATTGCGGGCGATCACCCAGGCGGTCGCCGCCGGAATGACGCATTCGACCAGGGCCAGGCGTTCGCTCCAGATAAACGACCGATACAGCGCCAGAAACAGAATGATGATCAGCAGGCGTTTGTAAAATGCCCGGCAGTGTTTCCTGGTGCACAGCGCGACCCCATAGCCGCAGACCACGGCCAGCGCGACGCCGAACTGCGTCATCGTGGTCAGCCCGCCGATCTGGTTTCCCGCCTCGCGGCCGACAAATCCCTTGCCGGTGACAAACGCGATGATGACCGACGGGTTCAGCGTGGGTCCCAGCCAGATCGCATAGGCCGCCGCCATCAGCGTGGCATAGATCAGGCAGACGCGCCGGAACCGCACCGATTGCAAAACAAAGGTCAGATCGTCGATCACCTGATCGCGCGACGGTTTGCGCGCGGACACGGAATACATGCCCAGAACCGCCGCGGCACAGAAAACTCCGATCCCGGCCAGCGCGATCCCGACATGGTACGACTCGATCGTTTTGGTCGTACGCATGAACAGGTAATACAGGTCAGCCGACATGGCATAGGAGAAAACCGCGATGCAGGCCCAGGCCAGCATGATCACCAGAGGGTTCATCCAGTAAACGGTTTTCATCTATCGGTGTGCTTCTTCTTGTGCAGGTCGAGGGCGCGGCGCTCGCGATAGCCGGTCAGGCGACCCTGCGCAACATTCATTCGGTATTTGGCCAGACCCGGATTGCCCCTGAGTGCCGAAATCAGCGCTCCGGCCGCCGAACGGGCCACCCAATAGGCCACCGCACCCCAGCCGTACCCGTGTTTTGCCAGCACATAGCCAAAGCCAAGGGCATAGGTTCGTCCTTTGGCAAGGCTGTTTTCGTCGGCGGTGTCTATTTGCATTTCAGCGTGATGGCCGAACAGGGCAGGGTCGTAATATTGCCGGTAATTCCCGGACAGCGCGGTCAGGGACAGGTCCTGCACTTCGTTCGCGCCCCAGCGGGTGCCTGATCCGGGGCCGATCCCTTCGTCGAACCCGCCGGTGGCCTCAAGGACATCGCGGCGCAGAAACATGACCCATTCGATCTGCGTGAACCACGCCGAGCGGCGATCGACCCAAACCGCGCGGTTCAGGAATTTACCGTTGATCGAGCGCCCGTCCTCGGCCGCGGCCCGACCCGAGACGATATCCGCCCCGCTGCGTTCCAGCGCCGACAGCGCTTTTTCGACGAAATCCCCGGGATACCAGCAATCGTCATCCGGGAAGAACACCACATCGCCGCCGGACTGCCGCCACCCGTGGTTTCGGCTGCGGTTGACGCCACGCAGCCTGTCGTCCCGGATATGCGTTACCGGCAGGTCACGGAACTTGGAGAGAACGGGGGTTAGGCGATCATCGGCGTTCTGGTCCACGACCACGATTTCGTCCAGTTGGCGGCTTTGCTGACGGAAGGTCTCGAACAGCCTGATCAGCTCGTCGGACCGGCCAAGGGTGGCGATAACCGCGGAAACCTTCAGACGTGCCGCGCCCGGCGACCTGATATCCGGCTCAGCCATACTTGGGGTCCTTTCGGTCCGGGCGGGCCAGCAACCCGTGCTGGTCGGCATAGCGCAGGGTTTCCGCAAAATCTTCGTCCAGCCAGGTGCTCAGGCGCTGCTGGGCTGCTGGCGGAATCTCGGGCTTTTGGGCCTCGGTCAGACGCAGATTCTCGTAGCTTTCGCGCAGCTTCCTGCGCAGCCCGGCGGGGGTCAGACGGTTCACCAGCTGCCGCAACCCGGATGCCCGGTAGGCATTCAGCAGCCGCGTGATCATCCGCAGCCGATCCACGGCATAGGCATTGCGCGCGGTCTGGTTTTCGTCTTCGGCAGGGTCCGGGATTTCGAGATCCAGAAACCGTTGCAGATCCGCGAAAACGGCCTGCGGGCTCTGTTGGATGTCCTCGAACAGATACAGGCGAAACCGATCGCCAAAGGCGGCATGGAACGCCCTGACCCCCGCCAGATACTGAGAGCGGCGGATCATGCGGTAGTGTTCGCCCCATAAAACCGCAGGCTGTTTCATCTCACGTTCTTCCCGGTCCAGCGCCCCCATCAGGTCTTCGGTAACAAAGCCGTCGCGCACCCCCATCAGGTAATGGGAATAGGCCCGCGTGACCGGTTCCCGCAGAACGGCGATGATGCGGGCATCGGGCTGCATATCCCTGATCCGGGCCGCGCATTGCGGGGTCGACAGGTAATGCGTGCTGGCATCCACGATGTAACGGGCGTCCTTTGCCCCGGCATACAGCGCCCCGTATTCCTCGGGCGTCAGGCAGGCATAAAGCGGCCTGAGCGGCGCATCCCGGTGCCGGGGAACCTGCCCGTCGAAATGAAAGAAGGCGGGTTCCTTGTTTTCTGCGGTGTAAACGCCGGGGGTGCGGCGCAGAACATCATAAAGAAACGTGGTCGCGCTTTTGGGGGCGCCGATCAGGAACAGGTTGGGCAGGGCGGTGCGGGGCGTTACAAAATTCATGGTCGTTCAGGATCGCAACTTGATGAAATTCAGGCGCTTGCGCAGGATTGCGGCGATGTCGCCCTCGTCATGGAACAAGGCCCGGACATCGTGGCGGGTGATGCCGAAAACGCCCGATTTGGCACCCAGCCGCGACCGAATAAGGGCCCAAAGCACCCCGTTCATGACCCAGGACATCAGCGCGAATACCAGCGCGGCAAACAGGGGTGAGCGGGTGAAGACCAGACAGATCAGCAGTGCGCCTGTGGCCAGCATGGTGACCAGGCTGCGCGCGCGTTCCTGACCCTGCATGTTCATGATCAGCGCGGTCGGACCCAGGATGGTCCAGCTGAGCTGACCCGCCAGCAGGGCGCAAAGGATGGGGAAAGCGTGCAGGTATTCGGGCCCGAAACCCCACAGCAGCACCCAGCCGCCCGCCAGCAGCAGCGCGCAGCCGATACCGCCGCTGATCAGCATCAGGACGCTGGCGCGGGTGATGGCGGCCTGAATCTCGGCCGTGTTGCGCGCCTGTGCGATCATCGGCGCGATGGCCGTGCGCGCCGCATCGGTCAGAAAGACGCCAAGCTGCGATACGCGTTCGGCCGCGATGAAAAGTGCCGCCGCCTCAAGCCCCGTGGTCAACCCGATGACGATGCCGCAGGCCCGGTGAAATACGATCAGCGCAGCTTCACCCGGCCAGACGGAAAAGGCCGTGTTGGCATGGTGTTTCAGCCCGGCGCCACCGTCGGTTCCAAGTTCGAGGCGGGTGATGCAGGCCTGTTCCCAGACCAGCGAGACCAGTAATCCGGCCAGATAAAACAGCAAAACCGCCATCGGCGTGACCTGCGTCACCAAAAGCGCGCCTGTGGTCAGGATCAGCGGCACGCTTGTCCGCAGCACGGACTGGCCCAACAGCGCCTGTGACAGCTTGCCGCCTGCACGCAGCATGTCGCGATGCACCGCCATCAGGGCGGTGGCGGCAATCGCCAGCCCGGCCACGATGGCGATATCCGTGTCGCTTGTCACCGGCGTGTCGACCCGAAAAATCGCGGCCACCACGAACCCGCCCAGAACCACCAGCCCGCCGGCAAATACCACCAGCCGGGCTTCGCTCAGCAATTTGCGCATCGCCGCTCCCTGCCCGGCCTTCGCATATTGGGACCCATAACGCAGAACCGCGACGTCATATCCCAGCGCCGCGATGACGCCGCCGGTGATGATCACGTTCACGGTGAAAAACACCAGCCCGAAATCCTCGACCGTCAGAACCCGCGCGCAAAGCATCGTGAAGCCCAGCCACAGAACCGTGCCGCAAATGCGCAACATCACCGCTGTGAGCGCAGCTTTGACCATCAGGCGCTCCGGCCGAAAAGGACGTGGTTTGGGATATGCAGGCGTGGTGCGCTCAAAAGAAACTTCCCAAGGGACTTGGCAGAATTAGGGGCATGTTGGGCCGTGCGACTGTCCGGCGCACGACCCGCCCGAAGGGCACGGGGTGTCAGTTCACCGCCGCGACGATGGGTGTGGTGATCAGCGACGGAGTGATCTGGCTGATCGTGCGGCCCCAGCGCGTGACCGGGTTTTCGGCAATGAAAATGATGTCGTTGCTGCGCAGTTCGAACTGCGCCGCCAGCGTCAGATGCGCCGCGTTGCGGGTATCCAGGTGCCAGGCCGTGACCGCACCAAACTCACGGGCATCCTGCGAGGCGCGCAGAACATAGACCTCTGAGGCGTCGCCGGTTTCCTTGGCGATGCCGCCACCGGTGTCAAACAGCGCATCCGCCAGCGAGGCGCGGCGGCCAAAGGGCAGCGCATAGCGGCCCTGGGTGCGGACCTCGCCGCTGAGGTAAACGAAATCCCGGTCGACTGCATCCAGTTCCACCGCCTGAACAAAGGTGTCACGGCGTTCATTCAGGTCATCGCGGCGCAGGTCGACGGCGGTCGACAGTTCCTGCAGGGCGGTCTGACGGCCCTGCAGAACGGTTTCGCGCAACTGGATCTGTTGCGCGAAAAAGCGTTCGGCGCGATCCAGATCGTAATCGGTATCGACAAAGACCGAGTCATCGGCGGCCAGATTCAGGTTTTGCAGATCGGACCGCGCGTAAAGGTCTTCGAGCGGGATCTGGTACATCTGCCCGTCGCGGTAAATCCGCACCGAGCTGTTGTCGATATCGCGGACCGAAACCGACCCGGCGGCCGACAGGGCCTCGCCCAGTGTCAGTTGGGTCAGGGTGATCGGCTGAACGCCGGGTTGACCAACGGCGCCGCCGACTGAGACGCGGCGGGAGTTGAACTCGGCGATCTCAAGGCTGAAGGTCGGGTCGATCTGGTTTTCCACCAGCCGCTGGAACAGCAGGGCCTCGGCCTCGTCCACCGTCAGCCCCGCCAGCCGGACCCGGCCCACATCGGGGATGTTGATCGATCCGTCATCCTGCACAGTATACCCGTTGCGGCTGTTCTGGGCCGCCAGCAGGCCGGACAATTCTCCAGCCGTGCCCTGGGTGGACGGGGTAGACAGCACCACGACATCGCCGATGCCGATGGTATAGGGCCCGGGGTCCACGTTTGGCGGCGGGTCCAGTTGCAGCCCCGCGCGCGATCCGTCCTGCGTCGACGGCGCGTCGGGCAGGGGGCCAAGGCCGCGCTGGCTGGTGCCGGATCCCGACCCGGCCGAAAGCTGAAAGACCGATGGCAGGGTTTTCGGCGCGTAAGTCGAGCGATTGGCCACAAGAACGGTTTCCGGCGTCACCGGCACGACACGTACCTTGCCGCTGTCCGACACGCCCGCGGTCACCGACGGGCTGCGATAAATGGTCGAGCATCCGGTGATCAATCCGCCCAGGATCATCACGCTGAGCAAGAGTGGAATTTGGCGCACGAGGGATCCTCCGCTGGTCACAATCTCAAGTTTCATCCGGCACAACCTTCATGGTCATGTTGCCCAGGAAATCGCCGGTCCATTGCGAGGACTGGACGATCCGGCCGGTGCTGTTCTGCACCCAGTAAATGTTGGTAAAGCTTTCGGCCAGCCCATAGCAGCGTTCCTGCCGTTTTTCCGTCGCGACAGGATTGCCGCGCAACAAAACAGTCTCGGTTCCGACGGTCGTGATCCGGCATCTGTAGGCATGCAGTTCGATCTCGTCATTGCCGTTGAGGAAAGTGTGGAACCGTTCGGCCTGACCGTCGCCGCCGGACAGAATCAGGCGCGTGCTCTGGCTGACATCCGATCCGGCCATGCCACCGCCGAACCCCTTGGTCGAGGTCAACATCCCCTGGTCCAGCGTAATGGTGGCACCGTCCGCCGTCAGCCAGGTCTGAACGCCGTTGCGTTCCACCTCGAGCAGCATCACGCCGCCCAGACCGCGCGACGGAAAGCCGACCTCAAGCCGGGGCGGGATCGGGCGGCGCGCGGCAAGTGTTTCGGCGCGCGGGTGGAACCGGGGGGTGTTGGGTTGCAGCGCGCCTTTCAGCAGATCGAAATCCTGCCGCGCTTCACCACAGGACACCAGCATCAGGGCGAGAATGGCAGATCGCAGGGTCTTCATCGCCAGAACCTCCCCCAGCCGCGGGACAGGTGCTGCGCGCGGGCCTCGCGCGTCACTTCATACAGGCGATTGCGCACGTTCAGGCGCGCGCCGCCGTCGCGCAGAACCGGGCGGATCGTCTGCCGCACCTTGTTGCGGGACGGCCGCCCGGTCAGCCAGGAGACGGGAATTTCCAGTCGGATGCCCTTGTCGAACGATCCCTCGCCGAAATCCTCAAAGCTGACATCGGTCAGGGTAAAGAAGGCACCAACCGTGAAGCCGTTGTTGAATTCACGATCCAGCGAAAACGTCGCCCCATAATCGCCCGCCAGATAGCGGCCCGCATCCACCTGTGCGTGGTAATCGCCGGGCAGGTCGTAATAGGCCGAGACATGGCCGGTGGCGACGGAATAGTCCTGAAAGCCGAACAAGACGTCAAAATCGCGCTGGGCGACGTAATTGACCTCGACCCCAAGCGCGAGACGGCTGTCCGTCGGATACCAGAGCAGCTCGGTCGAGAGCCCGCCGAACATGGTTTCCAGATAGCCCAGCGTGGTGCGGGCATACAGGTTTTCCGCCGGCCGCCACATGTATTCGGCGGTCAGATGCTCGATACGCAGGTTGGATTCCCGCGCATAGATCGCCCAGTCGGACCGCACATGCGGCAGCGGCGAATCCGACGCCCGGGTGCTGTCGTCCAGCGTGCTGAGGATCGGCTGGCGCAGCCCCGTCGACAGGGTCAGCCCGGGCGACAGGGTATAGTCCAGCCCAAGTGCGGCCCCGATTTCGTACCGCAGCGGGTCGTCGGGATCGAAGAACGAAAAATTCAGATAAGGCCCGAACCGGTACGAGAAATGCGGGTAGGCATCGCTGAGATACCCGCCCTGAAGCACCGGGATCGTGTCGGAAATCCGCGCCCGGGCAAAACTGCGCCAGGCGTTGTCGGGATCATGCTCCAGCTCGTACAGGTCGTTCCGGTTGACCCGAACCGCGCTGAGCGGCACGCCGTTGGACATCAGCGCGATGTCGAAATGTTCGGACTGCGGTGGCTGCTCGTTGGCCAGCACCCGCGCCGTGCGCCCAAGCGCCTGAGCGGCCTGGCCAAAGGTGTTGTTCTCGACCCCGACCCGAACCGTGTCTTCGTCACGGGACAGATAGACCAGCCGCAGCCCCTCCTGTTTCAGCGCCTTTTGCAACCGGTCGCGGGGATCGGCAGTTTGGCCCGGCGCGTGCGCGGCGACCCGCTCCGGCGGCAACAAAGGCGGCGGCGCTGCTCCCTGTCCCCCCGGAGCGACCGTTTTGCGCGGATCAATGAAAAAACTGTAGGTCATTCCCAGCGTGGTGCCATACAGGAAAGAGGTCGTCAGTTGCGACCCGTTCCGGAACCGGTACTGGACCCCGACATTGATCGGCGACCGGACATCGAAGCCGATATTCTCACGCTCGGCGGTGTACAGGTCCGGCGAATATTCGGCCAGAAAGGTCAGCCGGTCACTATACTGCCAGCTTGCACCGCCAAACAGCGCCGCGTCGCCCTGGAACCAGTTGCTGAAATCAAGCTGCCCGGTTTCGGAAATGTCGCCTGCGTTCTCGTCCTCGCGGACGTCGAACCGGCTGCTGATCAGGCCCAGCGGATTGGAAAACGCCCCCCTCCCGGCCAGACGCCCCCAGCCGATACCGCCGGTCAGCTTGAACCGGTCGCGAAACGTTTTTGTCGCGACGATATATTCGGCGGCATACAGCCCGGTGCCGCCGAAATCGCGCAACCCAAGCACCACGGCCGGCGCGTTCCGGCTTTCTTCGCGCAGCCGAAAGTGAATGTCGAAACTGCGGTCATACCGGTCGCCGACATCGCCGTCGAAATCCTTGATATACGCATAGCGGAAACTGCCATGCACCCAGGGCAGCATCTGGAAGGTCATCGTCGCGCGCCCGGTGTCCCGCAGGCCCGCGGCGGTGAAGGCCAGGGTTCCGTCATCAAACATTTCCGCGCTCGGAAGCTCCAGCAGGCCGGGGGTGCCATATGTCGAAACGGACTGCGCGGAGGCCATGCCGGAAACCATGGCGCACAGCGCCGCCAGCAGGCTGAATCGCCCTTTTGATACCGCTCGAATCTTCACTTTTGTCGTCGCTTTTTTCTTGGCGCCTGCTTAGCCGCTTTTCCGAACGGGGTCTTCCTTTACGTCAACGCCCGACGGTTTCATTCATCTTTTTGGCGAATCCGCATGATTACGTGGCCCGTTAGCGCAGTTTTCGGGCGCTTTAAAGAAGGCACATTGCGTCAGATGTCTGACAAACCGCGCCGTGGTCGGGTGATTCACCAACAAGTCGCTGAAAAACATCACTTTCCCAAGGTAACCTTTTATTTTGCCCAAACTGGCATTTTCTGCCCTGACCGGGTGTGCTAGCGTCCGGCCAAGACTTGTTTCAGGAGACATACGATGATCAGAAACGCTGTTCTGGTTTTTGCCCTCTCAACCACAGGCGTTTATGCGCAGGACGTGCCCGCCGATGCGGCAGCGGGCCAGAACGTGCCCGGAACCGCCGCGCCGGCAGGTGACGCGGCCGTGGCCGCTGCGCAGCAGGGCGTTACCGGTTTCGTACCGCTGGTTGCGCCGGCTCTTGGCGCTGTGGCGGCAGCGGTCGGGCTGGCGGCGGCCGGTGGCGGCGGCTCGACCACCAACACGACCAGTACCGTAAGCACCAACTGATCAGAACCGGGATCAATGCAAAACAGCGCGTCCTTGCGGCGCGCTGTTTTCATGTGGCGTTCCGGGGTTCGCGACCTCAGTTGCTGTAGTATTTCGTCGCGTAGCTGCCGTAGGAATAACCATAGTGTCTGGCGCTTCGGACGTTGATCTGGCCCAGCACAATTCCGGTCAGACGCTGGTTGTCGATGTGGAACAGGCGCAGCGCTTCAGTAACGTCCTGTTCGGTCGTATCGTTCCATTTCACCGTCAGCAGAACCGCATCCGCGTTGCGGGCGATCAGGCGCGCGTCCGACACCAGCAGCGTCGGCGGCGTGTCAATCAGAATGACGTCGTAAATCTTGCGCATGTCGTCCAGGAACTGCTTGAACCGTTCCGAAGCCAGCAGGTCGGCGGCGTTGGCCGAGGTTTCTTCGCCCGCCAGAATGTCACAGCCCAAAAGCGGATCCTGGAAAATCGCCGCTTGCGGTGTCGCATCGCCGGACAAGACCGAGACGATTCCCGTATTCGGAACGTCGTTCAACTGCGCCGTCATCGTCCTCCGCCGGATATCACCTTCGACCAGCAGGACCTTTTTGCCGATACCGACAAAGTTCTGCGCCAGCGCCAGCGAGTTCGTCGTCTTGCCCTCACCTGGCAGTGAGGATGTCATCACCACGACCTGGGGCGGATGGTCCACATTGGACAGCATCAGCGAGGTGCGCAGGTTGCGCACCGCCTCGGCCGCGGCCGAAGACGGTTTCAAGGCGAGGTATTCCAGAACTTTGCGCCGCCCGCGCGCGGGGAACATCGGGACCTGACCCAGAACGCTGTATCCGGTCTTGCGCTCCAGCTCCTGCGCGGACCGGTAGCCTTTGCGCCGGGCTTCCAGCAGGAACACCACGGCCATGCCCAGCACAAGACCCAGCAGGGCGGATGCGACCATGATCAGCGACTTCCGGGGTTCCGACGGGTCCGTCGGGATCACCGCGCGGGAAATCTGCCGGCTGTCGGCTTTCTGAATCCCCTCCTGGGCCGAGGTTTCCTTGAGGCGGGTCAGGAAATATTCATACAGCAACCGGATGGCTTCCGCCTCGCGGGTCAACTGTTGCAATGTAATGAGGTCGGCGTTCTGCCGCGCGATCTGCAGTCCCAGATCTTCAGCAGATCGGGTCAGCGCCTGAACCTGCTGCGTGGCGCGGCGCGCTTCCAGGGCGGTGCGCGCCAGCAACCGCTGAAACGCGGTTTCGAAAGCCTGCCGGTTGGATTCGGATCCGGCGATCTGCGCATAGAGGCGCTGAATCTGCGGGTCCTCACTGGCCTCGGCCTGCGCCGCGGCGCCATCGGCCGCCTGCAGGCGCTCGTAACGGGACTGCGCTGCATCCTGCGTTGCGCTGGCGGTGGCGCTGCGCTCTCGCAGATCCTTCAGCTGAACCTCCTGCAGCTGCAGCGCCTCGGGCGAGATCAGCGCTGTCGAGGCGTTGAATTCGCTCAGCTTGCTCTCGCCGGTTTCAAGCTCCTGCTGCAACTCGGCCACACGATCCGAAAGCCAGATGGTGGCCTGTTCGGTCGCGGCGAATTTGACCTCAATCTGGTCGAGAATATACAGATCGACGATGGTATCCGCGATCAGTGCCGATTTGCGCGCGGTTTCGGTTTCGGCGGTGACCCGGAATACAAAGCTCTGCGGAACACTCCGGACCGAGACTTTTTCCAGCAGCGCGGTGATCACCCCGTCGCGGGTGATCTGGTCATGGATGTCATCGGGCAGGGCTTTGGCATCCGGCGACAGGCCCAGCAGGGATTTCAACCCGGTCCTGGCCGAGCCGAGCAGCGACGGCGCAGCCAGCTTGGTGTTAAACTCCGGGTCCGACACCAGATCCAGCTTGTCCACCACCTTGCCCATCAGCCCGCGGGACCTGAGCACCTCCAGCTCTGAATTGATCTCAGCCGTATCGCCGGCCAGCCCGCCGACCACGCTTTGCAGATCGACCACGCTTTCCTGATTGGTCTCCAGCATGACCACAGCGCTTGAACGGAACTGCGGGGTTGCGGCAACAAAGGCGTAATAGCCGCCCAGCAACAGGGTCAGGGCCGTGGTCAGTGCCACGATCCACTTGCCGCGCCACAGCGTTCCCATCAGGGCGCTCAGGTCAAGGACGGCCTCTTCGGACGTGTCCATCATTGATGGCCGGCCCGGCGCAAGCTGCGCCTGCTGTATGGGGGATTGCTTCATTTTCAGCCCGGATTCCTGATTGCAAAACGCACGCAGAACGCGTGCGCAGCCGCTCATTACATGGCTCTGAACCAATAATAAAGGCCCTCAGGCGTATTAACGGCCTGTGCGCAGGAACACGGCGGATGCCGTCTGAGTTATGATCTTGATGTCCCAAAGAAAGCTGCGCCGGGTCAGGTAGGTGACATCCATCTCAACCCGCTCGCCATAGCTGATATCGTTGCGGCCCGACACCTGCCACAGCCCGGTAATGCCGGGTTTCTGGGCCAGATAGGCCGAGGCCGAACTGCCGTATTTCACCAGTTCGATGGCCACCACGGGGCGCGGTCCGACAAAGCTCATCTCGCCTTTCAGCACGTTCCAGATTTGTGGAAGCTCGTCCAGGCTGGTCTTCCTCAGCAGGTGCCCAAGCCGGTTGATCCGGGGATCATCGGTCAGTTTGTGGTCGCGTTCCCATTCGGCCGCGGCTGCGGAATCAGCGTCCAGATGCGCCTGAAGCCGTGCCTCTGCGTCAACGACCATGCTGCGAATTTTCCAGCATTTGAAGGGTTTACCATTCTGACCGATGCGGGTATGACCGAAAAAACCCGGCCCGCCATCAAGGCGGACAAGACAACACAGGACAAGAATGACCGGCGTTACGGCAGGCAACAGCAGCAAAGCGAACAGAACATCGAAAACACGTTTGCCCGGACCGGCGTAAAGTCCGGACGGCGCGCTGTGCGGTGCAGGGTGCCCTTGTGCCGTGCTGTGAGAATGTGTTGACGAAACAAAATCCAGCATAGCCCGAACTTCCGATACCCAAGTGCAATTGTTATTACAGCGTTAAGCTGATTGTTTTTTCGGGTGTTAAACTTAAGCGAATAAAAATTTAAGATCGAAAATCAATTTTCCACAATTTATTTTCTCCGCCGCCGAATTTCTGTGCAAATGCTGTGAAGCGATCGCGAAATGCGAAACTAACCCTAAGTCATTTTGCAACTTAAAGTAGAATCATGTTTCTTTTTGAGACGTGAGCCGGGCCCGCAAGTTTCGACCTGATACTCGGTCACCGTCGTGGCGGATCAACAGGCAACGCCATCGAAAAAATTGACTGAACAGTAAAAAGATGCTCGCATCCCGGAAAACAGGAGAGAGTGATGGCCAAACACAATATGACCCGCAGAGTTCTGCTGGCCGCGGTTGCGGCGGCGTCGACCCTGTATTCCGTCAGCGTAGCGGCGGCAGAGACCGTCAAGGTCGCGGCGATTTACACGCTTCCGGTCGAACAGCAATGGATCAGCCGCATCCATAAGGCGCTGAATGCCGCGGCCGAGCGCGGGGACATCGAATATGTCTTTTCAGAGAATGTCGCCAACACCGATTACGAACGGGTGATGCGCGAATATGCCGAGCAGGGCTCGCAACTGATTGTGGGCGAGGTTTTCGGCCTGGAGCGCGCGGCGCGCAAGGTGGCCAAGGATTACCCGGATACCGCCTTTCTGATGGGGTCGTCCTTTGGTCCGGTCGGACCCAATTTCTCGGTCTTCGACAACTGGATTCACGAACCCTCTTACCTGACCGGCATGGTGGCCGGCGCGGCGACGGAATCGAACGTGATCGGTATGGTCGGCGGCTATGCCATCCCCGAGGTCAACCGGCTGATGAACGCCTTCATGGACGGCGCGCGTGAGGTGAACCCCGACGTCACGTTCCTCGTGACCTTCATCGACAGCTGGTATGACCCGCCCAAAGCCAAGGAAAGCGCCATTGCGATGATGGATGCGGGCGCGGACATCATGTATGCGGAACGCTTTGGTGTGTCAGATGCGGCCGTGGAACGTGGCGTGAAGGCCGTGGGCAACGTGATCGACACCTCGGGCGATTATCCGGGCACGATCATGGCCTCGGCGCTCTGGCATATGGAGCCGACCATCGACAAGGCCATCGCCAATGTCGCCAACGGGTCGTTCGAGGCCGCGGATTACGGCCAGTACAGCTTTATGGGTTATGGCGGCGGTTCGATGGTTCTGGACGAGGCACTGGTTCCGGCGGATGTGGTCGAGGCGGTCAATGCCCGGCAGGGCGAGATTCTGGACGGGTTGTTCCGCGTCAATGTGAACGATGACCGCCCGGTTTCCGACAATTGATCGCAGGCGGGCCGGTCTGGGCACCGGCCCGTGTTTCCGATGACAGATTCCACGGTTCTCAAGCTCAACGGGCTGAGCAAGCGGTTCGGCCCGGTTGTCGCCAATGACGATGTCAGCCTGACCCTGAACCGGGGCGAGGTGCTGGCGCTGCTGGGCGAAAACGGCGCGGGCAAGACCACGCTGATGAACATGCTGTTCGGGCATTACCTGCCCGATGCGGGTTCGATCGAGGTGGCGGATGCGGCGGGAGTCCTGCGGCCTTTGCCGCTGGGCCATCCGCAACTGGCGCTGGCGGCCGGCGTGGGTATGGTGCATCAGCATTTCACGCTGGCCGAGAACATCTCGGCCCTGGACAATATCATGCTCGGGTCCGAGCCGCTGTTCGCGCTGCGCCGCAACCGACGTGCAGCGCGGCGCAGGATCGAGGCGATCATCGCCCAAAGCGGGCTGACCGCGCCGCTGGAAATTCCGGTCGGGCGTTTGTCGGTTGGGGAAAGGCAGCGGGTCGAGATTCTGAAGGCGCTGTACCGGCAGGCGCGGATTCTGGTGCTGGACGAACCCACCGCAGTGCTGACCCCGCAAGAGGCCGACGCGCTGTTCGAGAACATCCGCATGATGACGGATGAGGGGCTGTCGGTGATCTTCATCAGCCACAAGCTGCGCGAAGTTCTGGCCTTTTCCGACCGGATCGCGGTGCTCCGCCACGGGCGCAAGGTGGGTGAGATGGCGACCTCTGAAGCGGATGAGACATCCATCGCGCGGATGATGGTCGGGGCCGAGACACCCGAACTGGTGGGATCACATATGGCACCCGGCGCGCCGGTTCTGACGCTGTCGGGCGTGACCGTGCCGGGCCGGTCCCAGCGCGATACGCTCCGGGGTATAGACCTGACCGTACATGCGCATGAAATTCTGGGCATCGCCGGGGTCTCGGGCAACGGACAAAACGGGCTGGCAAGCGTGATCTCGGGCCTTGTGAAGCCGGAACAGGGCCTGGTCCGCGTTGACGGGGCCGACATCGACGCCCCCAGCCCCTCGGCGATGGTGCGTGCGGGCGTCGGTCGCATCCCCGAAGACCGCCACCATGAGGGCATCGTCGGCGCGATGAGCGTGGCCGAGAACATGATTATCGAACGGCTGGATGATCCCGACGTGCAATCCCGCGGCCTGTTGCGGCGCGAAGCCATTCAGGCAAATGCCGAACGTCTGGCTGCGGCCTATGATGTGCGCGGGCCGGGTGTCGAGGCCCCGGCACGGCTGCTGTCGGGGGGAAATATCCAGAAACTCATCCTGGCGCGCGTTTTTGAGCGTGCGCCGCGTCTGATCCTAGCTAACCAGCCCACGCGCGGTCTGGATATGGGGGCTGCGGCCGAGGTCGGGCAACGCCTGCTGGAGGCCCGTGCACGCGGGGCGGGTGTGGTGCTGATCTCGGAAGATCTGGACGAGATTCTGGGCCTTGCCGACCGGATCATGGTGATCCGGGACGGTGAATTGCACGAGGCCCCCGGCCGGGATCGCGAACGGATCGGGCTGATGATGGCAGGAGAGCCGGCATGATCCGCATCGAACCCCGCGAAAGCCAGCCGCGCGCCGTAACGCTGGGTGTCCCCGTCCTGTCCGCCGCCATCGCGCTGGGATTTGCGGCCATTCCCCTGCTGGCCGCCGGGGCCGACCCCGTGGCCGCCTATGCCGAGATGTTTCGCGGCGTGTTTGGCTCTGTTTTTGCCTTTTCCGAGGTGCTGACCCGCGCCACGCCACTGATCTTTACCGGGCTGGCCGCGGCCCTGGCCTTTCGGGCCAGGCTTTGGAACATCGGAGCCGAAGGGCAGCTGTATCTGGGGGCGATGGCCGCTGTGGCCATCGGGTCCGGGGTGCTGGACGTATCGGGCGTCCTGCTATTGCCGCTGATCGTCCTGCTGGGCGCGGCGGCGGGGGCGGCGGGGATGGTCGCCCCCACCTATCTGAAAACCCGGTTCGGTGCGGATGAGGTGGTGACCACACTGCTGCTGAACTTCATCATCCTGATCTTTGTGCAGATGATGCTGGAGGGGCCATTGCAGGACCCGATGGGTCTGGGCTGGCCGCAATCGGCCCCGGTGCTGGATCAGGGCATGCTGCCACCGCTGATAGACCGGATGCGGGTGCATTCGGGACTGATTGTGGCTCTGATACTGGCGGGAATGGCGCAATTCATGCTGGCACGGTCGGTCTGGGGTTTCCGTCTGCGCGCGGTCGGAGAGAATGCTGCCGCCGCACGCCATGCCGGGATCAACGTGAAGCGCTCGCTATTCGGCGTCGCCATCCTGTCGGGTGGTCTGGCCGGTTTGGCGGGTGTCAGCGAGGTGGCGGGGCTTAAGGGCTACCTGACCGCCGACCTCTCGCCCGGTTTCGGCTATACCGGCATCGTGGTCGCCATGCTGGCGGGTCTTTCCCCGCTGGGCGTGGTGATCGCGGCACTCTTCATCGCTTCGGTCTTTGTGGGGGCCGACAGCATGAGCCGCGCCATGGGCGTGTCGTCCTTTCTGGCCGACCTGGTGGTGTCGGTCTCGCTGCTCTGCGTGCTGGTTGGCGGGTTCTTTGCCAGATACCGGGTCGTGCGGGTTGGCACGGCAGGAGCGGCCCCATGATGGATATCCTCACCATCCTGCTGTCCGAAAGCTTCTGGGCCGCATCGCTGCGCATTGCGACGCCGCTGATCTTCGGCGTGCTGGGCGCGCTGATCTGCGAGCGCGCCGGGGTGCTGAACCTCGGGATCGAAGGGATCTTCGTCGTTGGCGCTATGTGCGGCTGGATGGCCGTCTGGCTGGGTGCCGGGCTGTGGGGCGGCGTGATGGTCGCGGCGCTGGCCGGGGCTTTGTTTGGCCTGCTGCACGCAATCCTGACGGTGCCTCTGGGCCTGTCACAGCATGTCTCGGGGCTGGGGATCACGTTGTTTGCTACCTCGGTCAGCTATTACACCTATCGCACGGCGCTGCCGAACGTGTCGTCGCCGCCCCGGATCGAACCGTTTCAGCCGCTGGATCTGCCGGTTCTGTCCGATTTACCCTTTTTAGGCTCTGTTTTGTTTCAGCAGACGGCGCTGACCTGGCTGGCACTGCTGATGGTTGCGGTTGTCTGGTACGTGATGAATCGCACCGCGCTGGGCGTGGCGATACAGGCGGTGGGCGACAATCCGGACAGCGTCGACGCGCAGGGCCTGTCGGTCTACGGATTGCGGATCGGAGCGATTGTCGCGGGCTCGGCCCTGATGGCGCTGGGCGGGGCATTCCTGACCATGAGCGCCTTTGACGCTTTCTTCTTCGGTATGGTCAACGGGCGCGGCTGGGTCTGCATAGCGCTGGTGATCTTTGCCAGCTGGCGCCCCGGCAAGGCGCTGTTGGGTGCGCTTCTGTTCAGCGCCTTCGACGCGTTGCAGGTCCGGTTGCAGACCGAGATCGGCGCGCTGGTGCCCGGGCAGGTGTTTCTGATGGCGCCCTACATCCTGTCGATCATCGCGCTTGTGGTTGCGGCGCGGTCAGCGGATTATCCGCGTGCATTGCTTACCCCCTGGTTCAAGGGCCAACGATAGGAGCCGCCATGTTCGATCTGATCGTCAAGAATGCCACCCTGACCGATGGCCGAACCGGGGTGGATATCGCCTGTGCGGATGGAAGGATCGCCGCGATCGAACCCGGGATCACCGCCGAAGCGGGCGAGATGATCGACGCCGGTGGGCAGCTGGTCTCACCACCTTTTGTCGACCCGCATTTCCATATGGATGCGACCCTGTCGCTGGGCACGCCGCGGTTGAACGTCTCGGGCACGTTGCTGGAAGGGATTGCGCTTTGGGGTGAGTTGAAGCCGATCCAGTCGGTTGAGGATATCGTTGCCCGCGCCCTGCGCTATTGCGAACTGGCCGTGGCCAAGGGCATTGGCGCAATCCGCAGTCATGTGGACACGTGCGATGACGAACTCAAAGGTGTGCAGGCCCTGTTGCAGGTGCGCGAACAGGTGAAGGGTTACCTTGACCTGCAACTGGTGGCTTTCCCGCAGGACGGTGTCCTGCGCGACCCGACCGCGATGCAGAACACGATCCGGGCGCTGGATATGGGCGTCGATGTGGTGGGCGGCATCCCGCATTTCGAACGTACCATGGCGGACGGGGCCGAATCTGTCCGACTGTTGTGTGAAATCGCGGCCGAGCGCGGTTTGATGGTCGATATGCATTGCGACGAAAGCGACGACCCGCAGAGCCGCCATATCGAAACGCTGGCCTTTGAAACTCAACGTTTGGGTCTGAATGGCCGGGTGACAGGCTCGCATCTGACCTCGATGCATTCGATGGACAACTATTATGTCTCGAAACTGATCCCGCTGATGGTCGAGGCCGGGGTCCACGCCATCCCGAACCCGCTGATCAACATCATGTTGCAGGGCCGGCACGACACCTATCCCAAACGCCGGGGCCAGACCCGCGTACGCGAGCTGCGCGATGCCGGCGTCATCGTGGGCTTTGGTTCGGACTGCATGATGGACCCGTGGTATTCGCTGGGTAAGGCCGACATGCTGGACGTGGCCTTCATGGGCCTGCATGTGGGTCAGCTATCCAGCCGCGCGGACATGGCGTGGTGTTTCGATGCGGTCACCGAGAACTCGGCCCGGATCATGGGGCTGCAGGGCTACGGCGTCGCCAAGGGCTGCGCCGCGAATTTCGTCCTGTTGCAGGCCACCGACCCGATCGAGGCGATCAGGCTGCGCGCCCACCGTCTGGCCGTGATCCGCAACGGCAAGGTCGTGTCGCGGTCAAACCCGGTGATTCATGAGATGAGCCTGCCCACCGGGCAAGCACCGCTGGATGAGGCGCTCGTGCCTTTCACCCGCTGACGGCTGACGGATCTGATGCGGGTTGTTCCCCGGGCGCCCGCTAGATCACGGTTCAATCCGGTCAGACCGGGCTGAAACCACCGCGATATCCGTGCGGATTGCGGTGAAGGCCGCCGAAATTGTGGCGGTTTGGCCGGACTTTCCCTCGGGTCGTCGCGGTTAATCACAATCAATTGTTGCAACTGCCAGAATGATCTGGATGATCAGGGTCACCATGGCCGCGGAAAGCGGCCCGTCGTTTGCTGAAACGGCGCGAACAAAAACCGGGGAGACTATAATGATCCTAAGAAACCTGATGATTGCCGCCAGCGCCACCGCGCTGATGGCGGCCGGTGCTTCGGCCGAAACCCTGCGCTGGGCGCGTGCGGGCGATGCCTTGACGCTGGACCCGCATGCTCAGAACGAGGGCCCGACCTCGGCGCTGGCGCACCAGATCATGGAGCCGCTGGTGATGCGCGACATGACCGGTGCGATGGTTCCGGCGCTGGCCACCGAATGGGGCCCGTCCGAAGACAACCCGAATATCTGGGTATTCAAGCTGCGTGAAGGCGTCACCTTCCATGACGGCGCCGAGTTCGACAGCGAAGACGTCGTGTTCTCGCTGAACCGTGCGATGACACCGGATTCCGATTACAAGGAACTGCTGGCCTCGGTCAAAGAGGTGCGCGCGCCGGACAAGTATACGGTTGAAATCGAAACCGACGGTCCCAACCCGATCATGCCCAACAACCTGACCAACATGTTCATGATGGACAAGGGCTGGGCCGAGGCGAACAACGCCGTCAAGGTTCAGGACTATGAAGGTGGCGAAGATACCTATGCCGCCAAGAACGCCAACGGCACCGGCCCCTACAAGCTGGTCAGCCGCGAGCCCGACGTCAAAACGGTTCTGACCGCCAACGAGAATTACTGGGGCCAAGGTGAGTTCCCGATGCAGGTGACCGAGATCGTCTATACCCCGATCCAGAACGCTGCGACCCGGGTTGCCGCGCTGCTGTCGGGTGAGGTGGACTTTATCCAGGATGTGCCTGTGCAGGACCTTGAACGCGTGTCCGGCACCGATGGTCTGGACGTGCGCACCGCGCCGCAGAACCGGGTCATCTTTTTCGGCATGAACATGGGTGACGCGGATCTGACCTCGGACAATGTCGACGGCAAGAACCCGTTGTCCGATGTGCGTGTCCGTAAGGCCATGTCGATGGCGATCAACCGCGATGCGATCAAGCAGGTGGTGATGCGCGGCCAATCGGCCCCCGCGGGCATGATTGCCCCGCCCTTCGTGAACGGCTGGAACGAAGCCATGGACAGCTCGTCCTCGACAGATGTGGAAAAGGCCAAAGCGCTGATGGCCGAAGCCGGGTATCCGGATGGGTTCTCGCTGACGCTGAACTGCCCGAACGACCGCTACATCAATGATGAGGCGATCTGTCAGGCGGCCGTCGGCATGCTGGCGCAGATCGGCGTGACGGTAAACCTGGATGCCAAACCCAAGGCGCAGCACTTCCCGCTGATCAACAACCTGGAAACCGACTTCTACATGCTGGGCTGGGGTGTTCCGACCTATGATTCGGAATACATCTTCAACTTCCTCGCCCACACCAAAGGTGAAAAGTACGGTTCCTGGAACGGCACGCGCTATTCCAACCCGGATCTGGACGCCAAGATCGTGGCGCTGGCTTCGGAAACCAACCTGCCCGAGCGTGACAAGCAGATCGCCGAGATCTGGCAGGTGGTGCAGGACGAACAGCTTTATATCCCGATCCACCACCAGGTGCTGAACTGGGGCATGAAGTCGAATGTCGGCACCGGCGTTGCACCGGATGACACAGCCAAGTTCAAGTATTTTACGCTGAACTAAGGCGATCACGTCTGTGATCTGGCAGGGCGCGAATGTCGCGCCCTGCTGTTTTTTGCGTTAGTCTTCAATGCAACGCCCCGTCGCGGGACAAACAGGGAGATTTCGTCATGATCCTCAGGAACAGCGCCATCGGTCTGGTCTTGCTGGCCGCAACCAGCGTTCAGGCCGCCGATTTCAAATGGGCCTCGACCACCGACCCCCAGACGATGGATCCGCATGCGGTCAATTCGGCACCGGTTCTGGGCTTTCTGAACAACGTCTACGAAGGTCTCGTCCGCCGCGACAAAGACATGAGCGTCGAGCCCGCGCTGGCGGTCAGCTGGGAGCCCATCGGCGACGGTGCAGGCTGGCGGTTCAAACTGCGTGAGGGCGTGACCTTTCATGACGGCAGCAGCTTTGACGCGCAGGACGTGCTGTTCAGCTATCAGCGCGCCTCGGGCGAGGCGGCGGATACCCGCAGCTGGTTCGCGCCGATCAGCGAGGTGAAGGTTGTCGACGACTACACGATCGATTTCATGACGACCGCTCCGAACCCTCTGTTCCCCTCGTCGATCGCCAACTGGATGATCATGGATCAGGGCTGGACCGAGGCAAATGACGCCGTCGTTCCGGACAAGGAAACCGGCAATTACGCGACGCTGAACGCCAACGGCACCGGCGCGTTCAAAGTCACCACGCGCGAGCCGGGTCTGCGCACCGTGCTGGAACCCTTCGATGGCTGGTGGGGCGAGGCGGAGCACAATATCACCCGCGCCGAGTTCACTCCGATTCAGAACCCGGCCACCGCCGTGGCGGCGCTGTTGGCGGGCGATGTGGACATGATCAACCCGGTGCCCATTCAGGATGTGGCGCGGCTGAAGGAAAGCGGCGATGTCGAGGTTATTCAGGGTATCGAGGCGCGGGTCATCATGCTGGGATTCGGGCATGAAGCCGAAACGCTGAAATACACCGACGATGCGGGCAAGCCGAACCCGTTCCGCGATCCGCGGGTGCGCAAGGCGGTGGCGCAGGCGGTGAATGTCGATGCCATTCTGGCCACCATCATGCGCGGCAATGCCGAGGCCGCCTCGCAACTAGTCAGCCCGGCCATGAGCGGCTTTTCCGAAGCCAATGCCGGTCGCCCGGCCTTTGACGTCGAAGCCGCCAGGGCGCTGCTGGCCGAGGCGGGGTTCGCGGATGGCTTTTCGTTCGGATTGAAATGCCCAAATGACCGCTACCTGAACGATGAGGCTGTGTGTCAGGCCGTGGTGTCCATGCTGGCCCAGATCGGGATTACCGCAGAGCTGGACGCGATGCCCGTGCGCAACTACTGGCCCGAGCTGCGCGAGGACAATTACGACATGTATCTGCTGGGTTGGAGCCCCGGCACTTTTGATGCCGAACATCCGGTCCGGTTCCTTGTCGCCACCCAGAATGAGGAAAAGAAGCTGGGCAGCTGGAATTTCGGCGGTTTCTCGAACGCGCGGGTGGATGAATTGCTGCCGATGATCCAGTCGGAACTGGACGCGGTCAAACGGCAGGCCATGCTGGACGAGGTGACCGGGATCATTCAGGATGAACAGGTCTATGTGCCGATGTATGTGCAGCCGCTGGTCTGGGGCACGCGCAGCAATGTCGCGCTGACCCAGCGTCCGGACAACTTCTTTCTGTTGCGCTGGGTGACGGTGAATTGACGGGCCGAACCCTGATCCGGGCCGGAACGCGACGTCCGGCCACCGGCACCGACTTGACCATCCGGTCACGGGCGGCATAGAGAGACAGATCAACGGGGAAAATGAATGTTCGCATATATCGTCCGAAGGATGTTCCAATCCGTGATCGTTTTGCTGGTCGTGGGTCTGGTCGCGTTTTCGATGTTCCGCTTTGTCGGCGATCCGATCGACAACATGCTGGGGCAGGAGCGTACGCAAGCCGATATCGACCGGCTGCGCACCGAGCTTGGGCTGGATCAGCCCTTTCCGGTCCAATATTTCAAGTTCCTGCAAGGCGCTGTGCAGGGCAATTTCGGTGTCTCGTACCGGCAGGGGCGTCCGGTTTCGACCATCATCGCCGAGCGCGCGCCCGCAACGTTGGAACTGGCCTTTGTGTCGGGCTTTCTGGCGATCACCATGGGCATCGCGCTGGGCGTGTTCACCGCCATCCGACGACAAGGGGTTGCCGCGAATATCATCATGACCGTGTCCCTGATCGGGGTCTCTCTGCCGACCTTCCTGATCGGGATTTTGCTGATCTATATATTCTCGGTGGAACTGGACCTGTTACCAAGCTTTGGCAGGGGGGAAACCGTGATGATCGGCAACTGGTCCACGGGGTTCCTGACCGCCTCGGGGCTCAAGGCGCTGATCCTGCCGGCGATCACGCTGGGCCTCTATCAGATGACGCTGATCATGCGGCTGGTCCGTTCGGAAATGCTTGAGGTGATGCGCGCCGACTATGTCCGCTTTGCCCGGGCGCGCGGCCTGTCGGACCGGGTGATCAACTTCCGCCACGCGCTGAAGAACACGCTGGTGCCGGTGATCACCATCACGGGCCTGCAGCTTGGCTCGATCATCGCCTTCGCCATCATCACCGAGACGGTGTTTCAGTGGCCGGGCGTCGGCCTGCTGTTCATCAACGCGATCCAGTTTGTCGATATCCCTGTCATGGCCGCTTATCTGATGCTGATCTCGGTCATGTTCGTTTCGATCAACCTGATCGTCGATCTTCTTTACTATGCCATTGACCCGCGCCTGCGTGTCGACGCGAGGGCCACATGACCGATACTATCGAAACCCCGAAAGCCCCCGCCAAAACGCGCTTTGCCAAGTTCTGGGACAGCGATTTTGCGTGGTCGTTCCGCCATTCGCCCGTGGCCATCGTCGCCTCGATCGTGGTGGTGATCCTGGTTCTGGCGGCGGTATTTGCGCCGCTGATCGCGCCGTATAACCCGTTCGACCCGGCCTCGCTGAACCTGATGAACGGCTTTACCCCGCCGGGCACGCCCAATGCCTTCACTCAGGATACATTCCTGCTGGGCACAGACGATCAGGGCCGCGACGTGTTCTCGACCATCCTTTATGGCATGCGCATTTCGCTTTTCGTGGGCGCGGCTGCGGTGCTGCTGGCGATGATCATCGGCGTGATCCTGGGGCTGGTGGCCGCCTATTTCGGCGGCTGGGTCGAGACCCTGATCATGCGGATCGCGGATGTGCAGCTGACCTTCCCGGCCATTCTGGTGGCCATGCTGATCTTTGGCATCGCCAAGGGCGTAACCCCGCCGGAGTACCGCGATGAAATGGCGATCTACGTGCTGATCATCGCCATCGCCCTGTCCGACTGGGTGCAGTTCGCCCGCGTCGTGCGCGGCGCGGCGCTGGTGGAAAAGAACAAGGAATACGTACAGGCCGCGCGCCTGATCGGGCGCGGTTCGGTTCCGATCATGTTCCGCCATATTCTGCCCAACGTGCTCAGCCCGGTTCTGGTCATTGCCACGATCTCGCTGGCGCTGGCGATCATTGCCGAGGCGACGCTGAGTTTCCTTGGCGTGGGCGCACCGCCGACCCAGCCTTCGCTGGGCACGCTGATCCGCATCGGGCAGGGCTTCCTGTTCTCGGGTGAGTGGTGGATCCTGTTCTTCCCGGCCTGCACCCTTCTGGCGCTGGCCCTTTCGGTCAACCTGCTGGGCGACTGGCTGCGCGACGCGCTGAACCCCAAGCTGCGGTGATTTCATGAGCCTACTGACGATCAACGACCTGACGGTCGAATTCCCGACGCGCCGCCAACTATTCACTGCGGTGGACCATGTGGACCTGTCGGTCGAGCCTGGTGAAATCCACGGTCTGGTGGGGGAATCCGGTGCCGGAAAATCCACCATCGGCGCGGCGATCATGGGTCTGCTGGACCGTCCCGGCCGGATTGCCAGCGGCATCATCCGGCTGAGCGGCGACCAGATCAGCGGTCTGGACGCCGAGGCGATGCGCGGGCTGCGCGGCAAGAAAATTTCGATGATCTTTCAGGACCCGCTGACTTCGCTGAACCCGCTGTTCACAGTGCGCGAGCAGTTGGTTGAAACCATTCAGGCCCATTTGGGCGGCTCGGACGCCGAAGCCAATAAACGCGCCCGCGATCTGATCGACCGTGTGGGTATCCCCGATCCGGATACGCGGCTGGACCAGTATCCGCACCAGTTCTCGGGCGGGATGCGGCAGCGCGTGGTCATTGCTCTGGCCTTGTGCACCGAGCCGGACGTGATCATCGCGGATGAGCCGACCACGGCGCTGGACGTGTCGGTGCAGGCGCAGATTCTGGACCTCATCAAGGAACTGGCGCAGGAGCGTCAGGTCGGTGTTATTCTGATCACCCATGATATGGGCGTGATTGCCGACACCACCGACAAGGTGACGGTGATGTATGCGGGCAAGGTGGTTGAAACCGGCCCCACCGCGCAAGTTATGGGCCAGCCCAGCCACGAATATACCAAGTCGCTGATTGCCGCCGTGCCGCGCCCGACGCTCAAGCTGCACCGCTTTCCGCAGATCAGCTATGGCGGGCGCGAAACCCGCTTTGCGATCGAGGACATGGCCCGCCACTGGCCCAAGGTCGACAATGACACCACCAAACCGGTGTTCGAAATCCGCGACCTGACCAAGAAATTCCTTCAGCGCAGGGGCCTGCTGCCGTGGGATCGGACCTATTTCACCGCTGTGGACGAGGTCAGTTTCGATATCCGCGCGGGCGAGGTGTTCGGCGTTGTGGGGGAATCCGGGTCGGGCAAATCCACCGTCGCGCGGATGATCGCGGGGCTTTACCCCGTCGATGGCGGCACGATCACGTTCGAGGGGCAGGTGGTCAGCGATCTGACCAACAAGGCGGCTCTGGATGCGTACCGCAAGAACATCCAGATGATCTTTCAGGATCCCTATTCGTCGCTCAACCCGCGTATGCGCGTGGATGATATCGTTGCCGAACCGATCCGTCACCACCGGCTGATGGACGGTGCGGATGTCAAGCGCCGAGTCGATGAGCTGCTGGATCAGGTCGGTCTGGGCCATGAGGCCGGGATGAAATACCCGCATGAATTTTCGGGCGGGCAACGGCAGCGTATTTCGATTGCGCGGGCGCTGGCCACACAGCCGCCTTTCTGATCTGTGATGAGCCGACAAGCGCCCTGGACGTCTCGATCCAGGCGCAGATTCTGAACATCCTGAAGGACCTGCAGGAACATCTGGGCCTGACCCTTCTGTTCATCAGCCATGATCTGCCCGTGGTGCGCCAGATGTGCGACCGGGTGGCGGTGATGAAACAGGGCAAGGTGGTCGAGCTGCAGGAAACCAACGAGCTGTTTGCTAACCCCCACACGGATTATGCGCGCGAACTGCTGCGGCTGATGCCCAAGCTCGACGATCTTTCGACCGAAGGGCTGAGCGCAGAGGTCTGAACCGCGGCTCAGCGCCACCCGCCGTTATGATCGACCCCCCTTGGGGCAGGGTCGGATTTGATGTCGGTTTTCTGACAGACCAATAGTCATAGAAAAAAGCTATGGCGGCTGGAGGATGTGGCGGTGCCTGAATAGAAGAGAAGGGAAGCATCAAAAAGGGCAACGCACCATGCCATCCTTTCCCCGCCCGAACCTCGGCGAACCTTATCTGCTGACGCCGGGGCCGCTGACAACTTCGCACACCGTAAAACAGGCCATGCTGCGCGACTGGGGCAGTTGGGACGGTGATTTTCGCGCCATGACCGCCGAATTGCGCACCCGGTTGCTGGACCTGCTGGGTGAGGGAAAACAGGACTATGACTGCGTTCCCATGCAGGGGTCGGGCAGCTTCGCGGTCGAGGCGATGCTGACATCGATGATCCCGCCTTCGGGCAAGGCGCTGGTGCTGGCCAATGGCGCCTATGGCAAACGCGCGGCGCAGACGCTGGAATATGCCGGGCGCGCGCATGTGGTTCTGGACAAGGGCGACTATCTGCCGCCGCGCGGGTCCGAAGTGGCGCAGATTTTGGCCGAGGACCCGGCGATCACCCATGTCGTCGCCATTCACTGTGAAACAAGCTCGGGCATTCTGAACCCGCTGGCCGAGATATCCGACGCCACCGCCGCGGCCGGGCGGAAACTGCTGATCGACAGCATGTCGGCCTTTGGCGCGATCCCGTTGCAACCCAGTGAGTATACGTTCGAGGCGATGGTCTCATCGGCCAATAAATGCATCGAAGGCGTACCGGGGTTTGGTTTCGTGCTGGCGCGCAAGACGGCCCTGATCGCGGCCAGGGGCAACTGCAACTCGCTCAGCCTGGATCTGCATGCCCAATGGGACACGATGGAGAAAACCGGTCAGTGGCGTTTCACCCCGCCCACCCATGTCGTGGCCGCCTTCCTGCAGGCGCTGCGCGAACATGAGGCCGAAGGCGGTGTTGCCGGTCGCGGGGCCCGTTACGCCGGAAACCGGGATGTCATGGTCGCCGGCATGCGAGCGCTGGGTTTCGAAACCCTGCTGTCGGATGAGTGGCTGTCGCCGATCATCGTCACCTTTTTCTGCCCGGCAGACCCCAGTTTCAACTTTGGCCGGTTCTACGATGTCATGAAGGATCAAGGGTTTATCATCTATCCGGGCAAGCTGACCGAGGTGGAGAGCTTTCGCATCGGCTGCATCGGCCACATGGATACCAAGGTCATGCAGGCGGTGGTCGCCGCTGCGAAACACGCGCTGGACGAGATGCAGGTCACCAGCGCCGCGCCGCCGTCCGAAGCCCTTGCGTCGCGCATGGCCCAGACCGCCTGACACGGAAACAGCTGCGCTGAAGACATATCGCCGAAACCGACGTCAAAATGACGTAAGTTTCGGCGTTTTCGTCAAGAAAGCCCCTGCGATTTGTACAGCCGCGGCTTCATACTTTCAGGAAAGCGTTTCAGGAGCAGTCTGGCCGTCGATCGCCAACAATACGTTGGCGGCTTCGGCGGAAAACCCGACTCAACAAAGCCCCGAAACGCGTGAAACGAAAGAGGAGGCGCGTTTTGAGCTGGAATATTTGTGTTATCGGAGCAGGCAAGATCGGTCAGATGATCGCCACCCTGCTGCAATCATCGTCCAACTATTCGGTCACTGTGGCCGACCGGGACCTGGCGGCGCTGTCGGTGCTGAACCGGCAGGGAATTGCAACCCGGCAAATTGATGTGGATGACGCGGCGGATCTGACCCAGGCGCTGGCCGGGTTCGATGCGGTCATCTCGGCGGCACCGTTCTTTCTGACGCCGAAGATTGCCAGAGCCGCCAAGACGGCAGGTGCCCACTACTTCGATCTGACCGAAGATGTCGCGGCCACCAATGCCGTACGCGATCTGGCGCAGGACAGTGGCACGGCATTCATGCCGCAATGCGGTCTGGCGCCGGGTTTTGTCGGCATCGCCGGCGCGTCGCTGGCGGCGGAGTTTGATAAGTTGGACAGTCTGCATATGCGGGTGGGGGCGCTGCCGCTCTACCCGACCAACGCGCTGAAATACAACCTGACCTGGTCGACCGACGGGCTTATCAACGAATACTGCAACCCCTGCGACGCCATCGTGAACGGTGAGCGCGTCAAGACCGCGCCGCTGGAGGATTACGAACTGCTGGGCCATGACGGGGTGGAATATGAGTGTTTCAACACCTCGGGCGGGTTGGGCACCTTGCCTGAAACGCTGGACGGCAAGGCGCGGGCGGTGTCTTACCGCTCGATCCGCTATCCCGGCCATTGTGATATCCTGAAACTGCTGCTCAAGGATCTGGGGCTGGAACATCGCCGCGATCTGTTGAAGGACATCTTTGAAACCGCGCTGCCGCGCACCGATCAGGACGTTGTGCTGGTCTATTGCACCGCCAAGGGCATGATCGACGGCACGCTGCGCGAGAAGTCCCTGATCAACAAGAGCTTTGCCCGCACTCTCAACGGACAGGTCTGGAGCGCCATTCAGGTCACCACCGCTGCGGGCGTTCTGGGCGTGGTGGACCTGATGCGGACGGGAGCGCTGCCCACAACAGGCTTTGTGCGGCAGGAGCAGGTGAAGCTTGCAGATTTCCTCAACACCGAATTTGGCCGGCTCTATCGCGCCGGTGACGTAACCGAACAGAACAAGGCGGCCTGAGATATGAAAGACATCGTTATGACTGCGCAAACAACCCTGGCAAATCTGGATCTTGAGGCTGCCGATCTGACCGGCGGCACGCTCAGGGTGACCTCTCCGATCGACGGCAGCCTGCTGGCCGAGGTGCATGAAACGCCGCTGGTAGAAATGGACGCCGTCTTTGCCCGTGCAAGGGCCGCGTTCAAGGCGTGGCGCGTGGTGCCGGCGCCGCGCCGGGGCGAGTTGATCCGCCTGCTGGGCGAGGAACTGCGCGCCGCCAAGGACGATCTGGGCGCGCTGGTCAGTTGGGAGGCTGGCAAGATCACCTCCGAAGGGCTGGGCGAAGTGCAGGAGATGATCGATATCTGCGACTTTGCCGTGGGCCTGTCGCGCCAGCTTTATGGTCTGACCATCGCGTCTGAACGTCCCGGTCACCGGATGATGGAAACCTGGCATCCGGCAGGTCCGGTCGGTGTGATCTCGGCCTTCAACTTCCCCGTCGCCGTCTGGTCGTGGAATGCGGCGCTGGCGTTGGTCTGCGGCGATCCGGTGATCTGGAAACCGTCCGAAAAGACGCCGCTGACGGCGATGGCCTGCCAGAAAATCTTTGAACTTGCGCTGGCGCGGTTCGGTGACGCGCCCGACGGGCTGTTGCAGACCCTGATCGGGGACGCTGCGCTGGGTCAGGCGCTGGTCGCGAGCGAGGAGATCCCGGTGATTTCCGCCACCGGTTCCACCCGCATGGGGCGCGCCGTTGCCCCCATCGTGGCGCAGCGGTTCGGCAAGTGCATTCTGGAACTGGGCGGCAATAACGCGATGATCGTCGGTCCCTCGGCGGATCTGGAAATGGCAGTGCGCGCCATCGTGTTTTCCGCGGTCGGCACCGCCGGTCAGCGCTGCACCACGCTGCGCCGCCTGATCGTGCACAATTCGATCCGCGAGGAACTGGTGGGCCGCCTCAGGAAAGCCTATGCCGGTCTGCCCATCGGAAACCCGCTGGCCGATGGCACATTGGTCGGCCCGCTGGTGGATGAGGCCTCGGGCGCGGCAATGACGGCCGCGCTGGCGGCCGCCAAGGCCGAAGGCGGCACCGTGCATGGCGGCAATCGTGTAACCGAAAACGTGCCCGCCGGCGTCTATATGGAGCCCGCCATTGTCGAAATGCCCGGTCAGACCGCTGTAGTGAAAACCGAAACCTTTGCGCCGATCCTTTACGTCATGGGGTACGACGATTTCGACGATGCGCTGGATATCCAGAACGACGTGCCGCAGGGCCTGTCCTCCTGCGTGTTCACCCTGAACATGCGCGAGGCCGAACAGTTCCTGACCGCAGCCGGGTCGGATTGCGGCATCGCCAACGTCAATATCGGACCCTCGGGGGCCGAGATCGGCGGTGCGTTCGGCGGCGAGAAGGAAACCGGCGGCGGGCGCGAAAGCGGCTCGGACGCGTGGAAGGCTTACATGCGCCGTCAGACGAACACGGTGAATTACTCGGCCGATCTGCCTTTGGCGCAGGGCGTCAAGTTCGACATCTGATCATGTGATCCGGCGGCCCTGAACGGGGTCGCCGGGTCAGTCCGCGAACAGGTAGTCCAGGCGCATGACGGCCTGAGCCTTGTCTTGCGAAACGCCCAGAAACGCGGCCACCGCCGCCTCATTTTCCGCGCGCGGGTTGGATTCCCGAATTCGCAGATACCCGTCAAAACCGGCCCCCCGGATCAGCTCGGATTCATGCGCCAGTGAATTGCGCAGCGCCGGCACCAGACGTGCCACGGTTTCCGTCGGGCTGTGCTCACCCGCCAGACCGACCCGGCGCGCGTGTCCGATCAGGTAATCGTCGGAATATTCGCATTCGATTTCCAGAACATGGGTCCTGGCCTGATCGGCGCAGAAATCCTGAATGATATCCAGATTGGCCGGGTCGACGCAGATCACCAGCTGGTCGGTCTCGAAACTGTCGAACAACATGCGCACCACGGCGCGCCGGTGACGCGAGCGTTTGATCAGCGTCGTCTCGATCCCGCCGAGATCGGGCAGGGCGGTTTCCTCTTCGTTGAACAGGTATTCGACGCAGGGAATGTCGGTCTCGGACACGATCTGATCGACCAGGCGTTTAGCAACGTGCCATTTCTTGCAGGCGATCAGGAAAATCTCACGCTCGGGGCCCAGGGTGTTGCCGGCCTCCCAAAACCTTTGCCCGAAGCGGCGCCCGACACGCCCGCGCCCGGCCAGAAAACTATAAAGGTTCCGCCCTTCGTCCGAGATCTGAAACTCGACCCCCTCGCTGGCGTAAAGCCTGCCCAGCCGGTCCTTCAGCTCATGCGCCTCGGGGCTGATCTTGCGGGCAAACAGGTAATCCTGACCCAGCAGCATGTCGTAATGGTCGTTGTAGAACGTCACCGGCATTCCGTAATCCGAGAACATCAGGAATGTGGGGGTCCGGTTTTCGATCTCTTGTTTCGGGATCAGGTGGCGCACGAGCGTCTGAAAGAAGGTCTCATCCGGGATCCAGGTGGTCGAGAAGAACCGGATCACATCCGGGCGTTTCTGCAAAAGCTCCAGGATCATCTCAACCGTGCGGCGGCGCAGACACCACCACTGGCTGCCGATCATGATCTGAAGATCGGCCGGGATGTCGCGTTTCAGGCCAAAGCGCTTCTGCATCTCATAGGAGGCATAGAACAGCCTGCCCTGCGTGCGTTCGTTGAAATAGTGGCGATAGATCAGCCGGTCTTCCTTCATGCCGGTCTTGATCCAGTTGCTGGCGAAAAAGTCGTGGCTTTCTACAAAATCCTTGTCGTTCTCGTCCAGAAACCAATGGGCGTATTCGGCGGTTTTGATGGCCATGCAATCGCCCGACAGCATGTAGAAATGCGTGGCGCGGGGAAACGCGTCGACAGCCGCCTGCAGGGCATAGAGGGTCGCCTGAACCAGTGACCATTCGCCCCAGCCGCATTTGATGCGCCGCGCGGCAAAGGTCACGTTCGGATTGTCCTTCAGGGCGGAGCGGATTCGATCATAGGCCACCGCGCTGGCACGTGCGTCGAAATGGATGGCCATGCAGTCCCCGGCGGCGGTCAGCTGCTCGGCCTGCGCGATGATCGCGTCAGGGTCCTTATGGCACAGAAGAATGTAGGCAATCCTTGCCATAGTGTCGTTATGATACCCGTTTCTGCCTGCTTCCTTCCGTGATACTGAGGATGAGCGATTGAATAAACAGAATATTTTTGGTTCTTTAGCAACAAAAGCGGGCGAGCGTGACAGGTTCTGACCTGTTGAGGAGGCACAGCAGATGGGTTTTCCAGGGACTTGGATGACCGAAAGTGAAAGCATGGTTTACCGTGTCGTGCCGAAATGCGCCTGCTCGACCATCGGTCAGATCATGTATTTCTCGGATCACGGCCGATTTTTTGACGGTGACATTCACGACGCCACGGACGGGATGCACAAATGGGCGTTTGACGCCAGCCAATCGCGGATTTCCGCCAATGTGCGCAATCACGCATCCTATTCCTTTACCTGCGTGCGCAACCCCTACACCCGGGTGCTCAGCTCGTTCTTCGACAAGATCTGCGGCATTCAGCGCAACGGCAAACGGTATCGCGGCAATCTGGTGCCAACGCTGATTTACAATTACGGGATCGAAGTGGGCGGCGAGGACGGCAAGGGCGAGTTCGACCAGATCGCCAGCTTCCGCCGGTTCCTGCTGTTTGCGCGCGACACGATCCGCTGGCGCAGACCGATGGACCCCGATATTCACTGGTCGGCCATGTCAGGGCACGTGTCCACTTTCATCGTCAATGGCGGTCGCTATGACCGGATTTTCTGGACAGAGAAGTTCAATGACGGGATGCAGGGCGTTCTGGACAATCTGAACCCGCCGCATGCCGTGGACCTGACCGGGATACCCAGGTTTAACGAATCCGAGGGTCACGGCCCCAAACGTGCGCATCCGGTCGAGGATTATTTCGACGACCTGTCGATGCACCTGATCTACGAGATCTACAAACAGGATTTCGAACTGTTCAGATATGATTTCGAGAACCCGGCCAACAAGATGCCGGTTGGTGAGATTGATCTGGACGAGGTTCACGCCAAACTGGGCGACTGATCGGTCGAAGGGCGGCTTGGGCAGTTCTTGTTTCAATGCAACGCTGCGCAAACGTTGAAGCCGCGCAGCGCCAATATTTATGAGACCTTCTGGATTTAACTCAGCGGAAACACATGTGGTTTACGCGCAAACCGGTCTACTTTTTACCACCGGGGTTGTCATTGCCGCGACCGCCGCCGGACGGATTACCAGTTTGCGATGGGTATCCTCCGCCATTCGGATCGTTTTGGGGTGCACCTCTACCCATTCTAATTCTCCTTCCTAATCAGTTAATCTACCTCACGAAAATGAGGGTAGGTATCATGTAAGCATCTGAGAATTTGAGACAACCTTTGCGAGATTGAATTTTCTGAATATCACCCAGAACCGATCGGCCGGTCTTGAGTGACAGAGTGGTGGGACGGCTCAGACCTGACGCACGGCCCCTTTCGCTGCGCTTGTGGTCAGCTTGGCATAGGCCCTGAGCGCGGTGGAAACTTTGCGCTTGCGCGGCAGGACCGGTTCCCAGCCCTTTTCGTCCTGCTCCTCGCGCCGCGCCGCCAGTTCCTCGTCGGAGACGGCCAGGTGGATGGAGCGGTTGGGAATATCGATCTCGATCCTGTCGCCCTGCCGCACCAGACCAATCTCACCGCCTTCGGCGGCCTCTGGCGATACGTGGCCGATCGACAGGCCGGAGGTGCCGCCCGAGAAACGACCATCGGTCAGCAGCGCACAGGCTTTGCCCAGACCTTTCGATTTCAGATACGAGGTCGGATACAGCATCTCCTGCATGCCCGGCCCGCCGCGCGGACCTTCGTAACGGATCACCACCACGTCACCCGCAGCAACCTTGCCGGTCAGGATGTCGTTGACCGCCTGATCCTGGCTTTCGCAGACATAGGCCGTCCCGGTGAATGTCAGTATGTTCTCATCCACACCGGCCGTTTTCACGATGCAACCGTCGCGCGCGATATTGCCGAACAGCACCGCCAGACCGCCATCCTGGCTGAAGGCATGGTCCTTACTGCGGATCACGCCGCCTTCGCGGTCGATATCCAGTTCCTTGTACCGGTTCGACTGGCTGAACGCCTGCGTCGTGCGCACGCCGCCGGGGGCGGCCTTGAAGAGGTCCTGCGCCTTGGGATTGTTGGCCACCTTGATGTCCCAGTTCGCGATCGCCTCGCCCATCGTGGCCGAGTGCACGGTGCTGCAATCATCGTGCAGAAGCCCGGCGCGGCTGAGTTCGCCCAGAATCGAGAAAATGCCTCCGGCGCGGTGAACGTCCTCCATATGCACGTTTTCGGTGTTGGGCGCGACTTTGCACAGGCACGGAACCTTGCGGCTGAGGCGATCCATGTCGGTCATGGTGAAATGCACCTCGCCCTCATGCGCGATGGCCAGCAGGTGCAGAACCGTATTGGTCGACCCGCCCATCGCGATATCCAGACTCATGGCATTTTCAAAGGCTTCGAACGTCGCGATCTCGCGCGGCAGAAAGCCTTTTTCGTTCAGATCGTAATGGCGTTTGGTGATTTCGACGATCCGACGACCGGCCTCAAGGAACAGCTCTTTGCGGTCCGCATGTGTTGCCAGCGTAGACCCATTGCCCGGCAGCGCCAGACCCAGCGCCTCGGCCAGACAGTTCATCGAGTTGGCGGTGAACATGCCCGAACACGACCCGCAGGTGGGACAGGCGTTTTCCTCGATATGTTTCACCTGCTCATCGGTATAGTGATCATCGGCGGCAGCGACCATCGCATCGACCAGATCGATTTTCTTGACGTCCAGATCGGCAATGTCGATCTTGCCCGCTTCCATTGGGCCGCCCGAGACAAAGATTGCCGGGATGTTCAGGCGCATAGCGGCCATCAGCATCCCGGGGGTGATCTTGTCGCAGTTCGAGATACAGACCATCGCATCGGCGCAATGGGCGTTGACCATGTATTCCACCGAATCCGCGATCACTTCGCGCGACGGCAGCGAATACAGCATACCGTCATGCCCCATGGCGATGCCGTCATCCACCGCGATGGTGTTGAACTCTTTCGCAACGCCGCCCGCGGCCTCGACCTCGCGCGCGACCATCTGGCCCAGATCCTTCAGGTGCACGTGACCGGGTACGAACTGGGTGAACGAGTTGACGATGGCGATGATCGGCTTGCCGAAATCGCTCTCGGTCATGCCGGTGGCGCGCCACAGGCCGCGGGCACCGGCCATGTTGCGGCCATGGGTGGAGGTTCTGGATCGGTACATTGGCATGATGCTGTTTCCCTTTTGCCGCGGTTGCGATATGCGGGTTGCGTACGTTATAGCGCACGTATCACATGTGCGCTATAACGCACAAGGGGATTCGCAGGGCAATACGATGGCACCGGATGAAATAACGCTGAAACTACGGGATGTGCGGGCGGCCTCGGGGCTGAGCCTGTCCAAAGTGGCCGAAATGACCGGCGTCAGCAAAGCCATGCTGGGCCAGATCGAACGTGGTGAATCCAGCCCGACCATCGCGACCCTGTGGAAGATCGCCAAGGGATTCCAGCTGCCGCTGAGCGCGCTGATCGGGCCTGCCTCGCTGCGCGACGCCACCACGCCCGACGTGTTCCGAACGGTGACCTTTCCCGGTAGCATCGAGGTCAAGATCGTCTTTCCCTTCGACCCGGCATTGCGGGCCGAAACCTTTCACGTCGATCTCGCCCCGAACCAGAGCCACGAATCCGCCGCGCATGCCGCCGGCGTGACGGAAGAGGTCTTTGTCCTGCACGGATCGCTTGAGATCTTGCGGGATGGCGAATGGGTGCCGTTGCAGGCCGGGCAGGGGCTGCGGTTTGCGGCGGACCTGCCGCATGGCTACCGCGCAGGCGATCAGGGCGCGGCTTTCCTGAACATGCATCATTACGCACAGCTTGATGCGCTGGCCGCGATTGGCTGAGGCCGGAATTTGCACGAAAGGGACACGCCATGACCGCTTTTCTGGACAGCCTGACTCTGGCGGATGGCATCGGGTCTTTTGGAGCAATGGTCGTCGTGGCCGCCTATTTCGCGACGCAGATGCGGATGATGAATTCCGAGGATCTGGCCTTTCCGGTGCTGAATCTGGCCGGGTCGGTGCTGATCGTCTATTCGCTGCTTCAGAACTTCAATCTGGCGTCGATGCTAATCGAATCCTTCTGGATATTGATCAGTGTGATCGGGATTGTTCAGTTTTTCAGACTCAGGCGCGCGCGTTAGGCGGGCAACGCCCCATCCAGCCTTGAACCCCAATGCGCGCGCGTATAGGGACAAACCAAGCTCGCTTTGGGGAGGCTTTGATGCAGGACGATCCGAAAACCCTCGTTTCAACCGAATGGCTTGCGGCCCATCTCAATGACCCGGACCTGCGGATACTGGACGGGTCCTGGTACCTGCCGCAACAGCGGCGCGATGCCAGGGCCGAGTATGACGCAGGCCATATCCCCGGCGCGCGGTTCTTTGATATCGACGAGATCTCGGATCACCGTTCGGACCTGCCGCACATGGCACCCCCGGTCGAGAAATTCATGTCGCGGCTGCGGGCGATGGGCGTGGGGGACGGCCATCAGGTGGTGGTCTATGACGGTGCCGGGCTGATGTCGGCGGCGCGTGTCTGGTGGCTGTTCCGGCTAATGGGGCAGGACAACATCGCCGTTCTGGATGGTGGCTTGCCGAAATGGCAGGCCGAAGGGCGCGAGACCGAGGATCTGCCCCCGGTTATCCGCGATCGCCACATGACCGTGCGGGTCCAGAACCATCTGGTTCGCGATGTCACGCAGGTCTCGGCCGCCGCCAAGCTGGCCGATCACGAAATCATCGATGCGCGGTCCGCCGCCCGGTTCGCGGGAACCGAGGCCGAACCACGCGCAGGGTTGCGTTCCGGCCGCATTCCGGGCTCGCGCAATGTGCCCTTCGGGACTCTGCTGAACAAGAACGGGACGATGAAATCGCCCGACGAATGCCGCGCCGTGTTTGAGGCTGCCGGTGTCGACCTGTCGAAACCCGCCATCACATCCTGCGGGTCGGGCGTGACCGCCGCGATCCTCAGCCTTGCGCTTGAACGCATGGGCAAGAAAGACCACTCGCTTTATGACGGCTCCTGGGCCGAATGGGGTGCCTTCCCGACCCTGCCCGTCGCAACCGGAGAGACCTGATGTTCGAAAATCTCAAACCGCAGCCCGCCGACAAGATACTGGCGCTGATGCAGATGTACCGCGAAGACCCGCGCGATCAGAAGATCGATCTGGGCGTGGGCGTCTATAAGAACGCCGAGGGTATCACCCCGGTGATGCGCGCAGTCAAGGCCGCCGAACAGCGTATCTGGGAAGAGCAGGACAGCAAGGCTTATACCGGCCTGGCCGGTGATCCGGCCTATGCCGACGCGATGATCGGGCTGATCCTTGGCAATGCTGTGCCGCGCGGCAACATCGCCGCCGTGGCGACCCCTGGCGGCACCGGTGCCTGCCGTCAGGCGTTTGAGATGATCCGCATGGCCAACCCTTCGGCGCGTGTTTTCGTATCGAACCCGACCTGGCCGAACCACCTGTCGATCCTGAACTATCTGGGGATGGAGACGGTCCAGTATCGTTATTTCGACGGCGAAACCCGTGGCGTCGATTTCGACGGCATGGTCGAGGACCTCAAGACCGCCAATGCGGGCGACGTGGTTCTGCTGCATGGCTGCTGTCACAATCCAACCGGCGCCAACCTGAACATGGTGCAATGGCAGGAGGTCGTGAATCTGATCAACAGCCGTGGCCTCGTGGCGATGATCGACATCGCCTATCAGGGCTTTGGCGACGGTCTGGATGAAGATGCGCAGGCGGTCCGTCTGGTCGCTTCGTCCGTCAAGCGTTGCCTGATCGCGGCATCGTGTTCGAAGAATTTCGGGGTGTATCGCGAACGCACGGGCCTGTTGATGGCGGTCAGCGATGACGCCGCGCAAACGGCGCTGAATCAGGCGACGCTGGCTTTCCTGAACCGCCAGAACTATTCCTTCCCGCCCGATCACGGCGCGCGTGTTGTGACCACGATCCTGAATGACGACGCGCTGCGCGCCGACTGGGCCGCCGAACTGGAAGAGGTCCGCCTGTCCATGCTGGGTCTGCGTCAGCAACTGGCCGACGAGTTGCAGCGCCTGAGCGGGTCTGACCGATTTGGTTTCATCGCGCAACACCGCGGCATGTTCTCGCGTCTGGGAGCGGCACCGGAACTGGTCGAGAAGCTGCGCGCCGATCACGGCATCTACATGGTCGGCGACAGCCGCCTGAACATCGCCGGTTTGAATGCGGCCACAGTACCGATTCTGGCGAAGGCGATAATCGACGTCGGCGTGTGATCCATTTGACAACAAAAAAACCCGGGCAGTTTTGCCCGGGTTTTCATTTTCAAGGGTTTCAAATCAGCCCTTCGAGAACTCGGGGTAAGCCTCCATACCCAGCTCGCCCATATCCAGGCCGTTGATCTCTTCCTCCTCGCCAACCCGCAGGCCAACGGTGGCCTTGAGGACCGAGAAGAGGATGAAGCTGACCACGAAGACGAAGATACCGATGGCGGCGAAGCCGATGATCTGGGTCACGAAGGACGCATCGCCATTGGTCCAGGCGACGATGAAGGTGCCCCAGAACCCCGCGATCAGGTGAACCGGGATGGCGCCGACCACGTCGTCGATCTTCATCCGGTCCAGCATCGGCACGGTCAGAACCACGATCACGCCGCCGATGGCACCGATGATCAGCGCCTGAAACAGCGACGGGGCCAGCGGTTCTGCGGTGATTGACACCAGACCGGCCAGCGCGCCGTTCAGAACCATGGTCAGGTCGACCTTGCCGAACATCACCTGCGTCAAGATCAGGGCGGCGACGGCACCGGCAGCTGCGGCCATGTTGGTGTTGGCGAAGATGCGGCTGATATCGGCCATATCGCCGATGGTGCCCATAGCCAGCTGCGAGCCGCCGTTGAAACCGAACCAGCCCAGCCACAGGATGAAGGTACCCAGAGTGGCCAGCGCCAGGTTCGAACCGGGGATCGGAACAACTTTGCCGTCCTTGTTGTACTTGCCGATCCGCGGACCCAGCACGATGGCGCCGGCCAGTGCTGCGAAGCCGCCTGCGGCATGCACCAGGGTCGAGCCTGCGAAATCGCTGAAGCCCATCTCGGACAGCCAGCCGCCGCCCCACTGCCAGGACGCTTCAATCGGATAGATGACGCCGGTCAGAACGATCACGAAGATGAAGAAGGGCCACAGTTTGATCCGCTCGGCCACGGTGCCCGACACGATCGAGGCAGTGGTGGCGCAGAACATCAGCTGAAAGAAAAAGTCCGACCCGACAGAGGCGTAGGACAGATCAGTTTCGACCCCGTCCAGACCGACCGGTTCCAGCGACGTGGGCGAGAAGGCGCCAAGGATGCCGGTGATGGTCCAGCCATCGCCGGGATACATCAGGTTAAAGCCGACCAGCCAGTACATAATGGCGGCAAAGGAAAACAGGCCCATATTCTTGATCAGCTGCATGGCCACGTTCTTCGACCGCACCAGCCCGGCTTCGAGCATGGCAAAGCCGGCGGCCATCCAGAACACCAGAAACCCGCCGACCAGAAACAGCAGCGAGGTCAGGATATATTGCGTGTGCTGCGCGGTTTCGCCGGCAGCGGCCTCTTGCGCCAGGCCCATCTGCGGCAGCGCGACGATCGCAGCGGCAGGGATGAGAGATTTCATCAGGTTCATGTGACTTCCTCGAATGATTGTGAGTGACGGCGCTTACAGCGCCTCTTCGTTCGTTTCCCCGGTCCGCACGCGCAGGGCCTGCTCGACATCGAGGACGAAAATCTTGCCGTCGCCGATCTTGCCGGTTTTGGCGGTTTTGGTGATGGTCTCGACGATCTGATCGGCCATCGCGGCAGGCACCACGATTTCCAGTTTGATCTTGGGCACGAAATTCACGGCATATTCGGCGCCGCGATAGATTTCCGTGTGACCCGATTGCGAGCCGAAGCCCTTGATTTCGGTCACCATCATGCCGCGCACGCCCGCTTCGGTCAGTGCCTGGCGCACCTCCTCGAGCTTGTACGGCTTGATTGTCGCAATGATCAGTTTCACGCTAGTCCCCTCTGCTACTCCGGTCTGCCCGGCTTGTTTGCACTTGCAGAAAAAGAGCGCGCCTGACCGCAGTAAGGAACGGCTGTCGCAGGGAAACTTTGGGGAAATCCGGGCTCGGGTGCACAATTTTTGCACAGATTGCAGTAGGTGATTAAATTTTAGGCTATGTGAAGAGGTGGGTTTCCGGAATTTCATACCTCTACTTCACAGGTGTGGCAGGGTATGGTGCCTGAAAATGACAACCGGGCAGAGTTTGAGCATGACTGAGTCCAGGCGCCGCAAGACACCGCTTGTCGCGGACAAAAGATACCCGTCGAAGGGGCGCAAACCCACGGCGAACAAGCGTTCGGCAAAACCCGCCGGCAAAAAGGCCGCGGTGCGCAAAACGACAACGCGCAAAACCACACGCAAGACACGGCGCAAATCCTCTGGCGGTGGCGGCGGGTTTTTCCGTCGGCTGTTCCGCTGGGTCTGGCGATTGGTCTGGGGTGTGACCTGGCGCGTGGGCGCTGTGGTTGCCATGTTGCTCGCGCTGGCGGTGGGGGTTGTCTATACCACGCTGCCCGATGTCGATGCCCTGCTGGACGGGCGGGCGCGCGGGTCGGTCACGTTGCTGGACCGGGATGGCAAGGTCTTTGCCTGGCGCGGCGATCAGTTTGGCGGCGTGATCACCGCCGATACCGTCTCACCGCATCTGAAAAACGCCGTGGTCGCCACCGAGGACAAGCGGTTCTACCGCCATTTCGGCGTCAGTCCCCGGGGGGTCGCCAGCGCCGTGCGCATCAACCTGAGCGAGGGGCGCGGCCCCCTGTCAGGCCATGGCGGGTCAACCATTACCCAGCAGACAGCCAAGCTGTTGTGTCTTGGCGTGCCATACGTGCCCGGCGAGTGGGAGTCCGAGGCCGCCTATGAGGCTGATTGCCGGCAGGGGTCGCTGTGGCGCAAAGCCCGCGAGGCGGTCTATGCGATGGCGATGGAGGTCAAATACTCCAAGGACGAGATCCTGACCATCTATCTGAACCGCGCTTTCCTGGGCGCGGGTGCGCGCGGGTTCGAGGCCGCAAGCCAGCGTTACTTTGGAATTTCGGCCGCCGAGGTGAACCCGGCGCAGGCCGCGATGCTGGCCGGTCTGCTGGTGGCGCCCACACGGTATGCGCCCACGAACAATCTGCAACGCTCGCAGGACCGCGCGCGGCTGGTGATCGGTTTGATGGAGGCGCAGGATTACCTGACCGCCTCGCAGGCCAGCAACGCCCGCAGCACCCCGGCGCAGCTGTCCGAGGCGGCGGCGGCGCGGGCCGGGGGGTATTTCGCCGACTGGGTCATCACCGAACTGCCCAGTTTCTTTGGGACGGACACCACGGATGACGTGGTGATCCGCACGACGCTGGATCAGCGCATCCAAAAATCCGCCGAAGACGCGCTGCGGTATATCTTTGAAGAAAAGGTGCGCGAAGGCTCCAAAGCGCAGGCAGCGATTGTGGTGATGTCAGCGGACGGCGCGGTGCGGGCGATGGTCGGCGGGCGCAAGACGCGGGTGTCGGGCGCGTTCAACCGCGCCACGCAGGCGTTGCGGCAGACCGGGTCCTCGTTCAAGCCCTTCGTCTATGCCACCGCTCTGGAGCTGGGCTATTCCCCGCTGGATATCGTTGTCGATGAACCCTATTGCGTCAACATCCCCGGATCGGGCCAGTGGTGCCCCAAGAACTATACCAACAAGTTCTATGGCCGGGTGACGCTGGCAGATGCGCTAAAGAACTCGCTGAATATCCCCGCGGTCAAAGTGGCCGAGGTGGCCGGTCTGGACAATGTGCGCTCGGTGGCCAGCGAATTCGGTATCGAAAGCGATCTGGCCGAAGGGCCGGCGCTGGCGCTGGGCGCATCCGAAAGCACGCTAATCGAGATGACGGGGGCTTATGCCGGTATCCTGAACGGCGGATCATCCGTGGAACCTTATGGCCTGTCTGAACTGAAATTGCTGGGCGATGACACGCCAATGATGGTGACCAGCTCGGGCATTGGCGAGCGGGTGATCAACGATGCCGCCGCCAAGCAGCTCACCTGGATGATGCAGCGCGTGGTCTCCGAAGGCACAGGCGGGCGCGCCAAACTACCCGGCTGGCAGGTGGCAGGCAAGACCGGCACGACTCAGGCCGCACGGGATGCGTGGTTCATCGGCTTTACGGCGGATTACGTGGCCGGTGTCTGGATGGGCTATGACGACAACACACCGCTGTCCGGCGTGACCGGCGGTGGTCTGCCGGCAGAGATCTGGAAAGAAACCATGCTGCGCGTGACCGACGGGATGACACCGACACCACTGCCGATGATCGCGCCGGAACCACCGGTGCGGACGGCGCAGCCCCGGCAACAGCGCCGCAAACAACAGACTGGTCTGGACAGGGCTATCAACAACCTGCTGAGTAATATCTTCGGCAACTGATGCGCCAAAGATAAAGGCGGTGCACCGGGCACCGCCTTTCCTGACCAGACGTGACGCCTGATCAGAGGCTTTCGTCCAGCGCCGCCAGAATGGCGTCGCCCATTTCCGTGGTCGAAACCGGCTGAACCCCTTCATCTGCCAGCAGGTCGCCGGTACGGACGCCATCGGCCAGAACCTTTTCAATGGCGGCCTCCAGGCGGTCGGCCTCGGCCCCCTGATCGAAGCTGTAGCGCAGCGCCATGGCAAAGCTGAGGATACAGGCGATCGGGTTGGCTTTGCCCTGACCGGCGATGTCGGGTGCCGAGCCGTGGACCGGTTCATACATCGCCTTGGGGCGGCCATTGGCCATCGGCGCGCCCAGGCTGGCCGACGGCAGCATGCCCAGCGAACCGGTCAGCATCGCGGCGCAATCGGACAGGATATCGCCGAACAGGTTGTCGGTGACGATCACGTCGAACTGTTTGGGTGCGCGCACCAGCTGCATCGCGCCGTTGTCGGCATACATATGGATCAGCTCGACCTCGGGATAATCCTGCGCCACACGGTCCATGACCTCGCGCCACAGGATGCCCGATTCCATCACGTTGGCCTTTTCCATCGAACAGACCTTCTTGTTCCGGCGCATTGCCAGTTCAAAGGCCGAGCGTGCGGCGCGTTCAATTTCGGATTCGGTATAGCGCTGGGTGTTGACGCCGACGCGTTCGTTGCCTTCTTCGAAAATGCCGCGCGGCTCGCCGAAATAGACGCCCGAGGTCAGCTCGCGCACGATCATGATGTCCAGACCGGCCACGATGTCCTTCTTCAGCGACGAGAAATCGGCCAGCGCATCAAAGCACTGAGCCGGGCGCAGGTTGGAATAGAGATCCATTTCCTTGCGCAGGCGCAGCAGGCCGCGCTCGGGCTTGAGGCTGAAATCCAGATCGTCGTATTTCGGGCCACCCACGGCACCCAGCAGAACCGCGTCCACCTCCTGCGCTCGGGCCATGGTCTCGTCCGACAGAGGCTTGCCATGGGCGTCATAGGCCGCACCGCCCACCAGATCCTCGCTCACGTCGAATTTCAGACCGCGGTTCGCGCCGAACCAGTCGATTACGCGGCGCACTTCGGCCATGACTTCGGGGCCAATTCCGTCTCCGGGCAGGATGAGGAGCGAGGGGTTGGACATGAAGGATCTCCTTGCGTTTCGTCGCAATGGCCCTAGCGCCTGTACCGCATCGGGTCAATGAGACGAACCACCCAAATCGCTGGTTCATGGCGTGAATTCCGGTTTCCCCGCAGAAACAGGCATCTGCGGCCCGGGTATCGCCTAAAGGCGGGTCTTCAGCCCCTCAGCCAGCAGGTCCCAGACACGGCGGATTCGCGGTGTCTGGCGCATCGCCTGCGGCGCGGCCAGCCATACCGGAAGGACCGGAATGTCCACGTCCAGCGGTAGCACTTCGACATCCGGGTCTGCCTCGGCCACCTGCACCTGACTGAACCCGATTCCACAGCCGGCCCGGATCAGCTCCCAATAGGCGCTTTGCAGGTCGCAGCGGGTGGCAAAACTGTCCTTGCTGGCCGGCCAGCCCTTTTCCCGCATCTTGGTGATGATCTGTTCATTGGCGTCAAACCCGACCAGGTCGTGATCAAACAGATCCTCGGGCCTGACCGGCCGCCCGGCGCGATTCAGGTAAGACGTGGCGGCGCAAAAGCACAGCGGCACGTCCCCCAGATAGCGCGAGATGATGTCCATCTGTTCCGGACGGTACATGCGCACGGCGATGTCGGCCTCGCGGTAGAGCAGGTTTTCGGTCGCGTCCGTCGCCACAAGTTCAAGCTGAATCGCCGGCTCGTGCGCGCGGATCTGCGCCAGGATGGGCGGCAGCAAATGGTGCGCGGCAAAGACCGACGCGGTGATGCGCACCGATCCCTCCAGTTGCTGAGACTGACCCGCCGCCGTCAGGCGGAAAGTGTTCATGGCCGAATGCATCTGCTGCGCCATCGGCAGCAACTGCGCCCCCACATCGCTGAGCCTGAGTCCGCGCGCGTGCCGGTCGAACAGGGACACGCCCAGTTCATCTTCCAATGCGTGAATCTGGCGGCCCAGAGTCGGCTGGCTGCGATCCAGACGGCGTGCCGCCGCGGATAGCGACCCGGTTTCGGCCACCGCCAGAAAGCTTTGGATCAGGGACCAGTCAGAACTTGAGAGTGATTTGTCCATTCAAAAATGAATACACGTTCTGCGCCTGCCGGCAATTCCAAGTTTTCGCTGAATAGCTCATTCTTGCAGAAACAGGAGGTGGCGATGACGCAAACGGTTCTCATACTGGGTGCAACGGGCCGGTTTGGCCGCAATGCAGCGATGGCGTTTTGGAACGCCGGGTGGACGGTGCGGGCTTTCGATCGCAAAACGCAGGATCTGATCGAATTTGCGCAGGGCGCCGATGTGATCGTGAACGGCTGGAACCCGCTTTATCCTGACTGGGCGCGTCTTGTGCCGAAACTGAACCAACAGGTGATTGCGGCGGCGTCGGACACCGGGGCGACGGTGATCATACCGGGCAACGTTTATGTCTACGGGGCGGTTACGCCCGGTTCGTGGTCAGCCTCGACACCACACAGGGCGCAAAACCCGTTGGGGCGGATCAGGGTGGAGATGGAAGCGGCATACCGCGATGCCCCAGTCAGGACGATCATCCTGCGGGCAGGTGATTTCATCGACACCCGGGCCTCGGGCAACTGGTTCGATCAGATCATTACCAAGCGGCTTGCACAGGGGCACGTGACCTATCCCGGGCGGCCGGACGCGCCGCATGCCTGGGCTTACCTGCCTGATCTGGCTCGCGCGGCGGTTGCGCTGGCGGAAATGCGCGACCGTCTGCCCCGTTTCTGTCAGGTGCCCTATGCGGGTTACACGCTGACAGGCGCGGAACTGACGCATACCCTGTCGCAGGTGACGGGGGGAGCGCTACGGCTCAGGCAGATGCGCTGGTGGCCTCTGCACCTTGCCCGGCCTTTCTGGCGCCTGGCCCCGCATCTGATCGAAATGCGATATCTGTGGGACCTGCCGCACCGCCTGGACGGCACCCTGTTCAACGAGTTGGTTGGCGATTTCCCGCAAACCGAGATTCAGGATGCGCTGGCCACCGCTATCCGCCCGCAGGTGGGAGTTCACCAGCCTTCGGTCCTTCCCGCGCGCGTCTGAGGACCGCTAGGGCAGCGTCAGGTCCACCCAGATCAGGCGATGCCGGCTGGCGCGTTCAGCCGCGCCGCGCAGCGGTGTGCCGGGTTTGGGCCAGAACACGCCCGAATCCGTGACCTGCAAATCCGTAGAAGGCAGCACGTAATCCACCCGCATCTCACCCACGGCCTTCCAGACCACGGTGGTCGGCACGCCCGACAGATCGCCGGGCTGCGGGTCCTGGATGCGCGGATCGGCTAAAAGATCCCGGATCGCCTGTTTGCGCCCGTCGCCGCGCGCGGGGTCGAGATTGGCGTCCCCTGCAATCACAAACGGGGTTGTTGGTCCCTGCCCCAACTGCCCGTCCAGATACAGGGACCAGAGGCGGATTTCATCGCGGTTGCGCAGCCCGTTGCGGTCCTCGGGTCCGTCAAAGACGGGCGGGGCGGCGTGAAAGGTCATCAGGTCCAGCGGCCCGATTGGGGTTTCGACCGGAAGGACCCAATGCGCCACGGATGACAACCGCTGCACACGCTGGGCATCCTCGGACGGAAACGGGCCCTGATCGGTGACCGGCAGCGTTGCGCCCGGCAGGTCCCGCCACAACAGGTCCGAGAAGTTCTGTGTGGCATCCCCCCGGATCGCATAGCGCGACAAGACGGCAAGCCCGCCCTGACCGGTGAACCGGCCCCAGCCCTGTGCATCCGCCGGACCCTGCGTGCGCCCGTCGCCGTTCAGATCCAGCGCCGTCTCAAGCCCCGAATTCGGTTGGGCCGCGTAGTAATGGGGGTAATCCAGACCGGCATCGCGCAACCGCCCGATCAGCGCTGTCACTGCCTGGTCTTCAAGATCCCAGTCCAGCCCCTGCAGGGCAACGATATCGGGCCGGACCGCGGCCAGAACCTCGACCACGGCCTGCACCTGCGCCTCACCGCGCCGGATATCGCGCAGCAGCAGGCCCGGCCCGTCGCGGCTGAGTTCGGTGTTGAAGGTTGCAACGCGCACCGTCTCTGCCTGCGCCAGTACCGGCAACAGCAGCAGAAGCAGGATGCGGATCATGCAGCCTGCGTGGACTCGGCAGTGGAATAGGCGCGGCGCTTTTCGACGATCAGGTTCGCGATGCGCAAGGTGGCCATGCCGCGCATGATCATGCTGGCCGGCAGGAAGGCCCAGGCACTCATCGTCCAGATCAGGGTCTGAGGATTGCTCAGCGAGATCGGGTTGGCGTAATCGGTCAGCATTTTGATCAGCGCTGGGATCAGGAATGGCAGCAGCACCCCGATCGAGATGTTCAGCCGACCGTCGCGCTGCAGGCGCGTGACGACATCGCCGCCCTTGGTGGGGTCGAACAGCGGCAGGTTGGTCCAGACGTTGAAGGCGCCATTGCCCGTCGGCCAGCCGCGCATTTTCACGGCATAGGCAAAGCTGCCGATGGTGACCAGCGCCGCCACATAAGCCACGCTGGCAGAGATGCGGACCAGTTCGATCAGCGGCGGGCTGGCATCAGCGGGCAGCATCAGAACGATCAGGCGCACCGGCGAATAGGGGAAGTCGACCACATTGGCGACGCCCAGACCGATCGCATAGAAGGTGGCGGTCAGATCGGTGGGCGAATAGGCGTTTTTGCAGATCAGCGTCAGGAAAGTGACCATCGTCACCAGCCCGACAAAGCGCAGGCGGTTCACCGGCGGCGCGTCGCGGAATTCGATAAAGCTGGGAAAGGCCGAGTTGTATTCGGCAAAGGTCAGAAAGAATGCGAGAATGGCGAGAAAGACGACAATCTCGGTGCCATTCGTTGACGATACGGGCAAATACAATGCGGGCGTCAGCACCATTAGTGCGACCAATATTCCCCGAATTGCCGCCCCTGTTGTGCGCGCAATCACTATCCGAACCCTTTCAAACTGGATTAGTCGATTCTTCGCCGACTTCGTTCCAACTTGTGCCTATCGCATTTCACTGCGACAGAAGCCATTTCTCACCGACGTTTTCGTTGACGGGTGCCTGTTCACGTCAACATTGCCGATAAGCGGCTTTTCGCTCAAGCCAAGGCGCAGCTAACACGCAGTTTTGGGCAAAATGATGGCGCAACTGGTGCGCGATTGCATCAATTTCGACGCAAATCCGGCGTGTGTATCGAAATGATACCTAGATGTTGTGGTTAAAAAAATTTCAACCCCAAGAATGCGAATGGGGCCGCCGCGGCGACCCCATTAAGTTGAGTGTCCACAGATTCGCCCCCAGAATCACACCCAGGGACGGGCCTGGCTGGCGTGGTCCTCGAATTTGTCGATATGGTGGTCTTTCTCCATCGTCAGGCCGATATCGTCCAGACCGTTCAGCAGGCAATGCTTGCGGTGCGCGTCGATCTCGAACGCGATGACGACGCCATCCGATGTGGTGATCTGCTGATCTTCCAGATGCACGGTCATGCGGGCGTTTTCACCCTTATGCGCGTCTTCCATCAGGATCGCGTGATGCTCTTCCTCGACCACGATGGGCAGGATGCCGTTCTTGAAGCAGTTGTTGAAGAAGATGTCGGCAAAGCTGGTCGAGATCACAACCTTGATGCCGAAATCTTTGATCGCCCAGGGCGCGTGTTCCCGAGACGAGCCGCAGCCGAAATTGTCGCCCGCGACCAGAATCTCGGCCTCGCGATAGGCCGGCTTGTTGAGAACGAAATCGTCGTTTTCGCTGCCGTCATCGTGATAGCGCATCTCGTCAAACAGCACGACGCCAAGGCCGGACCGCTTGATGGTTTTCAGATGCACTTTCGGGATGATCATATCGGTGTCGATATTGATCAGCGGCATCGGGGCGGCCACCCCGTGGACTTTGTCAAACTTTTCCATGTCTACACTCCTGCGGGAGAGGGCCGCGCCCGTGCCCCGCGTTTAAGCTTCTTTCGCTTGTGTCGTTTCGGTTTTGGGTGCGTCCCGGACGTAGAACGCCATGAAGACCAGTCCGAGCCCGTTGAACAGCATCTCGATGCCCAGCAGGATCCCCAGCAATTGCAGCAGCACGGTAGGATCGGCCGCGGCAAAGCGCCAGATGATGATTGCCAGAACGATCGACATGATGCCCGAGATCAGCGTGGCCCAGAAATACTGCGTGCCGCGCATCTGGATCGACAGGATCACCCGGGCGATGCCGCCGGCCATGAACAGGATCAGGCAGACCGTCGCCAGTGTGACCGTTCCCTGCAGCGGATGGCCCAGAAAGGACCAGCCGAGAAACAGCATCACGACACCCATGACGAGCGACAGGACCTTGTTACCGGTGCCTTCTACCGTAAAGCCGCCGACTACCTGCAATGCGCCCGAGATCAGCAGCAGCACGCCGGTCACCACTGTCACGGCTATGGATGCCACCCCCGGCGCGCCCAGCACAAAGATGCCGAACACGATGGACAGCAACCCCAGCAGGAACCATTTGATCCAATCACTCATTTCCGTCTCTCCCTCAAATATCTAGATATGAGGGCAGCTTACATCAGCTCACGAACGTCTGTCAGCCGTCCCGTGATTGCCGCTGCGGCAGCCATGGCGGGGCTCAGCAGGTGAGTACGCCCGCCGCGACCCTGACGGCCTTCGAAGTTGCGGTTCGAGGTGGCGGCACAGCGCTCGCCCGGCTGCAACTGGTCGGGATTCATCGCCAGACACATCGAACATCCCGCCAGACGCCATTCAAACCCGGCCTCTTTGAAGATGTCGGCCAGACCTTCTTCTTCGGCTTGTGCACGGACCAGTCCCGAACCGGGCACGACCATGGCGCGCATCCCGTCCTTGATCTTTTTGCCTTTCAGGATTTCCGCCGCAGCGCGCAGGTCTTCGATCCGGCCATTGGTGCAGGAGCCGATGAAAACTGTGTCAATCTCCACATCGCTCAGCTTCTGACCGGCTTCCAGTCCCATGTACTCGATGGACCGGCGGGCCGCGTCGACCTTGCCGCCTTCGAAATCCTCGGGGTGAGGAACCGACGCTGTGATCGGCAGCACGTCTTCGGGGCTGGTGCCCCAAGTGACGACCGGAGCGATGTCCTCACCACGGATAGTGACGACCTTGTCGAAATGCGCGCCTTCGTCGGTGTAGAGCGTCTTCCACCAGTCCATCGCGGCTTCCCACTGCGCGCCTTTCGGCGCGTGCGGGCGGCCTTTGACATATTCGAACGTGGTCTCGTCCGGTGCGATCAGACCGGCGCGGGCACCACCTTCGATAGCCATGTTGCAGACGGTCATGCGGCCTTCCATCGACAGGTCACGGATCGCCTCGCCGCAATATTCGATGACATAGCCGGTGCCGCCGGCGGTGCCGGTCTCGCCGATCACGGCCAGAGTGATGTCCTTGGCGGTCACGCCCGGCTGCAATTTGCCGGTGATCTCGACCTTCATGTTCTTGGATTTCTTCTGGATCAGAGTCTGCGTGGCCAGAACGTGCTCAACCTCGGACGTGCCGATGCCATGGGCCAAAGCGCCGAACGCGCCGTGGGTGGCGGTGTGGCTGTCGCCGCAGACAACGGTCATGCCGGGCAGGGTCCAGCCCTGTTCCGGACCGACGATATGTACGATGCCCTGACGCACGTCATTCACCGGATAGTAGTGAATGCCGAATTCTTTGGCGTTCTTGTCCAGCGCCTCGACCTGAATGCGCGATTCCGGGTTTTCGATCCCGTTCACCCGGTCCGGCGTGGTGGGCACGTTGTGATCCGGTACCGCGATGGTTTTTTCCGGCGCGCGTACCTTGCGGCCTGCCATGCGCAGGCCTTCGAACGCCTGCGGGCTGGTGACCTCGTGCACCAGATGGCGGTCGATATAGAGCAGGCAGGTGCCATCATCGGCCTCGTGGGCGACATGGGCATCCCAGATCTTGTCATAGAGTGTTTTGGGGGACATCGGTCCTCTCCCGTATGTATTGAGATATGCTGGCGAGTGGCTGGACGCCGCTTATAGGCGGGCCAGAACCGTGCGGGCGGCCCCAAAGAACCGTTCACGCAGGCGCGTGCGGTCTTGCAACGTGGGGGCAGGGGCCATGGTGAGTCTCATGCGCCTGAGATATATCGCGTCTGGACGGCAATCAAGGTTCAATCCGGGTGCGGGCTTGCATCACCCAACGCGGATGGTCAATCTGGCGGTCATGAACCAGGACCTGTTACCGGAAACGCTGTCCGAGCTTTATGCGAACATGACGGCGGCCTTCTGCTCGCAGTTCGAGAATCTGATTGATCTGATCGTGACGCCGGGCTGGCGGCAATACCAACTGGTCATCATCCTGTTGCTCTGGGCGTTGTCCTTTTGCCTGCGGTTCATGACGCAATCCCGCTGGGAAGCCTGGGCCCGCGCCCGCACCGGCTGGCCGAAATGGCGGCTGCGCATGCTGGTGCAAGTGATGCAGCGCCTGACCCTGGTCTATTTCGTGCTGATGTCCTGGGGGCTGTATCTGGTGATGCAGCATGTCACCTGGCCCTCGCGCAGCTATATCATCGGTGTGATCGCCACGCTTGCGGCCGCCTGGCTGGCCATTGCGCTGGTGGCGCGGCTGGTGCGCAACCGGACCCTGCGGCGAATCTTCAAATGGGCCATGTGGATCTATGCAACGCTGATTGCCCTGAACCTGACCGATGACGTGGCCGGGTTTCTGGACGGGGTGGCGATATCCATCGGCGACCTGCACATCTCGGCGCTGGGGATCCTCAAGGCGGTTCTGCTGATCGGTATTCTGCTGACGCTGGCCCGTATCGGCACCCGCGCGGCCGAGCGGGGACTGAAGGGCAATGACGACATCACGCCCTCGATGCAGGTTCTGTTGGCCAAGGGAATTCAGGTTCTGCTCTACGGGGCGGTGTTTCTGGCCGCGATCCGAACCCTCGGGTTCGACCTGACCGGCATTGCGTTGCTATCCGGCGCGATCGGCGTCGGCATCGGATTCGGGCTGCAGAAGGTGGTTTCGAACCTGATCTCGGGCATCATCATCCTGATGGACCGTTCGATCAAGCCGGGCGACGTGATCTCGCTGGGTGATACGTTTGGCTGGATCAACGCGCTGGGCGCGCGCTATGTCTCGGTGGTCACGCGGGACGGGCGCGAATATCTGATCCCGAACGAGGACCTGATCACCAATCAGGTGGTGAACTGGTCGCATTCGGACCGGTTCGTGCGGCTGGATCTGGAATTCGGCACCAGCTATGCGGATGATCCGCACAAGGTACGGGCAACGGCGATCCGGTCGGTGAAAACGGTTCCGCGGGTGCTGAGCGGCGGTTCGCACGAACCCGTCTGCCATATCACCGGCTTCGGCGACAGCAGCGTGGATTATGTGCTGCGCTTCTGGATCAGCGACCCGACCAAGGGGCTGACGAATATCCGCGGCAATGTCTATCTGGCGTTGTGGGACGCCTTTGCCGAAGAAGGCATCTCGATCCCCTTCCCCCAGCGCGAGGTTCGGCTGCTGTCAGGCGGCGCGGACCCGCAACAGGTCGCCAAAGAGTGACCCGCCGTGCGCGCATCCGGGCGGCCCTTCATTGAAATGTTGCAATCCGCTTGTTACCTTATTAGTACCCCGGCGCCGGGGATGAGCGGCGCGCAGCAAAGGAGGACTATGTCCTGTCTCTACATACTCAGGCGGGTTTGCCCGCCGATGACGGTGCCAGTGTAATGGCCCACTCTCAGTCAATCAGCGACAAGCTGCTTGAACGCATCCTTTCCTCACTTTCCGATGACAAGGCCGAAGACGTCGTGCAGATCAACCTGCAAGGTAAGTCTTCTGTCGCGGATCACATGGTGATTGCCTCGGGTCGGTCGACCCGCCAGGTCTCGGCCATGGCGGAAAAGCTGACGGATCGCATCAAGCAGGAATTCGGCTTCACCTCGAAGGTCGAAGGCAAGGATGCCGGCGACTGGGTGCTGATCGATACGGGCGACGTGGTCGTTCATATCTTCCGCCCCGAAGTGCGTGAATTCTACCAGCTGGAAAAGATGTGGCTGCCTCAGGGCGGCAGCGCCTCGGCCAACTGAGGCGCCATCCCGGCCTGTATTGAGGGGCCGGAGGCGAGAGAGACATGCGTATCAGCATAGTTGCGGTCGGGCGATTGCGTGCCGGACCGGAGAAGACCCTGCTTGATGACTATCTGACCCGATTTGACCGGACCGGCCGCAGCCTGGGCCTTGGCCCCGCGCGCGTGATCGAGGTCGAGGACAAGAAAAACGCTGGTATGGGCGCCGAGGCAGCGCTGCTGCGCAAGGCGCTGCCCAGGGGCGCGGTGATCTGCACGCTGGACGAGCGGGGGCGGGTGTTATCCTCACCCGATTTCGCGCAGAAACTGGGCGGCTGGCGAGATGCCGGGCGGCAGGATCTGGCGCTGATCATCGGCGGAGCCGACGGTATAGACCCTGATCTGCGGGCCGAGGCCGATTTTTCCATTTCCTTCGGCTCGATGGTCTGGCCCCATATGCTGGTCCGTGTGATGCTGGCCGAGCAACTCTACCGGGCCGCAACCATCCTGTCGGGCGGTCCTTATCACCGGGTCTGACATGGCGCAGCTGTTGATCGTTTACCATTCGCGCACCGGTGGCAGCCGGCAGATGGCCGAAGCGGCGGCTGACGCCGGGCGGGATGAGGCGGTCGTCTTCCTGAAACCCGCCGAACAGGCCGGGCCCGAGGATCTGCTGCGCGCTGATGGCTATATCTTCTGTGCGCCCGAGAATCTGGCGGCGATTTCGGGTCAGATGAAGGAATTCTTTGACCGCTGCTACTATCCGGTTCTGGGCCGCATCGAAGGGCGCCCCTACGCCCAGATGATCTGCGCCGGGTCGGATGGTGAAAACGCGGCCCGGCAGACGGCGCGGATCGCCACCGGCTGGCGGCTGAAACAGGTGCAGCCGCCGCTGATCATCTGCACCCATGCCCAAACGCCCGAGGCCATTCTGGCCGAGAAGATTATTCCCGGGGACCAGCTTGAGAAATGCCGCGAGATTGGCCTGGCCCTGGCCGCCGGGTTGGAAATGGGTCTGTTCTGATCTCAGGGCAGGGTGATGACAAAGGTCTGATCAGCCCAGCCATCCACATTGCACCGCGCCTGTATCTGCACCTTTTGGGTTCCGTCCGGGATCGCCACGCCGCTTAGCGACCGGGTGAAGGGCTGTTCCTGTTCATGCGGGTGGTGCAGCACGCGCATGCCCAGTTCCGCACCGTCCATGTCCAGAACCCGCCAGCCATCGGCGTAATGGTCCCAGCCTGTGTCGGGATGCGAGACGGTCACGTCGAATCGCCAGCTGTCGCCGCTGCGCTGGGCGGTTGCGTTTTCAATCACCGGATCGTCGGCAAGGGCCGGAGACGCGATCAGGGCGGACAGGACAAGGAACCTCATGCACGCACCCTAGCGCGCGACCGGACGAATGGCGATCACGATCCGGTGTTGAGCAAAACCGTGCGCGAATGGGATGCAAATTCCCGGCGGTACAGCATCGCAAGGGTGATCAGCGTGCCCAGGATCAGGGCAACCGGGCCCAATATCCACGCCACTGCCGCCAGCGCAAAATAAGTCGCCCGCAAACCGCGATTGAAGCTGCGCGCCGCGGTGACGCAGATTTCCGCAGCCTGTGCCGCGCGGGGATAGGCGCTGGGGTCATCGGGGTCGTTCGGAACTGCGGCCATCAGGACCGCGCAATAGCCGAACAGACGATGCGCCCAAACGTATTTCAGAAACGCGTTGGACAAAAACAGCAGGATGATCAGAATCTTGACCTCCCATACCAGCGCGGGCGCGCTGCCCAGGGCAAGGTCCTTGGCAACGCCCGCCAGACGCTCGGTATTGCCCAGCAATGCCAGCCCGCCGCCGATGGCGATCATGGTGGTCGAGGCGAAAAACGTGCTGCCCTGCCGCATCGTGCCGACCACCTGCGCGTCGAACATGCGCGGCTGGCGGGTCACCATTTCCTTCATCCAGTCACGCCGATAGGCATCCATGATCATTCCGACCGAGGGCTTGCGCAGCGACGGGTTTTCGATCCGCCAGCCGATCCACAGCCAGGCGGCGATCAACAGAGCGGTGCCGCCGAAATCCAGCGGAGAAAACAGAAGAGTTCGGTCGATCCATGACATGGGCGCGACACTACGGCGGCGCATCTCAACTTGCCAGAACAGAAAATTGGTAATATTATTTTACCAAACGTGAGGAGCCGCCATGGAAATGCCACCGCCAAACCCCGACGTGCTGCGCCGCAAAACCACGGTTCTGCAACGGCTGCTGACGGTGCTGCCCGAAGATGCCGTGATCCACGATCCGTCGGAAACGCGCGCCTATGAATGTGATGCGCTGACCGCCTACAGATGCCCGCCGATGCTGGCGGTGCTGCCGTCCACGACGCAAGAGGTGTCTGACGTGTTGCGCATCTGTAACGAGGAAGACGTGCCAGTAGTGCCGCGCGGCTCGGGCACGTCGCTGGCGGGCGGGGCGTTGCCGACCGCAGATTGCGTTATTCTGGGTATTGCACGGATGAACGACGTGCTTGAAACAGATTACGACAACCGCGTCATCCGCGTGCAGGCCGGCCGCACCAATCTGAGCGTGACCGGCGCGGTCGAGGAAGAGGATTTCTTTTACGCACCCGATCCCTCGTCACAGCTGGCCTGTGCGATTGCCGGCAATATCGCGATGAACTCGGGCGGGGCGCATTGTCTGAAATACGGCGTGACGACGAACAACCTGCTGGGCGTGACCATGGTGATGATGGATGGCAGCGTGGTCGAAATCGGTGGCGCGCATCTGGATGCCGGCGGGCTTGATCTGCTGGGTGTCATCTGCGGGTCCGAAGGGCAGCTGGGTGTCGTGACCGAGGCGACGTTGCGCATCCTGCGCAAGCCCGAAGGGGCGCGGCCCGTTCTGATGGGCTTTGATGACAATGAGGTCGCCGGGCGATGCGTGTCGGATATCATCAAATCGGGCATCCTGCCGGTTGCCATCGAATTCATGGATACGCTGTGCATCAAAGCCTGTGAAAACTTCGCCCATGCGGGCTATCCCGACTGCGCCGCGTTGCTGATTGTCGAGGTGGAGGGGTCTGAGGCCGAGATCGACCATCAACTGTCGAAGATCATCGAGATCGCCAAACGCCACAACCCGGTCGAGCTGCGCGAAAGCCAGTCGGCTGAGGAAAGCGCGAAAATCTGGCTGGGGCGCAAATCAGCGTTTGGGGCGATGGGCCAGTTGAACGACTATATGTGTCTGGACGGCACAATCCCGGTCTCGTCGCTGCCCGAAGTGCTGCGCCGGATCGGCGAGTTGAGCGCCGAGTACGGTCTGCCGGTGGGCAACGTGTTTCATGCGGGCGACGGCAACATGCACCCGCTGATCCTGTTCGACGCCAACAAACCCGGTGACCTTGAGAAATGCGAGGCCTTTGGCGCCGACATCCTGAAACTCTGCGTGGATGTGGGCGGCTGTCTGACCGGTGAACATGGGGTGGGCATCGAAAAGCGGGATCTGATGACGCATCAATATGCGCCTTCCGATCTTGAGGCGCAAATGGCAATCAAGGACGTGTTCGACCCGAACTGGCTACTGAACCCCGCCAAAATATTCCCGCTGGAGGCATCCGATGCACGTCGTGCGGCCCGGATTGCGGCCGAATAACAGGCTCTAACACAGAAGAAACGCGATGAGACCAGAGACAGAGGCCGAACTGGCCGATATCGTGGCCGGGCTGACAGATCCGGTGCGCATCGCGGGTGGCGGCACCCGCGGCATTGCCGGGCTGGGACCGTGCCTTGAAACCGCTGGTCTGAGCGGCATCACCCTTTATGAACCCGGTGCGCTGACCCTCGTGGCGCAGGCCGGAACGTCCGTGGCCGAGATCGAGGCCGCGTTGGAGGCCGAAGGCCAGCAACTGGCGTTTGAGCCGATGGATCACCGTGACCTGCTGGGCACCAGCGGGGAGCCGACCATCGGTGGTGTGGTGGCCGCCAATGTCTCCGGCCCGCGCCGCATTCAGGCCGGGGCCTGCCGCGACTTTCTGCTGGGTGTGCGCTTTGTCGACGGCACGGGACAGGTGGTCAAGAACGGCGGCCGGGTGATGAAAAACGTGACCGGCTATGATCTGGTCAAGCTGATGGCCGGGTCCTGGGGCACGCTGGGTGTGCTGACCGAAGTGTCGCTGAAAGTGCTGCCGAAGCCCGAGGCAACCGCCACTCTTGCCGTTCAGGTTCCAAACTCCGAGACCGCTGTTCAGGTCCTGTCCGCCGCGCTGAAGTCGCCGTACGAGGTCAGCGGTGCGGCCTATGATCCCGACCAGGGATGCGCCCTGCTGCGGGTTGAGGGGTTTGCAGATTCGGTCACCTACCGGGCCGGGCAGTTGCAGGCCGCCCTGTCCGGCTTCGGCGATACGGCCCGGACAGACGACCAACCTGATCCGTGGCGTGCAGTGCGCGACGTCAGCGCTTTTCATGGGCAGGGCGGCGATGTCTGGCGCATCTCGGTCAAACCGACGGATGCGCCTGCGGTGGCCGCACGTCTCGATGCGGAGCGGACTTTGTTCGACTGGGGCGGCGGCCTGATCTGGGCGCTGGTGCCCGCTGATACCGATCTGCGCGCCTGTTTGGGTGCATTCGATGGCCACGCGACGCTGGTGCGGGCCAGCGCCGCGACCGCCGAGGCGCTGGGCCGGTTTCAGCCCGAACCAGCCCAAATTTCGGCTCTGACAAAGAGGATTCGGCAGAAATTCGACCCGCGCGGCGTGTTCAACCCGGGACTGATGGGATAATCCGATGCAGACGACCTTCACCGAGACACAACTGCAGGACCCGGCGATCCGGCGCTCGAATGACATCCTGCGCAGTTGCGTCCATTGCGGGTTCTGCACCGCCACCTGCCCGACGTATCAGGTGCTGGGCGATGAACTGGACAGCCCGCGCGGGCGCATCTACCTGATCAAGGACATGCTGGAAAATGAGCGGGTGCCGGACGAGAAGACGGTCAAACATATCGACCGCTGCCTGTCCTGTCTGGCCTGCATGACCACCTGCCCGTCAGGCGTGCATTACATGCATCTGGTCGACCACGCGCGGGACTATATCGAACGGAATTACAAACGGCCTTTCACGGATCGCGCGCTGCGCTGGGTGCTGGCGCAGATCCTGCCCTATCCGACGCGGTTTCGCTGGGCGCTGATCGGGGCAAAGCTGGGCCGCCCGTTCCGCTTCCTGATGCCCGATGCGCGCCTGCGGGCGATGTTGGATATGGCGCCGAAACAAATCCCTCCGGTCAGCCGCAACGATGACCCGCAGAGCTTTGCCGCCAAAAGCCCGCGTCTGAAACGGGTGGCGCTGATGACGGGCTGTGCGCAAAAGGCGCTGAATACCGATATCAACGACGCCACGATCCGCCTGCTGACGCGGCTGGGCTGTGAGGTCGTGGTGGCCCGGGGCGCCGGCTGTTGCGGCGCATTTACCCATCACATGGGTAAATCCCGCGACAGCCACAGGGCCGCCGAGGCCAATATCAGGGCCTGGACCGCGGAAATGGACGACAAGGGGCTGGACGCTATCGTCATCAACACGTCAGGCTGCGGCACGACGGTCAAGGACTACGGGCACATGTTCCGCAACGATCCGTTGGCGGCAGATGCGGCGCGGGTATCGGCAATTGCCATGGATGTCAGCGAATTGCTGGTGCAACTGGACCTGCCCGAAGGGGAACCCAAGAGCCTGACCGTGGCCTATCACGCGGCCTGCTCCCTGCAGCACGGTCAGGGGATCAAATCGCATCCCAAGAACCTGCTGAAAACGGCCGGATTTACCGTGTTAGAGCCTGCTGATAGCCATCTGTGCTGTGGCAGCGCAGGCACGTACAATCTGATGCAGCCCGAAATCTCGGGCAAGCTGAAGCAACGCAAGATCAAAATGATCGAGGCGAAAAACCCCAATGTCATTGCGGCGGGCAACATCGGTTGCATGATGCAGATCGGTTCCGGCACCGACATTCCCATTTTGCACACGGTCGAATTGCTGGATTGGGCCACGGGCGGTCCCATGCCCCCTGCGTTGCGGCCTGGCCGAGCGACCGGACCGGCGGTTCCGGATCTCAGATAAGCGCGGCTGATGCAGGGGTGCATCAGTTGTCGGGTGAAACCCGGCGTTGCGTATCCGCCCTATTTTCGCCTCACCCGGCGCATAGGAAGATTACCTGACAGCAACGCCGGAGAACCGATTGCGAAACTGGATCAGGGCTATTGCGCTGGCTATGATGCCAATGGCCGCCATGGCGCAGGACAGCGGGCTCAAAAGCCTGGAAACCACCGATTCCGGGCGGGCGTGGATGGCCGTTGGCCGCCTGAACATCAATGGCGCGGGATTCTGTACCGGCACGCTGATCTCTCCGACGCTGGTTCTGACCGCTGCGCATTGCCTGTATGACAGGGCAACCGGGCAACGGATCGATCTGTCTCAGGTCGAGTTTCTGGCCGCGTGGCGTCTGGGCCGGGCTTCGGCCTATCGGGCGGCGCGTCAGGCGGTCATTCACCCCGATTACCGGTACAGCGACCAAGGCTCTGCGGCGCGGCTGGGCAGTGACATCGCGCTGATCGAGCTGTGGCAACCCATTCGGAACACCACCGTCATCCCGTTTGAAACCGGCGACCGGCCGCGTCGGGGGGCTGAGGTGGGCGTGGTCTCTTACGCCCAGAACCGGGCCGAAGCCCCGGCGCTGCAAGAGGTGTGTTCCGTGATGACCCGCCGGTCCGAAGTTCTGGTGATGTCCTGCGATGTGGAATTCGGGTCCTCGGGCGCGCCGGTCTTTTCCTTTGACGGCGACCGCCCGCGCGTGGTGTCCGTGGTGGCCGCCAAGGCCGAGTTCAACGGGCAGCGCGTCTCTGTTGCCACCGCGGTCGAAGGCTCTGTTCAACTGTTGCAGGCCGAACTTACAGCGGGGCGGGGTTACGCTGCCTCTTCGTCGCAGGGCGGGGCAAACCGCAATATCGGTGCCCGGTTCATCAAGCCATGACGCGGCTCCTGATCGGCCTTCTGTTCAGCCTTGCGATCGCATCGACGATGGCGCAGGCGCAAAGCGGCAAGCGCAAGCTGACCGACCGTGACGACCTTTACGGGTGGGAGGCCGTCGGACGTCTGGATATCGGCAATCAGGGGTTTTGCACGGGGACATTGATCGCGCGCGATCTGGTCCTGACCGCAGCCCATTGCGCAATCGAACGGCGCACCGGTACGCCCTATGCCCCCGGCAAGGTGACTTTTCGGGCCGGGCTGAGTGACGGCAAGGCTCTGGCCGACCGCAAGGTGGTGCAGATCGCGATACATCCGGGTTATGTGAACGGCCCGGTGCTGTCGGCCGAGACCGTCAGATCGGATGTCGCCCTGATGCGGCTGGAACAGCCGATCCCCTATTCCGTCGCCGACCCTTTTGCCCTGCACAGCGGGAATGTCGCTGGAAATGAGGTCAGCATCGCCTCATACGGGCGCGGCCGGTCCGAGGCGATCACCCGCGAGCGGTCCTGCCGTATTCTGCAACGGCGGCAGGGTCTGATCACGTTCAACTGCGACATTACCTTTGGGTCGTCCGGTTCTGCCCTGCTGGCGCGAAACGGCCCGCGCTGGCAGATTCTGTCGGTTGTGTCCGCTGTCGGATCCGATGGCCGTCAGAAGGTGGGATTCGGCATGGAACTGTCTGGCATCGTTGCCGAACTCAAGACGATCCTGCGTCGGGATGCGCCGCAGCCCAAGGCCGCGATCCGCCGTTTGCAGGTCGGGTCGGGCAAATCGGATTCAGGCGCCAAATTCATCAGCTCCGGCGGGGGTTGAACTCGGTCAAACCGCTACCCATGTGAACTGTATCGGGTCGCCGCAAACGGGGCCCGGGATACATCACCGCCCGTCCGATCGGAGGGCAAACGTAGATCGCTCTGACATGAGGATATGACACATGCGTACATTTGATTTTGCACCGCTGCACCGCGCCACCATTGGCTTTGACCAGATCGCCGACATGATGGACCGCGTTCTGACCAACGACGTGGCCCAGCCCAGCTATCCGCCCTACAACATTGAAAAAACCGACGCCGACACCTATCGCATCTCGGTTGCTGTCGCTGGTTTCGCCGAAGCCGATCTGTCGGTTGAAGTGAAGGAAAACGCGCTGATCGTCGCCGGCAAGAAGGCCACCGACGAAAAAGAGCGCAGCTATCTGCACCGTGGCATCGCCACCCGCGCGTTCGAGCGCCGCTTCGCTCTGGCTGACCACGTGCGCGTCACCGGCGCAAGCCATGAGAACGGCATGCTGAACATCGACCTCAAGCGCGAAGTGCCCGAAGCGCTGAAACCGCGCCGGATCGAGATTTCTTCGGCCAATGCCATCGAAAAGGACGTGGTCGACGCCAAGGCCGTGAACTAAGGCGGTCGATCACCACGCCGCGATGATCTTCTCCTCTCTGGGTCATCGCACCATGCGCCCCGCGTTCCTCCAGACGCGGGGCGTTGTGTTTTGGGCGTGGATTGGAGGGTGGAACGCCCAATTTGCGGGGCAAAGCAAGCGCTTATTAATTGGCCTGAAGGGCTAGTGCCGTGTCAAAGAACGCGATGATTTTTTTATTGAAAATCTTGTGAAAGGCACCCCGATCAAAGCCATCGGCGTCCATACACAGTCTGTTCCACAGTTTGGGCTTAATGTCCCTAAGACGTGAATCGCATTCGACTAGAAAGGCAAAGTGCCCGGCGTTTTCGACAATATGAACTTCCGGTGCATTCGGTAGATTAGCAGCAATGTTCGCCCCGTTTGTATCATGGGGAACGCTGTCATCAATAGCGCCGGACCAAATCTGGACAGGCATAGTGACGTTAGACAAAGCTGCTTTGTCAAAACTGTAGCCGAACCCCGGTGCCGAAATACTCACCGCAGAAATTCGTACACTGCCGGCGACAGCACGTATTTGCGGTCCGATTTCTGAGGGATTGACTTCATTCAGTAATCCCATTCGGCACGTGTATTCGTTTGGTACATAGGCGCAATGTTTGGCTGCCAAAGAAAAATCGGGAATGGCGCCGGCGGCGACGAGCGCAGTGTAACCGCCCGCCGAAAAGCCGAAAATGCCGATCCTTTCTGGATTGATGCGATCCGCATGTGTCCAGTCGGACAGCATGTATTTGATTGCGTCCGAGATATCCGCCGGACGAGATACCAGCCATTCAGCAGGAGACGCACTGCCAGACTTGCTATTGTCATCACGATGCGTCGGAGCAACTGCGATATACCCGGCTTCGGCCAATGCAAGAGCGGTGTCCGCGTGCCCTCCCATCCAGCCGTTATTTCCGTGCGACAGCAGAACCAAGGGTAGGCCATTCCCCTCGACTTGGCCACCAAGCGCCAACGCCTGACGGAAAGGCGTGTTTGGTGACTGCGGAATAGGAGAGGAGGACGGATACCAGATTCCGATGTCGATTGGCGGTGTGGTTGGGATCGACATTCGCTCAAATCCGGCTGCCTGCAAGTGCACAGGGCAGAGAACAAGCGAGATGCTCAGGAGCAACTTAAGTCGCATTCATCTCAACTCCCAATAAGCCTAAAAAGACAATACATGTGACCCCTCACTAGGCAAATGCTGAAAAGGGCGCAAAACCGCATACAAAAGAAAAAGCCCCGCGCGGTTCGCGCGGAGCCCATCAGCAAGGTGGGATGAAGATCAATTCCCAGCCGTTACCGACCCGATCGACCAGAACATCGTCTCGCCCGAGGCATCGTCGACGCCGTCATTGTCGGTCATCACAAACGCCTCGCCCGAGGGCAGAATGGCCAGACCTTCGATCTTGTCCAGAACGTAACCACCGGTCGAGGTCAGGTCGGGCAGCAGATCGCGGACCTCTTCCTTGCTGACCACGGGCCGAGGGCCACTCAGCGGGGCCGGGGTCATCTCGGACAGCGGGATGCGGTAGATCTTTTTGGTCACGGCGCGGTGGTCATGCTGATTGTCGCGTTCGATGACATAGACATGGTCGCCGAAGGCCACGATTTCCGACAGGCCGATCCAACCTTTGTCCGGGTCCGCCTTGGGATAGTGCACAGCGCCCCATTCTTTGGTGTCCAGATTGTAGGCAACCAGTTTCACGTGGTTCTCGGGGTCGTCCTTCCACTCACGCTGAACGGCCATCCAAAGGGTGTCGCCAACCTTGGTGATACCCTCAAAGCCAAAGCGTTTCTCGACCGCCATCAGTTCCGCTGGCAGGCCGATCTCACCCTTGCGGTCCTTGATCAGACCATCGGCAGACACGTGATAAATCGCGTGCGGGATCACGCGGTCAGTACGGCCCTCGGAGGCGACGTAAAAGCCGCCGTTGCCGTCCAGCGTGATGCCCTCAAGGTCCAGCTTCTGCGCCGGGTTGCCGTCCTGGCGGTGAATTCGGATCACGTCTACGATGTGGGCCGGGGTCCGGCTGGGGTCGATCTTGAAGATCGACGGCTGGAAGCCGTAGAAAGCTGTCATTGACCGCATAGATCATGCCGTCCTCATCTGCGACCAGACCGGACAGCGCACCCCATCCAATCAGCTCGTCCGCGCCTTCCGAGGTCAGATGCGGATAGCTGGCGGGGGCGTCCTGATACTCAAAAATCGAGACATGCGCGCGCGGGCCGCCATCTTCGATCAGGTCTTTCTCATTGGCCGAGATCAGCAGGTTGCGTTCCGGGATCGCCACATAGCCTTCCGGGCCAATGCCCGAGGGCAGCAGTTGCTTCAGCACCGGGTTCGCCGGGTCGGTGGCGTCATAGACCCCCACGACCGAGGCGCGCTCGGCCCCGACAAAGATCATCGGTGTGCCGCCAAAGGTCGCTGCGGTCACGCTTTCCGGCTCAACGCCTTTGCTGTCCGAGCGTTTGTCGGGGTAGTGGCCGATCTGGATGATGGCTTTCTCGAACTCGGTGCCGTTCTCGTAAACAACGGTGCCGTCTTTGTGGAAGATCGTCCAGCCGCGCGAACCGCCTTCGTAGTCGCCTTCGTTGGCGGTGGCGAAGTGGGTGTCGTCGATCCACTTTACCGCGTCCGGCTCGCGCAGACGCCCCGGCTGACTTTCGGTAAAGATCAGCGCGCCGCGTTCGTCTGTGGCGTCGATACCTTCCAGATCAACGCTGCCTGCCGAGAAATGGCTGACCACGGTACCGTCCTTGTCGACAACCGCGATGTGGTTGTTTTCCTGCAGCGTGATGACGGTTTCACCAAGGCCGTTGATATCCACGAACTCCGGCTCGGGGTCGGTCGGCGCAACTTCGGCCAGACCGGTCAGCGAGGCCATCTTCATGCCTGCACACTCCAGCGCGCCGTCTTTCAGCGGCACCATGGCCAGCGACCCGGCGGGCAGCTGCGGGATGACACCATCGTTCAGGTCTTCGTCCCGCTCATTCTCGATTGCCACGGCAACAAAGCTGCCATCTGGGGCGACGGCAACGCTGTCGGGCTGACCGCCCAGATCGCAGGCGGCGGTTTCCGCCTTGCTCGCGATGTCGACAGAAATCAGCTTGCCCGATGGCGCGGTGTAGCTTTCCGACGTGTTGATGCCGACATAGGCCGTCTCACCAATGATCCCAACCGAAGTCGGCTCACCACCCACATCCATCGCACCCAGCGGCGCGGGGTTCGCAGGGTCGGTGATATCGACCATGCCGATCACACCCAGCGGGCTGTCGGTATAGACCAGCGTCATGCCATCGGCGGTGGCCGCGATGATCTCGGGCGAGGTTTCGCGGGTGGTATCGGCCCCCTCAGCCATGTTCTTGACGACGGGGAAAGACGCAATCCGGTTGAAATTCATCTCTGCCACGGCCTGACCGGCGGTCAGGGCAAGGGCAGATGTCAGGCAGACAAAGCGCAGTGACATCGGTGTTTATCCTCTCTGGGTTGGACGCCAGAGGGATGGTCGCCGTTCATTGCGGTTTTGTGACGGTTGCGATTCAGTTTGATGACAAGCGCATAAAGAATGGCCACCGCCTAAAGGCGATGGCCGGATCAGATCAGACTGACAGGCAGACGTATTTCATTTCGAGATAGTCTTCCATGCCGTGGTGGCTGCCTTCGCGGCCCAGACCGGATTGCTTGACGCCGCCGAACGGGCCCAGCTCGGTCGAGATGATGCCGGTATTCACGCCGACGATGCCGTATTCCAGCGCCTCGGCCACTTTGTAGACGCGGCTGAGGTCATTGGCATAGAAATACGACGCCAGACCAAAGATCGTGTCATTGGCCATGGCGATCACGTCGTCTTCGTCTTCGAACCGGAACAGCGGGGCCAGCGGCCCGAAGGTCTCGTCCTGCGCCACCAGCATGTCCTGCGTGACCCCGGTGACGATGGTGGGCTGAAAGAAGGTGCCGCCCAGATCGTGGGGCAGGCCGCCGGTCAGAACCGCGCCGCCCTTGTCGGTCACGTCCTTGATGTGTTCTTCGACCTTGGCGACCGCGTCATCGTTGATCAGCGGACCGGTCGTGGTGCCGTCGCTCAGACCATCGCCCACTTTCAGCGCCTCGACCGCAGCTTTCAGTTTGGCGGCGAATGCGTCGTAAACCCCGGCCTGCACATAGATACGGTTGGCGCAGACGCAGGTCTGACCGTTGTTGCGGAACTTGCACAGCATCGCGCCTTCGACGGCGGCATCCAGATCGGCATCGTCGAACACGATGAACGGTGCGTTGCCGCCCAGCTCCATCGAGCATTTCATCACCTGATCCGCCGCCTGGCGCAGCAAAATGCGCCCCACTTCGGTCGAGCCGGTAAAAGTCAGCTTGCGCACGCCCGGGTTCTCGCAGAACTCCTTGCCGATCTCGCTGGCCCGGGACGATGGCACCACGTTGAACACGCCGGCGGGAATGCCCGCCTGTTCCGCCAGCGCGGCCAGCACCAGCGCCGACAGCGGGGTTTCCGTTGCCGGGCGCGCAACAAAGGCGCAACCGGCGGCCAGCGCCGGCCCGGCCTTGCGGGTGATCATCGCGTTGGGAAAGTTCCAGGGCGTGATCGAGGCCGCAACGCCAATGGGCTGCTTCATCACCATGATCCGTTTGTCGCGCTGGTGGCCGGGGATCGTCTCGCCATAGACCCGCTTGGCCTCTTCTCCGAAGAATTCGATGAAGGATGCACCATAACCGATCTCACCCACGGCCTCGGCCAGTGGCTTTCCCTGTTCGGCGGTCAGTATCTTGCCCAGATCCTCGGCGTTTTCCATCATCAGATCGTACCAGCGGCGCAAAATGGCCGCGCGTTCTTTACCGGTCAGCTTGGCCCATTCCTTTTGCGCCGCCTCCGCCTGTGCGATCGCCCCGGCGACCTGTGCGCGGCTGACATCCGCCACCTCGGCCACCACATCGCCGCGTGCCGGATTGGTGACGGCAAAAGTGCCGTTATCCCCATCCACCCACTGGCCGCCGATATAAGCCCTGGTCACCAGCAAGTCGGGATTCTTCAGGATGGATTTCAGGTCGGTTGTTGCGTCCAGCATGGGTCGGCCTCCGGCAGGAATTGTGTCTCGCGCACACAAGCAGGTGGCGCCGGGATTGTCTATGTCCACTATCGGCGGCAGATCAAGCCAGACCTGAGGCGGATGGCCTTTGTGCAATCCGTCAACACTTCCCGGATCAGGTCCCGCATCGCGCCTATCTTTTTCAGTGCGAGTTTGCCAAAGTCTGAATGATTTTCGGGCCCGAGGGGATGTAAATGGCCGTAACATTCCCTATCTAATTGGGTAATTAAAGAAAAAAAGGGATAGCAGAGATGTCGAACCAGCAATTTGAAGCCTTGATCGAAGAGACTCAGGCGAAAGTGCGTGAAAGCCAGTCACAGATCGAGGGGCTGACCTCGCGGATCGAGGCCGCACGGGCCAAGATCGGCACCACTGAGGCGGATATCGACATCGAAAATGCCACGCTTGAGGACGTTCACGCCCATACCGAGGTGATGAACGCCAATATCGCCGAGCTGATCATGGGTCTGGACGACGTCACCAACGCGTTTTCCAAGGATTTCGACGAGATGCGCTCAAAAACCGGGTGGGAGAGCTTTGTCGGCATCTTCGCCAAGGCCAAATCCGAGTCGATGCGGCAGGAGCGGATGCGCACCGCCAATATCGACGACAAGCTGCAGGACCTGATCGCCAAATCCGACGTGATCGTGAAGCTGCTGGAAGGGCAGTTGTCCGTGCTGGAAGAACAGCGCGTGAAGGTCGAGGACAACCTGACCGGCACGCTGGACGACCGGGAGGCGACCGTGGCCGAGCTGGAGGCGCTGCGCGCCGAGATTCAGGGCATGGACCCGGCTATTATCACGCTGGAAAACAAGATCAGCGTCGAACAAGACGCCGCCGCGCGCACCCAGCTGGAAACCGAACTGGCCGAGCTGAACAAGCAATACAACGCCAAGGTTCAGGAAGAGCAGGTCAAGCTGGCCAAAAGCCAAACGCTTGAGCGCTATATTGAAAAGGGCAAGACCTGGGTCGATTCACTACAGAACCAGGCGGCGACGCAGATGGTGCTGATCAACAAGCTGCAGACAGACACGCAACAGCGCGTGGTGCTGTATGACGCCCTGACCAAATCGCTGAAAACCGCGCAGCAGCAGGACGTGGCCCACCGCATCAACGAGATTGGCGTGCAGACCGACCAAGAGGCCCAAACCGCCATGGCCGCCATCGGCACCGCGACCAACCAGAAAATGGCGGACATGCTTGAGGCGCATGAGGACCACATGGTCTTTGCCCGCGACGTGCTGGAGAAAAAGGCCAAGGCGGATGAACGCTTTGCCCGCCGGTTCGCGTCGATTGTCGAGAAGCATGATAAGAACCTGTATGGCGGATGAACTCGAGAGTGATCACAACGAATGCCATTTTTCTTAGAGCAAGATAGCAACAAGACTTGGGTTGAGCGAAACGGTGAGCTTGTTTGGGGCGCAATTGGTCTCGTATTCCTCGCATTCTTTCTGACGATGATGGTGAATGGGTTTTATCTGTTGTGCGGCGTTGGCGTTATCGGCGCTTTGTGGTCGGCCTATCGATTGGAAATGTTCCGTAGGTCGCAAGGCATCAACAGCGTACCCACAAGTGCCGACGGCGATGACGTTCAGCCTCCCAATCTAAACCTGACCGATATTGGTGGCGGTGATGCATGACTGACCCCACAAAAGACCATGTGGGACTAACCGACACCTTCGCCTCGCGCCGCTACTTCCGCAAATTCGAGGTGATCACCGTCCATCTCCTGCGCGTGGCCGCGACGATGGAGGCGGAGGGCGCGATCAGCAAACAAGAGGTGCGGATCGTGTCGCGCTACCTCTCGGGGCTGCTCTACACCTTCCGCGCGCTATCCATGAAATACCTGCTGGTCGGGCGCGATACCGGGCGGTTCTTTGGCAGCCTTGCGATGGACAAACGCGACAGCGGGTTTCCGGTGGCGGCCGAGTTGCTGACCATGGCTAACGATGCGCAGCAGGCGCAGGTGCATCTGGCGAATATGCCCTCGGAAGAGGACCTGAAAACCGACATGGTGCGGACGATCATTAGCGATCAGGAAATCCCCACCAAGCTGCAATTCGCGCTGTCCCAAAGGCTCTATTACGAGGAATTGCTGAAAGGCCAGCTGTTCTGGGCCCGCAACGATCCCGAATGTCACTGGATCGGAAATGAAGGTGAACGGCGTAGGTTCATGATCCACTGGGCGGTTTATGACAGCCAGATCAACCTGCCGGTCATCTACCTGATGCAGCTTGAGGACAGCGGCAAAACCGCCCTGCCCAAGGACCAACGCCGCTGGCCCGAGGTTCAGGCGCATCTGATGGCGCAATCCTTGGGCGGGTTGAAGCTGGTAACCATCGCCAAAGGCTTCGATCAGGATTTCGATGACCTGCACCCCAAACACCTGCGCCGCATCCATGTGGGTCCAATGTATTCCTCGGCCTATACCGAACAATCTGGCCCGCTGCGGCAGGTGCTGGAGGACGCGCAGTCTCCGCAAGGTCAGGACTGGGCACTGGCCTGGACCACCGAGGAACTGGAAAGCGAAGAGGTCATCGAAGAGCGCGCCGGGTGGTTCTCGACCGTTGAGCGCGAGGTCTTTGCGCTCGACCCGTTTGGTGGGCAGGGGGCTGAGACCGGAGCCACCCGGACCCAGCGCTCGATCATCCTGCCCCAGCGCCCGTTTCAGGTGCTGGCCGAGCGTAACCCGCCGGGCTTTGCGGATGTGCGCAAGTTCGTGGTCAGCAAGTCCGGGCAGGTGTTGAGATATTGAAGACAGCAAAGGCGATTTTGAGATGAGTTTGACGTCAGATCAGATGGAATTACGCGAGGCGGATATTCGCAAGCACTATCCGGCCGCGACCGCCTTGCTGAACGGGTTCGAGCACGCGCCGCGCATTGCCAAGGCGGTTGAGGCGGCGGTCGAACGATCCCCGGGTGTGTCCACCGGCCGGCGTTTCCGTTCCACGACGCCGGGGTTGGTGACGCGCCGAACCGTGCGTGCTGACGGGGTGCATCTGGTCGAACGGATCGAGGCCTCGGATGATCGCGATACGCTGGTCTCGCCGCCTCAGGCCACCACGCAGCAGGCCATCCGCCGTGCCATCGCCATTGCTCTGGCCGTGGCCGAGGCCTATGCGGAGCAGACCCCTCTGGCGGATCTGAAGCGGGCGAATCTGGCCGGGGATTTGCCCGCCGCCCGCAAGACCGAGTTCTCGGAACTTCTGACGGCTGAAGCTCTGATCACTGCGCATGTGTTTGGCAACGCTCTGGCTTATCTGATGTCCTCGCATCTGGGCGAAACCACCGTCGATATCGGTGAGATCGAAGAGGTCCTGACCGACAATGGCCAGCTTGCCCTGCACGGCGCGCTGTGGGAGTTGGACCAAACCCTTGCCAAACACGCGCCCGACGACGCCAACCTGATCGCGGCCACCAGCGCCTATGCCGAACAACTGATGGAGAAGGCCGCCCTGCGCGCCCAGTCCGCAGGCCATCTGGCCCCGTTCCAGAACGCCGCCTGGCATATTGAGGCTGACGATCTGACGATCCGCGGATTTGAACCGGCATCCAAGGCGAAATCCACCACTCTGACCATGACGTTCAAGAAACCGAACGAGGTGGTCGGCAACCATATCGCCAAGTATCAGGCGATGAAACTGGCCAAGATGGTAATGGCCTATGACTTCGACCGCCGCCTGAACCCGTTTGCCGATCTTGGCGGGTTCATCTTTACCTTCATGGGCGACGGCAAGCCGGGGACCGGCAAGACCACACTGATCCAGATGATGGCCGGGCTGATCAACGACTATTGCCAGAACGCGGGCTACCCGTTCCGCTATCAGAACCTGAGCACTGACAATATCGACAGCTATCAGGGTAAATCCGGCCAGAACGCCAAAGCGTTTATCAACACGATCATCGACCCCTCGGTCATCGGCTTCGGCACCATCGATGATATCGACCAACTGGCGGGCAAACGCGGCGACCGGCAGTCCAGTGCCGGGCAGTTGGAAATCACTGCTGTGCTGATGGAGAGCTTTGCGGGGGCCAACACCGTCGTGCGCGGCAATTGCACCTTTGGGATGTTCTCGAACTACCCCGAGAATGTGGACGACGCCCTGCGCCAGCGGGCGGGCGCGCGGTTCCTGGTGGACGGGCCGCAGACGCGCGAGGATTACATCGACATCCTGCACCTGCTGATGGGCCGCAACCACGACATCCCGCTGGGTGAGCACGAAGCCTATGCCGCGCAGGAAATCAAAAAAGCCGTCGCCGCCAGTTTCGAAAGCCATTCCCGCCCGCATGAGGATGCCTTGCTGCAGGTCTATGACCGGGTGTCCGGCGAGATCGGCCAGATGGACACGATTGCCAAGCTGGGCACCTACCTCAAGGCGATCCAGGCCGCGGATGAGCGTTTCACCGGCCGCGCGATCAAGAACATCACCGACGCGGTCAAGGTCCGTGCGATGGATTTCGAACTGCCCGACGAGTGGATGGAAAACCCCGACCTGTTCCTGTTCCGGGACTACGACACCAAGAAAGCGATGATCGAGGACCTGCGCCAGCCGATCACGGTCGAGATGGTGATGCAGGAGATCAACCGCTACGCCGACAGCGAATTCCGCTATGCCGACAAGAGCGACGAGGTCGCCATCGAGAACGCCGTCCGCGAGATGGGCCGGATGGAAGAGGCCAAGCGGCGATATCTGGAGGGGAAGGAAGTTTAATGAGCCGAATTTGGGGCCATCCAGTTTTTTGGGGGCTGACCGCGACAGCTGTCGTTGTCTTATTTGGTAGTTGGATCGGCGCTCAGGAGTATTGTCAGCCAGATGGGGCGTGTAAGTCGAAGTATCACACTTTCTTGTCCGCGAGCCCGAACGAGGTAGGAGACACTCTTGCGGGGTTCGCGGGAACCTTAGCTTTCATCTGGATCATCGTAACGGTTTGGCTTCAAAGCTTGGAATTGGCTGAGCAGAGAAGGGAACTTGCAGCAACTCGGGATGAATTGAAGCTCAGCAGAGAAGCGCATCAGCAACAAGTTGAAGTCTTGCGAGCTCAGGCCGAAATATTCCGAGATGAACAACAATCCCGCCGGGATCACCAAGCGGGCAAATTGTTAGAAGAGAGACTAAAGGGATTAGCTGAACGATTGGTGAAGAAACCGAAGCTACTAGTTGAAGTAGATATCGAGCGACCTGATTCCAGCTTGCAGTTTTCAAAATTTACTCTTGGAACTGAACTCGCAGATGATCAGAACACAGATGTCATCATAAAGCATTTCAACTATGAGCTAGAAGATCTGTCACGTACAATCGAAAACAACGAGACAAATGGATCAAAGTATACCAATCAACGATTTGATGTAGAACGTGTCGACGAAATCAATGAGCTGTTGAAAGTGATTATTGAAGACTTCGACACATTATCCGAAGCAGATCGGCAACGGGTTAGAAATCTTCATATTGTTCAATCTTACACATTGTTTTTGGACCTTTTGGGTCTGAGTGTGGTTCACGCATGATCCGCCTCATCGAAAAAGGCCTGATGTTCGGCAACCTCGTCCACATCTCCAGCCCGGCTCTGGTCGAGCGGTATAACCGCGCGTTGCAGCATCTGGCGGGCAAGACCACGGCGCTGACGGATTTCCATGTCGATATCTCGGGCTATTCGCCAGAGGTGGGGATCGAGCTGGAGGATGAGCTCTACCTAAACCCTAACGGGGTCAACCGGCAGTTCATCCTGCTGACGACCGAGCAGAAACGCGCGCCTTTGCTGAACGTCAAATTCTCGACCTCGCGCGATATCCTGCGCGAATTCATCGAGATGAATGAGGCGCAGCTGTTTGCCCTGACCGCCACCGATGCGGTGGCCGGAGAGCTGGTGAACTCGGTCATCAAACTCACCACCCCGCGCGACCTGCTGAACCTGCGCAAGATCGAGATCGAGGCCGACACTGCCGGCGGAACGCTGCGCAAGGCCCAGCAATTGGCGGGCATGGTCGAGCAGTTCAAAACCGAAGAGGATGCCTGGTTCGACGATGTGCTGATCGCAAAAATGATCGAGACGGCCAAGGAAACCGGCGACGTCACCCGCAACCCCGTCCGCCTGCACCATACCGCGTTTGAGCAGCGCAATTTCTGGACGGCGCATTACGGCGGGCTGTATCTGTTTCCCGATCTCGACCATCCGGCGGCGATCTGCATGGGCGACAAGCCCGACGATCTGCCGATAAAATACAAATTCGACCCGTCGCAGCGGAACCAGATCGCCAAGTTCCTGAGTTACAATGATCTGGTCGAAACGATCATTGAAGCGCGTGGTGTGGATGCCGCCGCGATCCTGCAACAGAAGATGGATTTCCTGACCGTCGACGCCGCGGCGGATGCGGGCGTCGACTTGACCGGGCTGGACCGGGGCGACATGCGGCGGCTGGCCCGCAATCATGCAGATCGACTGCCCGAAGCCTATCACGGGCTGGCTCAATTGCTGCGCTGGGCCAGGGATGGCGGTCCGTGGCCGCGCATCACTTCGGATCATCCGGCTTATTTCTACACGCTGCGCGCCGCCGATACGCCGCATCGCGATCTGGTGAACATGCTGCTGGCCGAGCTCGCCCCGCTGGACCCGCGCCAGATGTTCATCTGCCATAAGGAATTGTTCTATCGGACCTATGCGACCTGGATGGAGGCGAAGAAAGTCTATGTTGCTGACTTCCTCGCGCGCGAGTATCAGGTGGACAAGGCTGGCGCCCGCGCGGCTTTGTTCGGCCATGAACCGGACATGAGCGGTGAAGACCGGATCAGCGATGCGGTGATTGCCCGTGTCGGGCCCTGGGGCGCGGTGAGGAAAGGGTAAGATGTTCGGAGCGTTACGCCTGTTTCTGATCCTGCTGGTGATCCAGACGATTGCGTATTTTGCGCTGTCTCTCTATTCGCGCAACGTGCGCCGCCGCAAGCTGGAGAGCTGGTGGGACGAGAAAGGCAAACAGGGCAATAAACAGGCATTTGTCGAACGTGGTTTGCACGTCTATGACAATTCGTTCCGGCGCAAACTGATCCTGGGCGTCTATATCGTGCCTTGGGTGGCGATTGGCGCGCTGATCTATATTGTGAATTACATGTGAGGGTTACGGCATGGCCTTTCTGAAATGGGCGTTCATCATCGTTTTCTGGGGCACGATTGCCGTGATCCTGCAATATTCGCTGCCGCAGCGCGATATCGTGCGGATCGTGAACACCTATGAGGAACGGCAGGACCTGAATGACTGGACCCGGATCTTCTGGTCCGAGCCCGATGATCAATCCACTAGCCTGTCAAACCGCGACGTGCAATTCATTCAGGCCGTGCGCGCAAACGGCAAGCCGATCGTCTACCGGAATGAGGACACAAGCTGGGGGTGGCCGCCCTATTTCAAATTCGACACCGCGAACCTGTATACCGAAGCCAATGACGCGATTTCGGACAAGGATGACCCGGACTGGGTGGTTGTCACACATTACGGGTGGCGGAATGAGTTCATGTCGATCTTTCCCAACGCGGTCTCGATCAAACATGTGGAGGGGCCGGATGTGCGGTTGATCCCGTGGTTCAACATCGTTTTCCTGACCGTGTTCTTTGCCATTGTCTGGGCGATTTGGGTGCGTTGGCGCCGGTTCCGGCAACGTCGCATCGACCCGATGCTGGAAAGCGTCGAAGACGGGCTCTACGCCGCCGGTGACGCGATCGAGGAACGGGGCAGCAGGTTCAGGCGCTGGCTGGACAGCTGGAAGGCCAAGTGACGGCACAGGTTATCTGATCCCGAGATTCCCTTGGTGTCGCGCGGTCTATCGCACGACGAACTCGGCATGCAGTACACCCGCGGCCTTGATGGTTTTCAGAATGTCGATCATGTCGCGGGGGGACACGCCTAGCGCGTTCAGCCCGGCCACGACCTCGGACAATGTGGTGGCTTCGGGTATCTCGGCCAGACCAGTGCCTTCCTCTTCCTCGATCCCGGCGATGGTGCGGGGGACAATGACGGTTTCGCCGCGTGCAAACGGATTGGGCTGCACGGCAATGGGCGCTTCTTCCACCGTCAGGGTCAGGTTGCCCTGTGACACGGCCACGCGTGAGATTCGCACCTCCTGCCCCATGACGATCGTGCCCGAGCGCTGATCGACAACAACCCGGGCCTTGGTTTCGGGTTCGACCAGTATATTCTCGATCCGCCCCAGCGCATGGGCCGTGGAAATCGACTGAGTTGCGGCGATATTCAGCTCGACGGTGCCGGAGTCCCGCATGATGGCGACGGCCCGGTTGAACTCGGTGTTGATCGCGGCCTCGATACGGCTTGCGGTGGTAAAATCGGGGTCCCGCAGGGCCAGCCGCATCTGCGTAAGGGCAGACAGGTCAAAATCGATCTCGCGCTCGACCCGCGCGCCGGACGGGATCACCCCCGATGTGGGCACGCCCCGCACGACCGAGGCGGCCTCACCCTCAGCGACCGCGCCACCGGCCAGAACCGTGCCCTGCGCAACTGCATAGATCTGGCCGTCCGCCGCGTTGAGTGGCGTCATGATCAGGGTCCCGCCCAGCAGGCTTTTGGAATCCCCGATGGCAGAGACGGTCACGTCGATCTGCCCGCCAACGCGCGCAAAAGGCGGCAGGCTGGCCGTCACCAGAACGGCGGCGACATTCTTGGGGCGAAAATCCTCTCCCGTGACATTCACGCCCAGTCGTTCAAGGATGTTCGACATGATCTCTTCGGTAAAGGGCGCGTTTCTCAGCCCGTCGCCGGTGCCGTTCAGCCCGACGACCAGACCGTATCCCACCAGATCATTGCCCCGCACCCCGTCGAAATCCACAAGATCTTTAAGCCGGATCGTGCCGGCGGACAGCATGGATGGCAGTAGCACCAAAAGGAAAACCAGAACCCTCATCTCAGGAAATTCACCAGCGACAGGTTCGCGTTGCGAACGGTGACGGAATACAGGCTCTCTAACTGAAACTGGACAGTCTGAAGCTGCGCGGCCGTGTCATATGGATCGGCAGCGATCAGTTCATTCCGGCTGTATTCCAGGCTTGTCCGGGCCGCGCTGTTGCGCGAGGCGGCCTGCTCGATCCTTGCCTCAGCCGCGCCGATCTGCGCGCGCAGGTTCACGACCTCGTTCTGGGTATTGGCCAGATCGACGCCCAGTTGTGTGAACAGGGCGGTGCGCTGGTCCGGCGGTAACGCAAGGGCGTTGTCAGATACCACGGCGGCGACGGCGATGTTCCGCAGAACGTCCTTGATCGCGGGATCGGTTGCGGTGAGAGGCAGAGAGACCGATTCATGCTCGGAAATCTGCATCGGTGCCAGCGATGTGCCCGAACCCTGATAGATCACCGCATCAAAACCTGCCGGGTCGTTGAACCAGTCCTCGGCGGCCTGGCGGATATCAGACGCCGTCGTCAGACCGGTCAGCTCAGCCTCCAATGCAGTAATTAGCGTGTCTGCCGATGGCAGCGGCGACACATCCGTGGCGACACCTGAAAACAGGCTGCGCCCGCCCGCGCGCGCGTTCAGCGCGGACATGATCGTATCCAGCTCATTCCGGGCCTGCACGGACGCGTTTTCATGCGAAACAGCCTGATTCGATGTTCCAAAAGACAACAAAGAAGCGGCGAACTCGGTCACCGAGTCGTTCACGGTGGTCAGGCTCAGCTGCATGGCGTCGGTGAACAAGCCCGCCTCGGCCGTCGAGACCTTGAAGGCGTCCAGCCTGGACAAGCTGCGTTCCAGATCCAGCAGATGCGAATAGTCGCCATCCAGACGGCCGGACACATCCTGCACCTTCCCCGAAGACAGTTCGTAGGACAGGGTTTCGATCTGAGTTTTGATATCCGTTGATCGGGTTCGCAGGGTCATGCCCCTGGCCAGATCACCGATAGACGTCATGTTTACCATCACAACCTCAACAATGTATCCATCAGCTCATCCACCACCGAGATGATCCGAGCATTTGCGGCATAGGTCTGTTCGATCTGCATCAGGCGTTGCAATTCCTGATCCGTGTCCACACCCCGTTCGGCTTCGATCTGAGCCATTTCCAGCTGGGCGCTGTTGGCAAAAGTCAGACGTTGGCGGGCGGTATGGGCCGCCGCGCCGGTTCGGGACAGCAGCGCTTCGGCAACATCGCCGGCGCGCATGTCACCAGTGCCAAAAACCGACCCGGCCACCGGCCTTGCATCGCCCAGAATGGCACTGAAGGCCCGCAACTGCGTGGCATCACCCGGGTTGCCGGGAACCGCCGAACCCAGCCCGGCACGCAATCGCCAGCTGTCGCCGCTGCTGTCAGGATCGACGATCGCGTTCAGGCTGATACGCCCCGCCAGCCCGGCCGGGGCAGTCACGTCGAACCGGTTGCCATCATCGGTGAACAGACCCGGATCCGTGGGCAGCGCTGTCGGGTCCAGACCGGGGGTTTCGAACCGCTCGATCAGGTCGCGGGCAAGAATGTCCAGATGACCCTGTGCTTCGACGGCCAGCTCGTCGCGCACCTGAAACTGCGCCATAAGTGCCCCGCCGCGAATCTGCGCTGACTCTCCGCTGATGCGCACAGGGTTTCCGTTCATCTCCAACCCGGACAGCAGGCCGTTGGCCACCGTCATGTGGGGTTTGGTGTCACCGGTCGTCGCAAATGAGAACTCCGCCGCCGTGGATTCCAGCAGGATCAGCCCGCCATCCGAATATAGCGAGACCTGATCGTTGGCCCGGGGCACCACATTCACAGGCACCAGTTCGTTGACCTGATCGATCAGCACCTGCCGCTGGTCCAGCAGGGCACCGATGTCACCGCCCGCGTATTTGATTGCCGGGATCTTGGCGTTCAGATCCTCGATGTCGCTGAGCGTCTGGTTCAGCCTGTCGACCTGCTTGCCGATCATGCGATCGGCGTCGGAGCGCATCTGCCGCACCCCTTCGGACGCGGCGTTGAGGCTTGTGGCCAGGTCGCGCCCGGTGCGGGCGACCTGATCCAGCCGCTCGGCCGAGTCGGGCAGGCTGGCCGCGGTGATCAGGCTGCTGTCGAATTCCGCCAGCCGTGCCGCAAGCGATGTTGCGTCATCCGCGGACCCCACCAGGCTGTCCAACCGGGTGTGAAAATCGGCCAGGGCGGTCTGCTGCGCCAGATCCGCATCGGTTGCGCGGCGATTGGCGGTCAGGACCGGGTCCTGATGCCGCACCACCCCGACCGTGCGCACCCCATGGCCCGAAATCGTGTTTGTTGCCAGCTCCAGCGACCTGCGGGCGTAGCCGGGCGTCAGAGCGTTTGCGATATTTCCCGATACGACCGAGGCACCGCGGCTGGCGGCCGTCAGCCCGCCCAAGGCGTTGCTGAGTGCTGTCGACATGTTCATGAGGCAGGCCCCCTTTCCGGGTCAAAACTCAAATCAGCGTTTGATGTTTGTGGTTTCCTGCAGCATCTCGTCCACTGTCTGAATGACCTTGGCGCTTGAGGAATAGGCGCGCTGGGTCTGGATCATCGAAGTCAGCTCGGTCGCGACGTCGGTGGTGGATTCCTCGCGCGCGAAGGAAACAAGATCGCCGGTCGGACCCTCGCCCGCGTTCCACAGAAAGAATGTCCCGCTTTCCCGCGACGGCGCGTATGTCTGACTGTCCAGCGCGGTCAATCCGTTCGGATTGGGCACATCCGCCAGCGGAATCTGATACATCCGGCGGCTGACACCGGTATCGTAGAACGCGTAGACATAGCCGTTTTCGTCGACCTGCACGCTGGTCATCGTTCCCACGGCCGAACCGTCGCGCGTGATCGACACCGGCGCGAAGGTATCGGATAGCTGTGTGATCCCGTCCGCATCCCCGATCTGACCGATATTGATCTCCATCGGGCCGCCCGCGACGTTGACCAGAACGCTGCCGGTGGCCGGGTCGTAGGCACCACCCGATACCGCCGCGACACTGGCCAGGGTGCCGCCTGCCGTCCGGCTGTCGGTAAAGGTCAGGGTGTATTCGCCGATGACCGCGCCGCCCGAGGCCGAATCGCGCAGGATCATGGTCCATTCGTTGCTGGTTCCCGCAGCGGGCACAGTCGGCACAAGCTCGATATCCACGCTTTCGGATTTGCCCAGATTGTCAAAATATTCGACCGACAAGGGCTGAGTGTCCCCTGCGGCCCCGGCATCAGTGGCGGTTGCCGGCAGGTTCATGCGCAGGTTCATCTGGGTGGTCGGTGAGCCGGACAGTTGATTGACGCTCAGCTGGACGGGTTCCAGCGCCGCTGGCGTATCGCGCGGGACCGAGGGAATCGTGCCATCGGCATTTGCCCGCCAGCCCAGCAGGACAAGGCCGGATTCCGTCACCAGATACCCTTCCTCATTGGTGCGGAACGATCCGGTCGTGGTCAGCAGCATTTCGTTGGACCCGCCGGCGATCTGCGAGCTGGGGCGCACCGGCAGCATGCCACGCCCGCGTACCGCCAGATCGGTCGAGTTGTTGGTCGTGACCAGCGGCCCGCGTTGGTCGATCAGGCGCTGGCTGGTGGTTCTGACACCGCCCGCCGAATAGCTTCCGCCCTGGCCGGACGTCACCATTGAATGAAAATCCGTTTCAACCCGCTTGTATCCAAATGTCGAGGAGTTCGCGATATTGTCCGAAATGGTGGCCAGTCGGTTGGCATTGGCCTTCAACGCGGCCACACCGGCATTCAGCGAAGAGGAAATTGTCATTTGCACGCCCTTCTGTTGCGTCAATCCTTGATGCAACAGGTAACGCGCTGCGCCTTAACAGCGGGCTAACAGGTAAAATGCCGCCTATCCTTTTGCACTCAGGAATTGCGCAGGAAGATGATCTCGATCCTGTTGTTGCGGGCGGCCATCGGGTTTTCGTCCGACAACTCCCGGTCAGCATGCCCGGTGACGCGATCCAGCCTTGGCGGCGCAACGCCCTTGTCCTGCAGCATCCGGCGCACCGCCTGCGCGCGCGCGGTCGATGTATCCCAGGACGGGTCGTAGGCCAGAACCACCGGCGAGGCGCTGACATGCCCTTCGACGGCCACATCATTGGTCACAAGATCCGAGGACCGCGCCACCAGCAGCGCCAGTGCACGCATCATCGCCGTGGGCTTGTCGGTTCCCGATTCGAACAACGGCTGATCGTCGGTGTCGAACAGCTCGACCACCAGCCCCTCGTCGGTGACACGCGTGATGATGTGTTTGAACACCTTGTCCGACACCATGCTTTCCCCGGTCCGGCCCAGAAGCTGGGCCTCAAGTGTGGAAAAATCCTCGGACATCTCCTGACCGCCCTCCGGGGTCACGCCAATTGACCCGCGCGCCTGTCTGGCCACGGTGGGGTGGCGTTTTGCGGCGCCCGACCCATCCATCACCATAGTCTGTTCAGAGAACATATTGTTGCCGCCAAAGGCCCCGTCGCCGCCGCCCGACACCGGGTTGACCGGAATCGTCGGCGAGAAGTAATCCGCTAGCCCCTTGCGTTGCTTTTCGGTCGTTGCGTTCAGCAGCCACATCAACATGAAGAACGCCATCATGGCCGTGACAAAGTCTGCATACGCGACTTTCCACGCACCGCCGTGGTGACCATCGCCACCTGACACACGTTTCTTCTTGATGATGACCGGCGCCGCGTTTGTGTGCGCACCCATCTCCACCACCTTATTATCACCCGGCTACCGGGGTAGCAGCGCAGGTCTTAAGGCGGGCTTAACACTTAAAACTGTCTTGATTCTCTAGCGTGGCAATCCGGTGTTGGCGCGGCGCAGGATCAGTTGCAAATGGTTGAAACTGTTTTGGATCCCATCCGATTCAGGCTTGCCGAAGAACGCATCCAGATCATCATGGACACGCACCGCCTGATCCAGCAGCGGGTCCGCGCCTTCGGCATAAAGGCCGGCCTTGATCATCACCTCGGATTGTTCGTAGCTGCCGACCAGCCTGCGGGTGTCCGCGATCATCCGGTTTTCCTCTTCCGTCGCGGCGCCCGGCAGGCTGCGCGAGACCGAACGGCTGAGGTCGATGGCGGGGAAGCGCCCGCGCTCCGCTATCTCGCGGCTCAGCACGATATGCCCGTCCAGTACGCCGCGCAGGATATCGGCCACCGGTTCGTCCATATCCGACCCGGCAACCAGAACGCTGAACACAGCGGTGATGTCGCCCTGATCCGCCGTACCTGGCCCCGCCCGTTCGCACAGCCTTGCGATCAGAGGGGTGACGGATGGCGGAAACCCCCGCAGCGACGCTTGCTCGCCCATCGCGACGGCGATTTCCCGGTGCGCCTCGGCAAACCGCGTGACGGAATCGGCCAGAAGCAGGACGTTCAGCCCCTGATCGCGCAGATATTCCGCCACCGACATGGCCGACCACGCGCACCGCCTGCGCGCCAGGGCCGACTGGTCGGATGTTGCCGCCACCACGACCGAGCGCTTCATCCCTTCGGCCCCCAGCGCGTGACCGACAAACTCATTCACTTCGCGCCCGCGCTCGCCCACCAGCGCCACGACCACCGCATCCGCCTGCATGGATCGCGCCAGAGTCGCCAGCAGGGTGGATTTCCCGACCCCGGACCCGGCGAACAGGCCGATCCGCTGCCCCTGCACCACAGGCAGTAGGGTGTTCAGCATGGCCAGCCCGGTCTCCATCCGGTCCCCCAGCGGTTTGCGCGCGACTGCCGGGGGCGGGGATTGCATTATGTCCCGCTCCTGTGCGCCCGCCAGCAGGGGTTTGCCGTCAAGCGGCTTGCCAAAAGGATCAACCACCCGCCCCAGCCAGTGCATCCCGGGCGCGAAGGCCGGTGTCTGACCGAGAATCACACGATCCCCAAGGCTGACCCCGTCGGGCGCGGCAGCGGGTATCATATGGATCCGGTCCGGTTCGACATGCAGCACCTCACCCGGCAAATCCGGTCCGCTGCGCCGTTGCAGGGTGAGGTGATCACCAACCCGCGCCTGTGCCTCCAACCCCTGTATTTCAATGACGCCGCGCGCCACGCCGGCAACGCGACCCATATGGCGCATGGCAGACAGCCGGTCGAATTCGCATTTCAGAAGCATAGGGTCGAGATCGGACATCGTGGGGTCTCCAACGGGTTTCTGAAAACGCTTTCTAAAGGAATCGGGGTTAAGCCTTGATTGAAATTGATCGAGGGAGAAGCCCCGATGTTCTATGACCTGAACGTCTTTAAGACCGCGTACGCAATGGCAACCCATGCCGGGCAACGGCAGGCCATCATCGCGCGCAACATGGCCAACGCGGATACGCCGGGCTACCAGCCCCGCGATATCGAGGCTTTTCAGAAAACCTTCGAAAACACAGGTGGCGCAGTTGCCATGACCGCCACGCGGCAGGGTCACCTGCATGGCGGCACGGGCGCGCAGACCTGGCCCGAATTCGTGGCCGTGCCCGCGGGCGATCCCAACGGTAACGGTGTTTCCATCGAGGAAGAAATGCTGAAGGCGGTGGAGGTCCGGCGCCAGCACGACCGGGCGCTGACCATCTACAAGTCGTCCATGAACATCCTGCGCAGCAGTCTTGGCCGGGCGTAAGGGGCAGAGAGATGAGCGATTTTTCCCACTCCCTGACCGCTTCGGCCAGCGCCCTGCGCGCGCAGGCGGCGCGGCTGCGCCATGTGTCCGAGAATATCTCGAACGCCGATACGCCGGGCTACCGGCGCAAGACGGTTCCGTTTGAGGCCGCCGAAAAGGGCGGCCAGGAGATTGTGCAGGCCGGGCGGGTGACGTTGGACCGCCGCGAGGGTGCGCGCATTTATGACCCCGGCCACCCGATGGCGGATGACACCGGCCACTACCACGGCTCGAATGTCGATCTTATGATCGAGATCGCCGATGCGCGTGAAGCGCAGCGCAGCTACGAAGCCAATCTCAAGATGATCGACCAGACACGCCAGATGTCGTCGAGCCTGATGGAACTCCTCAGAAAATAAAGGACGCCAGAATGGATATCCGATCCCTGACCGCGGCACAGAGCTATGCCGTTGCCCGCCCGGCCACGCAGGCCGACCCCGATCACGCCAGCTTGTTTCAGGGGGTGCGGTCCGGTTTTCAGGACTTTGCCGCGACGCTGAAGCACAGTGAACAGATGGCGCAATCGTCCATGATGGGTGAAGCCGATCCGCACGCGCTGGTTCAGGCACTGGCGCAGACCGAGCTGGCCGTGGAAACCGCCGTCATAGTCCGCAACAAGGTGGTCGAGGCTTATCAGGAAATCCTGCGGATGCCGGTCTGACCTGATGCTTAGCGAAGGTCTTTTCTATGACATCGTGCGTCAGGCGCTGTGGGTCGCGGTGATCACCTCGGTTCCGATCCTGGCGGTGGCGCTGATCTCGGGCCTTGTCGTGGGCCTGTTCCAGGCGCTGACCTCGGTGCAGGAGATGACGCTGACCTTCGTCCCCAAGCTGATCGCCATCGTCGTCGTGTTCTGGATTTCCATGGGATTCATGACCCAGACGCTGGTGACGTTTTTCACAGGAACACTCATCCCACTGATCGCCGGAGGTCGCTGATGGATACCGCCTATGTCACCCTGTCCCGTCAAAGCGGATTGATGAATGAAATGCGGCTGGTGGCGAACAATATCGCCAATGCCAACACCACCGGTTACCGCGCACAGGGGCTCGTGTTCTCGGAGTTTGTGCGCGACATGCCGGGGAACCCGTCGCTGTCGATGAGCCGGGCCGAAGTGCGCAACACCTCATTGCAGCAGGGCGTGCTGACCGAAACCGGCGGTCAATTCGACTTTGCCATCGAAGGCGATGGGTTCTTTATGGTTGAAACACCTGCTGGCAACCGGCTGACGCGTGCGGGGGCGTTTTCGCCAAGTGCCGAGGGTGATCTGGTCACGATGGACGGGCACCGGGTGCTGGACGCGAACGGCGCCCCCGTGTTCATTCCGCCCGACGCGGCCTCGGTCGATGTGGGCAGCGACGGCACGCTGAGCGTCGAGGGCCAGTTGCTGGGGCAGATCGGTGTCTACCGCGTGGCCGATCCAACAACGCTGGTGCGCGAGGGCAGTACGCAATTCCGGGCAGAGGGTGACATAGATCCCGTCGACGCGCCGGTGGTGTTGCACCGCTTCCTCGAAGGCTCCAACGTTAATGCCATCGAACAGGTGACCCGTCTGGTGGAAATCCAGCGTGCCTATGAACTGGGGCAGAGTTTTCTGGAAACCGAGGACGAACGAGTTCGCGGCGCGCTCAAGGCGCTGATGCGGTGATTTGTAAACAGGAGGGCACGACATGCGGGCATTGAAAATCGCGGCAACAGGCATGACCGCGCAGCAGATGCGGGTCGAAACGATCTCGAACAACCTGGCGAACATGAACACCACCGGCTACAACGCGCGGCGGGCGGAATTTGCGGATCTGCATTACCAGCAGATGGCGCGGGCCGGGACAGTGAACGCCAATGACGGGACGGTCCTGCCAACCGGTGTTCAGCTTGGGCTGGGGGTGCGCCCGGCGGCGGTAACGGTGCATCTGGCGCAGGGCGCGCTGTCCGCAACCGGCAGCGATCTGGATGTTGCCATCGAGGGGCGCGGTTACCTGGAGGTGACACTAGCCAACGGACAATCTGGTTATACACGGGATGGCAGTCTGAAACGCTCGGCTGAAGGGCTGATCGTCACGTCGGACGGCTATGCCGTGGCCCCGGAAATCACCGTACCGGACGACGCCCGGTCGATCTCGATCAATGCTTCGGGCGAGGTCTATGCCTATTTCGATGATGCGCCGGAGGGGCAGCTATTGGGCGAGTTCACCTTGGCCAGCTTCTCGAACGCCAAGGGGCTCGAAGCGATCGGCAGCAACCTGTTCAAGGAGACCGAAGCCTCGGGTGCGCCCGTGGTCGGCACCCCGGGTGAAGACGGTCTGGGCACCATGCGTCAGGGATATCTGGAAGACAGCTCGGTTGATGCGGTGCGCGAGGTGACCGAGTTGATTGAGGCACAGCGGGGATATGAAATGAACGCCAAGGTCATTTCCGCCGTCGATCAGATGATGGGCGCAACCACGCAGGTGCGGTGATGCGGGTTCTGGCCCTGTTTGTGTCGCTTGTTTGGCCGGCTCTTCTCTGCGCCGACATTGTCGTTCCGACGCGCACCATTCGTGCCAGGGAAATCATCACGGCAGGCGATCTGGAAGTCAGCGCCCGGCAGGTGCCGGGTGCAGTGACCGATCCCGAAACGCTGATCGGGCAAGAGGCCCGCAAGGCCCTGTATCCCGGGCGCCCCATTCACGGCAGCGATTTCGGACCGCCAGCGCTTGTCGACCGCAACGATCTGGTGGTCCTGGTGTTCGACCGCCGCCCGCTGTCGATCACGGCCGAAGGCCGCGCGCTGGGCCGCGGCGCGGCGGGTGACCGGATCCGGGTCATGAACCTGTCGTCCCGGTCGACCGTCACAGGCGTTATCCGGCCGGACGGCCAAATCGAGGTGAAATGATGTCAGGATTATCGAAAGCGCTGTGGATAGCCGTGATTGCAGTGTCGGCCTGCGGGCGCGTGGATCATCTGGGAAAGCCTCCCAGTTTCACACCCAATGAAGATTCGCCGGAACATGTCGCGATGCTATGGCCCGGTCTGCCCCTGCACACACAGCCGCAGCGCAATGTCGACAGATCCTCGTTATGGAGTGGCGGTCAGCAGTCGCTGTTGGGCGATCAGCGGGCGATCAAGAAGGGCGACATCCTGACAGTGGTGATCGAGCTGGACGAGAAGGCCGAATTCTCGAATGACACGGAACGGTCCCGTTCGGGGTCCGAAGCCCTTGGGATCGTTGGCCTGTTCGGGTTGCCCCAGCGCGCGGCCGAGCATTTGCCGGACGGAGCTACGCTGGAAGAAGCGGTTTCGATCGACTCGTCCTCGAAAAGCAGCGGCGAAGGATCGGTGAAACGCAAGGAAAAGCTGACCCTCCGGGTTGCCGCCACGGTGATCGACGTATTGCCAAACGGCGTCCTGTCTATCTCGGGCTCGCAAGAGCTGCGCGTCAATTTCGAACTGCGCGAGCTGTTGGTGGCCGGGTATGTGCGGCCACAGGATATCTCGCGCAAGAACGAGATCACCTATGACAAGATCGCCTCTGCGCGGGTGTCCTATGGCGGGCGCGGGCAGATCACCGATGTGCAGCAGCCGCGTATCGGTCAGCAGATTCTGGATGCCGTGCTGCCCTATTGAGGTCTGGATATGATGAAGAAACTTGTACCCGTATTATTCCTGCTGGCCGGGCTGGGCGGCGGCATAGGTGCCGGCGTCTTTCTGACCCCGTCCGGGCAGGCGGCGACGGACTCGAAAGAGGCGAAGGCTGGCTCGGAACCCAAATCGACGAAGGACAAACCGGTCAAATCCAAGACGGGGAAGTCGGGCAAGGAGAACAGCAAGGGTGAGTTTGAATACCTGAAGCTGACCAAACAATTCGTCGTTCCGGTGGTCGACTCGGATCGTATTGCGGCTCTGGTCACCATGTCGCTGAGTCTTGAGATCACGCCAGGCATGACCGAGGCATTTTATGCGATCGAACCCAAACTGCGCGACGGGTTTCTGCAGGTGATGTTTGATCACGCAAACACGGGCGGTTTCGACGGCGCCTTTACCGAGTCCGACAATCTGAAAGTGTTGCGCAAGGCACTGCTGGAAACGGCGCGCAAGGATCTGGGCGACGATGTATCACAGGTTTTGATTCTGAGCGTCAGTCGCCAGGACGCCTGACCGCATCGGCGCGCATTGCGCCCCGGATCACCAAGATTTCTTGCCTTGCGTTCGACGGTTCGTCGCTTTTTGAGCCGCCGCCAAGTTTGCGACCGCCTGTTTCCGGCCAAAAGCCGCGCGCAGCGCGTCCAAAGCTGTGAGCTTTTGCGCCCGCAGCCGGGCCAGTTGGGTGTTCAGCTGCCGGCGGGTGGACGATTCCCAGCCTTGCCACAGAACATCCGTGCCGGTGATGCGGTACCCATCCGCCAACGCGCTTTCCCGGCGACATTGGCGGGCCTGGGCATCCAGCCGGGCCAGTTGGGTCTGAACCCGGGCCTCCGCCTCGATCAGGGGGCGCAATATGTTGTATTCCTTTTGGAACCCTGCCTCGGTCACGTGTTCCAGATCGGACAATTCCGCAGGTGTCATCTGATTTGTCCCTTCGCTCGTTTGCGCATCGCCTCGGCAAATCTGATCGCAGCCGCAACCGGGCGGTAATAGTCTTCCGCGATTTCCTGTCCAATCTCGATGGTGGCGTGAAGGGCGCGTGCGGTCGGCGGGTCCGAGTGGATCGGAACCCCTGCCTGCGCGGCAGCCGTACGAATGGCAGTGGCGACCTCATCGACACCCTTGGCCACACAGACCGGGGCAGAGCCTGCAGCCCTGGACCATTTCAACGCCACCGCGAAATGGGTCGGGTTGACGATCACGACATCGGCCTTCGGCACATCCGACATCATCTGGTTCGTTGCGATGTCCTGCGCGCGCTGCCGGCGTTGCTGTTTGACATGCGGGTCGCCTTCGGCATCCTTGGTCTCGTCCTGAATTTCCTTGCGGGACATCCGGTTCTTGCGCATGTGTTCCGAGTACTGCCACACATAATCGACCGCGCCGATCACCAGCGCCACGGCGATGACGATGAATAGGAAGCGAAACAACAGGTTCATCATCAGCATCACCGACGACCGCGCCGGCGCGGCGCTGGCCGACAGGATGTCGCTGAGGTTGGCGCGCAGGAAAAGCGTCAGGCAGGTGCAGTAGATTGCAAGCTTCACGAAGCTTTTGGCGAATTCGAACAGGCCGCCCCGCCCGAACTTGTTTTTCGCGTTTGACGGGATCGAGATGCGCGACAGCTTTGGCTTCAGCTTGCCGGGCGCAAATACCAGTGCGCGCTGGGCAATCAGGCTCAGCAATACGGCGGTGGCAGGCAGAGCGAACAGAATGGAAACGGAATACAGCGCCGCCTTCAGCATCCCGCCAACCGGGTTGACGGCCGGGCCATCGGTCAGCAAAGGCCCGATTTCGCCGGACTGCTCGATCAGGACAACAAACAGCGATCCGATGTGTTGAACACCCATCTGCCCGGCGGCCAGCAAGGCGATAAGAAAACCGGAATACGCCGCAACAACGGACAGGTCGTTGGATTTGGCGACCTCGCCTTCTTCCCGTGCCTTCCGGAGTTTTTCCGGTGTCGGTTCATATGACTTGTCGCTGTTATCCTCCGCGCCGCTCATCGTGCGCCCTCAAGCGGGTTTACCATAAAGGCGAACATGGCATCGGACCACACCGATAGGATCAGAGGAGTGCCCGCAAACAGCAGGAACAGGCCCGCGAAGGTGATGGCTGGGGCACCGACAAAGGCTACCATCAACTGCGGCATCGCGCGGTTGATGACCCCGAGCGCGAGGTTATAGATCAGCGAGGCGATTACAAACGGCATGGCCAGCGCGAAAGCCATGCCAAAGCTGCGCGTGATCTGCTGCACGCCCCATTGCGACAGATCGGGCGCCATCGGAGCAATACCCATCGGAAACAGCGAGTAGCTGTAGATTAGGAACTGCGCGACGCGAATGTGCAGGCCCAGCAGCACCGCCAAGGCCAATCCCGCCAGAGTTAGCAGGTATCCCATCGCAGGGACCGGGTCTGCCGCCGCGCCCCCCAGAATCTGAGACAATGAGGTCGCCTGCGCGGCAATCGACCCGGCCGTTTGCAGGGCCAGAACGAACAAGCGCAGGCCCAGGCCCAGAACCCCTCCGATCAGGGTCTCGACCACAATCATCCGTGCCAATGGAAACAGGTCAGGTGCGGTCCCCGCAGCCTGCACCGCAGGCGCCACAATCAAGGTGAACGCCACCGCGATCCCGAGCTTGACGCGGGTCGGGATGCTGCGTTCCCCGAAGGCGGGCAGCAACGAGACCATGGCAGAGACGCGCAGGAAGACGGCAAACATATGCCACAGACCCTCGCCCAACTGGGGCAGAAGCTCTGGCGGCAGCGAGATCACGCGGGCACCGTTCCGACCAGCGCGGGGCGTGCCTCGAGCCCGATTTCCTCGAAGGAGAGAACCGGATTGGTGATGCCGCGCGCGTGCATGATGGTGCGCAGTAGCCTGCGCCGGCGGGTGGATGTGACCAGTGCCGGGAACAGCCCGTGATCGGCGGATTGTGCCACACTGTTGACTACGCCATCGGCCAGCTTGTTGAACAGGTTCGGCGGCAGCGCCACGTCCAGTCCGGCATTTGGCGCGTCGATTTGGTAGGTGGCGAAGGTATCTTCCCATTCCGGGGCCAGCTGAATCAGGGGAATCGAGCCATCCTCGCGTCTCATTTCGGCCACCAGTTGGAACCCCAGCCGCTGCCGGACCAGCTCGCAAATGCCTTCGGGCTGGGTGGTGGTCAGCCGTGCCTCGGCCACGCTTTCCAGGATCAGGGCCATGTTTCGGATCGACACCTTTTCATCCAGCAGCAGACGCAGAACCGCGTGCAGCGTGTTGATCGGCACCTTGTCGGGGATCAGTTCGTCCAACAGCTTGCGGTTTGCTTCGGCCCGAACCGGATCGCTGAGCCGCGCCATCTCGGACAGCAGACGGCGCAGGGATTTCAGGGTCAGTAGGCGCGAGAAATTCTGTTTGATGATCTCCAGCAGATGAGTGGCCAGGATTTCGGGCGGCGAGACAATCGTCGCCCCGCTCATCGCTGCAGCTTCCTGATCCTTGGGCAGGATCCAGCGGGCGGGGGCGCCGTAGACCGGTTCTGTCACATCATTGCCCTCGGGCAGCAGGTCATGGCCGTCCTGCACCAGCGCCAGAACCAGATCGGGGTTCAGAACACCGCGGGCCTGCTCGACCCCCTGCACCTTGACGACATAGGTGCCCATGGGCAGCTCAGCCCGGTCGGTCAGCCGGATATCCGGCAGGATCAACCCAAAGCTGGAGGCGACATAGGTCCGCATATTGGCGATCCGCGCGTCCAGGCCGGTGCCGGGGTTCAGCACCATGCTGACCAGATCGGGGGCGAACTCAAGATGCACATCGTCCAGATCCAGAATGTCGCCGATGGCCTGAGAGATCGGGGCCTCATCCTGCGGCGCTGTGGTCAGGGCCTCGGCCGCCTCGGCCTTTTGCTTGCGCTGCACGTAATAAGCCGCGTAACCCAGCACGCCCGCACCCAGAATAAAGGGCAGAAACGGCAGGCCGGGCACCAGCGCGAACAGGACCATCAGAACCGCAACCGTCGCCAACGCGGCGGGGTGCCGCCCCAATTGCGAGAATATCGCGCTGTCGGTCGCCCCTTGTGTCCCGCCCCGCGCCAGCAGCAGTGCGGAAGCGATCGAGATGATCACCGCGGGGATCTGCGACACCAGCCCGTCGCCGACGGTCAGGATGGCATAGGTCTCAAACGCCGAGGATACAGGCATCCCGTGCACGATCACGCCCATGATCAGACCCATCACAAGGTTCAGCAGCGTGATCAGCAGCCCGGCAATCGCGTCGCCCTTGACGAATTTCGAGGCACCGTCGAGCGAGCCGAAAAAGGTCGTCTCCTGCTGTTCGCGCTCACGCCGTTCCTTGGCCTGCTGATGGTCGATGGCCCCGGCGGACATGTCGCTGTCGATGGCAAGCTGCTTGCCCGGCATCCCGTCCAAGGCAAAGCGCGCGCCGACCTCGGCCATGCGGGCGGCGCCTTTGGTGATGACCATGAAATTCACGATCAGCAGAACCCCGAACACCACCAGACCCAGGAAAATGCTGCCGCCCATGACGAAATTGGCAAAGCCTTCGATCACGTCCCCGGCGGCGCCCGGCCCGGTGTGCCCCTGACCGATGATCAGCTTGGTCGAGGATACGTTCAGCGACAGCCGCAGCATCAGCGACGCCAGCAGGATCGTCGGGAAGGACGAGAAATCCAGCGGCCGTTCGATAAACAGCGTCAGGGTGAAGATCAGGATCGCCAGTGCAAAGGACGCCGCCAGTCCCACATCCAGCACCCAGGCGGGCATCGGCAGGATCATCATCACGATGACCGTCATCAGCGCCAGCGCCAGCAACACGGTCGGGGAAAACAGGGAACGGGCGTCGATATTGGGCACACAGGGCTCCTAGTTGAAGGGGATAAAGGCGGCAGTCGCGGTCGCGGACGGGACCAGCGACCCAAGTGTACCTGCACCAGAAGGCGGTGCCTGATCCGGGATCAGGGGCGCGGCGGCAGTGGCAAACGGATCGCGCGCTGCCGGCCCTGGCGCGGGCAGCTCCCGATCCAGCCGGGCCAGAACGGTCTGAAACCGATCGGAATAGGCATTGGCCAGCGATGGGGTGCGGGAATGGAAAGCGCCGACGGCGGCAGGCCAGGACCCAAGTTCGGCATGAAGGTCTTTCAGGAATCTTGCCGCATAGGCCGCGTTTTCATCCGGATCAAACATGGCATCGATGGACCGAAATGCCTTGCCGTGCCAGCGGTAGTTGATCTGAAAGCAGCCGATGTCAAAGCTGCGCGTGCCCGCTTTGAAGATATTGAAAACATAGGTTTTCGCCTCGAATTCGGAGGCGAACCAATATCCCTGACCTTCGACGTTGATGGTCCAGGGCCAGGGTTCCAGACGTCCGTCCCGGACGCGCCCGGTTTCCACCCGGGCGATTGCACGCATAACGTCCGGCGGCACCCCTTCGGACAGGGCGGCGCGGCGTGCGGCAGTGTCGCAGATGCCTGCGATGCGGGCGGCGGGCAGGGCCAGACCCTGTTGTGCCACCAGCAGGGCGACAATTGCCGCCAGGAATATCGTGCGATTTGGCATTCTGCCGGTCCGGGATTCTGATCAATCCGGTTCAGGCTAGTCGCGCCGGGGTTTATAGAGGGTTATCAGCCGCTCAAATTCGATCGATCCGACGGCCGAACACGACGCTGGTATTGGTGCGCAGAACACCGGGGATTTTGGCCAGATCGTCGACCAGAATGTCCAGGTCCTCGATCCTCGGGGCCTCGGCCGACAACAGCAGGTCGAACTCACCATTGATCGACAGGCAAAGCTTTACCTCGGGATAAGCTTCGAGCCGCTTGATGATGCGCGTGGTTTCCTTTTGCTGCACTTCCAGCAGCACGACGACCTGCACGCGCGGGGCGTCGTCGGGGCTATTCAGGACCACCGAATACCCGGCGATCACGCCGCGTTCCTCCATCCGTTTGATGCGTTCGATCACGGTTGTCCGGGCCACGCCCAGTTTCGCGGCGATCTTGGTGGTGGACTCGCGGGCGTTGTGTTGCAGGGCTGAGATTATGCGGCGGTCAAGCTGATCCATGGTAGCCAAGGTGTAGTGCAGAGTGGCAGGGATGCTCAAGACATGTCAGGGTGTTCTTTTGAAACGGCTTTCTGATCGGCATCCGGCCGGATGAGTGTGGCCGCAATCAGCCCGGGGACCGCGGCCAGCGTCATCCATGCAAGCGCTTCGGCCGTGCTTTGGGTCGTCATGAGCCAGCCCGCCAGCGGATACAACACCAGCCAGCAGGCATGCGACAGGGTGAACTGGGCTGCAAAAACCGCCGGGCGATCCTCGGGGCGGGCGGAACGGGTCAGCAGGCGACCCGATGGCGTCAGCGTTGCCGAGTATCCGAAGCCAACACAGGCCCACAAAGCGGCAAGACCGGCCAGTGACATTGGCACAACCGCAAACAGACCCGCGGACAGGACGAGCGAGATTGTGCCGAACACCGCACCGGCTCGCATGACGGTGCGGTCCTTGTGCCTGTCCAGCAGGCCCGGAAGTACCACGGCCGCCAGCATGGAGCCGCCGCCATACCCGGCCAGCGCAACGGCAACGGCGCTTTCGGACAGCCCCAGATCGGCGCGTACGATGACAACGGTGTTGACGATGACCGTCGCGCTCAGCGCTGCGGCCGCCCATGTCAGCGCGAGCAGGCCACGCAGGCGGGGGGTGTTCAGATACATGCGAAGGCCGCGCGTCGTCCGATCGTAAATTCCGCGACGCCGAGTGGGTCTGGGCGAGGGCAGAGCAACCGAAATCACCAGCAGGGCCGAGGCTAAAAAGCCCAGACCGGTACCCCAGAACAGGCTGTCGAAACTGACAACCAGCAGCAACCCGGCAGCAAGCATCGGGCTGACCAGGCTTTCCATGTCATAGGCCAGCCGCGACAGGGACAGGGCCCGCGTGTAATCCTGTTCGTCCGTCAAAACGTCCGGAATGGTGGCCTGAAAGGCCGGAGTGAATCCGGCTGAGGCCGATTGCAGCAGGAAGATCAGAACGTAAACCTGCCAGACCTCGGTCACGAAGGGCAGGCACACGGCCACAAGCGCCCGAACCAGATCCAGCACCACCAGCATGCGCCGCCGGTCCATCCGCTCGGCAAACGCGGCGGCAACGGGGGCGATGACCACATAGGCGACCATCTTGATCGTCAGCGCGGTTCCCAGAACCAGCCCCGCGGCGTCCCCGGCCAGATCATAGGCCAGCAAGCCCAGTGCAACGGTCGCCAGCCCGGTGCCGGTCAGCGCCACGACCTGAGCGGCCAGCAAATGGCGATACACCCGGTTTTGCAGGACCCGCAGCATGGCCTACAGATACTTGGTGATGGCTTTGAAATCCTCGACATCGTTCCGGTCGCCCTGAGCCCCGGGAGACAGGCAATGATCGATGTGGTCGTGTATCAGAACGCGTTTGGCATTGGTGATCGCCTTTTCCACCGCAAAAAGCTGCTGGGCTATGTCCGTACAGGGGGCCTGATCGTCCATCATTTCGATCACTTTCGCCAGATGACCATGCGCCCGTTTCAGGCGCGCCTTGATCTGAGGGTGCGAGTCGTGGATGTGCTGAGTCATGAATTATCCTTATCCTCCCCATGGGGATAAAGTCAAACTCGGACCGTCCGAACAGTGGGATCATGCCTATGGCGTTGAGTTTATAGGTCAAACCCCCTATCTCGGGGGCGACAGCGCATAAAGGAAGACCCCCGTGGCGAACTATCTTTACAAAAACGACCTGCCGGACGGGCTGAATCTGGGCCCCGTTGTGGCCATAGATTGCGAAACCATGGGGCTGAACCCGCACCGTGACAGGCTCTGTGTGATCCAGATGTCGGGTGGCGACGGCAACAGCCATATCGTTCAGGTCGGAAAAGACCAGACCGAGGCACCGAACCTTTGCGCCATGCTGGAAAACCCGGATGTGCTGAAACTGTTCCATTTCGGCCGGTTCGATATTGCCGCGATGTACCACAGTTTTGGCGCGCTGGCCGCGCCGGTCTATTGCACCAAGATCGCCAGCCGACTGGTCCGCACCTATACCGACCGGCACGGGCTGAAGAACCTGTGTCAGGAACTGATCGGCGTCGATATCTCGAAACAGCAGCAAATGAGCGACTGGGGCGCCGAAACACTGACCGAGGCGCAGCTGGACTATGCCGCGTCGGACGTTCTGTACCTGCACCAGCTGCGCGATGCGCTGGACGCGCGCCTGGCGCGCGAAGGCCGGACCGAGATGGCACAAGCCTGTTTTGACTTCCTGCCGATGCGTGCGAAGCTGGACCTCGCCGGTTGGCCCGAAACGGATATTTTTGCGCACTCATGACCGACACCGAAGCCTTCCTCAGAACCGCCCGACAGGTTGTCACCGACGAAGCCCGCGCGCTGGACGTGCTGGCCGGAGCGCTGGACGAACATTTCGCCGAAGCGGTGCAACTGATCCTGCAGGCCGCCGGCCGCATCATCGTCAGCGGCATCGGCAAGTCGGGTCATATCGGCCACAAGATTGCGGCGACGCTGGCCAGCACCGGCACGCCCGCCTATTTCGTGCACCCGGCCGAGGCCAGCCATGGCGATCTGGGCATGGTATCCAAAGGCGATGTGGTGCTGGCGATCTCAAACTCGGGCGAAGCGCCGGAACTGGCCAATTTGTTGGCCTTCACCCGCCGCTTTGGCATTCCGCTGATCGGCCTGTCCAGCAAGCCCGAAAGCACGTTGATGAAACAGGCGGATGTGCATCTGCTGATCCCGTCGATGGGTGAGGCCTGTGGTTTCGGCATGGTGCCCTCGATCTCGACCACGCTGACGCTGGCGATGGGGGATGCGCTGGCGATCGCGCTGATGAAGTACCGCGATTTCAAGCCCGAGGATTTCCGCGCCTATCATCCCGGCGGCAAGCTGGGGGCGCGGCTCAGCACGGTGCGCGACCTGATGCATACCGGCGCAGCGCTGCCCCTGGTAAATGCCGATACCCCAATGAGCGATGCGCTGATCGAAATCAGCCAGAAAGGCTTTGGCGTCGCCGGTGTGACGGATGCGCAGGGGCAGCTGGCCGGGATCATCACCGACGGCGACCTGCGCCGCCATATGGACGGTCTGCTGGATAAGACAACTCGGCAGGTGATGACGGAAAACCCGACCACAATCGGCCCGGACGCATTGGCGGAAGAGGCCGTGGCGATCATGAATGACCGCAAGATCACTTCGCTGTTCGTCGTGGCGCCGGAACAGAATGCCCCGGCCGAAGGTCTTTTGCACATCCATGACTGCCTGCGGGTCGGTCTGGGCTAGGCGGAGGGCACAGCCGTGGATGGTCATTCCCGTATGGTGCAGTTCTTCAAGGTGGTGCTGCCGCTGGCCGCCATCGTGATTCTGTCGACTGTTTTTCTGCTTTCTCGGAGCATCGAAACCAACGTGACCGTGCCTTTTGCGCAGAACGACATCGATCAGCGGCTGGCCGATCAGGTCGTGACGCAGCCAAACTATCGCGGCACCACCCGCAAGGGCGAACAGGTCCAGATCGAGGCGAACAGGGCGACCCAGGGCACCGAGAATGCGACCCCGACCGCAGCCGAGTTCCGCGGCCGTCTGGGCTTGTTGAACGGCGGGGTCATCACGTTAGATTCAAATTCCGGGATGATCAGGCCCGACAAGAATACCGCCACCTTCGTCGGCGACGTAGTTATTACCACAACGGACGGTATCGAAGTCACCACGGATTTGCTGAACACCGCCCTTGACGAAATCCGCGGTGATACGCCCGGACAGGTCAATGGCACTGGGATTATTGGAGATTTTTCAGCCGGCCGGATGACCTTCGGGACAAAAAAAGAGGACGGTCCGGTCCATATTATTTTTACAGACGGGGTGAAGTTGATATATGAGCCTCAAAAAGCAGAAAGATAACCTGTGTTTCATTTTCGTGTAGCCCTAGTTTGCAGTGCCCTGGTAACCGGCGCCTTCCCCGCGACAGCGCAAGAGACCCAGGTCGGGTTCGGAGCGGTGAATAACGACCCGACTCTGCCGGTCGAGGTCACGTCGGAGACGCTGAACGTCAATCAGGAGGACGGATCGGCGGAATTTCTGGGAAATGTGATCGTCATCCAGGGGGAAATGCGCCTTACGGCCGAACGCGTGCTTGTCATCTACAATCAGGAACGCTCGGGCATCGAACGCATGGAGGCGACAGAGGATGTGGTTCTGGTCAGCCCGCCTGATGCGGCCGAAGGCGACTGGGCGGAATACACCATCGACTCGGGCGAGATCGTGATGAAGGGCAATGTGCTGCTGACGCAGGGGCCCAGCACGATCAGCGGCGATCAGATGAATGCCAATCTGACCACCGGCAAGGCGACTGTCACGGGCAACGTCAAAACCATTTTGCAATCGGGTAAAGAGTAATGGCGCGACCACACCTGTCCGTCGCCGAGGGAAATTCCGGCCTCAGGATCGAAAAGCTGCGGAAATCCTACCGCAAAAAGACCGTGATCCGGGATGTCTCGATGACGCTGGACCGGTCCGAAGTGGTGGCGCTGCTGGGCCCGAACGGGTCGGGCAAGACCACGACGTTTTATTCCGTGGCCGGGCTGGTTTTCCCCGAGGCCGGAACGGTCACGATTGACGGCCAGACCGTCACGACCCTGCCGATGTATCGCCGCGCCCGTCTGGGTATCGGCTATCTGCCGCAGGAGATGTCGATCTTTCGCGGCATGAGCGTCGAGGACAATATCGCGTCGGTTCTGGATATCACGGTCAGCCACGCACATCGCCGTAAGGAGCGGCTGGAAGAACTGTTGTCGGATTTCTCGATCGAACACCTGCGCCGCGCCCCTGCGCTGGCCTTGTCGGGGGGCGAGCGCCGCCGGGTCGAGATCGCCCGTTGTCTGGCGGCCGATCCGAAGTATCTGCTGCTGGATGAACCCTTTGCCGGCGTCGATCCGATCAGCGTGGGCGATATCCGCCATCTTGTCGCCGATCTGAAAAAACGCGGGATCGGCGTGCTGATCACCGACCACAACGTGCGTGAAACGCTCGAAATCGTGGACCGCGCCTATATCCTGCATGACGGTCAGGTTCTGATGTCCGGCACCCCGGACGAAGTCGTCGAAAACGAAAACGTGCGGCGGGTCTATCTGGGCGAAAACTTCCGTATTTCATGAGGTTGCGCGGTAATGCGCCGAGCGCATGGCGGAAATCACGTATATACACGCCTGTTTTGATTGACTCTTCCTCCGTCTCTTGCCTCAATTGGGTTATGGCATTTCTTCGGTTCCCGTCTGGATCACGATGCCCCTTCGTCGAAGGGCGAGCGGTTCGGCTACCGCAGGAAACGCCGATATCCCCCACCCGATAAAAACAAGTGCGTCCCGTAACGTGACGTCAAAATGGGTGTGAATTGTGAAGGAGATCACATGCGTTACCAAATCAGCGGAAAACAGATCGACATCGGTGTAGCACTTCAGACTCATGTGCAGACCGAACTGGGCGATGTCGTGGGCAAATATGCCCAGCGGCCGACTGACGCCAATGTCGTCTTTTCCCGTTCCGCGCATGAATATGTGTGCGAAACCACTGTGCATCTTTCCACCGGCCTGACGGCGCAGGCCAAAGCGCATGCAACTGAAATCTACGCGGCATTTGAGGCATGCTGCGACAAGATGGAAACCCAGTTGCGCCGCTACAAGCGTCGTCTCAAGGACCACCACAAGGATCGGGCTGAGCCGGTTGAACTCTTTGGTGCTTCCTCTTATATCCTCGCCTCTGACGAATCGGAGACGGCTGACGAGCCTGACTCTCTGCAGCCGATGATTGTGGCTGAGATGGAAACCAAAATCCCATCGCTGAGTGTTGGTGAAGCCGTTATGCAGATGGAACTGGCTGGCGCTCCGGTGCTGGTGTTCCGGAATGAAAACAAGGATGGATTGAATGTCGTGTATCGTCGGGATGACGGTAATATCGGCTGGATCGATCCGTAACAGGCAAGAATAGCAAGGTAAGCCCCTGCGCAAGCGGGGGCCCCGCCACGGAGCGTGATCATGGAGCTTTCGAGCATACTGAAGCCCGAAGCAGTACGTGTATTGTCCGCCGCTTCCAGCAAGAAGCGGCTGTTTCAGGAAGTCGCCGATGTTGCAGAGGCGGCGCTAGGTCTTGAGGCCCAGATTGTTGTCGACGGGTTGCTGGAACGGGAAAGCCTGGGGCCGACCGGCGTGGGCCATGGCGTGGCGTTACCGCATGCGCGCATGTCCGAGCTTGAGGTCGTTTCCGGGGTATTCGTGATGCTGGAAAAGCCGATTGATTTCGGATCGGTTGATCGGCAGCCGGTCGATATCGCCTTTGCCCTTTTCGCGCCCGAAGAGGCCGGTGTGGATCACCTGAAAGCACTGGCGCTGGTGTCCCGGACCCTGCGCGACACCTCGGTTTGCGCAAAACTCCGGGCCAACCCGGACCCGGTCAAGCTTTACGCCATCCTGACCGAAGCCCAGTCGATGCAGGCAGCCTGACATTCGGAAGATACAAAAAAGCCCCCGGATTTGCGGGGGCTTTTTGATTCCGGGGTTGCGGTCTGGGTCAGCCGCCGGTTCCCATTTCCAGCGTCCACCAGATTTTGCCGCCGCCTTCCTGATGCCAGGCAAAGCCCATCTGCGAGGCTTTGGGGTCCATGATCACCGCGCGCGGTCCGGGCTCCTGCATCCAGGCGGCCAGCGTTTCGGTCTCTGTCTCGTAGGTCTCGGAAATGGCTTCGCCCAGGAAGGTGCCATAGTAACCTACGCGCTGGGCACGATCCAGCGGCGACGATCCGTCAGAGCCAAAGTGCCAGGGGCGGTTCTGCCGCGCCATATCTTTGGAATGCGTGGCCGCCGCGGCATTCAGCTGCGCATTCAGCTGAACCGACTGCAACCCCTGCGCCTGGCGCAGCGCATTGACCGAATCAAGCATGCGGAACTGCAGTTTTTCCGGGTTGCCCCGGATCTTGTAGACCGTCGGCAAAGGACGGCCATCGGTCCCGTAGGTCGGCGTGCTGCCGGTGGTACATGCGGCCAGTGCGATAAGGCAAACGGACAGTAAGGATAAGATACGCGTCATGATCGACCTGATAATTGTGTTGCCCTACGGCATAACGCGACAGACCGCCCTGAGCAAACCTGCTTTGACGCTGTTTCGCGTGATTCTGCCGGTTTGATTTGCGACTGAAGCATTCTGGCAATAAAATGTGCCAGAATTTCAGATGGCCTTAGCAAAGGACCGCCCGTCATGGTCAAGAAACGCATTCACTCTTCCACCCGCCGTGGATTCCTGGCAGGTGCTTCGGCCCTTGTGGCTTCGCCGGCAATCGCCCAGTACATCCCCGGTGATCCGTTGCGCCCGGCACCCGAGGCGGAACCACAGGTGCGCCGCAACATATCGGGGTTCCGTGCGCTGGACTGGCAGCCCTATTTCTCGAACACCAATAACGGGGCCATTCTGGTCGATACGGTTTCGCGGGCATTGCACTACTGGTCCGAAGATCAGCGGGTGTACAGGCTGTACCCGTCCTCGGTGCCGCTGACCGAGGAGCTGACGCGCCGCGGTCGCACCAGCGTGATCCGCAAGGTCGAAGGGCCCAGCTGGTCGCCGACCCCATCAATGAAGAAGCGAAACCCCGAATGGCCGGACTATATCCCCCCGGGTCCCGATAACCCATTGGGAACACACGCTTTGTATCTTAGCTGGAAATATTACCGCATCCACGGAACCCATGACACGCGGAAAATCGGCCGCCGGTCGTCGAATGGCTGCATCGGCCTGTTCAACGAAGACATTCAGGAATTGTTTTCAATGGCGCAGGTTGGCACGCAAGTGTTGCTTATTTGACGACATTTTCGCGCACGAACCCGCTTGCGCCGTAAGTTCCAATTGCATTCCAGTCGGATAGCTGATTAGAAAAAAACACGAGGTAAGTCTTGGGTGTATGGTTTCACTATTTGGAACCGTGCAAATTCTGGAGGTTAATATGAAGAAACTCGTTCTCGCCGCTGCACTGACCGCTGCTGCTTCGACCGCATATGCCGGCAACCTGGAAGAGCCGGTTGTTGAAGCACCGGTTGTTGTTGAAGAAACCCAGGGTTCGTCGCAGGGCATCATCCTGCCGCTGATCCTGCTGGTCGTTGTTGCCGCAGCTGTTGCAGCAAGCTAAGTCGACGAGCATTGTTTAGAGAAAAGGCGGTGGAGCGATCCACCGCCTTTTTTCATGCCTGACGGGTTGGGTCGGTCAATCCAGCCAGCCTTTCAGATTGTCTTCGATCACCTTGCCCAAAGCCGCGATGTGCGAATCATCGGCGTTGAGGCAGGGGATATAGGTGAAGGTCTCACCGCCCGCTTCTTCGAAGCTTTCCTTGATCTCTTCGTTGATCTCTTCCAGCGTTTCGATGCAATCGGCGGAAAATGCCGGTGCGATGACGGCGATGTTCTTTTTGCCCTGCCGCGCCAGTTCGGCCACGTGTTCTACCGTGTAGGGCTTTAGCCATTCCTCGGGACCGAATCGCGACTGGAAGGTCGACACCAGCTGATCGTCCGACCAGCCCAGCCGTTCCTTCAGCAAGCGGGACGTTTTTGCGCATTGGCAGTGATAGGGGTCCCCCTGCTGCAAATAGCGCTCGGGCATACCGTGATACGAACAGACCAGAATGTCCGGCTTGGTCTCCAGCTCCGCATAGGCGTTCTCCACCGATCCCGCCAAGGCGTCGATATAGGCAGGTTGATCGAAATACGCCGGTACTGTGCGCGTGGCCGGCTGCCAGGGTTCCGCCATCAGCGCACGGAAGAACTGATCATTTGCCGTGGCGGTCGTGGCCCCGGCATATTGCGGATAGAGCGGGAAAAACAGGATACGGTCGCAGCCCGCAGCCACCATCTCACGCACTTTGGATTTGGTGGACGGGTTGCCATAGCGCATACAGAAATCGACCATGACCTGATCGCCAAAACGGTCCTGCATCGCATCGCGCAACTTGGCGGTCTGATCCTTGGTGATCGTCATCAGCGGGCTTTCGCCCTTGTCGTGGTTCCAGATCGACTTGTACGCCGCGCCCGAGCTGAACGGGCGCTTGGTCAGGATGATGCCCTGCAGGATCGGTTGCCATTTCCACTTGGGATAGTCGATCACGCGCTGGTCCGACAGAAACTCGTTCAGATACCGGCGCATCGGCCAATAGCTGTAATCGTCCGGCGTGCCCAGATTGGCCAGCAGAATGCCGACGCGACCCATTTTGACCTTGGGGTGGTCGGCGGGCGCATTTGATGGGCGGGTGGCGTCAAACATGGTTCGTTTCCTGAGAGTTCTCTGTTCCGGGCTGAGATAACCGGAATTGTCCGGTCGTCAATTGGACAGTTTGCCTTCCTTGGTGCCCAGCGCATCGGCAAGGCGCGCCTGCGCCGATCCAGGACGCAGCGGTTTCTGCTGGCTGTCATCCGGCGACCAGCCGGTCAGGCAGATCAATTCGAAGGTGGCGGCCAGACGCCCCCGGGGCGTGGCGAAGTGGTCCGCATAGATTTGCTGGGCGCGGGCGAAGACCTGCCGCCGGGTCGGGTGTTTCACGCGGCCAGAAAGGCTGTTGACCTCTCCCATCGCGCGCAGATCTTGCATCAGGTGGGTCAGGTCGCGATATTCCGCCGTCAGGCGCGCGGTGTCAGCCACCGGCAGGGCCAGACCCGCCCGTTGCAGCAATCCGCCCAGATCGCGCAGCTCGGCCATGGGCGCGACGCGGGGGCTGAGGCCGCCGGTCGCCTCAACCTCGGCCTGCCCGAGGGCCGCGCGCAGTTCGTGCAGGGTTTCGCCGCCCAGACACACGACCAGCAGCAACCCGTCAGGTTTCAGGGCGCGATGGCATTGGATCAGCTGCCCTACCGGATCGTTGGCCCAGTGCAGCGCCATGGCATGGATCACCAGATCATGCGCGCCGGACTTCAGCGCCAGCATTTCGTCATCCGCGACGATTTCGGCCCCCGGCAGCACCTCCTGCCAGATATGCGCAAACGGCGTCACAATCGCCGGTGCCGTAAAGGCTTTGTTAACCATGGAAAGCCGATCCTGAACCTCATCCACGGCGGCGTGGTGCAGGAACAGGGCTTCGTCGCGGGCGCGGGTGCGATGCCGGGCCAGGGCCGGGCGGTCAAACAGTGAGGGTGCGTTGGACTCGGGCAGTTTCATAAGGCGCAACTATCGCATGTGGCGGCGGATTCAAACCGCTGTCGAACTGATCTACCCGCCGCGCTGTCTGGGCTGCGGTGACCTGACCGAGTCCGATTTCGGTCTGTGCGGCCCCTGTTGGCGCGACACGCCCTTTATCGGTGGCGTCGTATGCGAATGCTGCGGTGTGCCTTTACCCGGTCAGGCGGATGGTCACCGGATCGAATGTGACGATTGCATGCGTGCGCCGCGCCCCTGGCAGGACGGGCGCGCGGCGCTGGTATATCAGGGCAAGGCACGGTCGTTGATCCTGGCGCTGAAGCACGGGGACAGACCGGAACTGGCGCGTCCGGCGGCCCGCTGGATGGCGCAGGCGGGACAAGAGCTGTTTCGCGACACCATGTTGATCGCGCCTGTCCCGCTGCACTGGTCCCGGTTGCTGCGGCGCCGGTACAACCAGTCGGCGCTGCTGGCGCAACATCTGGGGCGGCTGACCGGGCTGGAGGTCTGTCCGGACCTTCTGGTTCGACCTGTGCGGACCCCGGTATTGGACGGGAAAACAGCGGCGGAGCGGGCCGAAACCCTGACCGACGCCATCGCCGCCCACCCCAACAGGCGCAACAGGATGCAGGGGCGCGATGTGCTGTTGGTCGATGACGTCATGACGTCGGGCGCGACACTGACGGCCTGTTCGCGTGTCTGCCTTGCATCCGGCGCAAATCATATTTTCGTGTTGGCACTGGCGCGCGTTGCCAAGGATGCCTAATTCGCCCAAGATCACGCGAAACCCAAAGGGGCGGAATATGAAACCGGTTGAAATCTACACCTCGCCGCTGTGCGGCTTTTGCCACGCGGCCAAACGCCTGTTGAAACAGAAAGGCGTCGAATTCAAAGAGGTGGACGTGTTTTTGCACCCCAAACGCAAGCCCGAAATGATCCAGCGCGCGGGCGGCAAACGCACTGTTCCTCAGATATTCATCGGCGCGCAGCATGTCGGCGGTTGTGACGATCTCTATGAGCTTGAGCGGCAGGGCAAGTTGGATCGCCTGCTGGCGGCCTGATGAAAACCGCGCTGCTGCAGATCACCGCGTCGGATGATCCGGCCGAAAATCTGGACACGGTGCGGACTATGCTGGCTGAGGCGGCGGATCAGGGGGCGCGGTTCGTCCTGACACCCGAGGTAACCAATTGCGTCTCGACCAGCACGACGCGGCAGCGCGAAGTTCTGCAGCACGAGGAAGACGACCAGACACTGGCGGGCCTGCGCGAGCAGGCCGCCGCGCTGGGTATCTGGCTGCTGATCGGGTCGCTGGCGATCAAAACCCATGATGCGGACGGGCGGTTTGCCAACCGGTCCTTCATGATCGGACCGCAGGGGCAGATCGTCGCGCGATATGACAAGATTCACATGTTCGACGTGCAGGTCACCGAATCGGAGACTTTCCGGGAATCCAGGAACTACCGCCCCGGCGACCGCGCGGTGATTGCCGAGGCCGAATTCGGCAAGGTCGGGATGACCATCTGCTATGACGTCCGGTTTCCGGCGCTGTATGCGGCACTGGCGCAGGCGGGTGCGCGCATTCTCACGGTGCCTGCGGCCTTTTCACCGGTCACGGGTGCTGCGCATTGGGAATCGCTGCTGCGCGCGCGGGCGATTGAGAACACCTGTTGGGTGCTCGCCCCGGCGCAGACCGGAGAACACCCGAAAACCCGAGGAAAGACGCGATACACGCATGGTCACAGCATGGTTGTGGCCCCGTGGGGAGAGGTCGTCATCGACGCAGGAATCGATCCGGGCATTCACTTTTTCGATTTGGATGATAGTTCTGTGACAGAGGCGCGCCGCCGAGTGCCCTCACTGACGCATACCCGTCCCTTTGACGGGCCCTGACCCAGAACCGGACCATGGCTGACGAACACAACGCCCTAGCGGTCACGCTGTTCAGCGAGATCCTGACCGCAGATCAACTGCTGCGCAACCGGCTGAGCCGGGTGCTGCCCAAGGGCATGGAAATCTCGCATTTCTCGGTTTTGAACCATCTGGTCTTTGTGGGCGACGAACGCAGCCCGGCGCAGCTGGCCAACACATTCCACGTCACGCGTGGGGCGATGACCAACACCTTGGCCAAGCTGGAATGGGCCGGATACATCCACATCCGCCCCGACTGGGACGACGCCCGCCGCAAGATGGTCGCGATCAGCCCCGCCGGTCGCCGCGCGCGCGATCAGGCGATTTCCTCGATCGCGCCGCTGATCAACCGCGTGGTCGGAGAGCTGGGGCTGGAACGAGTGCGGAGCACACTGCCCGTTCTGCGGGATTTGCGGTTGCAGTTGGAGGGGGAGTAGGGTTTCTTCCATTTGATTGATTTAATCAGGCTGGCAAACAGCTCCGGCGGGAAGAAATAGATTGAGATTTCACATAATCCTGTTTGCCGTTATGGCCGTTTTGTTGACGGGTTGCATCAAAAAGGCGGACCGGCATCAGAAGATGGTGCTGTATTTTGATACGCCTGATGGTCCTATGACCGCGTCGAGCGTTATCCGGGTGGATTTCACCGGTGCGATAGATTGGCTGGGCAGTATGGATGGGAACCATACGGACCTTACGGGCGAAGCGGTTGTGGCGGACCTTGGCGGGCGGTATCTGTTCGCGTTGCTTGATGGAAATGCTGGCCCGTTGATCTGGTTGACCATGCGGGAAGAATTCAAGAACGTCCCCGGTTTCAAAGATGCCATTCGTGAAGTGGAGAGGCAAACGGAACCCCTCGAGGTGCCTCAAGATTTATGGCCGCGAATGGTAACTTTCCTTGGTATCAACGATCCAACATCGGCTCGGTTCGTTGATGCCAACGACATAAGTAAGAGCTTTGGCGAGAGCTACTCACTGAACCGAGTGACAATTCAGGTAACTGCAGAACCTGTTACAGAAGGTCGTGTGGCGGCGGTCTTGGGTTGGTGGTTGAGGCACCGCGTCGACGACGGACAGTATCTAAAATCCATTCGAATTCCAGACGATTCTCCCCGTGGATGGCAACATCTCAAGCCATCTTCTTTTTGGTCTACCAACCAGTTTAAGAAATACTACCAATAGGGGGGTGCGCTTGAATGCGTTTTCGCGCCCTCCCATTTAAACGTTACCCCGGCTTCACGCTCGCCGTCACATAATTCACGCTCAGATCCCGGTCTGATATCGACCAGCTCCACAGAATCGGGTTGAACACGAACCCCTTGCGGTCCACCGGGTCCAGCCCGGACTGGCGCAGCAGGTCGAACAGTTCATCCGGTGTGATGAACTTGTTCCACTCATGGGTGCCGCGCGGCAGCCAGCGCATGACGACCTCAGCCCCGAAAATCGCCATGGCATAGGATTTCGAGTTGCGGTTGATGGTCGAACAGATCTTCAGCCCGCCGGGTTTCAGCAGGGCTTGCGTGGCGGTCAGAAAGCTGAGCGGGTCGGCCACATGCTCGACCACTTCCATGTTCAGCACCACGTCGAATTGCTCGCCCGCCGCGGCCATTGCCTCGGCCGTGCTGTGGCGATAGTCGATCTGCAAACCGGACTGTTCCGCGTGAATGCGGGCGACGGGCAGGTTGCCTTCGGCGGCATCTGCGCCGACGACCTCGGCCCCCAGACGGGCCATCGGTTCGCTCAGCAATCCGCCGCCGCAGCCGATATCCAGCAGGCGCAGGCCGTCGAAGGGCTTCGCCGCTTTCAGGTCACGGTCAAACTCACCGGCGATCTGCCCGGTGATGTAATCCAGACGGCAGGGGTTCAGCATGTGCAGGGGCTTGAATTTCCCATGCGGGTCCCACCATTCGGCGGCCATCGCCTCGAATTTTGCGATCTCGGACGGGTCCACCGTGTTCGGATGCGCTTGCATTCCTGTCTCCGTATGCTCTTTTACGTTTAAGGACTATATAGGGCCATAATGGACAAGTACCCGGACCAAAAGCGCGCAGTTCAATATCTGTACCCGCCGATCGATCCCTTCGATCAGCGCATGGTGGATGTGGGCGAGGGCCATCGAATATACATGGAACAATGCGGCAATCCCAATGGGATACCGATTGTGGTGCTGCATGGCGGGCCCGGCGGCGGGTGCAGCCCGGCGATGCGGCGCTATTTCGATCCCGATGTCTATCGGGTGATTCTGTTCGATCAGCGCGGTTGTGGGAGGTCGCGGCCTCATGCCTCGGTCACCGACAACACCACTTGGCATCTGGTTGCCGATATCGAACGGCTGCGGACCTTGCTGGATATCGACGACTGGACCGTGTTCGGCGGCAGCTGGGGTGCGACCCTGGCGTTGATCTACGCGCAAACCCACCCCGACCGGGTGAACCGGCTGGTGCTGCGCGGCGTGTTTCTGGCGACGCAGGCCGAGTTGCAGTGGTTCTACGGCGGCGGCGGCGGCAAATTCTGGCCGGAACAATGGGCCAAGTTCACGGCCCTTCTGACCGAGGCTGAGCTGTCGGATACGATCGGTGCCTATAACAAACGCCTGTTTTCAGGCGACCGCGCGACGGAGATTCTTTATGCCCGGGCCTGGTCGGCCTGGGAAAACGCGCTGGCCTCGATCCATTCGCAGGGCGCGGTTGGCGAAAGCCCCGGCGAATACGCGCGGGCCTTTGCGCGGCTGGAGAACCACTATTTCATCAATGGCGCGTTTCTTGAAACTGACGGGCAGATTCTGGATCACATGGACCGGATCGCGCATATCCCCGGCCACATCGTGCAGGGGCGCTATGACATGATCTGCCCGCCTCAGGCCGCGTGGAATCTGGCCGAACGCTGGCCGGGGGTCGAGTTGAAGATGGTGCGCCAGGCAGGTCACGCCTTGTCCGAACCGGGCATCAGCGCCGAGCTGGTGCGCATCATGGATCGTCTGGCGGAGGGTGTGGCATGACCCGGATCGACCGCCGCGCATTGTTTGCCTCGGGTGCCGCCGCCGCGTTGCTGGCGGCCACGGGGGCCTCGCTGGCGGACGCGCCCAAAACGGGCGGAACACTTCGCCTTGCAGTGCCGCGCGATGACAGCCTGGAACAGGTGGCGCGGGGTGCCGTGTTCGACAATCTGACTGAGATCGCACCCGACGGAACGCTGCGGCCTGAACTGGCGACCGGATGGCAGACCGATGCCGACGCCCGCGTCTGGAGTTTCGACCTGCGCGAGGATGTTCTGTTTCACGACGCCGCACCCCTGACCGTCGAGGATATTGTCGGGACGCTGGACGGCATAGGCCGTGTTGAGGCGCTGGCCGCGCATCGCGTGCAAATCGAATTGCCGGACGCCAATCCCGGTCTGCCGTTTCTGCTGGCCGACAGCCGTTTTGTCATCACCCGGAACGGGCAGGGCGTCACGCCATTGCGGGCGGCAAACGGCACCGGATGCTATCGCGTCGAGCGGGCCGAGGATGGCCGCCATTTCCTTGGCCGAAAAGTGACCGGACACTATAAGGACGGTCTGGCGGGCTGGGCCGATGCTGTGGAAATCATCGTCATCCCCGACGCCCATGTGCGGGCCGAGGCGCTGCGGGATGGGTTCGTGGATGTCGCGGTGCAACCCGCGATGGAGGATCTGGGCGCGCAGCGCGGTCTGCGTTTTCACCCCGGCGAAACCGATATGGCGCTGGCCGCAGCCGCCCATGTGGGCATGCCGCGCCAGATCGGCGCGGGTCGCGCGCTGGATGACGGCCGGATCGCCGAACGGTGGTGGCTGGCTTAAATCCGATCACGAATCCCGCCGGGGGTTGCAGACTCAACAACTCCTGCGTATATGCAGTTTCAACAGCGGCGCGTTGGACTTCTGGTCCGGGGCTCCACCGGAAATTTCGACGGGCCGCGCGCCCGTTTTTTTGTGCCCGGATGACAGGGTAGAGAACCTTATGACGAACGACCTGATAGCCAAAGCGGCGATTGACCGGCGACTGGCCGAGATTATCACCCCTGTGATCGAGGATCTGGGGTATGAACTGGTCCGCATTCGCCTGATGAGCGGCAAGCAGACCACGCTGCAGATCATGGCCGATAAGCCCGATGGCGGGATTGAAGTGGATGACTGCGCCGAGATTTCCAACGCGGTTAGCGCCACGCTGGACGTCGAGGACCCGATCCTCGACGCCTATACGCTGGAAGTGTCCAGCCCCGGCATCGACCGTCCCCTGACCCGTCTCAAGGATTTTGAGATGTTTGAAGGGTATGAGGCCAAGATCGAGACCGCCGAACTGATCGACGGCCGCCGCCGTTTCAAGGGCGAACTGGCCGGGATCGAAGGGGATGAGGTTCTGATCAACATCCCCGAAGGGGCTGAGACGATCACCATCGGTCTGCAATTCGACTGGTTGAGCGACGCCAAGCTGGTCCTGACCGATGACCTGATCAAGGAAATGCTGCGCCAGCGCAAAGACGCCGGTGCCCTGAACGAAAACGCTTTCGACGAGATTGAGACCGAAGGGTCCGAAGAGGAGACGAACTGATGGCAATCACCTCAGCCAACCAGCTGGAGCTGCTGCAGACCGCCGAGGCCGTGGCCCGCGAAAAGATGATCGACCCCGGTCTGGTTGTCGAAGCGATGGAAGAATCGCTCGCCCGTGCCGCCAAGAGCCGTTACGGCGCGGAAATGGACATCCGTGTCAGCATCGACCGCAAGACCGGCAAGGCAACCTTTACCCGTGTGCGCACCGTGGTCGAGGATGAAGAGCTTGAGAATTATCAGGCCGAGATGACCGTCGAGCAGGCGAAACAGTACATGGAATCGCCCGAAGTTGGTGACGTCTTCGTCGAAGAAGTTCCGCCGGTCGAAATGGGCCGTATCGCCGCTCAGTCCGCCAAGCAGGTCATTCTGCAGAAGGTGCGCGAAGCGGAACGTGATCGTCAGTACGAAGAATTCAAGGATCGCGCAGGCACCATCATCAACGGTGCGGTCAAGCGCGAAGAGTTCGGCAACGTCATCGTCGATCTGGGCGGGGCCGAGGCCGTTCTGCGCCGCAATGACAAGATCGGTCGTGAAAGCTATCGCCCCAACGACCGCGTGCGTGCCTATATCAAGGAAGTCCGCCGCGAGGTTCGCGGCCACCAGATCTTCCTGTCGCGCACCGCGCCGGAATTCATGGCAGAACTGTTCAAGATGGAAGTGCCGGAAATCTATGACGGCATCATCGAGGTCAAGGCCGTGGCCCGTGACCCCGGTTCGCGCGCCAAGATCGCCGTGATCTCGTATGACGGCTCGATCGACCCCGTCGGGGCCTGCGTTGGTATGCGCGGCAGCCGCGTGCAGGCCGTTGTGAACGAGTTGCAGGGTGAGAAGATCGACATCATCCCGTGGAACGAAGATCAGCCGACCTTCCTGGTGAACGCGTTGCAGCCTGCCGAGGTCTCAAAGGTGGTTCTGGACGAAGAAGCCGGTAAGATCGAAGTTGTGGTGCCTGAGGAGCAATTGAGCCTCGCCATCGGTCGCCGTGGTCAGAACGTGCGTCTGGCCAGCCAGCTGACCAATCTGGACATCGACATCATGACCGAAGCCGAGGAATCGGCGCGCCGTCAGAAGGAATTCGAAGCCCGCACGCAGCTGTTCATGGAAAGCCTCGATCTGGACGAATTCTTTGCTCAGCTGCTGGTGTCGGAAGGCTTCACCAACCTCGAAGAAGTCGCTTATGTCGAGATCGAGGAATTGCTGGTGATCGACGGCGTCGACGAAGGCACCGCGCAGGAGCTGCAGACCCGCGCCCGCGAATTCCTGGAAGCGCAGGCCAAGGCGGCGCTGGACAGCGCCCGCAGCTTGGGCGCGGAAGACAGCCTTATTGAATTCGAAGGCCTGACCCCCCAGATGGTAGAGGCGCTGGCCAAGGATGACGTGAAGACTCTGGAAGACTTCGCCACCTGCGCCGACTGGGAACTGGCCGGTGGCTGGACCACGGTCGATGGTGAGCGCATCAAGGATGACGGTGTTCTGGAGCCTTTCGGCGTCACGCTGGAAGAAGCACAGGATCTGGTCATGACCGCGCGTATCATGCTGGGCTGGGTTGATCCGGCTGAGCTGGAACAAGCGGAAGAAGACGGCGAAGCCGTTGAAGAGGAGGCCGAGGCCTGATCTCAGGCCTCGGGTGGCTGACATGGGTCGCGGTGGCGTCCATAAGGATCGGTCCGAAGGACCTGAACGCAAGTGCATCGCCACGGGCGAAATTCAGCCTAAATATGGGTTGATACGCTTTGTGACGGGGCCGGACGGTCAGGTCTACCCGGATGTTGCGGCAAAATTGCCGGGGCGTGGTGTCTATGTGGCGGCGGATCGCGCCGCGCTGGACAAGGCCGTTGGCAAGAAACTGTTCGCACGCGGGTTCAAGGCACAGGTGAGCGTGCCCGGGGACCTGACGGCCGAGGTCGAAAAGCAGGTCGCGCGCCGCGTGATCGAACTGTTGAGCCTGGCGCGCAAGTCCGGCGATGCGGTCGCGGGCTATGAAAAGGTCAAGACGTGGCTGGACCGGGAAGAGGCGAGTGTGCTGATTCAGGCCATCGACGGATCGGGGCGCGGCAAGTCGAAACTCAGCACGCCGCATTTCGGCAAATACATCGGCTGGCTGACCGCGGACGAGCTGGGACAGGCATTTGGGCGCCAAACCGTGATTCATGCGGCGCTGGCCTCTGGCGGACTCGCCAAACGTGTTGTAGAGGAAGCGCAGCGCCTGCGTGGCTTGCGCGAAACGGATGACGGCGGCAAGGGCCGCGCGGAAGGGTAAGAAGCTTTATGAGCGATAGTGACGGCAAAAAGACATTGGGTCTTCGTGGCGGGGCACGCCCCGGAAATGTGAAACAGAGTTTCAGCCACGGACGCACCAAGAATGTCGTGGTGGAAACCAAACGCAAACGCGTGGTGGTCCCCAAGCCGGGTGCCAGCAAGCCGGGTGGCGGAGCGACGCCCTCGGGTGATCCTTCGCGTCGTCCTGCGGGAATTTCCGACGCCGAAATGGCGCGCCGCATGAAGGCGTTGCAAGCGGCCAAGGCACGCGAGGCCGAAGAGGCCGCCCAGCGTGAGGCCGCCGAAAAGGCGCGCGAAGAAGAGCGCGCCCGCCGGCGTGCCGAGCAAGAGGCCAAGGAACGCGAACAGCGTGAGGCCGAGGAACGCGCCCGCCAGAAGGCCGAAGAGGAAGAGCAAAAGCGCAAGGAGGCAGAAGAAGCCGCCAAACGCGCCGCCGCCGCCCCGGCCCCCGAAGAACCCAAAGCCGCCCGCGCCCCGGCCAGCAAACCGGCACCCGCCGCGACCCCGCGCAAGCAGGAACGCGAGCGCGAACAGCGCGGTCGCGGCAAAGGTCGCGATGACAACCGCCGTTCGGGCAAGCTGACACTGGGTCAGGCCACCGGTGGCGAAGGCAACCGCCAGCGTTCGATGGCCGCCATGAAGCGCAAGCAGGAGCGGGCGCGTCAGAAAGCCATGGGCGGCACGGTCGAGCGGGAAAAGGTGATCCGCGACGTGCAGCTGCCCGAGGCGATCATGGTCTCGGAACTGGCCAACCGTATGGCCGAGCGTGTGGCAGACGTGGTCAAGTCGCTGATGCAGATGGGCATGATGGTCACGCAGAACCAGACCATCGACGCTGATACGGCTGAACTGATCATTGAGGAATTCGGTCACAAGGTCACCCGCGTATCCGATTCGGATGTCGAGGACGTCATCAAAGAGGTCGAAGACAGCGAAGAGGATCTGCAGGCGCGTCCGCCGGTCATCACCATCATGGGTCACGTTGACCACGGCAAAACCTCGTTGCTGGATGCGATCCGCGACGCGCGGGTTGTGGCCGGTGAGGCCGGGGGGATCACCCAGCATATCGGCGCCTATCAGGTGAAAACCGATGGTGGTACCACGCTGACCTTCCTGGATACGCCGGGCCACGCGGCCTTTACCTCGATGCGTTCGCGCGGGGCTCAGGTCACGGATATCGTGGTGCTGGTTGTGGCCGCCGACGACGCGGTGATGCCGCAGACGATCGAGGCGATCAACCACGCCAAAGCGGCCGAAGTGCCGATGATCGTGGCGATCAACAAGGTCGACAAGCCGGACGCAAACCCGGACAAGGTGCGCACCGATCTGCTGCAACACGAAGTCATCGTTGAGAAAATGTCGGGTGAGGTTCAGGACGTCGAAGTGTCCGCCATCACCGGTCAGGGTCTGGATGAATTGCTGGAAGCCATCGCCCTGCAGGCCGAGATTCTGGAGCTGAAAGCCAACCCCGATCGCGCCGCCCAAGGTGCCGTGATCGAGGCGCAGCTGGATGTGGGCCGTGGCCCCGTCGCCACCGTTCTGGTTCAGAACGGCACGCTGCGTCAGGGCGATATCTTCGTTGTGGGTGAGCAATACGGTAAGGTCCGTGCGCTGATCAACGACAAGGGCGAGCGTGTTCAGGAAGCCGGTCCCTCGGTTCCGGTCGAGGTTCTGGGTCTCAACGGAACGCCCGAGGCCGGTGACGTGCTGAACGTGACCGAGACCGAAGCGCAGGCCCGTGAGATTGCCGAATACCGCGAACAGGCCGCCAAGGACAAACGCGCCGCCGCCGGTGCCGCGACCACCCTTGAGCAGCTGATGCAGAAGGCGAAAGAGGACGAAAACGTGGCAGAACTGCCGATCCTCGTCAAAGCCGACGTGCAGGGCTCGGCCGAAGCCATCGTTCAGGCGATGGAGAAGATCGGCAACGATGAGGTCCGCGTACGCGTGCTGCATTCGGGCGTGGGTGCAATTACTGAGACGGATATCGGTCTGGCCGAAGCCTCGGGCGCACCGGTCTTTGGCTTCAACGTCCGTGCCAATGCATCGGCGCGGAACACCGCGAACCAGAAGGGCGTGGAAATCCGCTATTACTCGGTGATCTATGACCTCGTGGATGACGTGAAAGCCGCCGCATCCGGCCTGCTGAGCGCCGAGATCCGCGAGAAGTTCATTGGTTACGCCGAGATCCGCGAAGTCTTCAAGGTCACCGGCGTTGGCAAGGTTGCCGGCTGTCTGGTCACCGAAGGCGTGGCACGTCGGTCTGCAGGCGTCCGCCTGCTGCGCGACAACGTGGTGATCCACGAAGGCACGCTGAAGACGCTGAAGCGCTTCAAGGACGAGGTGGCCGAGGTTCAGTCGGGTCAGGAATGCGGTATGGCGTTCGAAAACTACGACGATATCCGCGCAGGCGACGTGATCGAAATCTTCGAGCGTGAGGAAGTTACCCGCACGCTGGACTGATCCCGTTCCAAATGGAAACAGAAAACAGCGGTCCCCTTGGGCCGCTGTTTTTCTTTGCGGCTAGTGCGGTGCGGGCAGGAACGTCCCCGGATGCATGATGATGTCAAAATGCTGCATCCCTTTTTTCAGATCGAAACTGACCGAATGCCCGCCCTTGCGCAGCAATTCGGCATAATCCCGGCTCTGACGGATGAATTCGGGCGTGTCGCGTTCTGCCACCGTTACCCGATAGCGCGGGCCGGGGGCGGGCAGGTGCAGGATGGGGGACAGGTCATGTATTTCGACCGGGCTGAGTTGCAGCGGATCGTTCACCGGTGTCAGGCTGATCGGTTCAAGATCGTATACGCCGCTGATCAAAATCACATCCCTGACCCGTAGCCCCGCGCGGGCCAGCGCATCGGCCGAGGTCGCCATCACCATACTGGCCAGCTGCGCCCCGGCGCTGTGGCCGGACAGGGTGATCCGCGACGGATCGAACCCCAGTTCAGGTGCGTTGGCCGCAAGCCAGAGCAGGGCGCTGCGGCACTCGTCAATCATGTCTCCGATACGCGCGTCCGGGGCGATCGTATAGTTCAGCGTCGCAAATGACTGTTCGGCTTCGACAAGTGCCGGGGCCATCATTGCCGAGTCGCGCTGGCTGAGCGCCTGCCAATACCCGCCGTGAATAAAGATGTGCAGCGGTGCGCCCGTGCCTTTGGCGGGAAAGAAATCCAGAACCTGCGCCGGGCTGTCTCCATAGGCGAGGTTCTCTTTCACCTGCATTTGTGCCCTGTGCTGTGCGCTCAGTGCGGTGTAGCTGTCGATATAAGGTGTCAGATCGCCGCCGATCATGGATCGGGGCGAATATTGCTGATCCAGTTCGTCCTGAGTGAAACCGCGATACAGCATCGCTTACTCCTGCTCGGTATACATCAGTTCGGTGCGCATGTCGTAAAGGTCGTGAAAGAACCGTAAATCCAGCGCTTTGCGCAAGAAGGCGACGCCACTGGACCCGCCGGTTCCCGGTTGCATTCCGATGACACGTTCGACTGCGGTAACATGGTCAAAGCGCCAGCGCTGAAACAGGGATTCCACGTCCATCAGCTTCTCGGCGAGCGCGTAGAGGTCCCAATACTTGTCCGTATCGCGGAACACCTGCGCCCAGATTTTCACAACGCGCGGATCGCCGGAATAGGGCAACGCATAATCCCGGTCCAGCAGGTCGCTCGGCACGTCAAATCCCTGGCGCGCCAGCATAAACAGCACCTCGTCGTAAAGCGACGGCTTGCTCAGCGCGGCGTTCAGTATATCCATGACCTCGGCGTCATGTTCATGAACCTTCAGGGTCGAGGCGTCCTTGTTGCCCAGAATGAATTCGATCTGGCGATAGCCATAGCTTTGAAAGCCCGAGGAATTGCCCAAAGCGTGCCGAAAAGTCATGTAATCCGCAGGCGTCATGGTCAGCAAGGTTTCCCACGCCGAGATCAGCTGCCGCTGGATCGCCTTGACCCGGTCGAGATTCTTCATTGCCGGACCGAAATCATCCTGTTGCAGAAAATGGCGCACCTCGACCAGTTGGTGATGCATCAGCTTCAGCCACAACTCGCTCACCTGATGGATGATGATGAACAGCATTTCATCGGGTTGCGCGGGGTCCTGAAAGGTCTTTTGCAGGTTCAGCAGGGTCTTGAGCTGCAGGAAATCTCCATAGCTCTTGCGATGGGTTTCAGCGAAATCGGTGACCAGCGTGTCCTCGATCCCGCGTTCCAGAAACCTGTCGTCCTTGTTGTCACCCATTTGCTCCTCCAACGCCTGAGTTCGCCCCTGTTTAGGGGCTAAACCCGCGCAGTTCCAGAGCGTTAGGTCCAGTCCAGCACAACTTTGCCCGACCGGCCGGACTTCATCGCGGCAAAGCCGTCCGCAAAGTCGTCGACACCGAACCGGTGCGTGATGACGCGGCTCACATCCAGACCGTTCTGCAACATGGCAATCATCTTGTACCAGGTTTCGAACATTTCGCGCCCGTAGACGCCCTTGATGGTGATGGCCTTGAACACGATGCGGGACCAGTCGACCGGGGATTTTCCGGGTGGAATACCCAGCAGGGCGATCTTGCCACCCATCACCAGCGCCTCGACCATCTGGTCCAGCGCGATTTGCGAGCCGGACATCTCAAGCCCCACATCGAAGCCTTCCTTCATGCCCAGTTCTGCGATGACGTCCTGCAATTCAGCCTTTGACACGTCAACCGTGCGCACGGTTGGCACCACATGTTCGGCCAGTTTCAGGCGGTCGGGGTTGATATCGGTGATCACAACATGCCGTGCGCCGGCATGACGGGCGACGGCGGCGGCCATGATCCCGATGGGACCCGCACCGGTGATCAGAACATCTTCGCCCAGCAGGTCGAAACTAAGCGCCGTGTGCACGGCGTTGCCCAGCGGGTCGAGGATGGCGCCGATCTCATCGGGCACGTCATCCGGCAGGGGGACAACGTTGAAGGCGGGCAGTTTCAGGTATTGCGCAAAGGCCCCCTGTTCATTCACGCCGATCCCGCGCGTGCCGGGGTCGAGGTGGAATTTGCCTGCCCGGCTCTGCCGGCTGTCGGTCGTGATCAGGTGCCCTTCGCCGGAACAGCGCTGGCCGACCTCCAGCCCGGTCACGTTGCGCCCCGTCTCGACGATCTCACCGGCAAATTCGTGGCCGGTGATCATCGGCACCGGCACGGTGGCCGAGGCCCAGTCATCCCAGTTCCAGATATGGATATCCGTGCCACAGATACCGGTCTTGTTGACGCGGATCAGAACCTCGTCCGGGCCGATCTCGGGCACCGGGGCCTGAACCATCCAAAGACCCTCTTCCGGTCTGGATTTTTCCAGTGCCTTCATTGTGTTGGGTCGCATCAGATCACTCCCAAATCCTTGCCGACCTTGCCAAAGGCGGTCAGTGCGCGATCCAGTTCGTCCCTGGTCAGAGCCGCATTCATCTGCGTCCTGATCCGCGCCTGACCGCGTGGAACGACCGGAAAGAAAAAGCCCGAGACATAGACACCTTCGTCGAACAACCGCGAGGCCATGTCCTGCGCCAGCGTCGCCTCGCCCAGCATGACCGGGATGATCGGGTGTTCACCGGGCAGCAGGTCGAATCCCAGCTTTTCCAACCCGGCGCGCCAATATTTGGCATTGCCGAACAATTGGGCGCGCAACATCTCACCGTCTTCGACCAGACGGATCGCCTCAAGCCCGGCGGCGACAATGGAAGGCGGCAGCGAGTTTGAGAACAGATAGGGCCGCGCCCGCTGCCGCAGCAGGTCGATCACTGGCTGCGGCCCGGCGATATAGCCGCCGATTGCCCCTCCCAATGCCTTGCCCAGGGTTCCCGTCAGAATGTCCACGTCGACGCCGAAATGATCAGGCGTTCCCGCCCCGTTCGGCCCCATGAAACCGGTGGCATGGCAGTCATCGACCATGACGATGGCGTCGTATGTGTCGGCCAGTTCGCGGATTTTCGGCAGGTTGGCCAGATAGCCATCCATCGAGAACACGCCGTCGGTCGCGATCATGATATGCCGCGCCCCATCCTCGCGCGCCTGTTTCAGCCAGGCTTCGAGGTCGTTCATGTCGTTGTTCATGTAGCGATAGCGCTTGGCCTTGCACAGCCGCACCCCGTCGATGATCGAGGCGTGGTTCAGACTGTCCGAGATGATGGCATCCTCGGGGCCCAGAAGCGGCTCGAACAGCCCGCCATTGGCATCGAAACATGCGGCGAACAGGATCGCGTCGTCCTTGTTCAGGAATTGGGCCAGCTTCTGCTCCAGCTCACGGTGAATATCCTGAGTGCCGCAGATGAACCGGACCGAGGCCATGCCAAACCCTTTTGGCTCCATCGCGGATTTGGCCGCGTCAATCAACGCCGGGTGATCCGCCAGACCCAGATAGTTGTTGGCGCACAGGTTGATGACCTGTTTGCCGCCCACGGTAATCTCGCCGCCCTGAGGCGAGGTGATCATTCGTTCACGTTTGTACAAGCCTTCCGCTTCGATCTGCGCGAGGGTGTCCGTGATGTGGGACAGGAATGCATCTGCCATGGCGATCTCCTTGCTCTGAGTCGCGTTTCTAACATAGCGGATGAAATTCCCAAATAGGAGAATTACAGTATGAAGGAAAATATTCCGTGAAGGTGGAAATCGACCGGCAATCAGGCGTTCTTGACGATCAGGAACACCCGGGCCGCGCCATTGGAGGTAATGGAATGCGCAATATCGGCAGCATACCGGGCGGTGTCACCTTCCCGCAGTTCGGAAACCGCCGTGCCCGATGTGACGCGCACCGCTCCTTCCAATACGGTCAGTTGTTCACGCGCGCCCCTAGCATGAGGCTGGCTGTTCAGGGCCCCGCCCTTGTCGAACCGGATGTCATAGACCTCGTGCCCGCCGGCCTCTTCCGGGGGGGACAGGATGCGTATCCGGCAATGCGTACCCATGTTGTCGATGCTGGGCACCTCGGAGGATCTGAGCACTTCGATTTGGTCGGTGGCCTTTGCATCCTCAAGCAGACCCGCGAAATCCACCTGCAAGGCGCGGGTCAGGTTCCAAAGGGTCGAGATGGTCGGGCTGCTTTCGCCCCGTTCGATCTGGCTGACCATCGAGCGGGACACCCCGCTGAGGTTGGCCACCGCCTCAAGCGACAGCCCCTTGGCCCGGCGGGCTTCTTTCAGGCGGGCGGGCAGGCGTGTCAGGATATCGTCTGAATTTTCCGTCATGACGGAATCTCATGCGCCTTTGCCCGGCCGATGTCAATTCCGCTTGTGACGGAACGTCCCATGGGACAGCCTGATACGACGGATGCATAGTGCCGCCAAATCCAGGAGGAGAAGAGACATGAAAGATATCGTCATTCTTGATGGGGCCCGCACGGCAATCGGCACTTTTGGCGGGGCGCTGGCCTCGACCGCGCCCATTGATCTGGCAACGGTGGCGACCGAAGCGGCGCTGGAGAAATCCGGTGTCGAGGCGGCTCAGATCGGCAATGTGGTCTTTGGTCATGTCATCAATACCGAGCCGCGCGACATGTACCTGTCACGGGCCGCCGCCAAACAGGCCGGCATCCCGGTTGAAACGCCGGCAATGAACGTGAACCGTCTGTGCGGGTCCGGGGCGCAGGCGATCGTGTCGGCGGTGCAGTCTCTGATGCTGGGCGACGCGGACTTTGCGGTGGCCGGCGGCGCGGAAAGCATGTCCCGCAGCCCGTATATCGTGCCGCAGGCCCGCTGGGGCGCAAAGATGGGCGATGTAACCTCGCTGGACATGATGCTGGGCGCGCTGAATTGCCCCTTTGGGACGGGTCATATGGGCATCACGGCGGAAAACGTGGCCGATGAACACCAGATCACCCGCGAGCAGATGGATGAGTTTGCGCTGACCAGCCAGACCCGCGCGGCGACGGCGCTGGAGGCAGGGTATTTCCAGAGCCAGATCGCGCCGGTTCAGGTCAGGGTCAAGCGCGACATGGTCGATTTCATGGTCGACGAGCACCCCAAGACAACGTCCGCCGAGGCATTGGCGGGGTTGCGCCCGGCCTTCCGGAAAGACGGGCGGGTGACGGCGGGGAACGCCTCGGGCATCAATGACGGCGCGGCAGCGATGGTTCTGGCGACGGCAGAGGCGGCTGAGAAGGCCGGGCTGAAGCCGAAAGCGCGCATTCTGGGATATGGTCACGCCGGTGTTCGCCCCGAGGTCATGGGCATTGGTCCGGTTCCGGCGGTGCAGAACCTGATGGCCCGCACTGGGTTGTCGGTAGATGATTTCAACGTGATCGAAAGCAATGAGGCTTTCGCCGCACAGGCGCTTGCCGTGAACAAGGAACTGGGTCTGGATGCGGCCAGGGTAAACCCCAACGGTGGCGCGATTGCACTGGGCCATCCGGTGGGCGCAACCGGGGCAATCATCACGCTGAAAGCGCTCTACGAGTTGGAACGCGTTGGCGGGTCCAAGGGGCTGGTGACCATGTGCATCGGTGGCGGTCAGGGGATCGCCATAGCCTTCGAGCGGCTCTGATCCCCGGGCCGGGCAGGGGGGCTGTCTGCCCCCCATCGCGCCTTTGGCGCGATTCCCCCCCCGAAGGTATTTTTGGCCAGATGAAGCGGGCGGTTTTTTAGCCGAACGCGGTCAGCAGAAGAACGACGGCAGCGCCTGCGGCGGCCCCGATTGCCGCGGGCAGAAGCGCAGCCCACAGGCCCGAAGGGGAAGGTTCATCCTTATGGGTCTGCGCGATCAGCGCGTTTTCCACCAGTGCGGGCAGACGGGGTCCAAAACGCGCCAGAACCATTGCGGTTTTGCCGAAATCCCGGAGCGCGGCGCGGGGACCGATGGACTGCTTTATGTAATCCTCGACCACCGGGCGGGCGACTTCCCAGATATTGATGCGCGGGTCCAGTGACCGCGCGACGCCTTCGACCACCACCATGGTCCGTTGCAGCAGGATCAGCTCGGTCCGGGTTTCCATGCCGAACCGTTCCGTAACCTCGAACAGGTAATTCAGGAGGCGCCCCATCGAGATATAGGTGGCATCCATGCCAAAGATCGGTTCGCCGACCGCGCGCAGGGCGCGGGCGAATTCGTCGACATCCCGGTCGGCGGGCACATAGCCGGCTTCGAAGTGAACCTCGGCCACGCGCTTGTAGTCGCGGCGAATGAAGCCAAAGAGGATTTCGGCATAGACCCGGCGGGTGTATTCGTCGATATGGCCCATGATACCAAAATCATAGGCGATTATATCGCCGTTGGCCGCGACCTTCAGATTGCCCTGATGCATGTCGGCGTGGAAATAGCCGTCGCGCAGCGCATGCAGCAAAAACATCCGCAGGACGCGTTCGGCCAGATCGTGGCGATTATGGCCAGCGGCGTCCAGCGCTTCGTTTTCACCCAGCGCGATCCCGTCGGCCCAGCTGAGCGTCATCACCCGACGCGCCGACAGCGACCAGACCACCGGCGGCAGCCAGAAACCGGCGTCGTCTTTGGTATTCGCGGCATATTCGGACGCGGCCGCGCTTTCGAGGCGCAGATCCAGCTCGCCCCGCACGACACCGTCGAAATGTTCAATCACCTCCATCGGGCGCAGACGGCGGGCGCCCGGGGCGCAGAGCTGGACGATCCGGGCGGCGAAGTAGAACGCATCCACATCCTTGCGAAAAGCGCGCTCGATTCCGGGACGCAGGACCTTGACGGCGACGTCTTCGCCGGTGCTTGTCAGCTTGGCCTTGTGGACCTGAGCGATCGAGGCGGCGGCTATCGGTTCGCTGAAATCCGAAAACATCTGGGCCACCGGCTGCCCCAGTTCCTTTTCGACCTCGGCCAGCGCTTCGCTACGCGGAAACGGGGGAAGCTTGTCCTGCAATACGCGCAGCTGCTCGGCCAGTTCCTCGCCAACGACATCCGGACGGGTCGAAAGTACCTGGCCGAATTTGATATAGGCAGGACCCAGCGCGGTCAGCGCCCGGGTCGCGGGCGGCATGTCAGGGTCGCCCTTGTAGCCCAGCCATTGGAAGGGTTTGCCCAGCGTATGGGCCACGATCCGCAAGGCACGAGGGGCTTCGAAAGCGTCCAGGACCACATTCATGGCGCCCGTACGTTCTAGCGTGGCGCCTGTGCGGATCAGGCGGATGATGTTGTGGGGTCCACGCATATATCAGATCTTCCAGCCGGAATGCAGCGCGGCGATACCCAGGCTGAGGTTGCGGTATTTCGCGTTTTCGAAACCGGCCGCGCGGACCATGTTCAGGAAGGTCTCCTGATCCGGGAATTTGCGGATCGATTCCACCAGATACTGATAGCTGTCGTAGTCATTGGCGATCAGCTTGCCCATGCGCGGGATGACATTGAAACTGTACAGGTCGTAGAGCTTTTGCAGCCCGTCATTGGGCAACTGGCTGAATTCAAGCACCATCAGGCGGCCACCGGGTTTCAGTACCCGGAACGCCTCGTTCAACGCCTCTTGCGGGCGGGTCACGTTCCGGATGCCGAAAGAGATGGTGTACACGTCGAAGGTGTTGTCCTCGAACGGCAGAGCCATGGCGTCGCCCACCACCCAGTTCAGGCTGTCCGACATCTGACAGGCTTCGGCGCGCTGTCGGCCTTCGACCAGCATCGGCTCGGTCAGGTCCAGAACCGTGGCGTGGCCGTGGCCCGCGCGCCTGAGAAAGCGGAAGGAAATATCGCCCGTGCCGCCGGCCACGTCCAGCAGCCGCTGACCGGGGCGCGGCGCCAGCCAGTCCATCATCGCGTCTTTCCAGACCCGGTGGATGCCCATCGACATGACATCGTTCATCACGTCGTATTTCGAAGCGACCGAGTTGAACACGCCCTGCACACGTCCGGCCTTGTCGGCCTCGCGGACGGTTTCAAACCCGAAATGGGTGGTCTTGTCTTCTGTCATATCGGGCACCTTGATTCACGTATGCCCGAGATATAGCGTCCAAACCCAATACACAAACGCACAAATCATCGCGGGTCCATGTTTGAAGCCATCCAGCAAAATGTCACAGCCATTTCACACGCCTTTCAATCCAATCCGGGGGTGTTTCTGGGCATTATGTCCGTTGGACTGTTCCTTGTTTGGCTCAAGTACCGGCTGATCCGGCAGGCCGCGATCCGGTCGCAGAAGCAGAATTATGCCGGCTGGAACGTCGGGGCAAAACACGCAAAAAGGGCGCATCCGACCGGTATCGGGCACAGCGATGTTCTGGTCATGCGCCCGATCAAGGTTCTGCCGATCGCGCTGTTCTGTCTTGTTTTTTTCGGCGGCGGCGCGGCTTTTGTGGCATCTGGCGAACCTCAGAGTCCAAGAGCGTGGTTTACGGTGATCGCAGGCGCGGGCTTCAGCCTCATGAGCCTATGGCTGATCGCATTTTCCTTTACGCGCATTGTCTATGACGGTCAGACCATCGAACGCTTTGCCCTGTTTCGAAAACCCGTCTCGGTGCCGTTGGCCCAGCTGAGCGGGGTTCGTCCGATCAACAAAACGATCGCCGGCGGTGTTTATCTTGAGTTCCAGAACGGCGAGCGGATGCGTGTGATCCCGCGGATGTCCGGCTATGGGCAATTATTGGAGAAGCTGGCGCGGAACGACCCGAAGCTGGCGTTGCTGCTGCGCATGGTGCCCAAGACGAAAAAGGCGGACTGAAATGCCGGAATTGCCCGAGGTCGAAACCGTAAGACGCGGCCTGTGCCCCGCGATGGAAGGCGTGGTGATTGCGCGCGCGGATGTGAACCGCCCGGATTTGCGCTGGCCGTTTCCCGACCGGATGTCCGAACGGCTGTCCGGTCAGCGGGTAGAACGGTTGCGGCGGCGCTCGAAATACATCCTCGCCGATCTCAGCGGTGGTGAGACATTGCTGATCCATCTGGGCATGTCAGGGCGCATGACGGTTTCGGGTGATCCGCTGGGACAATTCCTTCGCGATCACCCGATGCCGGAAAAACACGACCACGTCGTCTTCCACATGGCCAATGGCGCGCGCGTGACCTTCAATGATCCGCGCCGGTTCGGGGCGATGGATCTGATGCGGACAGCCACCGCAGAAGAACACAAGCTGCTTGCGGTTCTGGGACCCGAACCGCTGGGCAATGACTTTCACGAGCAGCATCTGATCGACGCGTTCCGGGGCAGGAACACCTCGGTCAAGTCTGCCCTGCTGGATCAGGGAATCGTTGCCGGTTTGGGCAATATCTACGTTTGCGAGGCGCTTTATCGCGCCGGAGTGTCGCCACGTCGCAAGGCCGGACAAATTTCTGCCGCGCGCGTCGCGGCGCTGGTTCCGATAATACGGCAGGTCCTGGCGGACGCCATCGAGGCGGGGGGCTCGTCACTGCGCGATTTCCGGCAAGCTGATGGAGAACTTGGATATTTTCAGCACAGCTTTGACGTCTATGGCCGCGAAGGCGACCCCTGCCGGACCGACGGTTGCGATGGGACCGTCAAAAGAATCACCCAGTCCGGTCGCTCATCCTTCTATTGCGCGCAATGCCAAAGATAGCTTGATCCAGCGTTTTCGCGTGATAAGGAATCATACCTGAACGGAATAAACGAAAGTTCGCACCTCATGGCATTTGAGACGATCATCGTCGACATCGAAGACCACGTCGCCCTTATCAGGCTCGACAGGCCGGACGCGCTGAATGCGCTGAACTCGCAACTGATCTCGGAACTGTGCACGGCGCTGGAAGACGCGGACGCGAATGACAAGGTGCGTTGCATCGTCATCACCGGATCGGACAAGGCCTTTGCCGCCGGTGCCGACATCAAGGAGATGTCGGAACTCAGCTTTGTGGATGTGTTCGGTCGGAACTTCTTTGGGGACGTCAACGATCGCTTCACGGCCATCCGCAAGCCGGTGGTCGCGGCGGTGGCCGGGTATGCGCTGGGTGGCGGCTGCGAGCTGGCGATGATGTGCGATTTCATCATTGCGGCGGACACGGCCAAGTTCGGACAGCCCGAGATCAATCTGGGCGTTATCGCGGGGCTGGGCGGCACGCAGCGCCTGACCCGTTTTGTCGGCAAGTCCAAATCTATGGACATGAACCTGACGGGCCGTTTCATGGATGCGGAAGAGGCTGAGCGCGCCGGGCTGGTCAGCCGCGTTGTTCCCGCCAAGAAGCTGATGGAAGAGGCCGTCGGGGCCGCTCAGAAAATCGCCGAGAAATCGCAGCTGAGCACGATTGCCGCAAAAGAGGCAGTGAACCGCAGCTATGAATTGCCGCTGAGCGAGGGGATGCTGTTCGAACGGCGCGTGTTCCATTCGATGTTTGCCACCGAAGATCAGAAAGAAGGCATGGCAGCCTTCCTTGAAAAGCGCGCCGCGCAATTCCGGGACAAATAGTCCGGCCGGAAATTGGCACGGGGACAGGCGGGCAGCGGCCCGCCTTTTTCATATCTGCCATGCGTGGCGGAAGAATCGGCTTGGCAAACCCCACAAACTTGGATAACTAGCGCCGCTATACATGCGCGTGCGGCCCGCCTGGCCCGACTCACACTCGTGATTTCTGATCCGGTGCGGATAGTCCGTGGCGCGCAACCTTAGATAACCGTACCGAACAAAGGTCAGAGACACACATGGCAAATTCGCCCCAGGCAAAGAAACGCGCTCGTCAGAACGACAAGCGTTTTGCAATCAACAAAGCCCGCCGTTCGCGCATCCGCACCTACCTGCGCAAAGTCGAAGAAGCGATCGCATCCGGTGACAAAGAGGCGGCAACCGCAGCCCTGCGCGCCGCTCAGCCCGAGCTGATGCGCGGTGTCACCAAAGGTGTTTTCCACAAGAACACAGCAGCGCGTAAGATGTCGCGCCTGTCGTCCCGCGTGAAGGCGCTGGGCTAAGCTTTACTTGACCTATGGTCATGTAAGTAAGGCTGAACTATTTTGAAGGCGTCGCACCCTGCGGCGCCTTTTCTTATGTTGCCAGAATACCGCGCCTTCACGAAACCGAGAGATTCTTTCGGCCAAGAACCCGAGTCAATATCAGAGTTTCGTTGCCGTGAGCGCTGGCCTCTTGTTACCACTGATTCAGCGATTCACTCGCTTGGGGGGACAGGCTGTTTCATTGATCTGACTGACGGGCATCAGGATGATCGGGAAACGAATGTCGGCATGAGGCGCAAGCCGATTTGCTGATCTGCTGTGGATCTTGGGGAAACCGAAGATCCGAGCCCTGTCGAAAAATATTGATTGCGAAGCGCAACCCGGTTTCTGGGATGTCCTTTTTTTTGGATGTCGACTTGCCGGTTTGTGCTGACTTTCAGGGACAGTCCCGCCGAATCCACGCGGTTCGGCGCATGGGTATCCCTTTGCGGGTGGCGGCTTAAACCGGGCGACCGGAACTTAGTAATAAGGCCGACAGGCCAATAAAGAATGGGATGCGTGAGGCGCTTAATGACACAAGAGAAATGGGGACAACTGCGTAACAAACTGCTCAAGGCGATCGGCAAGAACAACTACACCACCTGGATCGAGCCTCTTGAATTCCAAGAGCTGCAGGACGGCGTGGCGGTGTTCTCGGTTCCGACCAACTTCATGGGCAATTATGTTAGCCAGAACTTTGCGGATCTCATCCTGTATGAGATGAATACGGCCGGTGAATCCGTGCAACGTCTGGCGTTTCGTGTCGCGGCGAATTCTCCGGTCCGCCCGTCCGGCGAGGCCGAAGCCACCACCGAAGTCACGCAGCGTTCCGCTGTAACGCAGGATGCGCCCCTGTCACGGCAGGCGGAAACGGGGAATGATCCGCTTGAGGCCCTGCAAGCCGCACCTCTGGATGCCCGTTTCACCTTTGACAGTTTTGTGGTCGGCAAGCCGAACGAACTGGCCCATGCCGCAGCGCGCCGCGTGTCCGAAGGTGGCCCCGTCACCTTTAACCCGCTGGTTCTATATGGTGGAGTGGGTCTTGGTAAAACCCACCTGATGCACGCCATCGCGTGGGAGTTGAAAACCAAGCGCCCCGATCTGAACGTGCTTTACCTGTCGGCGGAACAGTTCATGTATCGCTTTGTTCAGGCCCTGCGCGAGCGCCGGATGATGGATTTCAAACATCTGTTCCGGTCGGTCGACGTGTTGATGGTCGATGACGTGCAATTCATCGCCGGCAAGGACTCGACACAGGAGGAATTCTTCCACACATTCAACGCGCTGGTGGATCAGAACAAGCAGATCATCATCTCGGCCGATCGTGCACCGGGAGAGATCAAGGACCTTGAGGACCGCGTGAAATCGCGCCTGCAATGCGGGCTGGTCGTGGACCTGCACCCGACCGATTACGAACTGCGTCTTGGTATTCTGCAGAACAAGGTTCAGCAATACAGCAGCACCTATCCCGATCTGACCATTGCCGATGGCGTGCTGGAGTTTCTGGCCCATCGTATCTCGACCAATGTCCGTGTGCTGGAAGGCGCGCTGACCCGCCTGTTCGCCTTTGCCTCGCTGGTGGGCCGCGAGATCGACATGGAGCTGACGCAGGATTGTCTGGCCGACGTGCTGCGCGCATCCGAGCGCAAGATCACTGTCGAAGAGATTCAGCGCAAGGTATCCGAATACTACAACATCCGCTTGTCCGACATTATCGGCCCCAAGCGCCTGCGGTCCTATGCCCGTCCGCGTCAGGTGGCGATGTATCTGTGCAAACAGCTCACCAGCCGCTCGCTGCCCGAGATTGGCCGCCGCTTTGGCGGGCGCGACCACACCACTGTCATGCATGGCGTCAAGCGCATCGAAGAGCTGAAAACCACGGACGGTCAGATCGCGGAAGACGTGGAAATGCTGCGCCGCGCGCTGGAAGCCTGAGTTTCATCCCCTACCGCTCAGGAAACGCCCCGGTGCCTTGTGCCCGGGGCGTTTTCTTGTGCGCAATTATCCACGGTCGGGCAGGAACTGTGCCCGCGGGGCCACGCGCCCCTTGACGCGTTGGGCATTCCGACCCAGAAAACCATAAAAAATCCTTGTGCCTCAGGGCGGAACCGCTAACGTGCCAGTCCCGCCTATTTCGGCACGCAAGTCAGAGGAATTGAGGGTATGAAGATCAGCATCGAACGCGGCACCCTTCTCAAGGCCGTTTCCCAGGCCCAATCTGTTGTCGAACGTCGCAACACCATCCCCATACTTGCCAACGTGTTGATCGAAGCCGAAGGCGATCAGGCGATGTTCCGTGCCACCGATCTGGATATCGAAGTGGTCGACAAGGCCCCGGCGCAGGTCGAAAAAGCGGGCGCGACGACCGTGGCCGCAACGACGCTGCATGAGATCGTGCGCAAACTGCCGGACGGAGCGCTGGTGACCCTGACAGCTGACAGCGCAGCGGGCCGTCTGACGGTTGAGGCCGGCCGGTCGAATTTCTCGCTGGCGACACTGCCGAAAGAGGATTTCCCGGTAATGGCATCCTCGGAATACCAGTCGAACTTCACTGCTTCGGCGGCGCTGCTGCGGCGGTTGTTCGACAAATCGAAATTTGCCATCTCGACGGAAGAGACCCGGTATTATCTGAACGGCGTCTACATGCATGTGGCCGACGGGTCCGAAGGCGGCAAGGTGCTGCGCTGCGTGGCCACCGATGGCCACCGTTTGGCCCGCATTGACGCCGATTTGCCGGATGGCGCAGCCGACATGCCGGGCGTGATCGTTCCGCGCAAAACCGTGGGTGAGCTGCGCAAGCTGCTGGACGATGATGAGATGGACATCGCGGTGTCCGTCAGTGAGACCAAAGTGCGCTTTGCGACGCCCGATATCACGCTGACCTCAAAAGTGATCGACGGCACCTTCCCCGATTACACCCGCGTAATTCCGCAGGGCAATACGCGTCAGTTGGAAGTGGATGCCGCTGAATTCGCGCAGGCCGTGGACCGCGTGGCGACGGTTTCGTCGGAACGGTCCCGCGCGGTGAAGCTGCAACTGGATGCCGACAAGCTGGTTTTGTCGGTCAATGCTCCGGACAGCGGCGCGGCCGAGGAAGAACTGGCCGTCGCCTATGGCGACGAGCGGCTGGAGATCGGTTTCAACGCCAAATACCTGCTGGAAATTGCCTCGCAGGTCGATCGCGAAAACGCGGTCTTTCTGTTCAACTCGGCCGGCGACCCGACCCTGATGCGCGAAGGTTCTGACCAGAGCGCGGTCTATGTGGTCATGCCGATGCGCGTCTGACCGCCCCGCAGGGTGGTCACCAACGAAACGGAGGGGTCATGAGTCTGGCCCTGACCGAACTTACGGTCTCGCATTTCCGGTCTCACAAGCTGGCGCGTCTGTCGCTGGACGGGCGGCCGGTGGCCATCCACGGGCCGAACGGGGCCGGTAAGACCAATATCCTTGAAGCGGTGTCCTTGTTTTCACCCGGTCGCGGCATGCGGCGGGCCAGCGCGGCCGAGATGACAAGACGGCCCGAAGCGCTGGGCTGGAAGCTGTCCGGGCTGTTGCAGGCGCAGGGGCGGCGCTGTGAGATCGAGACCTGGTCCGAAGGCGGCGCGGCGCGGCAGGTCCGGATTGACGACAAAACCTCCAGCCAGATTGATCTGGGCAAGCTGGCGCGGGTGGTCTGGCTGATCCCGTCGATGGACCGGTTGTGGATCGAAGGGGCCGAAGGTCGCCGGCGGTTTCTGGATCGGATCGCGCTGAGCTTTGACCCAACTCATGCCGAGGCGTCGCTGATCTATGAAAAATCCATGCGCGAACGCAACCGCCTGTTGAAAGAGCAGGTGCGGGACGCCCATTGGTATGCCGCGCTGGAGGGGCAGATGGCCGAGATGGGGCATCGGATTCATCTGGCGCGCCTGTCGGCGCTGGATCATCTGCGAAGGGCGCAGGACGCGGCCGAAACCGCCTTTCCTGCTGCGGATCTGGACCTGATCCAAACCGAAGGCGCGATGCCGGAGACGGAAGATGACCTGCGCGAGGCGCTGAGCGAAAGCCGGTTCCGCGATCTGGCGGCCGGGCGAACGCTGGTGGGTCCGCATCGGTCGGACCTGTATGGCGTATTCGCGGCCAAGGGCGTACCGGCCAGGGATTGTTCGACCGGAGAGCAGAAGGCGCTGCTGGTGTCGCTAATCCTGTCGAACGCGCGGGCGCTGGCCGGGATGGTGGGTGCACCGCCGATTGTACTGTTGGATGAGGTCGCCGCGCATCTGGATGCAGGGCGACGGGCCGCGCTCTATGATGAGATCTGCGCGCTGGGGGCTCAGGCCTGGATGACGGGCACCGGGCCTGAACTGTTTGCGGAACTGGGTGACCGGGCCCAGACGCTGGTTGTCAACGACAGCGGCGAGGGCTCGGTCGTGTCGTCTTAGGCCGGTTCGGTGACTTTGCGTTTCCAGAGCAGCGGGTGGAACACTTCGTCCACCGGGGTTTGCGCCATGTGGTTGACGTAGTTCGACATGGTTTTCTGCGCCAGACCCAAGACCACATCCAGCACCGCGCGATGCGAATAGCCCGCATCAAAGAAGGCTTTCAGCTGGTCTTCGGTCGGGTTGCCACGGCTTTGCATCACTTGCAGGGTGAAGGTGCGCAGCGCCTCAAGCCGGGCCGAAGGCAGCGGCGTTTCGTTGCGAAGTGCCTCGGTGATGTCGTCGGACACCTTCATCATCTTGGCGATGCCGGTATGGGCGGGCACGCAGTAATGGCATTCGTTTTCCACGTTGATGGTCTGCCAGACGACGGTTTTCTCGTCATTGTCGAAGTCGGTCTGCAGAAACAGTTGGTGCAGGACCTGATAGCCTTCCAGATGCTGCGGGCTTTCCGCCATCACCTTGTGCAGGCCGGGCAGGCGGCCAAAGACGGCCTGCGATTTCTCCAGCAGCGGCTTTGATGCTTCGGGGGCGGATTCGAGGTCGTGGGACGGGAAATTGGCCATGTCGGAACTCCTTTTCTGGCGGCTGAGTCGGAAATAGTCTTTATTGAGTGATCGCTCAAGTATATATTTGAGCGAACGTTCAAGAATTGGTGAAGACAATGCCCCGCAAACCTACCTATGACCGAGACGCGTTGATCGAAAAAGCCCGCGATATCTTTTGGCGGCAGGGCTGGGCGGGCACGTCGCTGAAGGATCTGGAACGTGAACTGAAGCTGAAGCCGGGCAGTTTCTATGCCGCTTTCGGGTCCAAGGATGCGCTGTATGCGCTGACGCTGGAGCGTTACGCAAAAGACGGGGTCGAGCGTCTGATGTCACTGGCGCAGGAACTGGGGCCGCTCAATGCCCTCAAGGCGCAGCCGCAGGTGGTGATCGATTCAACTCAGATGCCCGTGCGGGCCTGCATGCTGGCGAAAACCTATGCCGAGTTGCAGGCAAAGGGGCACGATCTGGCCGACAGGGCAAGCGGCCACATGGTCGAGATGAAGCGCTGCTTTGCCGACCTGTTCCGGCGCGCGCAGGAGGACGGGGAAATCGCGCCCGGTCACGATCCGGACCGCCTTGCGGCGCGGTATCAATCCGACCTTCTGGGACTGCGGTTGTCCGCCGAACGCAGTGACGTGAACGCGGCAGAAATCGCCGCAGATATCGCGGCGGACCTCGATCGGCTTTGACCAGCAGGGAAAGCCGATCCCGACCACAAAATATTGGGGGAGCGCGTGACAATCCCCACCAGAAAACGTATAAGTTACCAAAATAATATAGGTACTAACGGCATGTCCGAAGACGCACAGGCACCGCAGGAATACGGCGCAGATTCCATCAAAGTTCTCAAGGGGTTAGAGGCCGTTCGCAAGCGTCCCGGTATGTATATCGGTGACACGGACGACGGCTCGGGCCTGCACCATATGGTCTATGAGGTTGTCGACAACGGAATTGACGAGGCTCTGGCCGGTCATGCCGACCATGTCACGGTAAAAATCCACGCCGATTCCAGCGTTTCCGTCAGCGACAACGGCCGCGGAATTCCGGTGGATATCCACCCTGAAGAGGGCGTCTCGGCCGCCGAGGTCATCATGACCCAGCTGCACGCGGGCGGGAAGTTCGACAGCAACTCGTACAAAGTGTCGGGCGGTCTGCATGGTGTTGGTGTATCGGTGGTGAACGCCCTGTCGGACTGGCTGGAACTGCGGGTCTGGCGCGACGGGAAAGAGCATGTGGCACGGTTCGAAGGTGGCGAGACATCCGAGCATCTGAAAGTGGTCAGCGAATGCGATGACCGGACCGGAACCGAGGTGCGGTTTCTGGCCTCGACCAATACATTTTCCAACCTGGAATATTCCTTTGAGACTCTGGAAAAACGCCTGCGCGAACTGGCATTCCTGAACTCGGGCGTGCGGATCATCCTGATTGACGAGCGTCCGGCAGAGCGGCTGGAAACCGAACTGTTCTATGAAGGCGGCGTCAAGGAATTTGTCAAATACCTGGACCGGTCCAAGACCGCGGCCATGTCGGAGCCGATCTATATCAAGGGCGAACGCGACGATATCGGCGTTGAAATCGCCATGTGGTGGAATGACAGCTATCACGAGACAGTGCTGCCCTTCACCAACAACATCCCGCAACGTGACGGCGGCACCCATGTGGCCGGCTTCCGGGGGGCCTTGACCCGGACGATCAACAACTATGCGCAGTCCAGCGGGATCGCGAAGAAAGAAAAGGTCAGCTTTACCGGTGACGACGCGCGCGAAGGGCTGACCTGTGTGTTGTCGGTCAAGGTGCCCGACCCCAAGTTCTCGTCACAGACCAAGGACAAGCTGGTGTCGTCGGAAGTTCGCCCGGCGGTCGAAGGCCTGATGAACGAAAAACTGGCCGAGTGGTTCGAAGAAAACCCGAACGAGGCCAAGACCATCGTTGGCAAGATCATCGAAGCCGCTCTGGCGCGCGAGGCCGCCCGCAAGGCGCGCGAACTGACCCGCCGCAAGACGGCGATGGATGTGAACTATCTGGCCGGCAAGCTGAAAGACTGTTCCGAGAAAGACCCGTCCAAGACCGAAGTGTTTCTGGTCGAGGGGGACTCGGCCGGTGGATCAGCGCAGACGGGCCGGGACCGGCTGACTCAGGCCGTGCTGCCCCTGCGTGGTAAAATCCTGAACGTGGAACGCGCGCGGTTCGACCGGATGCTGTCGTCTCAGGAAATCGGCAACCTAGTGATGGCGCTCGGCACCGGCATTGGCCGGGATGAATTCAACATCGAAAAGCTGCGCTACCACAAGATCGTCATCATGACCGATGCTGACGTGGACGGTGCGCATATCCGCACGCTGCTTCTGACCTTTTTCTATCGGCAGATGCCAGAGCTGATCGAAGGCGGATACCTCTATATCGCGCAGCCGCCGCTCTATAAGGTTTCACGCGGTAAATCCGAGGTTTATCTGAAGGATCAGGCGGCGCTGGACGATTACCTGATCAACCAGGGCGTTGAAGGCGCGGTGCTGAAACTCGGTTCGGGCGAAGAGATCATCGGTCAGGACCTGACCCGCGTGGTCGATGAAGCCCGGCAGCTGAAACGCGTGCTGGACGCCTTCCCGACGCATTACCCGCGCCACATTCTGGAACAGGCCGCCGTTGCCGGGGCCTTTGTCCCGGGCGCGGTCGATGCCGACCTGCAAGGCGTGGCCGACAAGGTCGCCGCCCGTCTGGACCTGATCGCGCTGGAATACGAGCGTGGCTGGCAAGGCCGCATCACACAGGACCACGGGATCCGTCTGGCCCGCATTCTGCGGGGCGTCGAGGAAGTCCGCACGCTGGATGGCCCTATGCTGCGCTCGGGCGAGGCGCGCAAGACCGGCAGTTTCACGCAAAGCCTGCAGGAAGTGTACAACTCCCCTGCGACCCTGATCCGCCGGGACCGCGGCCAGGTGATCCACGGCCCGCTCGACCTGTTGCGCGCCATTCTGGAAGAGGGCGAAAAGGGCCTGTCCCTGCAACGCTATAAAGGTCTCGGTGAAATGAACCCCGATCAGCTATGGGAAACCACACTGGACCCGGACGCCCGCACGCTCTTGCAGGTGCGCGTCGACGACATGGTCGAGGCGGATGATCTGTTCACCAAACTGATGGGCGACGTGGTCGAACCGCGCCGCGAATTCATCCAGCAGAACGCGTTGAGTGTTGAGAATCTGGACTTCTGAGCGGGTTTAGGTTTCCCGAAATCTTCGTTGTCGGAGAGGTCAGCTTCTTTTTGAACCTGCCATCAACACCGTTCCGTCAAATTTTCACTGTCTTCTTTCAGCTCTGAATGTGAAGAGTGAGGGTGATTCAGTTTGGTGAAGAACCCACACCTGTAACAAACTCGTATGACGCCTCGACCAGATCGAAAACAACGTCCAGTTCGTTGGTGTTAACCGGGGTGAAGATCATCACGAATCCGCCCCAGCCAGGTCTTTGATCCGCCCACGGGTGACTGACGGCCCAGCCTTTTTCCGCCGCGATCTTGGCCAATTCCGGTGAAAGCGATGCGTGCAGGCTGCCGTCGGGGTGAATGTGGGCGAACTCCCGGCCTCCCACGATAACTTCCGGCCGGGTCAGCGCGGTATCTTCGCTGATCCAGAAGCCGAGGGCACCGGGCAGGGACACAACGGTTTGCCTGATCTCGACGCCGGGCAGCTCAGAAACGCGTTTCAGCAGAGCCTCTGAGATTTCCGGGACGGGTTCCACGTCAATCTGCACATGCGGCACGCCATTTGTCGTGCGCGGAATTGGCGTTTCACGCATCGGCAGATTGGCGATGTCAGCCAAAGCGCCGGGCGCCACGAAGACGCAAACCAGCGATGCCGTACGCAGACGTTGGGTTACCTTCATATCCTGATCTCCCTTTGGCGGACGTTATTAAATATGGGCCCGGCAAGCCGCATAATTGTTTCGGAGCCAATGCCACAGGACAACCTGATCATCCTGTACCCTTACACGAAACGCGAATGAATACCCGCCGATTTTCTTGAAAGTTTACCGACCCGCAAGCTGTTGCAGCGCGCCTACCCAGTCTTCGACATGGTGGGAGCGGACGATTTTAGCGCCCTCCAATTCGTGGATGTCGATTGTCATGATGTCGAAGCCGCAGCCCTGCCCATCGACACCGAACATGGGTCCGGCCGGTTTGCCGGTTGCCCGGCTGCGCACGGTGACGAATTCCCCGGCCTGGTGCATGGCCTGCACCGACCAATCGAGATACGGAACCAGCTTTTCAAATCAGACAAACTGGCCAATGATCACCAGTGGCACTTAGATGGGCGTTCACTCGATACAGGAGACAGCAATGACTTCCGAAGGACCGGTTCTTAGGATTTTCGAAGTTACGGTCAAAGAAGGCCGTTTCGAGGAGCTTCTGCAAAATTTCGCGACCACTTCCGCTCAGGTAGTGAAGGGGCATCATGGCAACCGGGGGTATTTCTTTGGTCGGTGTGTTCAGGGCGGTGAAAACGTGGTGATGTTTGTATCTGTCTGGGACGATCTGAATGCCGTGAAGTCGCGGTTCGGAGAAAGCTGGCAGGCGTCATACCTGCCAGAAGGTTACGAGGAATTGATCGTCAGTTGCTCCATTCGCCATGTCGATGTGAATTCGGGATGGCATGTGCAATCGCTTCAAATGCCGGATATGAGCTAGGTTTGGTTGTCGGTCAGGCCGACGGGGCACGGTCATTCGAAAGTTCCGGGGTTTTCCGATAGCGAGCCACGAGAGGGGTCTTGCTATTACCGCGCAACCTGTGGGCGGACCGCGCAAGGCCCAGCGCGATGATCGCCAGTGTCTAGTCAGCGCAAACCACACCAATGAGATGCGCGCAAGGCACGCAGACCTGTGCCTCAGCGCGCCAGCGTTGTAAACAGCGTGTCCAGTACCTTCAGGTGATCTTCGGGGTCATCCCCTTCTGATACAGCCAGTGCGGCGCGATCAAACAGGGCCGATAGCTGTATGGTCAGGGCATCCACCGGAAGGTCCCTGATCTGACTGGTTCGCATGGCTTCGGTCAGACCCAGGCGCAGGGCATCCGCCGAGGTCTCGCGATCAATCCGGTCGAGCTCGCCTTGCCCCAAAACCGCAGGCCCGTCCAGAAGCATGATCCGCACGCGCCCCTTGTCCTGCATCGCACTCAGATAGCCGCGACTGCCCTGTTTCAGGGCATCGATGGCCGATCCGGGTGCGGTTTTTGCCGCGGTGGTTATGTCTTCGGCGACGGCATTGTATTCCGCCAGGATGACCGCGCGGAAAAGGGCCTCTTTGTCTTCGAAATGATGATACAGCGCGCCGCGCGTCACCTCTGCCGCTTTCGCAATTTCGGGGGTCGAGGTTTCGGCATAACCCTTCTCGGCAAACAGACGCCGGGCCGCGGTCACAAGCGCAGCTCGGGTGGCTTCGGTGCGGGATTTATTCGATCGGGGTTCGTTTTTCTGTTGCATACATACAGCCTGTATGTTTATAGATATTCACATACAGACTGTATGTATTTTTGAAGGGAGACACAATATGAAATGCACGCAATATTACCCGGTGATCCAGACCAGCGACGTCGCGGCGACAAAAGCCTTCTACGTCGATCACTTCCGTTTCAACGTGAGCTTTGACGCGGATTGGTACTGTCATCTGCAATCGAGCGAAGACCCGAAGGTCAACCTGGCGATCCTGAAGGGTGACCATGAAACCATCCCGGCAGAAGGGCAGGGAACCGTCGGCGGCCTGATCCTGAATTTCGAGGTCGAGGATGTGGATGCCGAGTTTCAGCGCATTCAGGGGGCCGGTCTGCCCATCCTCAAGACATTGACAGACGAAGCCTTTGGCCAGCGGCACTTCATCACCCGCGACCCGAATGGAGTGTTGATTGACGTGATCAAACCCATTCCGCCTGTCGGCGACTTTGCCGACCAATACGCACCCGATGCTCTGCCGGTCTGAATAGGCCCCGGCTGCTGCGAGACCCGCCGGTTTCTGCCGGGTCTCGCGCCTATCGCCGGACGGGGTCAATCCGTCGCCCGAGGCGTGCCGTCTTGGTCTGGTCGGATGTCGGCAGTGTCAGCCCAGTCTCTTGAACATATAGGTCGTGGGTTCCAGCCGGTCCTCGAACGGGTTGCGGCAATAGTCGGGGATCTCTCCGGCAACCTGATACCCAAGGCTCTGATACAGAATGCGGGACGGATCAGAGCTCCGCGTATCCAGCACCAGCATCGTCCGGTTCAGCCCAGCGGCGCGTTGCTCCAGCGCCTTCATCAAGGCCCGGCCCAGCCCCTGACGTCGGGCGTCTGGATGGACCAACAGTTTTGCCACATCTGCGCGGTGGGGCTGGTTCGGCATGGCGGCGGGGATCAGTTGCACCGTTCCCAATACGCGCGCGCCGTCACCGGCAACAAACAGGTCCAGCGCGCTGGACCGCAGGTTGGCGAATACGTGGTCGCGCCAATAGGCGCGGGCCTGATCCATGGAAAAAGGCAGAATGAACCCGACGCTGGCCCCGGCGTGGACGCAGGCGTGCAAAATACCGGCCAGATCCTCTGCCACCCTGTCAAAATCGGTATCGGTCAGGCGTGAGATCATATCAGTACCAACAGGTAGCGCGCGCCGCGCGTGGCAGCTGTTTCAAAACGGGTGGGCCCCGACAGGTGATAGCGCAGGCAATCCCCGCCGTTCAGTTGATGCGCAACCCCATCCACGGTCAGGGTCAATGCCCCGTCCAGCACAATCAGGTGATGTTCCTGCCCGGGTTTCGGCGGTGTGTCATAGGCGATGACCGTTCCGGGCGGCAGATGCCCTTCCATTACTTCGCCGTTCAGCCCTGTCGCCGGTGGCGAGACCGACCGGCGGGTAAATCCGGTTTCCGGATCGCGCCATTCCGGCTGCCGCTCAAATGGCACCCGCGGGTCAAAGCTGTCTTCGACCATCATCAGAAGGCGCGACATGGGCAGCCCGTAAGCGGCGCATAAACGGCCCAGCGTTTCGGCGGTCGGGCTGACATCCCCCTTTTCCATCCGGGACAGGGTTGCCCGGCTGACACCGCTGAACTCCGCCAACTGGTCCAGCGACCATCCACGCCCCAGACGCAATTCGTTCAGGCGGGTGGCAAGGCGGTCTGAGAGGTTATCCAGCATCGTCCTGATATGAGAATCATTTCCGTATATGAGAATATTAAACAGAAAATAATATATTGCAACAGGAAAGGGCGCAGAAAACGCTGCGCCCTTTGGAATCTCTGGCTCTTTCGCGGGTTACTTCCAACCAACCTCGTTAAAGATCTTCTGCGCCTCGGGGATGTTCTTGGCAACCTCGGACAGGTTGACCTCATCCGCCTTGAATTCACCCAGAGAGGCGACATTCTCGGCCAGCGCCACACCGGTTACGGCCGGGAATTCATCATTGCCGTTCGAGAAATAGACCTGCGCCTGATCGCCCGCCAGATACTCCAGGAACTTGATGGCGTTTTCCTTGTTGGGCGCGTTCGCGGCAACACCGGCACCCGACAGGTTCATATGCGCGCCTTCGGCGTCCTGCGCCGGAAACTGCACGCCGATCATGTCGATATCGGCGCTCAAGCCCTTGACGTCTTTGCGCAGCGCGCGGGCAAAGTAATAAGAGTTCGATACGGCAATCTCACATTCACCCGAGACGATCCCGCGCAACTGGTCGGTATCGCCGCCCTGCGGTTCGCGCGCCATATTGGCAACCACGCCCTCGGCCCAGGTCTTTGCGGCCTCTGTGCCGTGATTGGTGATGATCGAGGCCAGCAGGGTCTGGTTGTAGGTGTTGCTGGAGGAGCGGATGCAGACTAGACCTTTGTATTCCGGCTTGGCCAGATCCAGATAGGTCGCCGGCGGGTTGGCCACGTCAGCCTTGTCGAAAAAGATGATCCGGGCGCGTTGCGAGAACCCGTACCACTGGTTGTCTTCGTCCTGCAGGTTGGCCGGGATGCGCTCTTCCAGAACGGCGCTTTCGATGGGCTGCAGGATGCCGGCATTCTTGGCGCGGGCCAGACGCGACGTGTCGACGGTCAGCAGGATATCGGCGGGCGAGTTCGCGCCTTCGGCTTCCATCCGGGCGATCAGTTCATCAGCCTTGCCTTCGATGCGGTTGATGGTGATGCCGGTGGCCTCTTCGAAATCGGAATAGAGGCGCTCGTCGGTGTCATAATGGCGCGAGGAATAGAGGTTCAGCTCGCCTTCGGCAGCGGCGGAGGTTGCAATCAGGGCCGTCAGGGCGGCGGCAACGCAGGTAGAGGATTTCAGCATCATGTTTCCCAACGATGAAAATTGTAGCGGGTCGTTATCCGACTGATTTGGTCAATTATACGATTCTGGGAGGGATGCAAGGAAATCCGACAAAATTACTTGGTCAAATGGACGCGGCCAGCGCCTTTAGCGGCGTGGAACAAGGATTATCGTGGCGCCGGCGGGAGCGGAGCTATCCGCGATCCAGAACCTCAACGGCAAGAATCGTCGGCAGGTGGCGGGCGACTTCGGTCCAGCTATCCCCTTCGTCGACGCTGGCAAAAACAGACCCGCTGTTGGTTCCGAAGTAGATCCCGGCGGGGTCGCGGCGGTCGCCGGCCATCGCCTGTCGCAACACGGTGAAAAAACAGCATTCCTGCGGCAACCCGCGGCGCTGATCCTTCCAGGATGCGCCGCTGTTGGTGGATTTCCACACCGCGGCCGCCGCGTCCGGGGGATAACGCCCGATGCTGTCGCCGTTCAGGGGCAGGGTCCAGATCGTGGCCGGGTCGCGCGGGTGAACGTGGATCGGAAACCCGAAGGTCGACGGCAGCCCTTGGGTGATATCCTCCCAGCTGCGCCCACCATCGGGCGAACGCCAGACCCCGTGATGGTTTTGCTGGTACAGCAGGTCGGTGGTTCCGGGGGCCTGAACCATGTTGTGAACACAATGGCCGGTCTCGCCGTCTTTTGGCGCTGCGGGGTGATCATGATGTCCACAGCTTTCTGCATTGGACAATCCGTTCCGCCGTTGCCAGCTTGCGCCACCGTCTTCGGACGCAAAAACACCCGCGGCCGAGATGCCGACCCACAGCTTTTGCGCGTCATCCGGATCGCTCAGAATGGTGTGCAGGACCAGACCCGCGCCGCCCGGATTCCAGTCCGGCGCGGATGGGTGGTTGGTCAGGCCCTCGACCGTCTCCCATGTGCGCCCGCTGTCCGTGCTGGCCAGCAAGCGCGCCGGCTTGGTGCCGGCATAGAGCATTCCGTGCCGGTAGTTCAGCGACCAGATTTGCGAAAACGCATCGGAAAAAGGCGCAGGCTCATCCGTCCAACCGATCATCTGCGCGAAATCCGCGTCATTGGCGGCCCATTCGTCCACCTGACCAGCGGTGAGCTTTGTCACGTCCCAGCTTTTGCCGCCGTCATCGGACCGCCAGACACCGGCGCCATGCCAGTCGCTGCCGCCACCGGCCCAAAGCGTACCGGTTTCCGCGTCGCCGATGACGTGGTTGATCGGCCAGCCGTCGCAATGCGGGCCCGACACGTGCCAGCCCGACCTGTCTCGGCCGCCAGAGATGATGAAGGTGCCCTTGGTTGTTCCGACCAGTACGTCGACGCCGTGTTCTTGCATGGAATCCGCGCTCCGTAATTTGGAGGCCAGAGTAACACGTTACGTCCCGAGGCGCAGAAAACAAAAAAACCGCGCTCAGGGGCGCGGTTCTTTCGAATTGCTATTTGCCGTTCTCAGCCCTGGCGAGCTTTGAACTTGCGCTGCGTCTTGTTGATCACGTAGACGCGGCCTTTGCGACGCACAACACGGCAATCACGGTGCCGGTTCTTGAGCGAGCGGAGCGAGTTCTTGACCTTCATGGTCTGTCTCCAATCTGCGGCGCCTTCATCAAGGACGTGGCCAGCGCCTGGGTTAGCGGGTGCCCCGGGTCAGACCCGAAACAGTGAAACGATGGTGGGCGGTACAAGGATCGAACTTGTGACCCCTTCGATGTCAACGAAGTGCTCTACCGCTGAGCTAACCGCCCACGAACCTTTGCGTGCCCTGCCCCATAACGAAATGGGGCGCGGATCCCCGCGCCGGTAGCGGGGTCTATAAAAGGAGTCGCAAAGGGGTTCAAGGGGTTTGGCAGAACTATTTTCCGGTCTATGTTCGAACCGAACAAGGAGTCACCATGCAGAACGCTGCTTATGTATTGGATATGCCCGCCAAGCGCACGTCTTGCGTGGTATTTTCTTCTCCGCATAGCGGTCGGGACTATCCCGACGCGATGCTGAAGCGGACGGTTCTCAGCCAGAATGTGATTCGATCTTCGGAAGATGCCTTTGTCGATCAGCTGTTTTCAGCGGCGGCAGACTATGGCGCGCCGATGATTTCCGCGACAAAGCCCCGGGCCTATCTGGACCTCAACCGCAGTGCCGATGAGCTGGACCCGGCGCTGATTCAGGGCGCGCGCCGCCACGGGCACAACCCGCGGGTCGCCTCGGGCCTTGGGGTGATTCCCCGGGTCGTGGCCAACGGGCGGGCGATCTATCGCGGCAAACTGACGATGGACGAGGCGCGCCTGCGTATCGACACCTGTTGGCGCCCCTATCACGCGCGTATCAAGTCGCTGCTGACCGAATCGCACGACGCGTTCGGACAGGCGATCCTGATCGACTGCCATTCGATGCCGCATGAGGCCGTTGCAATGGCCAGCGGTACAAATTCCCGACGGCCCGAGGTGGTTCTGGGTGATCGGTTCGGCGCATCAGCCTCGGCCGAGATCGTGGACCGGATCGAATCGGCCTTCGCGTCGGCCGGCCTGAACGTGGCCCGAAACGCACCCTTTGCCGGTGCTTATGTGACCCAGACCTATGGCCGCCCGGGCCGCCATCAGCACGCCGTTCAGATCGAGATCGACCGGTCGCTCTATATGGACGAGGCGACCATTCTGCCGAATGACAATTTCGCCGCGTTTCAGGAGATTCTGCGCGAGGTCATCCGCGATATTGCCGGCATCGGGGATGAGCCGCTGCGTCTGGCAGCGGAATAGCGTCACCGCAAAGCGCGACCCTTCACGATCGCATCGGTCCCGAACCGGCGCCGAATCTCGTCGGTGGCCCGTTCCGCCTGTGAACGCCGGGTGGCACCGGGGTCCAGCAGATCGCCAGAGATATCGGCCTGCGCCTCGGGACACAGATCAGACAGGCCGCATCCCAGCAGCCGGTAGGGTCCCTGATCCCCGACTTGATCGAACAGACCCCGCGCGGTGCGATAAATCCGGTCCGCAATCTGGGTGGCATCCCGCAGGGACACGCGGCGCGTGATGGTCTTGTGGTTGGCCTTTTTCAGCTTCAGCGTGACGACCCGCCCGGCCAGCCCTTTGGCCTTGGCGCGGTCGGCGACCTTTTCGGCCATGCGCCATAAATGCCCGTCCAGAATGTCCGGATTGGCCGTGTCCTCGAAAAAGGTCGTCTCGTTGCTGATGGATTTCATCGGTTCATGCGCTGATACGCGCCGCTTGTCCTGCCCCCGCGCCAGATGCCAGAGCCGGTAACCCATCGAGCCAAAGCGCGCCGTCAGCGCCTCCTGATCCCAGCGCAGCAGGTCTGAAAAACTGCGGATGCCCGCTCGGTCCAGTGATTCCTGCGCCGCCGGACCAATGCCCCAGATCAGGCGAACCGGCTTGTCATGCAGGAATTCGGCGGTTTCGGCTTTGCCAATCACCGAAAACCCGCGCGGCTTGTCCAGATCCGATGCAACCTTGGCCAGAAACTTGTTATGCGACAGGCCGATCGAGCCGGTCACGCCCAGCTCGTCCTTCATCCGCTTCACCAGCCGCGCCAGCATGACAGCAGGGGGCGCCCCGTGCAGGCGCTGCGTTCCGGACAAGTCCATGAAGGCCTCGTCCAGCGACAGCGGTTCGACCACCGGCGTCAGCTCGTCCATCATCTTGCGGATCTCACGCGACACCTCGGCATAGACAGACATGCGCGGCTTGATCACCACCGCATCGGGGCAAAGCTGCAATGCCTTGAACATCGGCATGGCCGACCGCACGCCGCGAATGCGCGCCACATAACAAGCGGTCGACACAACGCCGCGCTTACCGCCGCCGATGATAACCGCCTTATCGGCCAGTTCCGGATTGTCGCGCTTTTCGACCGACGCATAGAACGCATCGCAATCCATATGTGCGATGGACAGCTCGAACAATTCCGGATGCGCCGTGACCCGCGGGCTGCCGCAGGACGGGCACCGGGGTTCGTCCTTCAATGTGGTCAGGCAGTCTCGGCAAAGACCGGGCATCCAAATCTTTCCGTCCTAAATGCGATCCGTTCAGCGGCCTACTTATATCAGTCCCTGCTGCCGGGCAAAGCCCCGAGAAGGGGTGAACGACTGGTCTGTTCCGGAAGAAGACCCCCCGCAATTGGGCGGGGGGAGGTGACGGACCTCAGGAAGATATGGTCCGCGGGGAGTATCACGGGTTTAGAATCGCTCAAATTCCGATAATTCGATAGGACCTTGGCCACATAGCCAAAACTCGTGTTTTTCATGTGTGTTTTGGGGCACAGAGACGATTTGGCGCGGACCCGGTGAAAAGTGACGCTAGGTCAACTGGTTGGCGGGTTTTCCGGACCGGTTTCAGCGGGTTTCGCGGGTTCGTCTAGTGATGTGTCAAGGAATTTAACTCGGCCAGAACCGCCTCGGCAGCCGCCTTCGGGTTGTCGGCCTGATAGATCGGGCGGCCCACCACGATGTGGTCGGCGCCGTCGCCAATGGCACTTGCCGGCGTCGCAACCCGTTTCTGATCGCCCAGTGCCGCACCTGCGGGACGCACGCCGGGGGTCACGATCAGGCGACCCTCGGCCTGGGGCAGGGCGCGGATCAGGGCTGCCTCCTGCGGGCTGGCGATAACACCGTCGGCCCCGGCCTCCAGCGCCCTGGCCGCGCGTTCGACGACCAGTTCCTGCACGTCGCCGTCCTTTAGCAGGCTGGCATCCAGATCGTCGCGGTTCAGCGAGGTCAGGATGGTCACGGCCAGAATTCTGAGGTCCTTGCCGGACGCCCCTTCCTTGGCGGCGCGCACCACATGCGGGTCGCCATGAACGGTCAGGAAATCCAGATCGAACTGCGCCAGCCCGCGCACCGCGTTTTCCACCGTGTTGCCGATATCGAACAGCTTCATGTCCAGAAAGATGCGCTTGCCATGATCCTGTTTCAGCTCATTGGCCAGCGCCAGCCCGCCGCCGGTCAGCATGCCCAGACCGATCTTGTAGAACGACACGGCATCACCCAGCCGCTCGGCCATGGCCAGACCTTGCAGGGCGTTCGGGACATCGAGGGCAACGATCAGGCGGTCATCGGACATGGGGGTGCTCCTGCTTGGCAAACGTCTGCGTCCTAGCGGTTTCGGACGCGTGTGTCCATGCGGCAGCTTCGGGTTGTCGAATTCACGCAGCCAAAGCAGGTCTGTGCTAAGGTGCCGGCCATTGCCTTCGGAATTTGAAAGGGGAAACCATGAACAAATGGGTTATCGCGGGGCTGGCGCTGACGCTTGCCGGATGTCAGGACATGCCGCTTGAGACAGAAGCGGCCGATACCGTCATAACATCGCCGACAAATGACGATCTGAGGCTGGTGGGCGGGTATCGGTCGACCGATGACGATTGCCAGCTGACCGGTGAGACGGCTTTTACGATCGAGTTTCTGGATGACGCGGCTGATCTAGTCTCCTGTCCGAAAGGCAGTGACGCGGCGCAATCTCTGGTCGACATGTATGACGCGCGGCAGATGGCGGAAACCGGAGGTTACACAGTCTATTCCGTGCCCCGCCGATAGGTCGGGAATCTGCGGTGTAGCCTCTTGAACAGGTAAAGATATTTCCCAGATTGAATGTGAGGCCCAGACCGAAGCGTGCCGCCAAGCGGGCGCAGCGAAATTAGGGCGCTTATGAAAGGAGAATAATATGGACTTGAACAAGTTCACCGAACGGGCACGGGGTTTCGTGCAGGCGGCGCAGACCATTGCGCTGCGCGAAGGGCACCAGAGGCTGGAGCCCACACACATACTCAAAGCATTGATGGATGACGATCAGGGGCTGGCCAGCAACCTGATCACCCGCGCGGGCGGCGCACCCAGCCGCGTGGTCGAGGCGCTGGACGCTGCGATGGGGAAAATCCCGAAGGTCAGTGGCGACGCGAGCCAGGTGTATCTGGATGGCCAGACCGCCAAAGTTCTGGACGAGGCCGAAAAGATCGCCACCAAGGCGGGCGACAGCTTTGTGCCGGTCGAACGCGTCCTGATGGCGCTGTGTATGGTGAAATCCAAAGCCAAAGACGCGTTGGAGGCCGGAGCCGTTTCCGCGCAAAAGTTAAACGAAGCGATCAACGATATCCGTAAAGGCCGCACCGCTGACACTGCGTCAGCGGAAGAGGGTTATGACGCGCTTAAGAAATACGCGCGCGATCTGACCGAGGCTGCGGCTGAGGGCAAGATTGACCCGATCATCGGGCGGGATGAGGAAATCCGCCGCTCGATGCAGGTTCTGTCGCGCCGCACCAAGAACAACCCGGTTCTGATCGGCGAACCCGGCGTTGGTAAAACCGCGATTGCCGAGGGCATGGCCCTGCGCATCATCAACGGTGACGTGCCGGAATCGCTGAAGGACAAGAAGCTGCTGGCGCTCGACATGGGTGCGCTGATCGCCGGGGCGAAATACCGAGGCGAGTTCGAAGAACGCCTCAAGGCCGTTTTGACCGAAGTGACCGAGGCCGCTGGTGAGATCATTCTGTTTATCGACGAGATGCACACGCTGGTCGGCGCGGGCAAATCTGACGGCGCGATGGATGCCGCCAACCTGATCAAGCCTGCGCTTGCCCGAGGTGAGCTGCACTGTATCGGTGCGACCACGCTGGATGAGTACCGCAAATACGTGGAAAAAGACGCGGCCCTTGCGCGCCGGTTCCAGCCGGTGATGGTCACGGAGCCAACCGTCGAGGACACGATCAGCATTCTGCGCGGCATCAAGGAAAAATACGAACTGCACCACGGTGTGCGCATCTCGGATTCGGCGCTGGTGTCGGCGGCGACGCTGTCGCATCGCTACATCACCGACCGGTTCCTGCCTGACAAAGCTATCGACCTTGTCGATGAGGCGGCGTCGCGCCTGCGGATGGAAGTGGATTCCAAACCCGAAGAACTCGATCAGTTGGATCGCCAGATTCTGCAAATGCAGATCGAGGAAGAGGCACTGAAGCTTGAGGACGACGCGGCCTCCAAGGATCGTCTGGAAACCTTGCAAAAGGACCTGGCCGATCTGCAGGAGAAATCGGCCGAGATGACCGCACAGTGGCAGGCTGAACGCGACAAACTCGCGGGTGCGCGGGATCTGAAAGAACAGCTCGACAAGGCGCGCGCTGATCTGGAGATCGCCAAGCGCGAAGGCAATCTGGCCAAGGCGGGTGAGCTGTCCTACGGCATCATCCCGGAGCTTGAGAAAAAGCTGACCGAGGCAGAGAACGCCGAAAGCAACGCCATGATGGCCGAGGAAACGGTGCGCCCGGAACAGATCGCGTCGGTGGTCGAACGCTGGACCGGTATCCCGACCGCCAAGATGCTGGAGGGCGAGCGCGAGAAGCTGCTGCGGATGGAGGACGATCTGCATTCCCGCGTGATCGGGCAGGACGCGGCGGTGACCGCCGTCGCCAACGCGGTGCGCCGTGCGCGTGCGGGCCTGAACGACGAAGGCCGCCCGCTGGGCTCGTTCCTGTTCCTCGGGCCAACCGGTGTGGGTAAGACCGAGCTGACCAAGGCCGTGGCGAACTTCCTGTTCGATGACGACAACGCGATGGTGCGCATCGACATGTCCGAGTTCATGGAGAAACACGCCGTCGCCCGTCTGATTGGTGCCCCTCCGGGCTATGTCGGCTATGACGAAGGCGGTGTGCTGACCGAAGCCGTGCGGCGCAGGCCCTATCAGGTCGTGCTGTTTGACGAGGTCGAAAAGGCGCACCCGGATGTGTTCAACGTGCTGTTACAGGTTCTCGATGACGGCGTGCTGACCGATGGTCAGGGCCGCACCGTGGACTTCAAGCAAACGCTGATCATCCTGACGTCGAACCTTGGGTCGCAGGCGCTCAGCCAGTTGCCCGAAGGCGCCGACAGTGCGCAGGCGCGGCGTGATGTGATGGACGCGGTCCGGGCGCATTTCCGGCCCGAGTTCCTGAACCGTCTGGACGAGACGATCATCTTCGACCGACTCAAGCGGGCCGATATGGATGGCATTGTCGATATCCAGATGGCACGCCTGCAGAAACGTCTGGCCGCCCGCAAGATCGAGCTGGCGCTGGATGATGGTGCCAAGGAATGGCTGGCGAACGAAGGCTATGACCCGGTCTTCGGGGCCCGCCCGCTGAAACGCGTGATCCAGCGCGCCTTGCAGAATCCGCTGGCCGAGGCTTTGCTGGCCGGTGAGATCAAGGATGGCGAAACCGTTCCGGTGACCGCCGGGTCTGACGGGCTGATCATTGGTGACCGGCTGGGCACGTCAGACCGGCCGCGCCCCGATGATGCGGTGGTGCATTGATCGCAGATGGCAAGACCCGCCCCACCGGCGGGTCTTTTTTGTTCACACCGGACCTTTCGCAGAACGCTCAGGGCTTTCGAGCCGCCACGATGCCCCGGCTTGTGCGGGATGGTGGACCGGAGGGAAACGCATAGACGCTTTCGCTGACGAACCCTGCGGCGTCCAGCAGTTCCAGTATCTCGTTCCGCCGAAACGTGCGGTGACGCCATTGGAACCAGATTATGGCGTTGCACCAATGCGGCTTGGACACCACAAGGTACAGACGTCCACCGGGGCGCATCAGGTCGTGAATGTCCCGAAGCGCCTGTACGGGGTCCGGGCAATGCTCGATCACATGGGCCGCAAGTGCCACGTCCACCGGCGCAAGCTGAACCTCCCCCAGCAGACCTTGCGAGAGGTTCGGTTCGACCTGCCTGGCGCGCAACGCCGCCTGACCTTGTTTGAGCATATCGCCGCTGGGCTCCAGCAAGGTCAGCTCTTGCGGTGGTCCGTGGATGGCCACCCAGGCTTCGGCGAATGAGGCCGTACCGGCCCCGACATCCAGCACCCGTTCGGCATCGGCGTCCCGCCTGTCGGCCGAGAGAAAACCCAGATAGCCATCGTAATAACCAAGCACGCGCATCTTGTCCCGCCACCGGGGGGCGACCGTGTCATAGCGAAACGTGATATCAGCGGTCGATTTGGCCATGTTCTGCGCAGTTGCGGCAGTGTCCCGGCAGGCCGGAACGCGCCTGCCACCTGATGCCCCCTATACCAGAGCGAAAATCCGCGCCGGGCCGCCGGTGCCGCCCGCATGTTTCGGGGCCCCGATGACCAGCGTCGCGCCTGCGGCGGGCACCCGGTCAAGCCCGGCCAGGCATTCGATCCCGAACCGGCCGGTCGGCAGCCAGGCGTAATGGGTGGCGAAATCGGCCGACATGCCGTGATCCAGCGACAGGGTATCCACCGCGATCGACCGCGCGCCGGTTTCTTCAATCAGCATCTGCGCGGCCTCGACATGGAAACCGGGATAGTGCTGGGCCTCGCCATCAAAATTGCGGAACTCTTCCGTGGCGGTTTTACCCGCCCAGCCGGAATGCATCGCCACGCAGGCACCGTCCGGGATGTCGCCGTTGGCGGCGATCCATGCCTTTAGATCGTCTGGTGTGACCCGGGTGTCGGCGTCTTCGGCAGCGCGTGCGGCGATATCCACGACGCACAGGGGGGCGACAAGGTCCCCGACCGGGATTTCGTCGACCGATGCACCATCCGCGGAAAAGTGCAGCGGCGCGTCGATATGTGTGCCGGTATGTTCATTGATCGACAGGTTGAACAGGTTGAAGCCGTGATCGGCAAAGCGGAACGCCTGTTCCGCGGCAAAGCCGGGTTCGCCGCCCCAGGTCGGGAAATCAGCGCTCAGCGTGTGGGTCATATCTTCGACCTGACCGTGGCCCGCCGCAAGGGCTGCCGGGGCACTGGCACCGGATGCGGCCACTGCCACGCCCGAGGCGGCCGCAGCTTTGAAAAACCCTCGTCTCGACAGCATACGGTCCTTGACCGCGTTCATCACACAGATGTCACACATTCGTCTTCTCCCTTCTGGCTGTCCCGGCAATCGGGCGGGCGGAAAGACCGGGGTCTGTACCCCGGACCGCCCAGGAAAGACTGCATTTTGGAACACGCAGTTGTAAAGATCGGATGCCCCGGCATGCCCGGCCGGGTCGGGCAACGGGCTGCATACATTACAATCCGGTCGCCCAATCGTGACGCATGTTGCCTTGGACCTGTGCTAAGAGCGGACTAACTGAGACTGAAGTGCGGAATACGGAGTTCTAAATGGCGCATCGCTGGACCAACACACTTACACATGCCGACGTCACCCCTAGGGCGGCGTTTTTGAACCGGCGGCAGGTCATGGCCGGGCTGGCAGGTGTCGGGCTGGCGGGAATGGCGCCGGGGGCTTCGGCCCAGCAGGTTCTGGAGCCGAACAGTTGGGAGGCGATCACCTCATACAACAACTATTACGAGTTCGGCACGCGAAAGGACGATCCGGCGAAATACGCCCATCAGCTGGTAACCGAACCGTGGAGTGTCAGCATCGACGGCATGGTCGACAGGCCCGGCGCGTATGACTTCAGGGACATCATGTCCGAGATGACGGTGGAGGAGCGCATTTATCGTTTCCGCTGTGTCGAGGCCTGGTCGATGGTGATCCCGTGGAACGGGTTCGAACTGGCCGATCTTCTGAACATGGCCGGAGTGCAGGATGGGGCCAAATATGTGGCCTTTGAGACGGCCTATCGCCCGGATGAAATGCCCGGGGTTCAGTTTCCGGTGCTTGACTGGCCCTATCGCGAAGGGCTGCGGCTGGATGAGGCGATGCATCCGCTGACGATCATGGCGACGGGAATATACGGTCGCCCGATCCCAAATCAGAACGGTGCGCCGCTGCGATTGGTGGTGCCATGGAAATACGGATTCAAATCCATCAAGTCGATCGTCCGTATCACCCTGACGGATGTCGAACCTCCGACCAGCTGGAACATGGCGAACCCGCGTGAATACGGGTTCTATAGTAATGTGAACCCGAATGTGGATCATCCCCGCTGGTCTCAGGCATCAGAACGTCAGATCGGCGGTGGTCTGTTTGCCAAGCGTATCCCGACCCTGATGTATAACGGCTATGAAGCCGAGGTCGCGGGCCTTTACGAAGGCATGGACCTGTCGAAAGACTACTGACCCCATGCAGTCGCTGAATCAGATATTGCGCCGCATTCCGGTTTGGGCCGTGTATGTGCTGGGCGCGCTGCCGGCCCCGTGGTTGTTCTATCAGGGCCTGACCGGCGGTCTGGGCGTCGATCCGATCGAAGCATTGGAGCATCGGTACGGAGAGCTGGCGTTGCAGCTTTTGATCTTCGTGCTGGCAATCTCGCCCCTGCGGTGGTTTCTGGGTCTGAACCTGATGAAGTTCCGCCGCGCCCTTGGGGTGCTGACCTTTACCTATGTCAGCCTGCATCTGCTGGTCTGGCTGGTTCTGGACGTGCAGGTACCGGGGCAGATCTGGGCCGATATCGTCAAACGCCCCTATATTACTGTAGGCATGGCGGCGTTTGTCCTGTTGCTGCCGTTGGCTGTGACATCGAACAACCTGTCGGTCCGGCGGTTGGGCCCATTCTGGCGCAGGCTGCAGCGTCTGGCTTATCCGGCGGCAGTTCTCGGCGGGCTGCACTATGTCATGCTGGCCAAGGGGTTTCAGCTCGAACCTCTGATCTACCTGTCGCTGATCATCGGCCTGCTTCTGCTGCGGGTTCCGTTCCCGACCCTGCTGACTCGGCTGCGTCAGGCCGATTCCGCCTGACTCGCGACTGAGTCTGTGGGTAAGCCTGTGCAAAACCCGGGATTCGCATGCATGCAAGCCGGCGCGTTCGGCTTCTTCACTCCTTTCGATCATTTAAGGCGTTGAAAATATATGTCTTTTTGAAGCTCCTTGGTTTTTTGCAAGTTTCCTGAATTTTCCACTTGCGGCTAGTGTTGGTTATACTTAGAACCCCCTTCACCGGCGCTGGTGAGGCGCTGGGTTTGCATCGGATGGACGGTGCT
>NZ_JBQFTI010000006.1:0-203084 GCF_056538575.1 Ruegeria sp. BG10 | reverse complement strand
CTGCGGTCAGCGTGGTCTTGCCGTGGTCAACGTGGCCAATCGTGCCGATGTTGACGTGCGGTTTTGTACGCTCAAACTTTTCCTTTGCCATGATGGCCTCCTTTGTCGCTAATGAAGGGAGCCCGCTAACCGAGCTCCCTCAAATCTTCGCTTATGCGTATTTCGCCTGGATCTCGTCCGAGATGTTCTGCGGAACCGGATCGTAGTGGTCGAACTGCATGGTGAACTGGGCACGGCCCGACGACATCGAACGCAGAGTGTTGATGTAGCCAAACATGTTCGCCAGCGGAACAAACGCGTCAATCGCGATGGCGTTGCCGCGCGGTTCCTGACCAGACACCTGGCCCCGACGCGAGGTCAGGTCGCCGATGATACCGCCGGTGTATTCTTCCGGGGTGATCACTTCGACCTTCATGATCGGTTCCAGCAGTTTCGCGCCGGCTTTGCGCATGCCTTCACGCATACACATCCGCGATGCGATTTCGAACGCCAGAACGCTCGAGTCAACGTCGTGGAACTTACCGTCCAGCAGGGCAACCTTGAAGTCGATCACGGGGAAGCCAGCCAGCGGGCCGCTGTCCATGACCGAGTTGATGCCTTTTTCGACACCCGGTATGTATTCCTTCGGAACGGCACCACCAACGATGCGGCTCTCGAACGAATAGCCTTCGCCCGGCTCGGTCGGCTGGATCTCCAGCTTGACTTCGGCGAACTGACCCGAACCACCCGACTGTTTCTTGTGGGTGTAGGTGTGTTCGACCGGCATCGAGATGGTTTCACGGTAGGCCACCTGCGGTGCACCGATGTTGGCCTCGACCTTGAACTCGCGCTTCAGACGGTCCACCAGGATGTCCAGGTGAAGTTCACCCATGCCCTTCATGATGGTCTGACCCGATTCCAGGTCGGTTTCCACGCGGAAGGACGGGTCTTCGGCGGCCAGACGGGCCAGACCCTGAGACATCTTCTCCTGGTCGCCCTTGGTTTTGGGCTCGACCGCGATCTCGATTACCGGATCGGGGAAGGTCATGGTTTCCAAAACCACCGGATCCTTCGCGTCACACAGGGTGTCACCGGTGGTGGTGTCTTTCAGACCGGCCAGCGCGATGATGTCGCCTGCAAACGCTTCTTCGATCTCTTCCCGGTTGTTCGAGTGCATCATCATCATACGACCGATGCGCTCTTTCTTACCTTTGGTCGAGTTCAGGATCGAGTCACCCTTGTTCATGGTGCCCGAGTAGATCCGGGTGAAGGTCAGCGAGCCAACGAAGGGGTCGTTCATGATTTTGAACGCCAGACCCGAGAAAGCCATGTCGTCGTCCGCACGACGTGCGATGTCACGAACTTCTTCCTCGTCGCCGGGCTTGAAGCCCATGTAATCGACAACGTCCAGCGGGCTGGGCAGATAGTCGATCACAGCGTTGAGCAGAGGCTGAACGCCTTTGTTCTTGAACGCCGAACCACCCAGAACCGGAACGAACGCGATTTCCAGGGTGCCTTTGCGCAGCAGGGCGCGCAGGGTCGGAACGTCGGGTTCATTGCCTTCCAGGTATTCCATCATCGCGTCGTCGTCCATTTCGACGGCCGCTTCGATCATCTTGCCGCGCCATTCGTCAGCCATGTCTTTCAGGCTGTCGCGGATGGGGGCTTTGATCCAGCTTGCGCCCAGATCTTCACCCTGCCACAGCCACTCTTCCATGGTGACCAGGTCGATCAGACCTTCCAGCTCGGACTCGGCGCCGATCGGAATACCAACCGGAACAGCACGTGCACCGGTACGGTCTTCGATCATGTTGACGCAGTTGAAGAAGTCCGCGCCGATCTTGTCCATCTTGTTGACGAAAACCATACGCGGAACCTTGTAGCGGTCAGCCTGACGCCACACGGTTTCGGTCTGGGGCTCAACACCGGCGTTTGCGTCCAGAACGCAGACGGCACCGTCGAGAACCGCCAGCGAGCGTTCGACTTCGATGGTGAAGTCAACGTGGCCGGGGGTGTCGATGATGTTCAGGCGGTGCTTGGGGGTATCGGCGGTCTTACCGTCTTCGGTGCGCTCCCAGAAGGTGGTGGTCGCAGCCGAGGTGATGGTGATGCCGCGTTCCTGCTCCTGCTCCATCCAGTCCATGGTGGCTGCACCATCGTGCACCTCACCGATGTTGTGGGATTTACCAGTGTAATACAGGATACGCTCCGAGCAGGTGGTCTTACCTGCGTCGATGTGCGCCATGATACCGAAGTTACGGTACAGTTCGAGCGGATATTCGCGTGCCATTGGTCTAAGCCTCTCGGATTACCAACGATAATGGCTGAAGGCTTTGTTCGCCTCGGCCATCTTGTGGGTGTCTTCGCGTTTCTTGACGGCAGTACCGCGGGACTGAACGGCGTCCAGCAGCTCGCCTGCAAGGCGCTCTTCCATGGTGTTTTCGTTGCGGCCGCGCGCGGCCGTGATCAGCCAGCGGATGGCCAGTGCTTCGCGGCGCTCGGGCCGGACTTCGACCGGAACCTGATAGGTTGCACCACCAACCCGGCGCGAGCGAACCTCGACCGACGGTTTGATGTTGTCGAGCGCTTCGTGGAACACTTCGACCGGGGCGCGCTTGATCTTGTTCTCAACGCGGTCAAAGGCGTTGTAGACGATGCGCTCAGCGACCGACTTCTTGCCGTCGATCATCAGGTTGTTCATGAATTTGGTCAGAACCTTATCGCCAAATTTGGCGTCAGGCAGGACTTCGCGTTTTTCGGCGGCGTGACGACGTGACATATCAGCCTCTCCTTCTTACTTGGGACGCTTCGCGCCGTATTTCGAACGACGTTGCTTACGATCTTTGACGCCCTGAGTATCCAGAACACCGCGCAGGATGTGGTAACGCACACCGGGAAGGTCTTTCACACGGCCGCCACGGATCAGAACAACCGAGTGTTCCTGCAGGTTGTGGCTTTCACCGGGGATGTACGAGATGACCTCGAACCCGTTGGTCAGGCGCACCTTGGCAACCTTACGCATAGCCGAGTTCGGTTTCTTCGGTGTGGTGGTGTACACGCGGGTGCAGACGCCGCGCTTCTGCGGGCACTGCTCCAGGTGCATGGACTTCGAGCGTTTTACTTTGGGCTGCCGCGGCTTGCGGATCAGCTGTTGAATAGTTGGCATTCCGGTTCTTTCCCCGTTTTGCAACACACATGACATGCACGCAGTTGCGTGCGGTTAAATTCGCTGCACTCATGCGTCCACAAGCGCAAAATCCGCGAGCGTTCCCATTCCGAGGTGAACGTCGCGGTTGGTTATCAGAGGGCGCGAACGGCAAAATTGTCCGGGCCTTGACCAGTTCATTACTGAAATCGGTTATGGGGCGGCCCCCGGTACCGAGATGACGCGCGTAATAGGGGGAGTCGGCCCAAGTGTCAACAGTACACCCGATCGCGTGGGTCATGGGCCGCGTCACGCAGATTTATCAGTGCCTGACAGGGATTTCCAGTGCGGCGGACATTGCACCGCCCGGGACGCGCGGGCATAGTTTCGTCATCAGTCTGAGCCACGGATGAATCATGCAAGTTATCGGCCTGTGCCGCTTTTCCTACCCTGCCCATGGCGGCTTTCAGGTGGAACACGATACAATCGAAGAGCGCAGGCAGTACCTTTATAACCCGGCCCGTCTGGAAGAGCGTTTTCGCCTGTTCGAAACCACCACCCTGCCCTGTTTCAAGGAACAGACCGACGAGGATTTTCAGTTTCTCATCGTGATTGGTGAATGTCTGCCGAAACCCGCGCTGGAACGACTTCACGATCTGACCGCAGGTATGAAACAGGTCAGGATCATCGCCCGCGAACCGATGCGGCAACGCAAAGTGATGAAACAGATTCTGAACGCCGCGCGCGACAATCCGGACGCACCCTGCCTGCAATTCCGCCACGATGACGACGACGCCGTTTCAGTGGATTTCATCGAACGCCTGCGCCTTGCCACCGAAGACGGCAAAGGGCTGATCCAGAACAACCGGACGGTCGCCATCGACTATAACAACGGTTTTCTTGCACGGTTCGGGACCGACGGCGTTCTTGCCACCCAGAAGTTCCAACCGTTGCTGGGGGTTGGGCTGGGCATGTATGTTCGGGGCGGGTGCGAACTGACGATCATGAATTTTGCCCATCACCGGATCGGGAATTTCATGCCGGTGATCAGCTATCCCGACGCGCCGATGTGGGTGCGTACCCTGAACCAGTTCAACGACTCGCCGCATGCCCGCAACAGCACGGCCAGCCTGACGCCCCTGACGCCCGAGTTGGAAGGCGAGTTTATCGCACGCTTTGCGATCGAACAGGACGCTGTCCGGCGGGCTCACTCCGCCGGGTGAACTGCACGTTCGCGGAACAGGGTGAACAGCCCGGCGCCCACGACCAGCGCGGCGCCGAACATCGTGACGGCGTCGGGCCAGTCGCCGAACACGGCCCAGCCAAGACCCAGCGCCCAGATCAGGCTGGAATAGCGGAACGGCGCGATGAACCCGACATCACCCTCGCGCATGACAAGGACGCTGCACAGATATCCCGTCAGCACAAACACGGCAGCGCTGGCCACCAGCGTCCCTGCCCCCGACGGGACCGGTTCCCAGCCGGTTAGCAGCGTGGCAGTGCAGGCCGCAAAGGTGATGGACAAGGACGTCGCCAGAGTGACGACCAGTGACGGCACATGCACCGACATGCGCCGGGTGATCAGGTCCCGGACCGTGACCGACGCGACTGCAATCAGGGCATAAACCGAATGCACGCTGAACCCTTCCGGACCAGGGCGAACAATCAACAGCATACCGGCAAACCCCAAACCGATCGCCAGCATCCTGCGCCATCCGATCTGTTCCGAGAAGAACACGGCCGCTCCCAAAGTCACAGTCAGCGGCAGTGCCTGCAGCACTGCGGTCACATTCGCCAGCGGCATATGCAGCAGGGCCGTCAGAAAACAGAATGTAGCCGCCAGCTCGGCCAGACACCGCGCCGCGACAAGCCATTTGTCATGACGCGGGAAATTCAGATGCAGCGCCCCGAGGTGGCGCGCCAACAGGAACACGAGCACCGTGGCCAGAACACCGCGCATCGCCACCATCTGAAACAGCGGCAGGTCCGCGCCGGCGGCCTTGATCAGCGCATCATTGACAGTAAAGGCGGCCATGCTGCCCATCATCAACAGCGCGCCTTTCGTATTCGGGGTCATTGAGATCAGGTCCGGTCGCAAATCAATCGGCACATTGGCCCTGTTGGCCGATGTGATGTCAACGCTTTAGATCGTCGGAGATGAGAATATCGCGCGTGACGGCCAGCGTAATAACCCGTCGTGGTTCGACGCGGGACCTCAGGTTGGGATCAAAGGCTGCAGCCTACCGGATGCCAAAGGCCCGTCCGCCCCCGATACCTTCGACGGTCACCCCTGCGCTCAGTGTATGCGTGGCGATCAGCCCGCCGGACATGTTCAGAACACCCAGCCGATTACCGTTTTGCAGTGCTACGTAAAGTTCGCGCCGTTTGGAGTTGATCCCAAGGCCAAACCGCTCGACCTGAAGCGCGGCCCCGACCGCAGGGTTGGTGGGCCGGATGACTCTTTTGGTCGTGCCGTTCAGGTCTATCTCGGCAATTAGGCGATTGCGTATGAACAGCACATACAGCGTACCGGTCCGTTCGTCGAAGGCCAGCCCTCCGATCGGGCCCTGCGGCTGACTGAGGCGGATATTGCGCACGAATTGCCCGTCGCGCGTCAGTTCCGAAATATTCAATCCGTTCGGGTGATCCAGAAACAGGTGGCCGTCAGCGTTCCGAATGGCCAGCCCGCATTCCTTGATCGGGAACGGGTCCGGTGTCATCCCCCCGCATCCGGCCGGCACGCGCTGGGCCGAAAACGTGCGCAGAACGCTGCCATTCCGGTCAAGCTCCTGCAACTGCGTACCGGGAAGATTGCGCAGGAATATCCTTCGCCTCGGCTCGTCATAGGCCAGACCGACGATCGACGCGGAAATGGGAATCAGACGGGTTGTACCATCCGGGATTTCAACCTCGCGGGATGGCTGCCCCTGCGGCATACCTACATAAGCGTAATCGGTGCAGGCGGCCAGCAGGCCGATCCCAAAAACGGAAAACGCGCCCGACAGTTTCATTCCTGGTCTCATCTTCCAGATCTCCGGCAAATAATGCGTGAAGGAAGTCAAATCCATAGCATGAAACGCGCATTTCAGGAATAACACTGCTCAAAATGCCAAGCCCGGGCGCGAAATCTTTAGCCTGTGATTACGCGCCTTGTTCAGAAAGACCCAGGTTTTCAGGCGTCGAAGGACCGGGTTCTGATCACAAAAAAGGGCCCCGCAAAACTGCGGGGCCCTCTTCTAGCATAAAAGCGTTATTACTCGCGGCTTTCCGGTGTTTCCACCAGAACGTCCAGCTCGTCGCCAACCATGTCGTCGTCCACCATCGGCGCGGCCAGGGCTGCGGCCGCTTCGGCCTCTTCCCGGCGGGCTTCGATCACGACGTTGTCGCGCGACTGGGCAACCTGACGCACGGCCTGGGTCGCACCACCGGTACCGGCGGGGATCAGGCGACCGACGATGACGTTCTCTTTCAGGCCAACCAGCTTGTCCTTCTTGCCCTGAACCGAGGCTTCGGTCAGCACGCGGGTGGTTTCCTGGAACGACGCCGCCGAGATGAACGAACGCGTTTGCAGCGAGGCTTTGGTGATCCCCAAGAGGATCGGCTCGCCCTGAGCCGGACGTCCGCCGCGCGAGATGGTTTTCTCGTTGGCCGCGTCGAACTCCTGCTTGTCGACATGCTCGCCTTTCAGCAGGGTGGTGTCGCCTGAATCCAGGATCTCCCACTTCTGCAGCATCTGGCGCACGATGACTTCGATGTGCTTGTCGTTGATCTTCACGCCCTGCAGACGATAGACGTCCTGCACTTCGTCGATCATGTAATCCGCCAGCGCTTCGACACCCATGATGGACAGGATGTCATGCGGAGCCGGGTTACCGTCCATCAGGTATTCACCCTTCTGGATGAAGTCCCCTTCGGCGACCGGGATGTGCTTGCCCTTGGGCACCATGTATTCGATGGTCTCCATGGACTCGTCCGCCGGTTCGATGCTGATGCGGCGCTTGTTCTTGTAGTCGCGGCCAAAGCGCACGTAACCATCGGCTTCTGCGATGATCGCGTGATCTTTCGGACGGCGGGCTTCGAACAGTTCTGCCACACGCGGCAGACCACCGGTGATATCCTTGGTCTTGGCGCCTTCACGCGGGATACGCGCGACAACGTCACCGGCTTCGACCTGCTGACCATCTTCGACCGACAGGATCGCATCCACCGACATCGGATAATGAACCGGGTTGCCCGCATCGTTGCGGACCGGCTCGCCATCTTCGCCGACCAGAATGATCTCGGGCTTCAGGTCGCTGCCTTTCGGGGCGGCGCGCCAGTCGATCACGATCTTCTGGGTCATGCCGGTGGCTTCGTCGGTCTCGTCGCGGACGGCGAGGCCCGAAACAAGGTCAACGTATTTCGCGGTACCGGCTTTCTCGGCGATGATCGGCAGGGTGTAGGGATCCCATTCGAACAGCTTGTCGCCACGGGCCACTTTGGTGCCGTCCTTGACGAACAGTTTCGAGCCGTAGCCCAGCTTGTGGCTGGCACGCTCTTCGCCGTGTTCGTCCTTGATCACCAGCTTCATGTTCCGGCCCATGACCAGGCTTTCGCCTGCGGCATTGACCAGGATCTGCGGGTTCTCGAAGGAAACGACACCTTCCTGGCTGGCTTCCTGGAACGACTGCTGACCACCTTGCGCAACACCACCGATGTGGAAGGTCCGCATCGTCAGCTGCGTACCGGGTTCACCGATGGACTGCGCGGCGATGATGCCGACAGCCTCACCCGTGTTCACCATGGTACCGCGTGCAAGGTCACGACCGTAGCAGGTTGCACAGACGCCTTCCTCGGACTCACAGGTCAGAGGCGAACGGATGCGGGTCGACTGAACGCCGGCCTCATCAATTGTGTCCGCCATGCGCTCGTCGATCAGCTGACCAGCGGCCACGATCACCTCATCTGTACCCGGACGCAGGATATCGTCGGCAGCCACACGGCCCAGAATACGCTCGGCCAGCGAGGCGACAACCTCACCGTCGTTGACGGCGGCTTCTGCAGTGATCGCACGCTCGGTGCCGCAATCGATCTCACGAACGATGCAGTCCTGCGCGACGTCCACCAGACGACGGGTCAGGTAACCCGAGTTCGCCGTCTTAAGCGCGGTATCCGACAGACCCTTACGGGCACCGTGGGTCGAGTTGAAGTATTCAAGAACGGTCAGACCTTCCTTGAAGTTCGAGATGATCGGTGTCTCGATGATGTCGCCGTTCGGCTTGGCCATCAGGCCACGCATACCGCCCAGCTGTTTCATCTGAGTGACCGAGCCACGCGCACCCGAGTGGGCCATCATGTAGACCGAGTTCGGCTCCTGCTCGGACCCGTCCTCTGCCCGATCCGAAGATGAGATCGTGCTCATCATCGCCTCGGTGACGCGGTCGTTACACTTCGACCAGGCATCGACAACTTTGTTGTACTTTTCGCCCTGAGTGATCAGGCCGTCCATGTACTGCTGTTCAAAGTCCTTCACCTGACCGCGGGTGTCATCAACGATGCCCCACTTGTCATCCGGAATGACCATGTCGTCCTTACCGAACGAGATGCCCGCCTTGAACGCTTCTTTGAAGCCCATCGACATGATCTGGTCACAGAAGATGACCGACTCTTTCTGACCACAGTAGCGGTAGACGGTGTCGATCACCTGCTGCACTTCTTTCTTCCGCAGCAGGCGGTTGACCAACTCGAACGGCGCCTTGTTGTTCATCGGCAGCAACGCACCCAGACGCAGACGGCCCGGAGTGGTTTCATAACGCTTCTGAACTTCGTTGCCTTCGTCATCGATCTGCGTGATCCGCGCGGTGATTTTCGAGTGCAGATGCACCTCACCCGCGTCCAGCGCGTGCTGAACTTCTTCGATCGAGCCGAATACCTTGCCTTCACCCGGCATGCCTTCGCGTTCCAGAGTCACGTAGTACAGACCCAGAATCATATCCTGCGACGGGACAATAATGGGCGCACCGTTTGCAGGCGACAGAACGTTGTTCGTCGACATCATCAGAACACGCGCTTCCAGCTGCGCTTCAAGGCTCAGCGGGACGTGTACGGCCATCTGGTCCCCGTCGAAGTCGGCGTTAAAGGCCGAACAGACCAGCGGGTGCAGCTGGATCGCTTTACCTTCGATCAGGACCGGCTCGAACGCCTGAATGCCAAGACGGTGCAGCGTCGGTGCACGGTTCAGCATGACAGGGTGTTCGCGGATCACCTCGTCGAGGATATCCCAGACTTCGGGACGCTCTTTCTCGACCAGTTTCTTCGCCTGTTTCACGGTCGAAGACAGACCCTTGGCTTCAAGGCGCGAGTAGATGAACGGCTTGAACAGCTCCAGCGCCATCTTCTTGGGCAGACCACACTGGTGCAGCTTGAGTTCCGGACCGGTCACAATGACCGAACGGCCCGAGAAGTCGACGCGTTTCCCCAGAAGGTTCTGACGGAAGCGGCCCTGCTTACCCTTCAGCATGTCCGACAGCGATTTCAGCGGACGTTTATTGGCGCCGGTGATCACGCGGCCACGACGGCCGTTGTCGAACAGAGCGTCAACGGATTCCTGCAGCATCCGCTTTTCGTTGCGGACGATGATGTCAGGCGCACGCAATTCGATCAGACGCTTCAAACGGTTGTTCCGGTTAATGACGCGGCGATACAGATCGTTCAGATCCGAAGTCGCGAAACGGCCACCATCCAGCGGAACCAGCGGACGCAGTTCCGGCGGAATGACCGGGATCACGGTCATCACCATCCACTCGGGCCGGTTGCCCGACTCGAGGAAGGATTCAACAACCTTCAGACGCTTGATGATCTTCTTCGGTTTCAGCTCGCCGGTTGCTTCGGCCAGGTCAGCGCGCAGCTGCTCAGCTTCGGCTTCCAGATCGATCTGGGCCAGCATCTCGCGGATGGCTTCGGCACCGATATTGGCGGTGAACGCGTCCATGCCATAGGCATCCTGCGCATCCATGTACTCTTCTTCGGTCAGCATCTGGCCGTAGGTCAGGTCGGTCAGACCGGGCTCGATGACGACATAGTTTTCAAAGTACAGAACGCGTTCCAGATCGCGCAGCGTCATGTCCAGCATCAGACCGATGCGGGACGGCAGCGATTTCAGGAACCAGATATGTGCGACCGGCGCGGCCAGTTCGATGTGGCCCATACGCTCGCGGCGGACTTTCTGTAGGGTGACTTCCACACCGCACTTTTCGCAGACAACCCCGCGATATTTCATCCGCTTATATTTGCCGCACAGACATTCGTAGTCTTTGATCGGGCCAAAGATACGCGCGCAGAACAGACCGTCACGCTCGGGTTTGAACGTCCGGTAGTTGATGGTTTCGGGTTTCTTGATCTCACCATAGGACCAGGACAAGATGCGTTCCGGGCTGGCCAATGAGACCTTGATCTCGTCGAATACCTTCGGCGGGGTCAGCGGGTTGAAAGGATTGTTTCCTTGAGTCAATTCCTGGTTCATCACAGGTCTCCAGCAGATTTGGCCATTTCAGTCGGTTTGGCATTCAGTCCACGTTTGCGCTCTTTACGCTCTTTGACGCGGCCGGAAAGTGCCGTCAGGCCATATTTCAATCGGGCAATTTGCAAGTTGTTGACTCCGCAATACTCCTTGCGAAGCATTGCGGCTATGGGTGTGGGCGGAAATTTTTCGTTTGTCACCGCCAATGGGTTAAGCTCTCCGCGGACAAAGAAGCCGTCCTGTACAGTGGGCCAGCCATTCATCTGCATGTAATGCGGATGAGGGTTCTGAGGCAAAGCATGCTCAAAACCCCAGGGGTCATTGATACCGACAGCGAGCTTCTGCTCGGCCAGCCACAGAAGGTGGTCAATTTCCCAAATCGCGGTCACCAGCGAATTCGGGGCTTCCCAGTCCTTCTGCATAGGAACCAGTTCGACTTCCGGCCCAACGAAAGTTGGCGCGGATGTGCGGTCAAATGTCCAACTGAACTCACCCGGCCAGGGAAACAGTACGTACTTCAGCCCATGCTTGCGAACTTTCAGCATGGCCGTCTCGACCTTCTGAGTGTCAACCGGCCACAGCGGGCAAAGGTCTTCAAGCATCAGGAACACGTGGCGCGTGTTCGGCCGATCCTTTTTGATCTTGCGGACAGCCGCCACCAACAACTCGACGAAGGATACATCTTCGAACCTAATTGTCTCGGGCGTATCCAGATCGCCATCTGTTGCGATGACACATTCAGGATGTCCCGGCCACAACATTCCGATCGTCTCGCGTATCGCAGGGATATAGTGCTCATTTCTTGAATATGTCGTGACAAGCAGAACCGTGTCGTCAAACACCGCGGCAGGACCATCAGTATGTTTACGACCGATAAGTTCCTTCCACTTGCGACGACGTTCCGCACGCTCGTGGAAACGGTGGGCAATCTTTCCAACACCATATTTCCGGCGTGCTTTCTTCAGATTGTCTTCACCGCAATAATCAACGCGCAGTTGTGAGACCAAAGCAGAAACAGGAAAGTACTTTCTGGTCACAGCCTTCGGGTTGATTTGCCCATCTTCCGCGAAGCCGTGATCCAGCGTCGGCCACCCAGAGCTTTTCATATAGTGAACAGCTGTATTCCCTGGCATGGGCTGCTGAAAATGCCGAGTGGTGCTGTAATCCTGGCTAATTTTGGTTTCGACAATCCACGAAAGGTGATCAATTTCCCAAATTGCAGGAGCAAGCGAGTTCACCGCTTCCCAGTTCGGCTTCATCGCATCAAGTTCGATGCCGTCAGCAACGATGGACGGGCTGACCTTTGCGTCCAGGGCGATCCGGAAGTCGCCGGGCCACTGAAACAGCACGTATTTCAGATCCCGTTCGACAACTTCCTGCATTGCTGCTTCCAGCATCGCTGTATCGACCGGGGCCAGAGGGCAATATTTGTCCTGCAGCAAAAAGACATAGCGCGCTTGCGGGTGGTCCTTCCGAATCTGCCGGACCGCGCCTGCCAGCATTCGCAGATATGTGGACTCGGAGAACTGCCAGGCATTCAACCCGGGAAGATCACCATCCGTCGCGATGACATAGTCCGGATGGCCCGGCCAGAACTGATCTACGTTTTCAAGAACTGCCGGAATGTACTTGTCATTGTCTGCTTCGGCTACAACCAGAAGCACCGTGTCCTTGAACACAGCGGCGACTCCCGAACCCGAAGGCTCAGTTCCAGTGCTATGAACGGTGCCTGCCATTACACACATCCCCGATCTGGGCAGATGTTTGACAAGGAACCATTCCCGAGCTGGCTTATGAACATGTTATGGCTCATTCAGAACCCTCATGATCTGGCGGTTGGGGATGGGCTGGCCGCCCATCCCGAAAAGAGTAGAAAACACAAAGGGGCTCGCCCTCAGCTTTCGTCCTCAACTGCGTCCAGAAGCTCCATGTTCAGGCCGAGGCCACGGACTTCTTTAACCAGAACGTTGAACGATTCCGGTACGCCCGCTTCAAAGTTATCCTCGCCCTTGACGATCGACTCATAGACCTTGGTCCGGCCGGCGACGTCATCCGATTTCACGGTGAGCATCTCCTGTAGGGTGTAGGCGGCGCCGTAAGCTTCCAGAGCCCAGACCTCCATCTCACCAAAGCGCTGACCACCGAACTGCGCCTTACCGCCCAGCGGCTGCTGGGTCACCAGGCTGTACGGCCCGGTCGAACGCGCGTGGATCTTGTCATCCACAAGGTGGTGCAGTTTCAGCAGGTACTTGATGCCCACGGTGACGGGGCGTGCGAATTGCTCACCAGTACGACCGTCAAACAGAACCGACTGACCACTTTCCGAGAAGCCCGCACGCACCAGCGCGTCGTTGACGTCAGCCTCTTTGGCACCGTCAAAGACCGGGGTTGCGATCGGAACACCGCGGGTCACGTTGCCCGCGGCCTCGATCAGGCCATCTTCGTCCAGACCGGTGATGCCTTCTTCGTAGACATCCTCGCCATAGGCCAGCTTCATCGCTTCGCGTACCGGGGTCAGATCGCCGGACCGGCGGTATTCACCCAGAGCCTCATCGATGTTCAGACCCAGACCGCGCGCGGCCCAACCCATATGGGTTTCAAGGATCTGACCAACGTTCATACGCGAAGGCACACCCAGCGGGTTCAGACAGAAGTCGACCGGCGTACCATCGGCCAGGAACGGCATGTCTTCCATCGGAACAACCTTGGAGATCACACCTTTGTTCCCGTGACGACCGGCCATCTTGTCGCCCGGCTGCAGCTTGCGCTTCACGGCGATGAAGACTTTGACCATCTTCATCACACCCGGCGGCAGGTCGTCGCCACGACGGACTTTCTCGACCTTGTCCTCAAAACGGGCGTCCAGAGCACGCTTTTGCACTTCGTACTGCTCGTTCAGAGCCTCGACGATCTGTGCGTCCTGCTCACCTTCCAGCGCCAGCTGCCACCACTGACCACGGGTCAGGGTTTCCAGCAGGTCCTCGGTGATCACCGAGCCTGCCTTGACGCCTTTCGGGCCTTTGACAGCGGTTTTACCCAGGATCAGGCCTTGCAGACGCGCATAGATGTTGCGGTCCAGGATCGCCAACTCGTCGTCCCGGTCACGGGCCAGACGTTCGACTTCCTCACGCTCGATCTGCAGCGCACGCTCGTCTTTTTCGACGCCGTGGCGGTTGAAGACGCGGACCTCGACGACCGTACCGTAATCGCCCGGCTTCACGCGCAGCGAGGTGTCGCGCACGTCAGATGCTTTCTCACCAAAGATGGCGCGCAGCAGTTTTTCTTCCGGGGTCATCGGGCTTTCGCCCTTCGGAGTGATCTTGCCGACCAGAATATCGCCCGGCTCAACATCCGCACCGATGTAAACGATGCCCGCCTCGTCGAGGTTGCGCAGCGCTTCTTCACCGACGTTCGGAATGTCGCGGGTGATCTCTTCCGGGCCCAGCTTGGTGTCACGGGCGGCGACTTCGAATTCCTCGATATGGACCGAGGTAAAGACGTCGTCACGCGCGATACGTTCCGAGATCAGGATCGAGTCTTCGTAGTTGTAACCGTTCCACGGCATGAATGCGACGACCACGTTCTTACCAAGGGCCAGCTCACCCATATCGGTCGACGGACCATCAGCAATGACTTCGCCTTTCTGGACGGTGTCACCCACCTTGATCAGCGGACGCTGGTTGATGCAGGTGTTCTGGTTCGAACGCTGGAACTTGCGTAGACGATAGATGTCAACGCCAGCGTCGCCCAGTTCCAGATCCTCGGTGGCGCGGATAACGATACGCTGGGCATCGACCTGGTCGATGATACCGGCGCGTTTCGCCTGGATCGCAGCGCCTGAGTCGATCGCGACCTTTTCCTCGATCCCGGTACCGACCAGCGGTGCCTCGGCCCGCAGCAGCGGAACCGCTTGACGTTGCATGTTCGAGCCCATCAGAGCGCGGTTAGCGTCGTCATTTTCAAGGAACGGGATCAGCGATGCCGCGACCGAAACCAGCTGTTTCGGCGACACGTCGATCAGGTCCACATTCTCGCGTGGAGCCAGAGTGTAGTCACCGGCCTGACGGGTCGAAACCAGATCGTTGATGAACTTGCCGTTCTGATCCAGCGTCGCGTTTGCCTGCGCCACGGTGTGACGCATTTCCTCGGTCGCGGACATGTAGTGAACCTCATCGGTCACCTCGGCGTCTTTGACGACGCGGTAGGGTGTCTCGATGAAGCCATACTTGTTCACGCGGGCGAAGGTGGCCAGCGAGTTGATCAGACCGATGTTCGGACCTTCGGGCGTTTCAATCGGGCACATCCGGCCATAGTGGGTCGGGTGTACGTCGCGAACCTCAAAGCCCGCACGCTCCCGCGTCAGACCACCCGGGCCAAGCGCCGAGAGACGGCGTTTGTGGGTAACCTCGGACAGCGGGTTGGTCTGGTCCATGAACTGCGACAGCTGCGACGAGCCGAAGAATTCGCGGACAGCAGCCGCAGCCGGTTTCGCGTTGATCAGATCCTGCGGCATGACGGTGTCGATCTCGACCGACGACATACGCTCTTTGATCGCGCGCTCCATGCGCAGCAGGCCGACGCGATACTGGTTTTCCATCAGTTCACCGACCGAACGCACACGGCGGTTGCCGAGGTGGTCGATATCGTCCACATCGCCTTTGCCGTCACGCAGTTCCACCAGCGCCTTGATGCAGGCCACGATGTCTTCGCGGCGCAGAGTGCGCAGGGTGTCCGGCGCGTCCAGAGCCAGACGCATGTTCATCTTCACACGGCCAACGGCAGACAGATCATAGCGCTCGCTGTCGAAGAACAGGGTGTCGAACAGGGCCGACGCCGCCTCGACGGTGGGCGGCTCGCCCGGGCGCATGACGCGGTAGATGTCCATTAGCGCGCTTTCACGGTTCAGGTTCTTATCCTGAGCCATGGTGTTGCGCATGTAGGGGCCAACATTGACGTTGTCGATGTCCAGAACCGGAATGTCGGTGACGCCCGCATCCAGCAGTTCCTTGACGGTGCCGCCGATCAGGTCGCCATCCTTGTCGTATTCCAGGGTCAGTTCATCACCGGCCTCGACATAGATCGCACCGTTTTCTTCGTTGATGATGTCCTTGGCGACAAACTTGCCGACGATGTGATCGAACGGAACCAGCAGGTCGGTGACGGTGCCTTCGTCGATCAGCTTCTTGACTGCGCGCGGGGTGACTTTCTTGCCTGCTTCGGCAATCACTTCACCGGATTTCGCGTCAACCAGATCATAGGTCGGACGGGTCCCGCGCACACGCTCGGGGAAGAACGGCGTGATCCAGCCTTTCTTCTTGTCCAGCTTGTAAGAGACGGTGTTGTAATAGGCATCCATGATGCCTTCCTGATCCAGGCCCAACGCATAAAGCAGCGTGGTCACCGGCAGTTTGCGGCGACGGTCGATCCGGGCGAACACGATGTCCTTGGCGTCGAACTCAAAGTCCAGCCAGCTGCCGCGGTACGGGATGATGCGGCAGGCAAACAGCAGCTTGCCCGAGGAATGGGTCTTGCCCTTGTCGTGGTCAAAGAACACACCGGGCGAGCGGTGCATCTGGCTGACGATCACACGCTCGGTGCCGTTCACGATGAACGTCCCGTTCGGGGTCATCAGGGGCATGTCGCCCATGAACACGTCCTGTTCCTTGATGTCCTTGACCGACTTGGCGCCGGTGTCCTCATCGACATCGAACACGATCAGACGCAGGGTGACCTTCAGCGGCGCGCTGTAGGTCATGTCGCGCTGCATGCACTCTTCAACGTCGTATTTGGGTTTTTCCAGATCGTATTTCACAAACTCCAGAACGGAGGTTTCGTTGAAATCCTTGATCGGGAAAACCGACTGAAACACGCCTTTGATGCCTTCGCCGTCAGTGGGCTGTTCTGCATCGCCGGAGCGCAGGAAAAGATCATAAGAAGATTTCTGTACCTCGATGAGGTTCGGCATCTCCAGCACTTCGCGGATTTTGCCGTAATATTTGCGAAGACGTTTCTGGCCAAGGAACGTTTGAGCCATGTCAGATGTCACCTTTCGATGTTCTCAGCGGGCAAAGACACCGTCGGGCCCCGGCGCCTTGCACATTAGAGACGACACGTCCGGATCAATTCATGGCCACCGTCCCGAGTGGCGGCCTCCCGATCCGCGAACCGCGTCTTAGAAAACGCCCCAACCCGTTGAGGCCCTTTCTAAGACAGGTTCGGCTGGACCCGGATTTCTCCGGACCCAGCCAAATTCTGCGGTGCAACCGAATTGCACCAATAGTCAGGCTTAGGCCAGTTCGACCTCGGCGCCAGCTGCTTCCAGCTTGCCTTTGATCTCTTCGGCTTCGTCTTTCGACACAGCTTCTTTGATCTTGCCGCCAGCTTCGACCAGTTCCTTGGCTTCTTTCAGGCCCAGACCGGTGATGCCGCGAACTTCTTTGATCACGTTGATTTTCGAAGCGCCGGCGTTCTTCAGAACGACGTCGAATTCGGTTTTTTCTTCCTCAGCTGCGCCACCGGCGTCGCCACCGGCTGCCATGACAACTGCGCCGCCGGCTGCGGGCTCGATGCCATATTCGTCTTTGAGGATGGTTTTCAGTTCTTGTGCTTCCAGCAGGGTCAGACCCACGATGCTTTCTGCGAGTGCTTTCAGATCAGCCATTGTATCAGCTCTTTCCGTTTACAGTGTGTGTTCCAACGTCAGGGCAAATGCCCTACGCAGATCATTCAGTGCCAACCGCTTACGCAGCTTCCGCCTTCTCTTCGATGGTGGAAAGGATGCTTGCGATGTTGCTTGCAGGTGCGCCAATCGCGCCGGCGATGTTCGAAGCAGGTGCGCCAATGCAGCCCACGATCGAAGCAATAAGCTCTTCACGAGACGGCATTTTCGAAACTGTTTCGACGCCTTTGCGGTCCAGAGCGTTCTCGCCCATTGCACCGCCGAGGATCTCAAAATTCTTGTTATCCTTGGCGAAGTCCTCGGCTACCTTGGCTGCTGCCACGGGGTCCTCGGAATAGGTCAGAACGGTCATCCCTGTCAGCAGGTCGGCCATGCTTTCACACGGCTTACCCTCAAGGGCGATTTTGGCGAGCCTGTTCTTGGCAACACGCACGGCGCCACCCGCGTCACGAGCACGTGCGCGAAGGTCCTGCATCTCGGCAACTGTCAGACCAGCGTAGTGCGAAACCACCACGACGCCAGAGCTTTCGAAGATCTGGCCGAGTTCCTCGACCACTTTCTCTTTCTGGGCTCTATCCACAGTTCTCTCCAAGTTAGGGGTGAAATCTCACCCCGGCTCATATTTGCCGCAGCTTTCACTCCGGCGTTCAGGTCCGTTGTTACGGGATTGGCCAAAACTCGCCCGAGGATCGTGACCCTCAGAATTCTTTGGTCTTACCCGTCTCAGGCAGGGAATTAAGGAACCGGATGGCCCCACCCACCGTCTTGGACGAAACGAAATAAAGCGCACGACGAATCGCACGCTTTACTCCGCAGGTCTTCATAGGGCAGTTGGAGGGGGTTTCCAAGGGCAAAATTACCGTATTCGGCGGATTGGCAGGACCGTGCCGCCAGGCCCCTGCGGAGGTCGGCGATTGACATGCGACGCGCACTGGGGTCCTGTCAACAAAAGCCGCTGTTTTCCCCATAAGATCCTACCTGATCCACCCACAAATGCTGACCCTTTCCGACGAAGAACACCGACACGCCACTGAATTTGTCGAAGAGTTCTTTCGTCAGGTCGGCGGGGGCGCTTCGTTTGAGTTCGACTGCGTTTACCGGTCGCATGACTTCCCCGACACGCGCATGGTGCTGAAAGTGCAGGATCCGGCACAGGCTTATGCGCTAAAAGTCGATACCGCCTCACCCGATTCAGGCCGGCTGCGGCAGGAATTCGAACTTCTGACCAGATTGTGTGAGTATTTCGACCAGCACCGGACCTCCCGCGTTGTACGCCCCCAATACCTGTCCCCCGGAGGCGCGTTTTTTGTGACCGAATTCATCGACCGGCCCACCGCTGTCGATGTGATCCACAACAGCACGGATGCTGAACAGGTGGCGCAGATCTACCGTCGCGCCGGGGCCTGGCTGCACGACCTGCACGGTTTTGAACCCGCCAGGGAATACGGGTTCCGGCCGCGCTGGATGATTGACGGCATTCAGGCGCTGCTGCGCGCGGTACCGCCCGAGGTCCAGCGGTCAGGCCGCCTCATGGCCAAGATGCTGGAAAAAGACGCACAGCATCTGAAAGGCATCCCGGAAACGCAGGTCTTTTCGCACGGGGATTTCCACGGCCAGAACCTGATTGTCGGCCAAGGTGAAATGATCGGGCTGGATTTCACCGAGGCACGCGCAAAACTGGCCGTCTACGACATCGTTGACTTCCTGAAATCCGACATCTTCCGCGACGCTGATCCGAAAGATGTGGACCGCAGCGGTATCCTGAAGGTCAATAAGGACATGTTCTTCCGGCGCTATCGACACCCTGTCCATTTCGGGATTCTGGATTTCTGCATCCGTGGACGATTGCTGAAAGACTGGCTGGCTTTATGGCAGACCGATCACAAGTGTTCCGCCTATGAAGAGGACCGGCGTCAGCGGCTGAACAACCGCCTGCGCATCGCCTTCCAAACCGAATAGATTCGCCGTGCCTGAGCGGAAGGGGAAACAAAAAGCCCGGGTCGCATCAGCGGCCCGGGCTCATTTTACAACGTATCCGGCTGGGGTTTATTCGCCCGCAGCGGCCGCCACGTCCAGGGTCACGCCCGGGCCCATGGTCGAGCTCAGCGCGATTTTCTTCATGTAGGTGCCTTTGGCGCCCGACGGCTTGGCCTTGGCCACGGCCGAGATGAAGGCACGGACGTTTTCAACCAGCTTGGCTTCGTCGAAGGACGCTTTGCCAACACCGGCGTGCACAACGCCGCCTTTTTCCGCCTTGAACTGAACTTCACCGCCCTTGGCTGCTTCCACGGCCGCTTTCACGTCCATGGTCACGGTGCCGACCTTGGGGTTCGGCATCAGGTTGCGGGGGCCCAGAACCTTACCCAGACGACCGACGATCGGCATCATGTCAGGGGTGGCAATGCAGCGATCGAATTCGATGGTGCCGCCCTGAATGGTTTCCATCAGGTCTTCTGCGCCAACGATATCTGCGCCAGCTTCTTTTGCTTCGTCTGCCTTGGGGCCACGAGCAAATACAGCAACACGCATCGCTTTACCGGTGCCGTTCGGCAGGCCGACAACGCCACGCACCATCTGGTCTGCGTGACGGGTGTCAACGCCCAGATTCAGAGCGATTTCGATGGTCTCGTCGAATTTCGAAGTTGCGTTGGCTTTGACCAGGGCAACTGCTTCGTCCACCGACAGGTTTTCCTTGCCAGCGACAGCTTCGCGCGCAGCGCGGGTACGTTTACCGAGTTTTGCCATCTTACTTCACCTCGATGCCCATAGAGCGGGCCGAGCCCAGGATGATCTGCATTGCGCCTTCGACGTCATTGGCGTTCAGATCTTTCATTTTGGCTTCGGCGATTTCACGAACCTGCTTCGAGGTCACGGTTGCCACGGTCTCACGACCGGGGTTTTCCGCGCCACGGGGACGGTTACGCTTGCCAACCGGCTTCAGACCAGCCGCTTTTTTCAGGTAGTAAGACGCGGGCGGCGTCTTGATGTCCATGGTAAAGGACTTGTCCTGATAATAGGTGATCACGGTCGGGCACGGAGCGCCGGGCTCCATGTCTGCGGTCTTGGCGTTGAACGCCTTGCAGAATTCCATGATGTTGATGCCGCGCTGACCCAGCGCCGGACCAACTGGCGGCGACGGGTTCGCCTGACCTGCAGGAACCTGCAGCTTCATTGTACCAGCAAGCTTCTTGGCCATTTGGTTTCTCCTTGCTCAACTCTTTCAGGTCGCGACCCGAAAGATATGTGTGATGTGGTTCGGTCCGCCGCGCGCGCGCGCCTCGCCTTCCACAGGGATTGCTGCCTTTGACAACAACGCTGGGCCATACTAGCCCGGCACAGAATTGGCAAGACGTTTTTTGCACGCTGTACAGTGCCATGGCCGAAGCTTGATGTTGCGGTACAAGACCGCCAAAATCCAGACCATGCGCGCCGAAATCCCGATCGGTTGCGCCCAGGTGAAACCTACGGTTCGTGCGGCATGTCAGAAAACACGCAGCAGACGAAGAAGATAGACGCCTTGATCGAATGGATGGTCAACGGTGCCCGGCCTGCGGCCAACGCTGTCGATATCATCGAAGGTATCTGCGCGCGTTTGCTGGACGCAGGTGTCGCGATCGACCGGTTTGGTCTGTTCATCTGGACTATGCACCCAAACCTGACCGGGCGCAGATTTATCTGGAAGACGGGTAGCGGCGTTGACCGTATCGACGCACCGTCTCAGATTTTCACGACCGAGATTTATACTGAAAACCCACTGCCACACGTCATTGAACGTAAAGTGTCCATTCGCCGCCATCTGGAAGACCCCAACTGCCCCGAAGACTACATCATTGTCGGAGAACTTCGCGAGCAAGGGTTCACCGATTATCTGGCGCAGCCGCTCATCTACATCAATGGTGACACGCATGTCTGCACCTGGTCGAGCGCCTCGCCCGGCGGTTTCTCGGACCGGGATCTGGCGATTCTGGAAAGGGTTCGTGGCCCGTTGGCGCGGTTGACCGAGGCTTACATGCTGCGGCTGGACGCCACCTATCTTCTGTCAACCTATGTCGGTCGCAACAGCGGGGCACAAATATTGGACGGCAAGGTACATCGCGGCGATGGCGGTGAAATTGAGGCCGTTATCCTGTTTGCCGATCTCAAGGGGTTCACCCGCCTATCGAATTCGGTCTCGGGCGACGCGCTTGTCCGCCTGCTCAACAATACGTTCGATTGTCTGGCCCCCTCGGTAATGGATCAGGGGGGCGAGATACTAAAATTCATGGGGGACGGTTTTTTTGCCATCTTTCCGACCAGCGAGACGTTACCTCCGGAGGAACAACTCAAGGCCGCCGCGTCGGCTGTGCGCGAAGGCCGTGAGGCACTGAATGCTGCCGACTTCGACGACAAGATCGGCGTGCGAACAGCGATCCATTACGGTCGTTTTCACTATGGCAATATCGGTGGTGGAGACCGTCTGGATTTTACGGCAATCGGCCCGGATGTGAATTTGACGGCGCGGTTGGTTTCGGCTGCAACCGAACTGGATTGCGACAACGTGCTATCCGCGGCAGCGGCGGCAATTCTGCCGGAAGAATGCGAACGGGTCGGAACCGTATCCCTGAAGGGTTTCGGCAAAGATCAGACTGTTTGGCGCATCCAAGGGCCTTGAATGAAAAGGGCGCCCAAAGGACGCCCCGTATTTCGTTTCTGCAGAATTCGATCAGCCCTGCTTGGTCACCTGCGTAAAGTCCAGCTCGACCGGGGTTTCGCGGCCGAAGATCGAGACCGACACCTTCAGCTTCTGGTTCTCGTCGTCCACGCCTTCGACCATGCCGTCGAAATCCTCGAACGGGCCGTCATTGACCTTGACCTTCTCGCCGACCTCGAAGGTGATCATCAGCTTGGGCGCTTCTTCACCTTCCTGAACGCGGTTGAGGATCTGGTTCACCTCGGCATCGCGCATCGGCATCGGGCGGCCCTGCGGGCCCAGGAAACCGGTGACGCGGTTGATCGAGTTCACCAGGTGATAGCCCTGATCGGACATCTCCATATGCACCAGCACATAACCGGGCATGAAGCGGCGTTCGGTCGTGACTTTTTTACCCCGGCGCACTTCGATCACCTCTTCGGTGGGCACCAGAACTTCGTCGATATCGTCCTCAAGGCCCTGCTCGGCCACGGACGTGCGGATCTGCTCTGCGATCTTCTTTTCGAAATTCGAAAGAACGCTGACCGAGTACCACCGTTTCGCCATGAACCTGTCGTCCTTGTTTGCCTTCGGCGCGTCCCGAGTTCGGTCCGCACCCGTAATTGAAAATTCTGTCACGTCACCCGGAATAAAAAGCGGCGCACAGCCCGAATCGCCGCACGCCCATTCCGAATAGTTCCGCGTCACCTACTCTGACATCGCGCGCTGCGCAAGGGGGCAGTGGCGTTTCCGCCGTGCCGGAACGGGCTTAACCGAACGCGCCCAGGATCAGCTGCAGACCGCCGCGAATGCCCAGATCGACCAGCGCGAAGAACACGGCGGTCAACGCCGCCATGATGAACACCATGACCGTGGTCAGCAGCACCTCGCGCCGGGTAGGCCAGACGACCTTTGCAACTTCGGCACGGACTTGCTGAATGAACTGGATCGGATTCATAGTTGCCATTTGGCTTTGTTCTCTCTGCTAGCGGATGGGCCGGACATAACCGGGCATTGCGGCAATTTCAAGGGCACTCAACGCATCGCGTCACGGCTTGGGTTTATCGTCCCATTCATCGCTCAGGATGCGCCGTGCGTCGCCTTCGGGGTCGTCATACTGGTTCGAGCGAACCGTGTAGATGAACGCCACAAGGCCAACCCCGCCCAGAAGCAGGGAAATCGGTATCAGATAGGCCAGAACTTCCATTTCGGTTACCTCAGCCGCAGGGCGTTCAGAGAGACGGTGATCGACGAGGTCGACATCGCCAGCGCCGCAATCAGGGGTGTGGCCAGCCCGGCCACGGCCAGCGGCACGGCAATGATATTATAGACGGTGGCGATGCGGAAGTTCTCGCGAATCCGTTTCGTGGCCTTGACCGCCGTGGTGCAGGCATCCGCAATCGGGGACAGATCATTGCCCAGCAGCACGATATCCGAGGCGACCCGCGCCGCATCCAGCGCCGAGGCCGGTGAGATCGACACATGCGCCGCCGCCAGCGCGGCCGTGTCGTTCAGCCCGTCGCCCACCATCAGAACGTGGCGGCCCTGATCCCGCAGGTCCTGTACATGCGCCGCCTTGTCCTGCGGCAACGCCTGCGCAATCCAGGTTTCGATCCCCAGCTTGCCGGCCAGCGTCTCAACCGCGCCCTGCGTATCGCCCGAGATCAGGATGACGTCTTTTCCTGTCTGGCGGAACGCCTGAACGGCCTCCGCTGCCCCCGGGCGCAAGGTGTCTTCGTAATGGAACGCAACCGGAGCCTGCGCGCCAACGGACAGCCAGGCTGCCGTCTGGCTGCCCCCTTCACCGCCTGTCCAAGCCGCACGGCCCAGACGCACGCGTTGCCCATTGAAGGAACCTTCCGCGCCGTATCCGGGCACCTCGGCAATCTCCGTTACATCCGCCGGTTGGATTCCGGCCGCGCGGGCGGATTTCGCCAGCGCGACAGACAGCGGATGAGACGACCCTTCGGCCAATGCCAGCGCCACTTCCAGATCGGCGTGCGAATGGGCGTTGAGATTGGTCAGCTTGGGTGCGCCGGAGGTCAGCGTGCCGGTCTTGTCAAACACCACCGTATCCACCTCGGCCAGACGTTCCAGAGCGGTGGCATGTTTGATCAGCATCCCCTTGCGGAACAGCCGGCCCGAGGCCGCCGTGGTCACTGCCGGCACCGCCAGACCCAGCGCACAGGGGCAGGTGATGATCAGAACCGCCGCCGCAATGTTCAGTGCGGTGCGAATATCGCCGGAATAGATATACCAGCCCAGAAAGCTGAGAGCGGACAGGATATGAACACCCGGCGCATAGAGCTTGGCCGCCTTGTCGGCCAGCGAGGTATAGCGCGACCGCCCCGACTCGGCGATTGCAACAAGATCGGCCATCCGGTGCAGCGACGTATCTTCACCTACAGCCGTCGCGCGGATCGTCAGCGGGCCGGTTAGGTTGACCTCACCTGCGCTGACGGCCTGCCCGGCCTCGGCAAATACCGGCAGGGTTTCCCCGGTCAACAGGGACCGGTCGAGTTCGGATTGGCCCGAGACGATCTCTCCGTCCACCGGCATGCGCCCGCCCGGTCGGACCAGGATCATGTCGCCAACCGACAGCGCGGCAACCGCGACTTCGGCTTCGACCCCATCGGCCAGACGAATGGCGCGCGGCACTTCCAGCGCTGTCAGTTCCTCGGCGGCAGATCGCGCGGCGGCGCGGGTGCGGTAATCCAGATACCGCCCGGCCAGCAGAAAGAAGGTCAGCGTGAGGGCGGCGTCAAAATAGGCGTGTTCACCGCTGAGTGCGGTTTCCCACAGCGAAGTCACCAGCGCCAGCAATATGGCCAGAACGATCGGCACATCCATGTTCAGGCGTTTGACACGCAAAGCCGACCAGGCATTGGCAAAGAAAGGCTGCGCGGAAAACGCAATCGCAGGCAGCGCGATGGCGGCTGAAATCCAGTGGAACATGTCGCGCGTCGCGTCCGTGGCCCCGGACCAGACCGATACGGACAACAGCATCACGTTCATCGTGGCAAAACCGGCCACCGCCAGCCGCATCAGCAGATCGCGCCCGGCCTTGTCGGACTGCGTGGCCGACAGGGCGCCGGGGTCCAACTCGTGCGCCTCATAGCCGGCCTGTTCCAGCAAGGGGATCAGATCGGCGGCGCGCAAATCCGGCGCGGCTTTGATCATGGCGCGTTTGAGCGTCAGGTTCACCCGCGCGTCCTCGACGCCGGGATGGGCGTTCAGCTCACGCTCGACATTCGCAATGCAGGCCGAACAGTGAATGTCCGGCAGGGAAAGCGCGATCTGCGCGTCGCGGGGGGCGGCAGGGGCCGGTTCCGCCGGGGTGGCAATGCATCCCGGACAGGCCGCGGTGCCGGATGTCAGCTGCGCCGTCATCCCCTCAGCCTTTCACATACAGCGGAACACGCTGAGCGAACTCGGCACCGTTTCCGTCTTTGGCGACCAGCCGGATGTTCCAGTTACCCTTGCCCAACGAAGCCGGGGTTGCATACGCGCGTCCGTCAAAGGTGAAATCCGGCGAGAAATCCTCTTTCACATGCGTGGCGCGCCCGACAACGGCCTGCAGTTCGGCGACCTCAACCGGGGCGCCGTTCTGATCGGTGATGTGCAGGATCAGCAGACCGCCCGACACCTCGGCACGGATGGTCCACCCCAGCGCCTGCTGTTCTTGCAGGCGCTCGTTGAATTCCTGGCTGGCCACGTAAGAGTTTTTGACCTCAAGTCCCGGAAAGGTTTTGACGGCGTTATAGGCCAGAACCAGATTCACGGCGATGATCACCCCGAAGGCGGCGACAAATACGGCCAGGGCGTGCTTTCCGGTAAATTGACGCTCGGCCATCTCAGTTTCCCCGTCCGTTAAAGGTGGTGTCCTTATAGGCCCGCTCGCCGCTTTGCAGATCTTCGACCCAGATGCGGACCGGCGTTGAATCCGCGCCGGCCGGAGCGGTGTCCTTGGAGGCAAGGATATACACGCGTTGCAGCTGGGCCGTGTCCGCCGTCACGTTGACGGTATCAAGGTTTGTCCCTTCGATCACCACCCGCATCGCCGGATCACCGGCCAGCGACAGTTTAAACAGACGATCCTCGCCATGTTTGTTGCGCAGGCGCACATCATAGGTGTTGCGGATCGTGCCGTCGGACAGGGTGACAAATGTCGGGTTTCGCACCGGTGCCACGGTCAGGTCGATATCGGACCGGATGAACAGGGCAAACAGCATCGCGAAACCAACCGCCGCCCAAAGCCCTGTATACATGATCGTGCGGGGCCGCAAAATATGCTTCCACACGCTCTTGGGGGGCTCACCTGACCGTTCGCGGGTCTCATCGCTCAGCGCCATATAGTCGATCAGGCCCCGGGGCTTACCGATCTTGGCCATCATATCATCGCAGGCATCGATACACAGCGCGCAGGTGATGCACTCCAACTGCTGACCGTCCCGAATGTCGATGCCCACCGGGCAGACATTCACACAGGCCATACAGTCGATGCAGTCCCCCAGCTCGGAATCCGCCGTGCGCTTGCCTTTGCCGCGCGGCTCGCCCCGCCACTCGCGATAGCCGACGACCAGCGTATCCTCGTCCATCATCGCGGCCTGAATGCGGGGCCACGGGCAGGCATAGATGCAAATCTGTTCGCGCGCGAACCCGCCGAACAGGAAGGTTGTGCCGGTCAGGATCAGAACCGTCGTATAGGCCACCGGATGCGCGTTGCCTGTGACCAGATCACGCGCCAGCGTTGGCGCATCAGCAAAATAGAAAACCCAAGCGCCCCCGGTCGCCAGACCGATCAGCAGCCACACGGTCCATTTCGTCACCCGCAGCCGCACCTTGCGGAAATCCAGCTTTTCCTGACGATGCAGCCGCAACCGGGCATTCCGGTCGCCCTCGATCCAGCGCTCGACAAGGATATAGAGATCGGTCCAGACGGTCTGTGGGCAGGCATAGCCGCACCACACACGCCCCAACGCCGAGGTGAACAGGAAAAGACCCAGACCGGCCATGATCAGAAGGCCGGCCACGAAGTAGAATTCATGCGGCCAGATCTCGATCCAGAAGAAGTAGAACCTGCGATTTGCCAGATCCAGCAAGACGGCCTGATCCGGCAGGCTTGGCCCACGATCCCACCTGATCCATGGCGTGACATAGTAAATGCCCAGAGTAACCGCGAGAATGATCCATTTCAGGTTGCGAAACGGTCCGGAAACGCGCCGGGGAAAAATGGGCTCCCTTGCAGCGTACAGGCTGGGGGCGGGGTCGGAATCGCTCACGGGCAAGCTCCAGATGTGGCTGTTTTTGGGCGTCTTGTTCCAGATCACAAAGATAGGCTCTTTGACATGGGTCAAAAGCGCATCGCACAGACACCTTTTGTCACATCCTAGCAGCTTGCCGCCTGATCCACCCAACAAAAGTTCTGACCGAGGGACGAAGGGCCGCATCCCCTGTCACAACGAAATAGCCGCGCTCACCGGGCTCGCGGAACAGTTCGACAAGACGGCCCGATGCAATGTCACCTTCGACAAAATGTCGCGCTGTCACGGTTACTCCCTGCCCGGCACGCAACCCGTCCAGCAGCAAATTCCCCGGCAAAGCGATACGCCCGGCACGGGGTCCGTGTGCGACCCCCTGCCGCGCCAGCCACGATGTCGCCTCGGTGGTGCCGAGTTCCTCAAGCCACGGCAACTGGCTCAGTTCATCCGGTGTCATCGCGGTCCTGCCGTCCAGCAAAGATGGCGCGGCTACGATCACGATCGGGCTTGCCAGCAGCATCTGCGCGTTCACGCCGGACCAGTTTCCCGTGCCATATCTGATCGCCACGTCCACGCCACCCGGCCCAAGGCTGACCAGCGCGGGGGACGGATCCAGCACCAGAGGGATGTCCGGATGCTCTGCCTGAAACGCGGGCAGTCGCGGCATCAGCCAGGATGCGGCAAATGACGCGGTCAGCGAGACGTGGACGGGGCGGTCTTCGGCAAGCTGCATCAGGTCGGCCACGGCGTCTCCGATGGCGCCAAATCCAAGATGCAGGGCGCGGGCCAGTTTCTCGCCCTGGGGTGTCAGGGTCAGGGACTTTCCGCTCCGGTCCAGCAGAGCGGCGCCCAGATGCTTTTCCAGCGCGCGCAATTGCTGACTGATGGCAGCATGACTGACATTCAGCGCCGCGCCGGCCCTAACGACATTTCCCGCCTCGGCAAAGGCAGAAAAGGCCTTTAGCGACGCAAGGGGCGGCATCTTCAACCAGTCCATATGTAAGCCCTGATTACATACTGAAATGCCAATTGAGTCGCATTTCTCTGGCCCGGGGTCAATCTTGGTTTCAATCGAAACCCAATTCAGGAGAGGTCTGATGCTCTCAATTCTCGCAAAATCCTTCATGGTCGCCACCAAGACGGACACGGGCGGCGAAACACGCAAACGCGAATGGCTGCCGGAAAGTCACTGGTGGAAAGAAGACACGCGCGCGGATCGTTCCAGGCGGAAATGACAGGTCCTCTGGACCGGATCGGAACGGATCGGTAATCTGCGAAAAAAGCACCGGCTGTTCAGGAAACGCGCGAACAGATGGAACAGCCGGTGCCGCAACCTTCGGGCGGCAAGCCGTACGAAGGTATTCTTTTGCCGTTACTGACCGCCACCCAACTGGTGAACATAGGCCGTTACAGCGCGGATCTGCGCGTCGGTCAGACGGTTTTCCCAGGCGGGCATCACGCCGAAGCGGCTGTATGTGACCGTCTCGGTCAGCGCCTCTTCGCTGCCGCCGTAAAGCCAGATCGCGTCGGTCAGGTTCGGCGCGCCCTGAAAGACATCGCCCTTGGCGTCATCGCCATGGCAGACCGCGCAATTGTCCTCATAGACAACCTTGCCTGCCTGCGCTGCCGCGTCGTCGGTTTGCGCATTGGTCAGCGACATGACGTACTGAACCACCTGCGTGATCTCTTCACCTTCAAGGATTTCACCAAAGGCCGGCATCTCGGAATAGCGCGCATCGTCGCTTTCCTCGTTCCGGATGCCATAGGCGATTGTGGTTTCGATATCCTCAAGCGAACCGCCCCAAAGCCATGCGTCATCCAGCAGGTTCGGGAAACCCGGCGCGCCCTGCGCACCCGATCCGTGGCACTGAGCACACCAGGTCCGGAAGACCGCTCCGCCCGAGTTGACGGCATATTGCTGCAACTCGGCATCCTTCGAGATGTCTTCCAGCGGCGTTTCCACCAGTTTGGCGTTCCACGGCGCGTTGGCTTCTTCGAACGCCACCATCTCTTCCTGAACCAGAGCCCGCGACGACCAGCCCAGCACACCGGCTGTTGCCGATTGCACCAGCGGCCATGCCGGGTACATGACGGTGTAGATCACGCCCCAGAAGATGGTGGCGTAGAAAGTCCACAGCCACCAGCGCGGCATCGGATTGTCGAACTCTTCGATGCCATCCCAGGAATGTCCGGTTGTGTTTGGATCGCCCGGCAGTTTTTCAGATGGTTTGCTCATTTCCGCGCCTCCTCGGATGTGGCCGGTTTATCTTGGTGCCGGAACGGGATGTTGGCGGTGTCCTTGTATTCCTTGCTGGCACCGGGGCGGAACACCCAGATCACGATACCAATGAAGAAGACGAACAGAACAAGCAGCATCCAACTGTCCGCGAACTGCCGTAAGAGAGTATATTCTTCCATCACACCCTCCTTCAGCGGTTGGCGACCGGGGTGAAGGTCGAGAAATCGACCAGCGTACCCAGCATCTGCAGATAAGCGACCATCGCGTCGGCCTCGGTCAGCTCGGGCTGACCATCGAAATTGCGCACGCTGACCTTGTCGCCATAGCGTTCCAGCAACCCGTCAAAATCGCTGTCCGGGTCGGCCTGCGCGCGGAAGTCGGCCTGCGCGTTCTCCAGCATCTCTTCGGTATAAGGCGTGCCCAGAACCGCGTTGGCTTTCATGATGTCAGCGATGTATTTGCCGTCGATCTTGCGATGCTCCAGAAAGCCGTATTTCGGCATGACCGATTCCGGCACAACCGACTGCGGATCGCGCAGGTGGTCGATATGCCACTGGTCCGAATAACGGCCACCGACACGGGCCAGGTCCGGCCCGGTCCGCTTCGACCCCCATTGGAACGGGTGATCGTACATCGACTCGGCCGCCAGCGAATAGTGGCCATAGCGTTCGACCTCATCCCGCATCGGGCGGATCATCTGGCTGTGGCAGACATAGCAGCCTTCGCGGATGTAGATCTCACGCCCCGCCATCTCAAGGGGGGTGTAAGGGCGCATGCCCTCCACCTTTTCGATGGTGTTCTCAAGATAGAACAGCGGGGTGATCTGCACGATGCCACCGATGGTCACGACCAGAAAGCTGAAGATCAGCAGGAGGGTCGCGTTGGTCTCGAGGATCTTATGTTTGTCGAGAATTGCCATTGCTCCGGCCCTCCTTATTCAGCCGGGACCGCGACGGTCAGGCTGGCCTCTTTGGCCGGCGCTTTCCGCACAGTCATCCACAGGTTGTAGCACATGATCACCGAGCCGGCGACGAACAGGACACCGCCCAGCGCACGCACCACGTACATCGGGAACTTGGCAGCCACGGTGTCGGCGAACGAGTTCACCAGGAAGCCGTTGGCATCCACTTCGCGCCACATCAGACCTTCCATGATACCGGTGACCCACATCGACGCGGCGTAGAGCACGATGCCGATGGTGGCGAGCCAGAAGTGCCAGCTGACCATCTGCAGAGAATACAGACGCTCGCGCTTCCACAGGACAGGCACCAGAAAGTACAGCGCACCAAAAGTGATCATGCCGTTCCAGCCTAGAGCTCCCGAATGCACGTGACCAATGGTCCAGTCGGTGTAGTGAGACAGGCTGTTCACTGCACGGATCGACATCATCGGCCCTTCAAAGGTGGACATGCCGTAGAAGCCAACCGAGATCACCATCATCCGGATCACCGGGTCGGTGCGCAGTTTGTCCCAGGCGCCCGACAGGGTCATCAGACCGTTGATCATACCACCCCACGAAGGCATCCACAGGATCACCGAGAACACCATGCCCAGCGTCGAGGCCCAGTCGGGCAGCGCGGTATAGTGCAGGTGGTGCGGACCGGCCCAGATATACAGGAAGATCAGTGCCCAGAAGTGGATGATCGACAGTTTGTAGCTGAACACCGGACGCTCGGCCTGTTTCGGTATGAAGTAATACATCATGCCCAGGAAGCCCGCGGTCAGGAAGAAGCCCACGGCGTTGTGGCCATACCACCACTGGATCATCGCGTCCTGCACACCCGACCAGACAATGACCGATTTCGAACCCCAGATGCTGACGGGGATGGTCATGTTGTTGACCAGATGCAGCATGGCGACGGTGACGATGAAGGCCAGATAGAACCAGTTCGCCACATAGATATGGGGCTCTTTCCGCTTGATGATCGTGCCGAGGTAAACGGCCAGATAGGCAACCCAGACGATGGTCAGCCACAGATCAACATACCATTCGGGCTCGGCGTATTCCTTGGACTGAGTGCCGCCCAGAACATAACCGGTCGCCGCCAGCACGATAAACAGCTGGTAGCCCCAGAATACGAACCACGCGAGGTTCCCACCCCACAGGCGCGCGGCGCTGGTGCGTTGCACCACATAGAACGAGGTCGCGATCAGCGCGTTGCCGCCAAAGGCAAAAATAACGGCCGAAGTATGCAACGGGCGCAATCTGCCAAAATTCAGATAACCCTGCGCCCATTCGAAATTCAGCACCGGAAAGGCCAGCTGGAACGCGATGAAGGTCCCTGCCAGAAATCCTACAACGCCCCAGAATGCGGTCGCGATCACGCCATAGCGGATCACGTCGTCCATGTACTCTCCCGAACGATCGACAAGAATATCTGGCTCATCCGTGTTTCGAAGCGTCCAGATGAACAACCCACCGGCGATCAGCATCACCAGAATTGCGTGCACCTGATACGCCAAATCGCGTGCATAATTGGTTCCGATCGCGGCAAATACCACGACCAGACCAAGCACGATCAGCTTGATGTAATTTGACATATTGCGTCCCTTTGCCATGCCCCGCGCGATTCTTGTTTGTCGCAGGACCCTTTTGACTGGCTGCCGTTTTGTCGAACAGTGGCCAGAACTGCTTTGATCTGTGTCAAGACAATAGCCTGATTTCTGTGACAATCGTAAACAAACAACTGGGCCATCAGGCCGCAGCCCGACACGCCCCCAAGGCAAGAGGTCAAAATATGGCTTACAAATCCCTTCTCACTGTCATGACAGACGCCAAACAGGGCGAGCTGGCGCTGACGCAGATGGCGGCTCTTGCGGGTGCGCAGGACGCGCATGCCGAAACCCTCTGCCTGGGCGTCGACCGCAGCCAGACCGGGTATTACTATGCCGGGGCCAACGCCCTGATCCTTCAGGAAACACTAAGCCGCGCCAATGCCGAGGCCGACGAATTGCTGGCGCATGCAAAGGACTACCTTTCCAAGACCAGTATCCGCTGGTCCGCGGAAAGCGGCGTGGCACAGATTGCCGATATCGGCCGCCATGTCGCCCACCGTGCCCGGTTCGCCGACCTTGTTATCCTGCCGCAACCCTACGGAGAAGACCGCGGCGCCGAGGCCGAGCCCATCGTCGAGGCGGCCATGTTCGAGGGCCATGCGCCGGTTCTGATCACACCGGATGATACGAAACCCGTCGAGCGCCCGGGCACGATCCTGATCGGATGGAACGAAAGCGTCGAAGCGATGCGCGCCATTCGCCGGGCGCTGCCCTTCCTGAAGCAGGCCGAACTGGTGCGCATCGTGGTGATCGACCCGCCGCGCCACGGGCCGGACCGCTCGGATCCGGGGGGGATGCTGTCGCAAATGCTGGCCCGCCATGGGGTGAAATGCGAAATCGACGTGCTGAGCAAGACCATGACACGGGTGTCGGATATCCTGAATCGCCACGCCTCCGATACCGAGGCGGACATGATCGTCATGGGCGCGTACGGCCACTCCCGGTTCCGCGAGGCGATTCTGGGCGGTGCGACCCGCAATATGCTGGAACAATCCCTGGTGCCGGTATTTCTGGCCCACTAGGCAGCGCGTGTCCGAAGAAAAAAACCGCCCATCGGGGCGGTTTTCACCCGCGCCGCACCAGCCCGATCAGAAACAGCAGGATAACTGCACCAATCGTGGCGAAGAGGATTGAAGAGAACAATCCGCCACCGACGGCAAACCCCAGCGCCGGAAAGATCGTTCCGGCCAGAAACGCGCCCACGACTCCGACAATGATATTGCCGACCAGGCCAAACCCGCGGCCTTCCATGATCTTGCCCGAAAGCCATCCGGCAACGGCGCCGATGAACAACATCGCCAGAATACTACTGAATACCATGGCCTGCTCCTGCGCATTGTTTCTCAGGGCGTCAGTAAATCACGACCTGCGCGTCCAGTCACGCCATGACGGGCTCAGACCAGAAACCCGCCATCCGAATCGTCGCCCGCCTCTTCCATCAGGCGCCCCATATCCGGAATGGTGACATGGCGCTTGCCTTCCAGGGTGATGACCTCGTCCTTTTTCAGGGCTGAAATCTGCCGGCTGACCGTCTCCAGCGTCAGCCCGAGATAGTCGGCCATCGCTTCGCGCGTCAGGGGCAGGTCGAACACGATCGGTGCCGCGCTCCCGTTTTGGCCGATCGACGCATCGCGGCGGGCGATGATCGACAGAAGGCTGGCGATCTTTTCGCGGGCGGTCTTGCGGCCCAGAACCAGCATCCATTCGCGGGCGGCATCAAGCTCATCCAGGGTCATCTGCAGCAGCCGGTGCGCAATGTGGGGCGTGTTGCCCATCAGCTCCTCGAACGGTTTCTTGCGGAAACAGCACATGACCAGATCGGTTGTCGCCTGCACGTCATAGGGCGCCGTGTCGCGCCCCGGCCGCCCTACGAAATCGCTGGGCAGCAAAAGGCCCACCATCTGCGTGCGGCCGTCTTCCATCGTCTGCGTCAACGAAGCGATCCCCGAGACGACGGATCCCACGAAATTCATCTGGTCCCCGGACCAGATAATCGTCTGCCCGGCCTCGAAACTGCGATAATATTTAATCCCTTCAAGCTCTTCCAGCTCGTCCGCATCGCAATGGGCGCACACGGCCCGGTGCCGGATTGGGCAATCTGCACAGTTCGTATGGTCGAATTTCACAATCGGTGTCATGCACGTTTCCACTTGATCTCGGTCAAGGTATCTAGGCGAGCCGTCCTTTAACGGTATCGCCATGATAGTGAAACCACAATTGGCCAAGCTTGGACTATTTGACGCGAAAGTCCCGCGTTACACAAGCTATCCCACCGCCCCGCATTTCAGCAACGATGTGGGGTCAAGCCTTTATGCTGACTGGATTTCCGGGATCAAACCGGGCAGCGCCGTGTCGCTGTATATCCATGTTCCGTTCTGCCGCCGGCTGTGCTGGTTCTGTGCCTGCCGGACGCAGGGCACGCAGACGGACAACCCGGTGATTGCCTATGTGGATGTCCTGAAGGCGGAACTGGATCTGCTGGCCGAACGCCTGCCCGCGGGCGTCACCCTGTCGCGCCTGCACTGGGGCGGCGGCACGCCAACCCTGCTGAACCCCGACCTGATGCGCGATCTGGCCGCCCGCATTCTGGATGTGGTGCCGCTGGGGCCGGATGCAGAATTTTCGGTTGAGATCGACCCGAACGAGATTGATGAGGCCCGGCTGGACGCGCTGGCCGAGGCCGGCATGAACCGCGCCTCGATCGGCGTTCAGGATTTCGACGATGAAATCCAGAAAACCATCGGACGCATTCAAAGCTATGACACCACCCGCGCGGCCGTGGACATGATCCGCGCACGCGGTATCGCCAGCCTGAACGCGGACATTCTGTATGGTCTACCGCACCAGACCAAAACCCGGATGACGGAGAGCGTGCAGAAATTGCTGTCGCTCAGCCCGGACCGGGTGGCGCTTTACGGCTATGCGCATGTGCCCTGGATGGCCAAGCGCCAGCAGCTGATTCCGTCGGATGCCCTGCCTACCCCCGAACAGCGGCTTGACCTGTTCGACACGGCACGCCGCCTGTTCATGTGGGACGATTACGCCGAGATCGGCATCGACCATTTTGCAAGGCAGGATGACGGCCTGACCCATGCACTGCGGACCGGCCGGCTGCGGCGGAACTTTCAGGGTTATACTGATGATCAGGCCGACATATTGATCGGCGTCGGGGCCAGCTCAATCTCGCGCTTTCCGCAGGGATACGCGCAGAACGCGCCGGCGACGTCGGCCCATACCAAAGCAATCCGAGAGGGCCGCTTCTCAACCTCGCGCGGGCATCTGTTCAAGGGGCAGGACGTTCTGCGCGCCCGGCTGATCGAAGCCCTGATGTGCGATTTCCGCATCAGCTCGGCCGAGATTCTGCGTGATCACGACATCTCGGCCACTGCATTGCAGGACATGTACAGAAACGCCAACGCCGCGTTCGACGGCTTTCTGCGGATCACCGATGACGGCCTGTTCATTCCGCCCGAAGCGCGCGCGCTGACCCGTATGATCGCCCGCAGCTTTGACGCCTATGACCTGAGCAAAGCCGGCCACAGCTCAGCAATCTGACCCGACAAGAGGACAGGGCTTGACGCGGCGGGTCGGTTTTTTCCACACTCGCAGGGCGGGCATCATCCCGCCCGCGCCCGAGGCAGGCCGAGTACAAGACATCCCGTGCCAACGCATCCGCGTCAGGCCACCCCTTTCGCGCAGCCGTTCTGCAACCGGAAAGAGGGACAACACCCATGCGCGTTTTCACCGTCCTCGGCCCCAGCCAATCGGGCAAGACCACTCTGGTCGAGGCCATTAGCCGCCTTGACGACCGACCCACCACATTCGACGTATCCGGAACCGTGCATTTGCACGGTTTTTCTTACTTGGGCGAGCCCTGGTGCGCCGTCGATGTGGACGGTGGCGGCGACAACCTGGCCTATGTCGGCCCGGCCTTGGCAATTTCGGACGCGGCGGTCATCGTTGTGCCACCGGACCCGAATGCCGCCGTTCTGTGCGCACCTTACCTGCGACTGGTTGAAGAGGCGGGCATTCCCTGTTTTCTGTTCATTAACCGGATGGACAATCCCAACGGCCGAATCCGCGACATCATCTCGTCCCTGCAGACCTATTGCGCGCACCACATCACGCTTCGCCAGGTTCCGATCCGCGACGGGGACACCATCGTGGGCGCCGTCGATCTGATCTCGGAACGGGCGTGGAAGTATCAGGAAGGCAAACCCTCGGCCCTGATCGAACTGCCGCAGTCCGTCGAAGACCGCGAACAGGAAGCCCGGACCGAATTGCTGGAGACCTTGTCGGATTTCGATGACAACCTGCTGGAGCAACTGATCGAGGACAAGCAACCGCCCAGCGCGGAAATCTATGACCTCGCCGCGCAGGTTTTGCAGAACCATCAGCTGATTCCCGCCTGCCTGGGCGCGGCCAGCCATGGCAACGGCCTGACCCGCCTGATGAAGGCTTTGCGGCACGAGGCGCCGGAATTCGATATTGCCGCCGGCCGCGACGAAGCCGCGGAAGACGCGCGCGCCATTGCGGGCTTTGCCGATGTCAAAAAGCACATCGGCAAGATCGTGGTGCTGCGCGGTTTGGGTGCAGGCGTCAAGGCGCATGAAAACCTGGGCGGTGAAACGGTCGGCAACCTGACCACGCTGGATGCCAAGACACAGATTTCCGAAATAGAAGCCGGGCAAATCGGGCTGGCCGTCAAGTCCGATCACCTCAATCCCGGATACCTGTACGACAGCAGTTCGTCGACCCCACTGCCCGAATGGGCGGCGTCCCACCCCGCCGCGCACCGGCAGATCGTTCTGCCGGCGCACGAGCGCGACGATGTGCGCCTGTCCAACGCATTGTCCAGGTTGGTCGAGATTGATCCGGGCCTGCAACTGGCACAGGACGAACTGAGCGGTCATGCCATTCTGGGCTCGCAAGGGCCGCAACATATGCGGCGCGTCACCGCCAAGCTGGACGAAGATTTCGGGATCGAGATCGGGACCGAACAGGTCGAAACCGCCTATCGCGAAACGATCCGCGCGCCGGTCGAGCACCGGCACCGCCACCGCAAACAATCCGGCGGCGCGGGACAATTTGCGGACGTGGTGATTTCGATTGCGCCAATGCCGCGCGGATCGGGGTTCCAGTTCGAGGAAATCGTCAAGGGCGGCGCGGTGCCCAAGAACTATATCCCCTCGGTCGAACACGGGGCGCAGGACGCGCTGGCGCAGGGTCCCGAAGGGTTCCCGGTTGTTGACGTCAAAGTCACGCTGAGCGATGGCAAGCACCATAACGTGGACAGCTCGGATTATGCGTTCCGCACAGCCGGCAAGAACGCGGTGCGCGAGGCGTTGCCACAGGCCAAGCCCGTGGTTCTGCAACCCATCCTGAATGCCGAGATTCACCTGCCGTCAGATTTCGTTGGTGATCTGGTTCCGACCATCAGTTCGCTGCAAGGTCAGGTTCTGGGTTTTGAAGGCAATCCCAACGCGTCCGGGTGGGAAATATTCAACGCCCAGCTTCCTGCCGTTGCCGAAGACGAGCTGCATCGCACCCTCGCCAGCGCCACGCGCGGCACCGGTTGGGTGAAGCTGAGCTTTGATCACTATGAGGAACTGCGCGGACCGGTGCCAAAAGGGGCCGATCGCGAAAAAGCCAGCGCCTGAGTTACGGTGGCGGGCGGATTTCAGCCCGCCGCCGCTATCAGTTCGCGGGTGTAGTCGGTTTGCGCGTTTTCAAACAGGTCTTCCGCCGATCCCATCTCGATGACATCCCCGTTCCGCATGACGATCACGTTATGCGACATGGCACGCACGACCTTCAGGTCATGGCTGATGAACAGATAGGCCAGACCGTATTTCCGCTGTAGGTCACGCAGTAGATCGACAATCTGCACCTGCACGGTCATGTCCAGCGCACTGGTGGGTTCGTCCAGAACCAGCAGCTTGGGCCGCAGGACCATAGCGCGCGCGATGGCGATGCGCTGACGCTGCCCGCCCGAGAATTCGTGCGGATAACGGTCCATCGCGGCCGGGTCCAGACCAACTTCGGTCATCACTTCGGCCACCAGTTCCCGCGGGGCGCGGTGAGGGTCGACATTATGGATCGCCAGCCCCTCGGCAATGATCTGCTGGCACGTCATCCGTGGGCTGAGACTGCCGAAGGGGTCCTGAAACACGATCTGCATGTCCTTACGCAGCCGGCGCAGCTCACGCGTGGACCAGCGGCGCACATCCCGGTCGCGGAAGGTTATGCCGCCCTCGGATGCGATCAGCCGCATGATTGCCAGCGCCAGCGTTGTCTTGCCTGATCCGCTTTCGCCCACGATGCCCACCGTTTCACCCGCGCGCACGCTGAGCGTGGCATCATTAACCGCCTTCACGTAACCCACGGTGCGTTTCAGAAACCCGCGCTGGATCGGGAACCAGACCTTGAGGTGATCGGTGCGCGCAACCTCTTCGGCATCTGTCGCCACCGGGTCGGGATGACCCGAGGGTTCAGCCGCCAGCAGCTTGCGCGTATAGGGGTGTTGCGGGTTGTCGAAAATTTTCGCGGTGGCACCGGTCTCGACAATCTCGCCGTCCTTCATCACGCAGACCCGGTCGGCAATGCGGCGCACGATGCCCAGATCGTGGGTGATGAACAGCATTCCCATATTCTCGGATTTCTGCAGTTCGGCCAGCAGTTCCAGTATCTGAGCCTGAATGGTGACGTCCAGTGCAGTCGTCGGTTCATCAGCGATCAGAATGTCCGGCTTGTTGGCCAGCGCCATCGCGATCATGACCCGCTGGCGCTGCCCACCGGACAGTTGGTGCGGATAGCTGTCCAGCCGCTCATGCGGATCACGGATGCCCACCTTGGTCAGCAGTTCGACGATCCGGTCGCGGGCCGCGTCGCCTTTCAGCCCCTGATGCAGGGCCAGCGACTCGGCCATCTGCTTGTGGATCGTGTGCAGCGGGTTGAGCGACGTCATCGGCTCCTGAAAGATAAAGCTGATGTCGTTGCCGCGCACATCCATCAGCCTGTCCTCGGATGCGCCAATCATCTCCTGCCCGTCATACCGGACCGAGCCCTCGACCAATGCGCTGTCGCCCAGCAAGGACACGGTGGACAGGGCCGTTACCGACTTGCCCGATCCCGATTCACCAACCAGCGCGACGGTCTCGCCGCGGTCCACGGTGAAGGACACGCCCCTGACCGCCGCCGAAACCTGTCCGTCCTGCCGGAACGAGACCTTGAGGTTGTTCACGTCGAGCAGGCTCATGAAAAGGTCTTTCTGGGGTCAAACGCATCGCGGACGCCTTCGAAGATGAAGACCAGCAGCGACAGCATGATGGCAAAGGTGAAGAACGCGGTGAATGCCAGCCATGGCGCCTGCAGGTTCTGTTTCGCCTGCAGCGTAAGTTCGCCCAGTGACGGGGCCGAAGACGGCAAACCAAAGCCAAGGAAATCGAGACTGGCCAGACCGCCGATTGTGCCAGTCACTATAAAGGGCATAAAGGTCAGCGTGGCCACCATGGCGTTGGGCAGCATGTGGCGGAACATGATGGTCATGTTGCCCACGCCCAGCGCCCGCGCGGCGCGCACATATTCAAGGTTCCGCGCGCGCAGGAATTCGGCGCGCACGACGCCCACCAGACCCGTCCAGCCGAACAGGATCATCAGCGCCACCAAAAGCCAGAAACTTCGTCCCAGAATGGCAAACATGATGATGATCACATAAAGCGACGGCGTGGCGGACCAGATTTCAATGATCCGCTGAAAGATCAGGTCCAGCCAGCCGCCGAAAAAGCCCTGAATGGCCCCGGCGAATATTCCGATCAGACTGGCCGCGCCGGTCACCAGCAGCGTGAACAGGATCGACAGCCGGAAACCATAGATCACCCGCGCCAGAACATCGCGCTTGGTGTCGTCGGTGCCCAGCAGGTTCTGCCCGTTGGGCGGCAGGGGGGCCGCGCCGGGACGATCCACGCTGGTGTTGTAGGAATAGGGGATCAGCGGCCAGATGGCCCAGCCGCGCTCAAAGCCTTCGGCCTCATACGTCCCGGCCCTGATCTGGTCGACAATCCCTTCGGGGTCGTCGAAACACTGTTCCAGCCCACCGCTGTCGATCAGGCATTTCACCTCGGGGTCGCTATAGATCGCCTCGGTCTGGAAATCGCCGCCGAACTCGGTCTCGGCATAGAAATTGAAGATCGGGGTGTAGAACTCACCCCGGTATTTCACCAGGATCGGCTTGTCGTTGGCAATAAACTCGGCAAACAACGACAGGCCGAACAACACCGAGAAGATGATCAGGGACCAGAACGCCCGGCCATTGCGTCGGAAATTGCGCCAGCGGCGCTGGTTCAGCGGGGAAAGCGACATCTACCCCTCCCGCTTTTCGAAGTCGATGCGCGGGTCCACCAGCACATACATCAGGTCGCTTATGATCCCGACAACCAGACCCATCAGGCCAAAGATGAACAGCGTGCCGAAAATCACCGGGTAATCGCGGGCCACGGCGGCCTCGAACCCCAGACGGCCCAGCCCGTCCAGCGAGAATATCGTTTCGATAATGATCGAACCGCCAAAGAACACGCCGATGAACACGGCCGGAAAACCGGCGATGACGATCAGCATCGCGTTGCGGAATACGTGCCCATAGAGAACCTTGCCCTCGCTCAGCCCCTTGGCGCGGGCGGTCATGACATATTGTTTCTTGATCTCGTCCAGAAACGAGTTCTTGGTCAGCAGTGTCAGCGTCGCAAAGGCCGAAATGGTCAGCGCAATGATGGGCAGCGTGATGTGCCAGAAATAATCCGCGATCTTGCCGAACAGGCTGAGGCTTTCCCAGTTATCCGATGTCAGCCCGCGCAGCGGGAAAATCTGCCAGTAGGACCCGCCGGCGAACAGAACCAGCAGCAGGATCGCAAACAGGAAACCGGGGATGGCATAGGCCACGATGATCGTTCCGCTGGTCCAGGTGTCGAATTTCGATCCGTCCTTCACCGCCTTGCGGATACCCAGCGGGATCGACACCAGATAGGCGATCAGGGTCGACCACAGGCCCAGCGAGATTGAAACCGGCATCTTCTCAAGCACCAGATCGATAACGCTGATCGAGCGGAAATAGCTCTCTCCAAAATCCAGAACCAGGTAATTCCCCATCATCGTCAGGAACCGTTCGACCGGCGGTTTGTCGAATCCGAATTCCTTTTCCAGATCTTCGATGAACTCTTTCGGCAGTCCGCGCGCACCTATGTATTCGCTGTCAGAGCCAAATGTCTCTTCGTTGGTGGCCCCTTCGCCCCCTGCGAAACCGGCAAAGACATCGCCTTCGCCCTGCATCTGCGCGAGAATTTGTTCGATCGGTCCGCCGGGAACGAACTGCACCAAAGTGAAATTGACGATCATGATGCCCAGCAATGTTGGTATCACCAACAGCAGGCGTCTGAGAATGTATGCTCCCAAGGGTTTGCTACCTCAACGCACCAGCGGCCTTCAGGGCCTCGTATTTTTCTTCGTTGAACCACCAAAAATCCAGATAGCCAAGCCCCCTTGGCGGCAATTCTTCCGGGTGCTCGTACATGTCGTAATAGGCAACCCAGTGTTCGGCGACATATCCGGCGGGGATCTGAATGCGCCGGAACCGCAGGGCGCGATCCAGCGCCTGCAGGGCCGCGATCTCTTCTTCGCGCGATTTGGTGTGCAGGGATTGCTCGATGATCGCGTCGATCAGCGGGTCCTGCAGCGATTGTGGGTTATACGACGACACGACAGCGGTTTCAGACCCATAAGCCTGTTTCAGCGCGGTGCTGGCCACCTCAAAGGGCTGGTTCCGGAAGAACATCATGTCCCAGTCCTTGTCGTAGTAGCGTTGGGTGTACTGGGCGGTGTCCACTTTCTCGGCCTCGACGGACACGCCGAAATTCCGCAGGGTTTCGACATAGGTTGTAATGATCGCTTCGACAGTATCGGAGGACGCACCCGACAGCATGATCTTGAACTGCATCAGATCGCCATCCGCATTGCGCAGCTTGCCGCTTCCATCCACGGTCCAGCCCGCCTCTTCGAACAGTTTCAGCGCGCGGCGTTTGTTGCGACGGTCCGTTGGTCGGGCCGGGTTGGACGAATGGGCCAATACCGCCTCTTCCGTCATCAGCTCGGCCGGTACGACATCGCCCAGGCCTTCCAGAAACGCCTTCTCTGCCCCTTCGGGCACGCCAAAAGCCTGAACTTCGGAATTTTCCGAGAACGAGTGGCGCTGCGTCGTCAGCCCATATTGCAGCGAGGCCGAGGTCCAGTCGAAATTGAATGCCAGTCCCAGCGCCTCACGGACTTTGATATCCGTGAAGGGTTCACGCAGGAAATTGAACACGAACCCGGAAGCCGCCGGCGGCGTCATGTCGGGCAGCGTCTCAAGCTTGACATACCCTTTCTCGACGGCGGGGAAATTATACCCGGTCGCCCATTTCTTGGTGCTGCCTTCGGCCCGGAACGTATAAAGACCCGCTTTGAACGCCTCAAACTCGGCGGCGTCATCCGCAAAATACTCGACGCGGACCCGCTCGAAGTTATGCCGCCCCTTGTTGATCGGCAGATGCCAACCCCAGTAATCCGGGTTGCGTTTATAGACGATGAACCGGTTGGCCTCATAGCTGTCGACCACGTAAGGCCCGCTGCCCATCGGGGTGTTCCAACTCTGCTTGTCCAGCCTTTCACCCGTTCTTTCGTACCAATCCTTCGAAAAGACCGGTGTATTGCCGACCTGCGAAATCAGCGATCGGCGGGATATGCCATCGACGAAATTGTACTTGATGGTGTGATCATCAATGATCTCGTAACCCTTGATGCGTTGCTTGACGGCGCGGGAATAGCTGCGGATCGCCTGTTCCAGAAACAGATCGTGGGTGAAGGCGGCGTCATGCGCCGTCAGCGCGGTGCCATCAGCGAACCGGGCTTCGGGGCGCATATGGAAGACGCACCAGGTCTTGCTGACCGGATATTCCACCGCCTCGGCGATCAGGCAATATTGCTCGGTAATGCTGTCGGCCGGGGTCGAGGTGCCAAAAGGTCCGTCCCCGAACATGCCCTCGGCGATCAGCCCGGAATACAGCCCGGCCTTGCCCTGCCAGTTGAACCGGTTCATGCCATCGAACGTGCCGCGCGTGCTGACCGAAATCTCGCCCCCGACCGGCGCATCCGGGTTTACGTAGTCGAAATGCGTATAATCCGAGGGGTATTTCAGGTCGCCGAAAAACGAATAACCATGCGCCCGGATAACCTCTTCCTCTTCAACGCCAGCGGCAAATCCGGGAAGGGCGGGCAGGCTTGTTGTCAGCGCGCTGGCCCCCAGCAGTTGCAAGGTGGTTCTGCGGTTCATGTCGAACCTGAAGGTCCGGGACTCATTTTTCGCCATAACTGCCTCTCCTGCGGTTCGCATTAACCTTTATCTTGCCCGCGCCAGCTAAAAGACCAGCACTGACAGTTGCAAGTTTAGAATGCGTGAACGCTTTGTGAAGTTATACTTAGACAAAAAATAAAGCCGCTGCACTTGGCAGCGGCTTTGAATTTTGCGCGCGTGATCGCCGGATCAGTTGCCGATGGTCTGCAGATAGGCAATCAGATCGGCCCGTTCCTGCGGCTTTTTCAGGCCGGCAAAGCTCATCGATGTGCCCGAGATATAGGCGCTTGGGCGTTCCAGGAACGCGTCCAGCGCTTCGGGCGTCCAGTTGCCGCCATGCGCCTGCATGGCCGCCGAATACCCGCCGAAGCCTTTGGCCGACGCAACCGGGCGGTCAACCACACCATACAGGTACGGACCGGTGCCGTTGGCGCCATCTTCCAGCTTGTGGCAGGCGGTGCATTTGCGGAACACGCGGGCGCCCTTTTCGGGATCCGCCGCTGCCAGCATATCTTCGAACACCACCTCTTCGCCGTCGGCGCTTTCGCCCGCGCTCTCGGTTTCGATGATGTAAGAGGCCGTCTCGCCATGCCCATCGGCGTGGTAGAGAGCCTCGGCACCCCATTTGGCCAAAAGCAGCACCAGGAAGGTGCCAAACAGGCCTGCTGCGGCCTTGGTAACTGTCATCGTGTCGAACATTGATCGCGAGTCCATTTCAGCTGTCTGCGGGGTGTCTAAGGCTTCCCCTGACAAGAGGCAAGGTATAGACACCGCGACTAAACGCCCAATTCAAGAACTTGTTGCACGGAATCGACCAAATGACCAAACGTATCGCATTTCAGGGGGAACCCGGCGCCTATAGCCACGAGGCCTGCCGCAATGCCCGCCCCGATATGGAGGCCTTGCCCTGCCGCACTTTCGAGGATGTGATCGAATCGGTCCGCGCCGGTGACGCCGATCTGGCGATGCTGCCGGTCGAAAACACGACCTATGGACGGGTGGCCGATATTCACCGTCTGCTGCCCCATAGCGGGCTGCATATCATCGACGAGGCGTTCGTCCGTGTTCACATCAACCTGCTGGCGGTGCCCGGTGCAACGCTGGCGGATGTCACCGAGGCGCATTCGCATCTGGTCCTGCTGCCACAATGCGCGGGGTTCCTGAAGAAACATGACATCCGCGGCCGGGTCAGCCCCGACAACGCCCGCGCCGCGCGCGAGGTTTCGGAACAGGGTGAGCTGCACTCGGCGGCTCTGGCCAGCGAACTGGCCGGCGAAATCTACGGGCTGAACGTTCTGGCCCGCCATATCGAGGACCGCGACAACAACACCACCCGGTTTCTGGTGATGTCGCGGCAGGCGGATATGTCACGGCGAGGCGAACACGGCATGATCACCAGCTTCGTGTTTCAGGTCCGCAACATTCCAGCGGCGCTGTACAAGGCGATGGGCGGCTTTGCGACCAATGGCATCAACATGACCAAGCTGGAAAGCTACATGGTCGACGGATCCTTCACCGCGACCCAGTTCTATGCCGATATCGTCGGGCATCCGGACGACCGGAGTGTGAAGCTGGCCATGGAAGAGCTTGAGCATTTCACCACCAATGTCGAAGTTCTGGGCGTCTACCCGGCGGCCCGGCCCCGCGGCTGACACCCGGCAGGTTTACAAAGGTCATCGCAGGACGAATTTTTTCGACACGGCACCGCTGTGCCACTTGTAGTCGAGGAACCCCATTGCGTCGTAGTAGGCCAGCCCCTCGGCGTTGGTTGCGGAAATCGTCGCATCAATAGCTGGAATTCCGGCGGCATGCGCCGCATTCAGCGTTGCCCGGAACAGGGCACGCCCAACTCCGCGACGCGCCGCTGAGGGGCGGATATGCGTACCGATGATGCCCCAGCCGACAGCCACGTCATAGGCGTTGTTGTCGACCGCCCGTATCAGCGATTGGAACCCCAGAATTCTGCCACTTTTGTCTTGCGCTACCGAGCATTGCACCCGGTCGGGATGCGCCACGTAGCGCGCCTGCGCGAATGCGGCATCGGTTGGCTTGGTGCGTTTGCCTGCCGCCGCGATGTCCTGCAGCACCTTGGAGATTCCGACGGCGTCATCCGGGTCTACTTTGCGGATCGTTACATTGTCCATCACACCCCCGATCCGATTGACGCACAGCGCCCGTTAACTGCCGTGCAAATGGCGCTCTTCCATTTCGCGGGCGAATTCCCGCAGGCGCACCTGAAACTGGCGGCGGAACCGCGATTGACCCAGCCTGAGCGATTGAAGCAACAGCCGCGCCGGCAGGGATCTGGCCGCAAGCGACATCTCCACGCTCAGACGCGTTCTTCGTTGTGACAAGGCCAGGAACTCAACCAGCGTAACACCGTTCATTCCCTTGCTTTTTGCAACGAAACGCATGTGCGACGGCGGATCGCATTCGGCCATCTCAATCGCGACCTGACGCGGCTTGCCGCGCAGCTTGAACTCGGTTTCCCACTGGGTCCCGGGCACCACAGCCATGTGACCGGACAGGCGGCGCACCTCGATACCACGGCGCATTGCCATCCGTTCGAACCGTTCGAAATCGGCAACCATATCGAACACCGCATTGATGGGGGCTTCGATATCTTCGCGCGCTGTAAACTGCATGTCGGCTCTTGGTTCTCTTGGACTTTCACCCAGTATTTTGTCAGTCGAGCGTATCCGCAAGCCAGTTTTGCAGCAGAAAATGCGCGATGGCGCCCTTGCGGGCGGGCAGCAGGGTCGGATGTTCGCCTGCAAATGCCTGCAACATCTCGGATTTGCTGACCCAGATTGCGTTCTCGATTTCAACCGGATCAATGGTGATATCGCGCGACAATGCCTCGCCCGCGCAGCCGAACATCAGCGAGGCCGGGAAGGGCCAGGGCTGGCTGGACAGGTACGAGACGGCTCCGACGGGCACGCCAGCCTCTTCCATGACTTCGCGCCTGACCGCGGCCTCCAGCGTTTCGCCCGGTTCGACGAATCCGGCAAGCAGGGAATACATCCCCTCAGGCCAGCCCGGCGATCGCCCCATCAGGACCGAGTCTGCGTGCGTGATCAACATGATCACCACCGGATCGGTACGCGGAAAGTGCTGACCCCCGCAGGCCGGGCAGCCGCGTTGCCACCCAGCCTGCGCCAATACGCTGGGTGCGCCGCAGCGCGCGCAAAACCGGTGAATCTCATGCCACCCGATCACAGCCTTGGCCGCCGCCGCAAGTTCGGCATCCCGCGCCGACAGCCGTGTCATCACGCGGCGCAGTTCGGCAAAGACGTGGCCCTGCGGAAGATCCGGATGCTGCTGTTCTGACCGGTCGAGAAACGCGCCGACCTGCGACAGATCCAGACCCTCGGCGGACCAGTCCGAAATATCGACGGCAAACACAGGCGCATCGTCCGAGAGGCCCAGAAAGACGGGTTCTTCCACCCGGCCGCCCGGCCCGTCGGTGACCAGACCATGCGCCATCGGGACCAATCCCAGCCGATCCAGCGCTGCGCCCTGAACCAGCACCTTGCCGCGCCACAGCAGCAGGCATTTTGCCTGCGGATCCGCCCGCATGCGCAAAATGTCCCCGGCGCTGCCACGAAAATGCGCGGCGCGATCCAGGCCCGAGCCACCAAACGTCACAGTTTCTGCGTTTTTCATCGGAATTCCTTTGGGTCCCCCGCACAGGGCTGCCACGGCAATCGACCCGTTGCAACGACAATTCCTGACAACGTGCATCACTCGATGCGCTCGAATGGCGGCAAGTGCACCTTACAGATTGCAATGACTGCTCTTTTTGTTGAAAGTGATTAATATAAAACTGCCAGAAGTAGAAATTTGAAACCTCCCCCTGCTGCCTCGCCACCCTCCTTGCAGATACGCATACTGGCAACGTCGGATCTGCACATGAATCTTGGCGGCTTCGATTACTTAACTGATGCGCCGGAACCGACAATTGGCTTTGCGCGAACCGCCAGCCTGATCCGGTCTGCACGCAATGAAGCCGAGGCCGAAGGCGTGCAAGTCTTGCTGTTCGACAACGGAGATTCCCTTCAGGGCACCCCGATTGGCGAGTGGGCAGCCGAAGAGGCCAATGCACCGCATATTCTGATGCGGGCTTTCGCCACTCTGGGCTATGACGCGATCGGGCTGGGCAATCACGATTTCGGCTTTGGGCTGGATACGCTGGAACGCATCATTGCGGATGCGCCTTGCCCCGTTCTGTGCAGCAACGCGTACTGCCGGGACGCCGCAGCTGCCTGGCGGGATCGTCTGATCCTGACCCGGACATTGCCGACGCATGCGGGTCACATTCCCCTAAAGATCGGCGTCTTCTCTGTCTTGCCACCCCAAACCGCCAGATGGGAAGCGCATCGACTGGCGGGCAGGGTCGTCATCGACGACATGCTGAATTGCGCGCAGGAAGCGGTGCCGGACCTTCGGGCGCGGGGCTGCGATCTGGTTCTTGCCCTTGCGCATACCGGGCTGGGACCGGCGGAGGCCGAGCCCGATCTTGAAAACGCGATTCTGCCATTGGCGGCAATCGAAGGAATCGACGCGCTGATCGCCGGGCATTCGCATCTGACCCTGCCCGGCAAAGTGCATGACGGTATACTGCATGTCGATGCCTTGCGGGGGCGTGTGCATGGCAAACCCGTAGTGATGCCGGGTTCGGCCGGGTCGCATCTGGGTGTCATGGACTTGACGCTGAACCTGTCCGACGACGGAAGATGGTCGGTTGCGGATCACCGCAACGAACTTCGCCCTGTCTGCCGCGCAATACCCGGGCACCCGCCGGAGCCGGTTGCAGAAGACCCCGAGGTTCTGCGCCTTATTGCCCGGGGTCATGGTGAAACCCGCAGGCGAACGGCAGAACCCGTCGGGCAAACCGAGCGGCATCTTCACAGCTATTTCAGCTTTTGCGCCCGGGACCGCGGGCTGGATCTGGTCGCGGCCGCTCAGGCGGCGGCGCTGCGCCCACACATTCGGGAAACGCGATTTGCGGACTTGCCCGTCCTGTCCGCGGTGTCGCCCACCAAATTCGGCGGTCGTGCCGGACCTCGGTTCTTTACGGACGTTCCGGTGGGTGAGGTTCGCCGGCACCATGTCTCGGATCTGCATGTTTTTCCCAACGAATTGCAGGCGCTGGCCGTCACGGGCGGCCAGTTGCGGGACTGGCTTGAAATGTCCGCCGGGGTATTCAACCGGATCACACCCGGCACAAACGCCGATCTGATCGACCCGAACCGCGCGGGGCACAATTTCGACGTGATTTTGGGGCTAAGCTGTCTGTTCGATCTGTCGGGACCGCCGCGATATGACGCGAAGGGGCGGCTGAACGACCCGGCCCGGCGCCGGGTCGCGGATATCCGGTTCAGGGGGCGCCCGATCAATGACGACCAGATGTTTGTGGTTGCCCTGAACACCTATCGCGCCAGTGGCGGCGGGCATTTTCCGTTTGTCGGGAACGCGGAACCGATTGTCCTGCCAATGCTGCCCATCCAGCAGGTGATTCAGGACTACCTGTCCGGAGATCTGCCCGAAGACCCGCTGGAACACGCGCCGCGCCCCTTTCGGCTTGCCCCCCTGCCCGGCGCATCGGCAATCCTGAGGACCGGGGTAAAGGCCCGGCAACATCTTAAAGAACTTGAGGAATACGACCCCCTGGTGATTGGCGAGGACGATGCCGGGTTTCTGCAGGTTCGCCTGACCCTCTGACGGGTTGTCTTTCCCCGGATCATTGCCTATATCAAGCCCTGAGAGGTTGGCGCGGGCGAGCGCCTCGCCAACCTGGTCAGGTCCGGAAGGAAGCAGCCACAACGAGCCCCGCTTGGGTCGATGTCCAACCTCTCACTTTGAACCCATGCCGAAGGAGGGCTTTTATGATTGTAGTAATTTCCCTTCGGGCAGCGCGGTTCTGAAACGCAAACATTCCGTCACTGCCTGAACTCGTACCCGGCAGATGCGCGATTGCCATCTGTGCGGTTCGCTGTACCTGAACACAGGCAGATCAATGACCCTTAGTTTTTCGGACCTCGGATGGTCCTCTCACTTTGCCGCGCAGACCGCGGCGGAATGCCCCTTTGACCCTTATCGCATTACAGCCGTTCACCGCGACCGGTTGATTGGCCTGAACCCGCAAGGAGAAGCGCCGCTGTTGACGCCGGACAAAAGCACCGGTGCTTTTGCGGTGGGCGACTGGGTGCTCGCTGATGAGCAAATGCGCGTTCTTCACCTTCTCGATCGCCGCAGCCTGTTGCAGCGCCGGGCGGCTGGAACAGGTGCCCAGACGCAGCTGATCGCGGCGAATGTCGACGTGCTTTTTATTGTCAGTTCGTGCAACGCTGACTTCAGCCTGCCCCGGCTGGAGCGTTATCTGGCGCTGGCTCATCAGTCCGGATGCTATCCGGTTGTGCTGCTGACCAAGGCAGACAGGTGCGACGATCCCCGAGATTATGAAATACAGGCCCAATCTGTGGCACCGTTTCTGACCGTTCTGACGATCAACGCGCTGGACGCGGCAGCGGTGGATCAGGTTCTGGCCTGGTGCCCCGCCGGACAGACGGGTGCGCTGGTCGGATCGTCCGGCGTAGGCAAAACGACGCTGGCCAACGCAATGACCGGTGATGATGCCGCGACAGCGGGCATCCGGGAAGATGACGCCCGCGGCCGTCACACCACCACGGCGCGCGCGCTGCACCGGATGCGAAACGGCGGATGGCTGATCGACACGCCGGGGATGCGGGCCCTGCGCCTGCTGGACGCGCAGGATGGTGTGGATGAAGTGTTTTCCGACATTCTTGACCTGGCGGACCAGTGCCGGTTTTCCGATTGCCAGCATATTTCGGAACCCGGCTGCGCGGTACAAGAGGCTATAGAGGCCGAAACGCTTGATCAACAACGGCTGGAGCGGTGGCGCAAGTTGCGGCGCGAGGATGCGCGGAATTCGGAAACCGTGGCGCAATCCCGGGCGCGCGACAAGGCTTTCGGGAAAATGGTGCGGTCCGTGATGCAGGACAGGAAATCCCGAAAAAGGTTCTGACCTTCGGGGCGCCGGGTTCCGGCGCCCTACTCGATCAGCTGCGGCCAGACGGCTGCGCTGCGGCGGGCAAAAGCGCCGATGTGACCGACTTCGGACAGGCCGAATTCAGCTGGGGACAACTGGTGTCGGCGCGCATTCGGCCCATAGAGATCGGCCAGCCGCCAGACAGCCTCGGGCGGAACCACATCGTCATCCTCAAAGGTGAACAGATCAACGGGCGTGTTCGATTGCGCCCAACGGGCTTCGGGCAAGGTCGCACCAATCTCGGGCAGGTAGTTGGTGGGTGCGGTGCACCACCTGCGCCATTGCCAATAGACGCTGGCAGGCAGGTCTGCCCCGAATCCCACCGCCTTGCCGGGCAGGTAGCCCAGATACTTCACCGCCAACGGCACGTGACCGTACCAAAACAGCATTGCCAGCGCGCGATAGGGCCAGGGGTGATCCGAAACCGTCACCGCACCGGAACAGACGCAGATCATGCGGTCGATCTGGTCAATATCCGGCTGAACCGGCCCCAGCATCCCGCCAACGGAATGACCAATGCTCCATTGCTGCGCATCCGGGAACCTGCGCCGCATCTCGGCCCGGGCGGCAGGCATGTCGGTCAAAGCCCAGTCCGCCATCGTTGCCTGCGCCTTGTTCAACGGTCCGCGCAGCGAATGGCCAAAATCGCGGTAATCGTAGGTCAGGCAGGCCATGCCCTGTTCGGCCGCCAGCCAATGAGCAAAATGCTTGTAATAGTCCCGCGGCACGCCCGTCGCGCCATGGATGACGACCGCCACACTGGGTTCGGCCACCGGCAGGTACAACCGCGCCGACAGCATGGCCGGGCCAGCGGGAAACTGAAAATCCTCGGTCAACACAGCTTGCGAGTTGTCTAACATGGTGCCCTCATCCACGATCTGAACCGTTCAGTTCAGCAAATTCAGTCGGCATCTTTTCCCCCGGCGAGTCAAGACCGATCAAGGATGACCCTGCGTCCGCCTGATCCCTGGCACAGCCCGCTTGACTCGACCCGCCGGCACCCGCTAGCGATGACGTGATGGTTCTCGTCCCCGGTCACGGGGCGGGATGAAAAGGGAACACGGTGCGGTTCTGCCCGGACAACCGGTACGGACCAAGGCCGCGACTGCCCCCGCAACTGTAAGCGGTGAGCAATGCCGGAACACCACTGGCCGAAAGGCTGGGAAGGTCGGCAAAGCGATGACCCGCAAGTCAGGAGACCTGCCATCGAACCGAAACCGAAACTCGGGCGGGGTGTCCGGGACAGGCCGTCAGCACGCTGTCATTCCTGACCCACGCCCCCCGTCCCACGCGCGGAGGGCGCAACATGATGTGGAAGACAAAAACGCACGAATACACCGCAACCGTGTGTCAGCGAACCGGCCAGACCTGCCCGGCGCTGGCCCGCATGGCCCGGGCCATTGCGCAAGCGATGGAAAGTGCCGCACCAGCGACGACGCCGGATTTTGAGATCGAAGGCAGCAGCGAACTGACCCACTGCGCGCAAGGCTGCAACGCCCGGTTCCGGGCGCGGGCAAAACAAATCAGGGTGTTCTGCGACACAGATGCCGACACCCCGATCGAAACGTTGGATGACTACGCCGAGATGATGTTCGGCACCGCAGTTCCTGCGCTTCCTGCGGCACTCATGGCCAACCCGCCCTGCGCCATGCTCGAAGTGTCGGCACTGGCACCGCGACCGGTCGCCCAAACCGCCGGGCAGATCGCGCTCTGAGGCCGGGCCGGAATCAAGGCAGGGCTGCCTGCGCGGCCCAGTCCAACTGGCCATCCGTTTCGACGGCACAAGGCCGCACGGCGCGCAGGCGTTTCAATGCGGTTTCGGGGGGTTCGCCCATTTCGACCATGATGCGCAAAGCAATCATGCCGGACCGGCCGCATCCGCCGCGGCAATGCGCCAGAACCCTGCCGCCGCGGGACAGAATCTGTTTGACGGATGCGCCGACCTCTTCCCACAACATCTGGGTTCGCAATGTCGGCGCACCGAAATCTTCAACCGGCAAATGCACCCATCTTATCGCTTGGTCCCGCAGGTCCCGACCAAATCCGCCGGCTCCGCCCTGCGCCATTTCGCGTTCGGTTGTCATGGAGATCACCAGATCGGGCCGCCATTCGCGGATCATCTCAAGATCGCGCGCATAGGTTCCGTCGCGCCCCGGCATCTGCGTCAGCGCAACCAATCCGTTTTCCACCGGCAAGGCATGGATAGCGAACCGAGGCATAAGACGCGTCCTTTCCGGAAAACCGTTCTTTCAACAACTTCCGCACTTCTATGACGCGCAAGCCGCATTGCAAACCGAATTTCGCAAGCGCGCTGTGGACGCGGGCGGCGGGGGTCACTACGCTGCATCCCTGAACCGAATCCGACAGAGCAGACATGACCGACACGCCCAGCCCCGCCTATCAGGTTCTCGCCCGCAAGTACCGCCCCGAAACCTTTGCCGATCTGGTGGGACAGGACGCAATGGTGCGCACGCTGAAAAACGCGTTCGAAGCGGACCGGATCGCGCAGGCCTTCATCATGACCGGCATTCGCGGCACTGGTAAGACCACCACCGCGCGGATCATCGCCAAAGGCATGAACTGCATCGGCCCCGATGGCGAAGGCGGTCCCACGACCGAACCCTGCGGGCAGTGCGAGCACTGCGTGGCGATCATGGAGGGCCGCCATGTCGACGTGATGGAGATGGACGCCGCCAGCCGGACCGGTGTGAACGATATCCGCGAGATCATCGACAGTGTCCGCTATCGCGCCGCCAGCGCGCGCTACAAGATCTACATCATCGACGAAGTTCACATGCTGTCGACCAGTGCGTTCAACGCGCTGCTCAAAACCCTGGAAGAACCGCCGGAACATGTGAAGTTCATTTTCGCGACAACGGAAATCCGCAAGGTTCCGGTGACGGTTTTGTCCCGGTGTCAGCGGTTTGACCTGCGCCGGATCGAACCCGAAGACATGATCGGATTGCTCAGCAAGATCGCCGCGGCGGAAAACGCCCAGATCGCGGATGACGCCTTGGCGCTGATCACCCGCGCTGCGGAAGGCTCGGCGCGGGATGCAACCTCGCTGCTGGATCAGGCGATCTCGCACGGGGCCGGGGAAACCAGCGCTGATCAGGTGCGGGCGATGCTGGGACTTGCGGATCGGGGTCGGGTGCTGGACCTGATGGACATGATCCTGCGCGGGGACGCCGCCGGAGCCCTGACGGAACTGAGCGGGCAATATGCCGAAGGCGCGGATCCGCTGGCTGTGCTGCGCGATCTGGCCGAGATCACACATTGGGTGTCCGTGGTGAAGATCACGCCCGATGCCGCCGAAGACCCGACCGTTTCGCCGGACGAACGCGCGCGCGGTCAGCAGATGGCCGGGGCGCTTCCCATGCGCGTTCTGACCCGGATGTGGCAGATGTTGCTGAAGGCGCTTGAGGAGGTCTCGGCCGCGCCCAACGCCATGATGGCGGCTGAAATGGCGGTCATTCGCCTGACCCATGTGGCCGATCTGCCCAGCCCCGAGGAACTGATCAAACGGTTGCAGGACACGCCGCCGCCTGCGCCAAACGGCGGGCCCGGCGGAGGTATTGCAGTGCCGACGCAGGCCCCCACGCAGACGGTTTCAGCCGCCTATATGCCAGCCCAGCGCGGGCCTGCCGGGGCACCAACAGCAGCGCTGGCGCAGGAGGTTCAGAGCGCGCTGGCGCGCTATCCGACATTTGACCACGTCGTCGAACTGATCCGTTCGAACCGGGACGTCAAACTGCTGGTCGAGGTTGAAAACGGAGTTCGCCTTGTCTCCTACCAGCCGGGGCGGATCGAATTTACACCGACGGTTAACGCGCCGACCGATCTGGCCCAAAGGCTGGGTTCGGCGCTGCAGCGTTGGACAGGAAACCGATGGGCCGTGTCAATCGTCGCCGACGGAGAGGCCGCGACCATCGCCGAGGTTCGGGATGCCGCCGATCTGGCGCTCAGGGCGCAGGCGGAAGCGCACCCTCTGGTGCAGGCCGTACTGACACAGTTTCCCAAGGCCCGCATAAAGCGGATCGAAACGCCGGAACAACGCGCCGCCAAGGTCGAAACCGAAGCGCTGCCCGAGGTCGAAGACGAATGGGACCCGTTCGAGGAAGACTGACGCCAGCCTGCCCAAATCCCGGAACACTCCCGCGCCCGCCACGGGCCATCGGCTGACGCCGATACCCCTGAGCGGCCTTGGGCCCGGCAGCGCGGGCAAAGCCCGCGCTGCCGGGCCCAACGGGAGGAAAGGTGTTGCCAAAGACCTTGACGACAGGCGGGAGCAGTCTGGCCCCTTGTGCCGCGTGGACACCGCCCGTATTTAGGCGGCAAACCGATTTGCAGGAGAAATAAGATGCTCAAAGGACTCGGCGGTCTGGGCGACATGGCCAAGATGATGAAATCCGCGCAGGATTTGCAGACCAAAATGACGGATATGCAGGAACAGCTGAACACCATCATGGTTGTCGGCGAATCCGGTGCCGGGCTGGTCAAGGCCACCGCAACCGCAAAAGGCGAACTGAAAGGTCTGGACATCGACCCGTCGATCTTCAACGGCGACGACAAGGAAGTGGTCGAGGACCTGATCCTGGCCGCCATCAAGGACGCGCAGACCAAAGCGGCCGAGCGCTCTCAGGCAGAGATGGCCAAGCTGACCGAAAGCATGGGCCTGCCCGCAGACATCAAGCTGCCGTTCTGATAGACACTCCTGACGGAATACCGGCCGGGCACCCTTGCCCGGCCCTTTTGCAGGAGCACGCGCGGTGAGTTCGAACAGCGACATCGACAATCTGATCGACCTGATGGCCAAGCTGCCGGGCCTCGGCCCCCGCTCGGCCCGCCGCGCGGTACTGCACCTAATCCGCAAACGCGCCTTGTTGCTGACGCCTCTGGCTGACGCGATGCAGCAGGTGGCCGCCACCGCCCGCGAATGCCTGAACTGCGGCAATGTAGGTACCACCGATATCTGTGACATCTGCGACAACGAAGGCCGCGCGACCGGCGAGTTATGCGTGGTCGAGGATGTGGCCGACCTGTGGGCGATGGAGCGGGCGGGGGTTTTCAAAGGCCGCTACCACGTACTGGGCGGCACCCTTTCCGCACTGGACGGGGTTGGCCCGGACGTGTTGCGTATCCCGCGGCTCAAGGACCGGGTGATGGCCGAGCGCATCACCGAAGTCATTCTGGCGCTGAACGCCACGGTCGACGGCCAGACCACCGCCCATTACATCGCGGATCAGCTGGAGGGGCAGGTGCGACTGACCTCGCTCGCGCAGGGCGTGCCGATCGGCGGCGAGCTGGATTATCTGGATGACGGGACAATTTCGGCGGCGCTGAGGGCGCGGAAGGACGTTTAGGTCGGGGTTTCCGCAGGTCTGAGAACTCGCCAAGGGCGACCAGCAGCCATGAAGGAACCAGTTCCGGCTCAGTGCAACTCCTGCCGTGACAGGAAAACGTCCGCCCATCTGCGGTCGGTGCCCGAGAGATATTCCATGCAATCCGATGGGTTTGTTTGCTGCAACCGCTTGTTGCGGCTGCCCATAAGGTAGACGTAGTCGAATGCCTCAAGCACAGCGCGGAACGCCTGCGGATCGAACGCGGGTTTGGGAATGCGCCAGCCTTCGAAAATGGCCGGATCGACGCGCTGCCAGAACTGTTCTGGCAGTTCGGCCATCAGAACTTCGTCCAGCCCCTGCGTATCGGATTTCAAGATCAGACGTCGCTTGGCCGCGTCTGGTCCCATGCATTCATCCAGAAATTCCTGAGATATTTTCTGATCGGCGCGGTTGTCGCCTGATGATCGCGCCCTTCGACCGCGTTTGCGTTGAACGAGAAATTCCCGCCATTCACGCTGTCGGTGAAAAAGGCCAGTTCCCCGTCGGTTCTGCCAAGACCGAAGCTATGCACCGTTGCTGTGGGGAACGCGTTGAGATTTCGCCTGAGATGTTCGACGTTTTCGGGGCTTGGCTCAAAGCAAGAGGCAGAACGGACCCTGGGGTAATTGATCATCACCTGACGGGAAAACAGGCCGACATTCGCGCCCACGTCGATCAGATGATAGGCGTTCGCAGGACAGGCCTGAGCAATGAACCGGGTTTCACCGAAATGCCATTCTTCATGCCGCGCGATATGCGGGAAGATCGACCCGTCGGTGCGCAGCGAAATCTCGTTGCCTGCTTCGAACTGGCCGCAAAGGGGACTGTCCTCTGACAGACGCAACTGAACCGAAGCGCATGTGCGGCGCAAAAACCGTATCTGTTGTCGATTCATGGACCAGCCTGCTTTTTTCGTCCTTGTAAGCGCCGAAAGCTCACTAGGCCTTGTTTAGCGCTTTCTGGCCAGCACAGGAGCACTAAGTGCGTCTTCAAAACCGCGCCAGTACGATGTGAGGATTTTGAAGGGAGCGCGAAAAGTGTATTCCGCCAAATCGCACAGGGAGTGTTTCGATCCCGCACCTGATCGCAAGTGCCGTAAGGTTCACGGTTTTCTGATCCTCTCCGCTCTTCCATTTCAACGAATCCGCATCTAAACCCCCAGCAAATTCAACGGGTTTCCGCCGCGCTCGGTCGCCGTCCCGGATGAAAAACTGGCAGGCTTTCCTAATGGCAAACTACTCGTTTATCGGCTATTCGCCCGACGTCATTTCATTCTCCGGTAATACGGTCACGCTCTCGGCGTCTTTCGATCCGGGTTCGGACCGTCGTGTGTTCAACGTGACGGATGACCCCGGCGGCACCACCGCGGCGGGGCAACCCGACACCGGGACCACGTTTGACGGGGACCAGTTCCGAAACGAGCAGGGCGAGGATTTAACCCAGACCGGCGTTGTCACCAGCCTTGACGGGACAACGCAGATCGCCAGCGGCCCCATCTATCTGGAGGAACAATACGTTCTGACCGATCCCCAGGGCGGAACCATTGACCTCTACAGGGTGGAAATTGATGGTCCCGGCTTTTTCGGAACAAATGTCGGATACATCACCTCCGAACCGCTGGAACCCGGCACGGTCTACACCTTTGCAATCCAGAACGTCATTGGCATCACGGCCCCCGACACCTCGGACCCCGATGCGCTTGTGGATGTGCCGTGCTTCGTAAAGGGAACCTGCATCCGAACCCCTCGCGGAGATGTGCCGATCGAAGAGCTTGAGGTCGGCGATCTGGTGCAGATGCCCGATGGAAGGGTTTGCCCGATCCGGTGGATTGGCTGCAAAACCGTCCAAACCGATGACGACAGCGCAAGGCGGCTGAACCCGGTCAGGATCGCGCAAGGGGCATTGTCGCTGAACGTACCTGCGGCAGACCTGTTGGTTTCGCCCAATCATCGCGTGCTGATCTCTCGCCCGGAAAACGAGCTTCTGTTTGGCGCATTCTCGGTACTTGTGCCCGCCAAACACCTCGTCACCATGGCCGGCGTGACGCAGGACACGCGCCCTCGGGAAGTGACCTACTACCACTTTCTGTTCGACGGGCACGAGATCGTCATTTCAAACGGTGCGGAAAGCGAAAGCCTGCATCCCGGTGACATCGCGCTCAGCAGCGTCGGGCAGGACGCGCGCGATGATATACTGTCGTTGTTTCCCGAGTTGCGTCACGCACCTGCTGCCCGCTCCAAACCCGTGGCCGCGCGTGTCTTGCGCAAATTCGAGGCCGGGCTTCTCGTCTCGGCCTGACCGAAACAGCGCCACCGTCAGGGCGCAGGCGTAGGAGTGCGGACAAAGCCTGACCGCGCATATCGGATCAACTCGGGTATTTTGTCGGAAAAATCCAGTGGAAAAAGACCTTTGGCGCGCCTCAAAGTCGCGGTAACGTGGATCGCAACCCACAGGAAACACAGCTTTTGGTTCGTATCATGACCCGCTTTTTCACGCTGATCTTCGCGTTATCCACCGCCACCTCCGCCTGGTCACAGGACCTGATCGACAAAGGCTTTGCCGAAGGCTGGAACATCATGATGGACCCGGCGCTGGGCAACGGGTGCCTGATCCAGACGATCTATCAGGATCTGTCGGTGGTGCGGCTGGGCTATGACGCGCTGAACAATCGCGGCTATTTCACGGTCTTCAACAAGGCCTGGGGCCAGATTGAGCCGGGCAAAAGCTATCCCATCCGGTTCGAGTTGGATGGCAAGAGCTTTGACGCCACTGCCACCGGGTTCAGGCAGGACGGCGTCCCGGGCGCGACGGTGTTCTTCACCGACCGGAATTTCGTCAATGCCATCGCGCAGAACCGGACGATGACGGTGTACAACCCGGCGGGCGAAACGGTCATGGCGATTGATCTGAAAGGCACGGCCAAGGCGCTGGAATATGCGCGGGACTGCCAGAATAAGAAACTCTAACGAATCGGATCGAACAGCGCATCCCTGGCGGTGCAGTCACGGATCACGTCGCGTCCACAGGGAACGGGTTCAAGGTCGCGGGACAGGCACAGCCGGACCTCTTCGATGTAACCCTGATTGCAGGTGACGGTGATCATGTCGCGGTTCAGCGCCGGGTTGGCTTTCAGAAACGCCTCTTCGATGACCGAGGCGGGCAGCTTGACCGATGCGTCCAGTTGCCGAAACACTGCAGGCCGTTCAACCGCACCATATGCCTGCCGCGACAGGGCGAAATAGTCGCGCGCGCTGAGGCCCGAACAGGTGCCGTGTTTCTTCCACTGGTGCCAGGCCAGCCCGGAACTGCCCTGAATATCTTCCATTTCGCGGGTCATGGCGCGCGATGGCGGGGCCTCGGGCGTGCGGCAATAGGCGGGCCAGCCCTGATGATATTGCGGCCAAAGCCCGTGCAGGATCCAGCCGTGATCATGGCGCGCATCGCACTGGTCTGATCCGCGCGCGTCACCTTCGCGCGCGCACCAGTTGGGCGACCAGCTGAGCGCCAGCACGTAATAGTCGAATTCACCCGCCTTTTCTCCGTCGGCCAGCGCCGCCATCGCGCCGAACGCCCACAGAACTGGCCACCAGATCAGCCAACGCATTCGCCTCTTCCCTTCTCGCCTTAGCGCGACTATATACAGCCCAAGTTCCCCGACAACGGAAACCTGCCCCAAACCCAAGGGGCCGCCGAATTCCGGCGACGGGACAGATGTATTCAAAGGAGACGGGCTGATGGCAAAACCCCTGATGGCCAAGGCAACAGCCGTATGGCTGGTGGACAACACCACGATCAGCTTCAAGCAGATCGCGGATTTCGTGGGCATGCACGAGCTTGAGGTGCAGGGCATCGCAGATGGCGATGTGGCCGCTGGCGTCAAAGGGTTCGACCCGATCGCCAACAACCAGCTGACCCAGGAAGAGATCGACACCGCACAGAACAACCCGCTGCACAAGCTGAAGCTCAAGTTCAACCCCGCCGCCACCGGCGAGGAAAAGCGTCGCGGCCCGCGGTATACCCCGCTGTCGAAACGGCAGGACCGCCCGAACTCGATCCTGTGGCTGGTCAAGTTCCACCCCGAACTCAGCGATGGTCAGATCGCCAAGCTGGTCGGCACCACCAAGCCGACCATCCAGTCGATCCGCGAGCGCACGCACTGGAACATCTCCAACATGCAGCCGATCGACCCGGTCGCGCTGGGCCTGTGCAAACAGTCGGAACTGGATGCGATCGTGCAGAAGGCCGCCGCCAAGAAAGCCGCAGAAGGCGGCGTCATGAGCGATGACGAGCGCCGCAAGCTGGTTTCGACCGAGCAGTCGCTGGAAATGGACGCCGTGCCGAAGATCCCGACCGCGATTGAAGGTCTGGAAACCTTCTCGCTGTCCGATGAACCTGCGGTAGAGAAAGAGGAAGAGCCGGTCATCGACGCCGACAGCTTCTTCAACCTGCCCAAAGGCGGGGCCGAGGAAGAAGACGAAGACGATCTGCGCCCCTGATGCGCCATTTGGCCCCGGTCCGAACTGGCCGGGGCTTTTTACGGGAATCCCATGCTTACCGTTCTGTCCGCACTATTTGGCCCGCACCGCGCCGTTTCGATCTATGCGTTTCTGAAGACCTGGGGCCTTCCCGTTGCGGGCGGCGTCGGTGTCATCGTGGTTGCGGCCGCTCTGCTGCTGCTCAATGACAGCGGGGAACACAAGCACCACTCGTTCATGACAGTGCCGGTCCTGTCGGCCACGGCGATCAATGGAGATCTCAAGAACGGTGTGATCGCTTCGGTTCGGCTGCCCGATGGCTCTGCGACGTCGATCACTTCGACCGAGGCGCCGATCTCGCAAACCGTTGGAGCCAGCGCCTGTATCGAAAAACGTGTCTACGTGGAAAGCGGCGAGCCAAGGTATCGCTTCAAACTGCCGCGCTATTGCGAGGCAGGCTGAACGAAATAACCGCCCGGTGAGACCACCGGGCGGTTTTTTCTTCAGACCATCTGAAACAGGACGCCGGCGATAATCGCGCCTGTGATCCCAAGCCCCAGATAGGTGGCAAAGACCCGCGGTTTAACCAGTGACCAGACCGCAGCCATGGCCGGGATCGAACTGACCGCCCCCGCGATCATGAACGACATGGCCGCCCCGGCGCTCATGCCCTGTTCCGTCAGCCCTGCCAAAAGCGGCGGCGCGACGTAGGAATTCAGATAGGCGGGCATCCCGACCAGCGCGGCGATCACGATGGGAACGATGCCCTCGCCCCCTACCACGCGGGCGATCAGATCGGCGGGAACATAGCTGACAAGCAGCGCCTCAAGCACATAGGCCAGCGCCAGCCATTTCAGCAGGAACAACCCGTTGTGGACGAATTCCGACCGGAACCGCACGCGGCGCTCGGGCTCCTGCCAGAACCGCCAGACCGGTTTGTCATCCTGCTTTGGTCCGCAGCCGCAGCACCCGGCCGGCTTGTATTCCCGCAGCGGCTGCGCAAAGGCTCCGCCGCGCATCAGGGCTCGCACAACGAACCCGCCGAACAGGCCCAGCGCAACTGCGGCCGCGGCTTTGCCGATGGCAAACGGCCAGCCCAGAGCACCCGCCGTAATCAGCAGGGTCGGCGGGTCGATCAGCGGCGAGCTTAACCAGAATGCCATCACCGCGGACAACGGCGCGCCCAGCGCCAGTAATCCGGCGATGAAGGGGATGACCTCGCAGGAACAGAACGGTGCCAACCCGCCGAACAGGGCCGCCAGCAGGATCATCCGCGTCTCGCGGCCTTCGAAGGCGCGCGCCACCATCACCTCGGCCCCGGTGGCCTTGAGGTAAGACAACAACAGAACGGCGAACAAGATATACTGCCCGGTATGCACCAGTGCCTTGCCCGCAAAGGTCACGACCTCGGTCCAGTTGCCGGGGTCCAGAACCGCCACGGCAGCAAGGATGACCACAATCACCGCCCATGGCGTTTTGATCCAATCCAGGGCGGCTTTGGCCGGAACCCTGGGGTTTTGCGTCAATTCAGCCATCGTTGGCGGCCTTTCCCACTTCGTCGGCGCAGCATTCGCTGAGAATGAACTGCGCCAGATTTCTGAGTTCGTCGTAATTGGCGCGGTTGATCGTCGTGCGCCCGATCCTTTCCTGTTCGACGACCCCGCCCGCGGCCAGAAACCGCAGATGATGGGCCAGGGTCGACGGGGCGATCCCGGTCCGATCCTGGATCTCGCCGACGGTCAGACCCGCCTGTCCGGCACGGACCAGAGTTTTCAGAACCTTCAGCCGGGCCTCGGACCCCATCGCCGAAAATCCTGCTGCTGCGGTTTCCCACATCTCATATACTCCATTAAACTAGATTTCTGGTTATTTAGTTCAATAAGTTCGCGCGGTCAACCGTATGTGTCAGAATTTTTCACACTGCCGCTAAGTCCAGATTGCCCGCCTCATAAGTCCACCCTATAAGGCCCTATGGGAATATCGGTCGACACTTTCTTTCTTGAACTGAACGGACAGGGCACGCTGCAGGCGCAGATCCAGCAGATGATCGCCGAAGGCATTCTGTCGGGCCGGTTTCATGTCGGGGAAAAGCTGCCATCGTCGCGCAAACTCGCCGCGCATCTGGGTGTCAGCCGGATCACAGTGACGCTGGCCTATACGGAATTGCTGGCAAATGACTACCTGACCGCCAAGGGCAGGTCCGGTTATTACGTGTCGCAGAACGCACCGGTGCCGCCGAAATATTCACCCGTTCAGCGCGGCAATGAAACCGTGGACTGGGATAAGGCCCTTGCGCGCCGGTTCTCGGACGGAGACGTCCTGTCAAAGCCCAGCGACTGGCGCGATTATCGCTATCCGTTCATCTACGGTCAGGCCGACCGGGCTCTGTTCGACCATGCCAATTGGCGCCTATGCGCGGTGCGCGCACTGGGGCACAAGGATTTCGACTCGCTGACCGGCGATTACGTGGATCAGGACGACCCGCTGCTGGTCGAGTTTATCGCCCGCCACACTTTGCCGCGCCGGGGCATCGCCGCACGCCCCGAAGAGATATTGATCACGATGGGCGCGCAGAACGCGCTGTGGCTGGCGTCGCGCATCCTGCTGACCCACAACCGTACCGCCGTCATCGAAAACCCCTGTTACTACGCCCTGCGCAGTCTTCTGGACCACTGGGATTGCGACGTAACCCCGCTGAGCGTTGATCGTGACGGGCTGCCGCCGGATGCGTTGCCGGACGACACCGATGTCATCTTCACCACCCCCAGCCACCAGAGCCCGACAACCGCGACCATGCCGGTGGATCGCCGTCACCGGTTGCTTGAACGGGCGCGCGAACTGGACGCAATGGTGGTCGAGGATGACTATGAATTCGAAATGGCGTTTCTCGGGGCGCCGTCTCCGGCGCTGAAGTCCATGGATCGGGATGGCCGCGTAATCTATGTGGGCAGCTTTTCGAAATCGCTCTTCCCGGGTTTGCGGCTGGGCTACATGGTCGGATCCGAACCCTTCATCCGCGAGGCGCGGGCCTTGCGGTCGCTGGTGCTGCGCCATCCGCCGGGGCATATCCAGCGCACGGCGGCGTATTTCCTGTCACTGGGCCATTACGACGCGCAAATCCGGCGCATGTCCAAGGCGCTGGCGCAGCGGCGCGAGGCATTGGACCAGGCGGTGGAACAGCATGAGCTGAACGTGGCGGGGCGCGGCATATTGGGTGGGTCCTCTCTCTGGATGTCCGCCCCGGATCATGTCGACACGACCCGGTTGGCCAGAACGCTTCAGGACCAGAGCGTCCATATCGAACCGGGCGCGCCCTTCTTTTCAGGCCCGGATCAGCCCCGGAATTTCTATCGCCTCGGCTACTCTTCGATCACCGCGGACCGCATCGCGCCGGGTGTGAAGCTGATCGCAGATGCCATTCGCGCCTATTAGCGCAACTCTGGACCTATTCCGCGAAGCGTTCTGGCCCTAACGCCGCCCTGTCCCATGGGTCAAAACCGTAGGCAAAGGCGGGGCACCGGGCCCGGCCATTCCACACATGCGCGGAGAACAGTCAGATGAAAATGACCACGGAAGAGGCTTTTGTTAAGGTTCTGCAGATGCACGGGATCGAACATGCGTTCGGGATCATCGGATCGGCGATGATGCCGATTTCGGATCTGTTCCCGAAGGCGGGCATCATGTTCTGGGACTGTGCCCATGAAGGCAGCGCCGGGATGATGGCCGACGGCTACACCCGCGCGACCGGCAAGATGTCGATGATGATCGCGCAGAACGGCCCCGGCATCACCAACTTCGTGACCGCCGTGAAAACCGCCTACTGGAACCACACCCCGCTTCTGCTGGTCACCCCCCAGGCAGCGAACAAGACCATCGGTCAGGGAGGTTTCCAGGAAGTCGAGCAGATGAAGCTGTTCGAGGACATGGTCGCCTATCAGGAAGAGGTCCGTGATCCCACCCGCGTGGCCGAGGTTCTGACCCGTGTGATCAGTCAGGCCAAGCGCCTGTCCGGCCCGGCGCAGCTGAACATCCCGCGCGACTTCTGGACTCAGGTCGTTGACATCGAAATCCCCGAGCCGATTGAATTCGAACGCAGCCCGGGTGGTGAGAACTCGGTGGCGAAAGCGGCAGAAATCCTGTCCAACGCGAAAAACCCGGTTATCCTGAACGGCGCAGGCGTGGTTCTGTCCGAAGGCGGAATCGACGCCTCGATCGCGCTGGCCGAGCGCCTGGATGCGCCAGTTTGCGTCGGTTACCAGCACAATGACGCCTTCCCGGGCAAGCACCCTCTGTTTGCTGGTCCGCTGGGCTACAACGGCTCGAAAGCCGGGATGGAACTGATCAAGGAAGCCGACGTTGTTCTGGCACTCGGCACCCGTTTGAACCCATTCTCGACCCTGCCCGGTTACGGCATGAGCTACTGGCCCGAAGATGCCACCGTAATTCAGGTGGACATCAACCCGGACCGTATCGGCCTGACCAAGAAAGTGACTGTCGGAATCGTCGGTGACGCGGCCAAAGTGGCCAATGGCATCCTGAACCAACTGTCCGATGACGCGGGTGATGCCGGGCGCGAAACGCGTAAGGCCGCCATTGCGCAAAAGAAATCTGCATGGGCGCAGGAACTGACCTCGCTGACGCATGAGCAAGACGATCCCGGCACCACCTGGAACGAACGTGCGCGTGCTGCCAAGCCCGACTGGATGAGCCCCCGTATGGCCTGGCGCGCAATCCAGCAGGCCCTGCCGCGCGAGGCGATCATCTCCTCCGACATTGGCAACAACTGCGCCATCGGCAACGCCTATCCCGATTTCGACGCGGGCCGCAAATACCTGGCACCGGGTCTGTTTGGTCCTTGCGGCTACGGTCTGCCCGCCATCGTCGGCGCAAAAATCGGCCAGCCGGACGTACCTGTGGTTGGCTTTGCCGGCGACGGTGCCTTTGGCATCGCGGTAAACGAACTGACCGCGATTGGCCGCTCGGAATGGCCCGCTGTAACTCAGATCGTCTTCCGCAACTACCAGTGGGGCGCGGAAAAGCGCAACTCGACCCTGTGGTTCGATGACAACTTCGTCGGCACCGAGCTGGATACTCAGGTGTCTTACGCCGGCATCGCGCAGGCCTGCGGCCTGAAAGGTGTCGTGGCCCGCACGATGGACGAACTGACCGCCGCACTGAACCAGGCCATCGAAGATCAGAAGAACGGCACAACCACCCTGATCGAAGCCATGATCAATCAGGAACTGGGCGAGCCCTTCCGCCGCGACGCGATGAAAAAGCCCGTTGCTGTGGCCGGGATCTCCTCGGACGATATGGCCCCGCAGGTCGGAGCGTAAGACGCGTGGAGCCGCTGCGCGCCATCCTGGGAACCGCAACCGCTTCGGACAAGATCATCGCCCTGTCAGAGGGCGATGATCCGCGTATTGTCGAAGGGGCGGTCATGGCCGTCAAAGAGAAGGTGGCGCGGATCATCCTGGTCGGCAACTCCTCCAGGGTGTCGGCGCTGCTTGAAGCGCATACAGGCTTCGATCCCGACCGGATCGAGGTTCACGACCCAGAAACCTCGCCTCTGAACCCCCAGCTTGCGCAGGCCCTGTTCGAGTTGCGGCAGCACAAGGGCATGACGCCTGAGATGGCGCAGCAACAGGTCACCAACAGGCTGATCTATGCCGCCCTGCTGGTTCAGCAGGGCCTGGCCGACGGTACCGTCGGCGGGGCGGTCGAAACCACGTCGAACACGGTGCGGGCCGCCTTGCAGATCATCGGCACTGCCCCCGGGGCCGCGATGGTGTCGTCGTTCTTTCTGATGCTCTTCTGTCGGGACCATCACGCGGTCAGGGGCGCCCGCATCTTTGCGGATTGCGGATTGGTGGTGGACCCGGACGCGCAGGAAATGGCGGAAATCGCCCGGGCTTCGGCCAAATCCTATCAGGCTCTGACCGGCGACACGGCGCGGGTGGCCATGCTGTCCTTTTCCACATCCGGAAGCGCCGAACATCCCAAAGTATCCAAGGTCGTCGAGGCCACGCAGATTGCCCGCGAAAAGGACCCTGACCTTCTGATCGACGGTGAGTTGCAGTTCGACGCCGCCTTCGTTCCCGAAGTCGCAGCCCAAAAGGCCACAAATTCGCCCCTGAAAGGCGAGGCGAATGTCTTTGTCTTTCCCAGCCTGAACGCCGGCAACCTGGGCTATAAGATCGCACAGCGTATCGGCGGGGTCGAAGCCATCGGACCGGTCTTGCAGGGGCTGGCCAAACCCGCAAACGACCTGTCGCGGGGCTGCTCTGCCGAGGATGTTCTGCACATGATCGCGGTCACGGCCGTTCAGGCCCAGCACAATGAACCCGGGAAATAAATCTCACCCGAACCGAAAAAACAAACGATATTCCGGTATTCCGCGAAATATGAGAAAGATCGGTTAGCAAGCTACAGGGGCGCACATGAACCAGCCAGTTATCGACACTTCGCCCAAGGTTTCGGACGAGATCCGCAAGACCACCTGTTACATGTGCGCCTGCCGCTGTGGCATCAACGTTCATATGAAGGACGGTAAGGTCGCCTATATCGAAGGCAACCGCGACCACCCCGTGAACAAGGGCGTGCTCTGCGCCAAGGGCAGCGCCGGGATCATGCAGGTCAACGCCCCCTCTCGTCTGCGCAAGCCCCTTCGCCGCGTCGGCCCGCGCGGCTCGGGCGAGTTCCGCGAGATTGAATGGGACGAGGCGATCAGCACCGCGGTCGGCTGGCTGAACGAATTGCACGAGACCGCGCCACAGAAACTGGCTTTCTTCACCGGCCGCGACCAGAGCCAGAGCTTCACCTCATTCTGGGCGCAGAATTTCGGCACTCCGAACTACGCGGCCCATGGCGGGTTCTGTTCCGTCAACATGGCGGCGGGTGGCATCTACACGATGGGCGGTGCGTTTTGGGAATTCGGTCAACCCGACTGGGAGCACACGAAACTGTTCATGCTGTTCGGCGTCGCCGAGGACCATGACAGCAACCCGATCAAGATGGGCATCGGCAAGATCAAGGCGCGCGGTGCGCGGGTGATCGGGGTGAATCCGATCCGCTCGGGCTATAATGCTGTCGCCGATGACTGGGTCGGGATTACTCCGGGCACCGATGGTCTGTTCATCCTGTCACTGATCCATGTGCTGATGAAGGCAGGCAAGATCGATCTCGACTACCTCAGCCGCTATACCAACGCGCCGGTGCTGGTGAATTCTGCTGAAGGGCCGGAAAAGGGCCTGTTCCTGCGCGATGCCGACGGTAAACCGCTGGTAATCGACCGGGTCACTGGCGAACCAACCGCCTTTGACAAACCCGGCGTCCGCCCCGATCTGTCGGCCACTTACGAAAAAGACGGCGTCTCCCATCGCCCCGTTTTCCACCTGATGGCGGAAAAATACCTGTCCGACGATCACGCCCCCGAGGCCGTGGCCGAGCGCTGTGGCATCCCGGCCAGTCGCATCCGCGCCATCGCCGCCGAAATCGCCCGCGTCGCCTTTGACGAGGCAATCGAACTGGATCACGAATGGACCGATTTCCGGGGCGAGACGCATTCGAAAATGATCGGCCGCCCGGTCAGCTTCCACTCCATGCGCGGGATTTCAGCCCACGCAAACGGGTTCCAGACCTGCCGTGCGCTGCATGTGCTGCAGATCCTGCTGGGCACGGTCGAGGTTCCCGGCGGCTTCCGCTTTAAACCGCCCTATCCGAAACCGGTCGAGGCGCACCCGACCCCCCATGGCGACCGCCGACCGGGCCGCCCGCTGAACGGGCCGCATCTGGGCTTCCCCCGCGGCCCCGACGATCTGCTGCTGGACGATGACGGAAACCCCATTCGCATCGACAAGGCGTTTACATGGGAAAACCCGATGTCGGCCCACGGGCTGATGCATATGGTGATCTCAAACGCAGCCGCCGGTGATCCCTACAAGATCGACACGCTGTTCATGTACATGGCGAACATGTCGTGGAATTCCTCCATGAACACCAGGGGCGTGATGGAGATGCTGACGGCCCGCGACGACGACGGCAATTATGTCATTCCCAATATCATCTATTCCGATGCTTATTCCTCGGAAATGGTGGCTTATGCCGATCTGATCCTGCCCGACACCACCTATCTGGAACGGCACGACTGTATCTCGCTTCTGGACCGCCCGATCTGCGAGGCCGACGCCGCCGCCGACGCCATCCGCTGGCCGGTGATCGAACCCGACCGCGACGTGCGCGGGTTCCAGTCGGTGCTGATCGAACTGGCCAACCGCATGAGCCTGCCGGGCTTCACCAACGAAGACGGCAGCGCCAAGTGGAAGGACTATGCCGACTATATCGTCAACCACGAACGCCGCCCGGGCGTTGGACCGCTGGCCGGGTTCCGGGGCGCGGACGGCGACATGGAAGGGCGCGGAGAGGTCAACCCCGACCAGCTCAACCGTTATATCGAAAACGGCGGCTTCTACGTCGCACATATCCCCGAAGGTGCGGATTACTACAAACCCTGGAACGTGGCCTATCAGGACTGGGCGGTCGGCATGGGCATCTATGACAGCCCGCAACCCTACCTGTTCCAGCTCTATTCCGAGCCGATGCGCAAGTTCCAACTGGCCGCCGAAGGCCACGGCGACCGCCAACCGCCTGACCGCCTGCGCCAACGGATCAAAGACACGATGGACCCGCTGCCGATCTGGTACGAAACCGATCAGCAGGGCAACGACGGGTACACGATCAACGCCCTGACCCAGCGCCCGATGGCGATGTATCACAGCTGGGGCACCCAGAACGCCTGGCTGCGACAGTTGCACGGGCGCAACCCGCTCTATGTTCCGACCAAGCTGATGCGCGAGCATGGGCTGCAGGACGGCGATTGGGCCAGGGTCAGCTCTCCGCACGGGTCGATCACCGTGCCGGTGATGGAAATGGCCGCGCTGAATGAAAACACCGTCTGGACCTGGAACGCCATCGGCAAACGCAAAGGCGCCTGGGCCCTGCAGGAAGACGCCCCCGAAGCCACCAAGGGTTTCCTGCTCAACCACCTGATCCACGAACTTCTGCCGCCCAAGGGCGACGGAATGCGCTGGGCAAACTCAGACCCGGTGACCGGGCAGGCCGCGTGGTTTGACCTCAAGGTGAAAATCGAAAAAGCCGCCCCTCCGGCAGACGCCGAAAGCCAGCCCGAATTCGGTGCGATCAAATCACCCGTGGGCACCGGTCCGAAGGATCTGGCGTGGAAGGTGGGCAAATGATCCGGATCCGCACTTCATCTGGCCGGAAATACCTCGGGGGTGAATTGAGCCGCAGGCTCAAGAGGGGGCTGGCCCCCTGCCCCGCCCACCAAAGCGGAGTTGCCCTGACATGACCCAGCTTCCCCAATCCACCGAGCGCAAGATGGGCCTGGTCATCGACCTTGATACCTGCGTCGGCTGCCATGCCTGCGTGATCTCCTGCAAAGGCTGGAACACCGAAAACTATGGTGCGCCCCTGTCGGATCAGGACGCTTATGGCGGCAACCCTTCGGGCACATTCCTGAACCGGGTGCATTCCTATGAGGTGCAGCCCGAAGACGGCCACGCCCAACTCATCCACTTCCCCAAGTCCTGCCTGCATTGCGAGGACGCGCCTTGCGTCACCGTCTGCCCCACAGGGGCCAGCTACAAACGGGTCGAGGACGGCATTGTTCTGGTCAATGAAAGCGACTGCATCGGCTGCGGCCTGTGCGCCTGGTCCTGCCCTTACGGCGCGCGCGAAATGGATATGGCCGAAGGCGTAATGAAGAAATGCACCCTCTGCGTCGATCGCATCTACAACGAAAACCTGCCCGAGGTGGACCGCGTCCCGTCCTGTGTCCGCACCTGCCCCGCAGGCGCGCGGCATTTCGGCGATCTGGGTGACCCCGACAGCGATGTCAGTAAACTGGTCGCCGAACGCGAGGGCATGGACCTGATGCCTGAACTGGGCACCAAACCCGTCAACAAATACCTGCCGCCGCGGCCCAAGGATCAGATCGAAGACCAGATCGACATTCTGGCGCCGCTGCTGGCTCCGGTCGCCGAAGAACCCAAGGGCTTTCTAGGCTGGCTCGACAAGACATTGGAGAAGCTCTGATGCATCCCGCCCCTTCCGTCATCATCTTCACAACCCTGTCCGGTCTGGGCTTTGGCCTGCTGTTCTTTCTGGGGCTTGGCTTGCCGGACGTCTCGGGCTGGGTGGCCTTCGCGTTCTACGTCATCGCCTATGGACTGTCCGTCGGCGGCCTGATGGCCTCGACCTTCCATCTGGGGCATCCCGAGCGGGCGTGGAAAGCCTTCACGCAGTGGAAATCAAGCTGGCTCAGCCGGGAAGGCTGGTGCGCGGTAATTGCCCTGGTGGTCATGGGGCTTTATGCCATCGGCGCGGTGTTTTTCGGCCAGCACTGGGGGATCCTCGGCGGTATTGGCGCTCTGTTTGCGTTGGCCACGGTGTTCACCACGTCCATGATCTACACACAGCTCAGGACCATTCCGCGCTGGAACATGAAACTGACCCCGGCCATGTTTCTCAGCTACAGCCTGGCCGGCGGCGCGCTGTTGGCCGGACAGGTCGGCGCCGCCCTTCCGCTTTTGCTGATCGCCGCAACTGTACAGGCGCTTTACTGGTGGCAGGGCGACAAGGCGTTCGAAAAATCCGGGACATCGCTGGGAACCGCAACGGGCCTGGGGCAGCGGGGCGCGGTCCGGGCGTTTGAGCCGCCTCATACCGGCACCAACTATCTGCTGCGGGAATTTGTACACGTGGTTGGCCGCAAACACGCGGAAAAGCTGCGGGTCATCTCGTTTCTGCTGGCGTTTTTCGTCCCGGTTATCCTGCTGTTCCTGCCCTTCAACCACTTTTTCGCGCTGTTTGCGGTTCTGTCGCACCTGACCGGCGTCGCGATTTCGCGCTGGCTGTTCTTCGCCCAGGCAGAACATGTCGTCGGGCTGTACTACGGCAAACGATGAGGGGGCTCTGCCCCCGCCGCGGCATGCCGCGCCTCCCCCGAGGTATTTTTAGCCAGATGAAGCCGGATTCCGGAACGGACCGGGCAGCGCCCGGCCGAAGATCGGTTCCGGTTCAGATCAGGCCAGCATGGGCCATCGCTGCATCGATAGCGTCCTTGGTGCCGCTGTCCAGCGTGGTCAGGGGCGAGCGGACTTCGGGGCTGCACAGACCCAGTTTGCTGAGCGCGTATTTGGCACCGACCAGACCCGGTTCGATAAAGATCGCTTCGTGCAGCGGCATCAGGCGATCCTGGTACTCAAGCGCCTTGGCGTAGTCGCCCGTCAATGTGGCCTGCTGGAATTCGGCGCACAGTTTCGGCGCGACATTTGCAGTAACCGAGATACAGCCCACGCCGCCATGGGCGTTGAAGCCCAGCGCAGTCGCGTCTTCGCCCGATAGCTGGCAGAAATCGGCACCGCAGGCCGCGCGTTGCTGGCTGACCCGGGCCAGATCGCCCGTGGCGTCCTTGACACCGACGATGCGCGGCAGCTTTGCAAGTTCGCCCATGGTCGCGGGCGTCATGTCGATGACCGACCGGCCGGGAATATTGTAGATGATGATCGGAATATCGGCGCAGTCGTGGAGCGCGCGAAAATGGGTCACCAAACCCTTTTGGGTCGGCTTGTTGTAATAGGGCGTCACAACCAGCGCGGCGTCCGCCCCGACCTTTTGGGCGAATCGCACAAAGCGGATCGCCTCGACGGTGTTGTTGGACCCGGCTCCGGCGATGACCGGCACCCGCCCGGCAGCCGCTTTGACGACTTCTTCGACGACAGTCTCGTGCTCTTCATGGCTCAGGGTCGGGCTTTCGCCGGTGGTGCCGACGGGGACCAGCCCGGTCGATCCTACCTGAATCTGCCATTCCACCAGATGTTTGAGCGTGTCCAGGTCCAACTCGCCGTTGCTGAACGGGGTGACGAGGGCTGGCATAGAGCCTTTGAACATGGCACGCTCCTTAGAGTGCAGTGGTAATTTTTTCGCCACAGACCATCCCGATTTGGGCTTTGTGAGTTGATCCCGGCGGTGCAAGGTTTATCCTGATTGGCTCTATCCTTGGTTGGTTGGGAAATGCAAGGGATGACACGCGTTCGGGCGCTTTTGATAGCGGTGTTTCTGGGGTTTTTCACACAGGCGCAGGCCGACGCGGTCGGTGATCTGCGTGCCGGTATGAGCGAGATGCGCAAGGGCGACTGGAACGCCGCGCTGCGCAAGTCGGGCGCGCGCGGGTCGGTGTCCCGCGACATCATCGTCTGGCACTGGCTGCGCGAAGGGTTTGGCAGTTCCGGCGATGTGCTGGTGTTTCTGGACCGTCGTCCGGACTGGCCCGGTCTGGCCTGGCTGCGGCGCAAAAGCGAGCCGGCCTTTACCGGCGCCGATCCTGATCGCGTGCTGAGATTTTACGCCGACGCACCGCCGCAAACCGCCGAGGGCGCGCTGAACCATGCTGTCGCCCTGAAGGCCAGGGGGCGGCCCGGCGATGCCGAGGCGGATATCGTCACCGCCTGGCGCACGATGCCGATGGGGTCGGGTCTGCAAAAGGATTACCTTGAAAACTTCGGCAATTTGCTGAAACCCCATCACGCGGCCCGGCTGGACCGGATGCTGTGGGACAATCACCTGATCAGCGCCGGACAGATGCTGCCGCTGGTCGGCACCGATCAGCGCAAGCTGGCCGAAGCACGGATCGCCCTGCAAAAACGCCAGCCCGGTGTCGACGGCAAGGTTGCGGCGGTTCCGAAATCTCTGGCCGACTCGCCCGGCCTCGCCTTCGACCGGTTCGTCTGGCGCGACAGGAAGGAACTGGACGACAGTGCCATCGACCTGATGCTGGCGCGGTCCACCGGGCCCGATGCGCTGGGTGAGCCGGACAAATGGGCCGAAGGCCGCCGCCGTCTGGCCCGGCTTGAGATGCGCAATGGCGATGCAAACCGCGCCTATGCGATCGCTGCCAACCACCACATGACGCCGGAAATGGGCTATGGCTATGCCGATCTGGAATGGCTGGCCGGGTTTCTGGCCCTGCGCAGGCTGAACGATCCGGCCACCGCTGTCCGGCATTTCCAGAACTTCTCGGGCGCGGTGCAGTCGCCGATTTCCAAAGGGCGCGGCGGCTATTGGCTGGGTCGGGCCTATGCCGCGCTGGGCGACGCGGAAAAAGCCCATGAGGCTTATGCGATGGGCGCGGATTACCAGACCTCGTTCTATGGGCTGCTGGCAGCCGAACGGATCGGGCGGCCCTTTGACGGTGAACTGGCGAATCCCCGGCGCGCGCCGCATTGGAAACAGGCCGATTTTGCCGAGTCCAGCGTGCTGGAGGCCGGGTTGCTGCTGTTGCGTGCGGGTGAGGACAACCTGTCCGAGCGGTTCCTGACGCATCTGGTCGAAGAGCTGGATCAGGTGCAGGCGACGCAGCTGGGCGATCTGGTGATCGAACTGAAAGAGCCGCATCTGGCGGTGATGATCGCCAAACGCGCGGCGACAACCGGCATCGTCCTGCCCGCCGCCTATTACCCGGTGCACCCAGTGGCCGATATCGGCCTGCCCATGGCTAAAGAGATGACGCTGGCCATCGCCCGCCGCGAAAGCGAGTTCGACCCGGTGGTGATCAGCGGCGCGGGTGCGCGCGGGTTGATGCAGGTGATGCCGGCCACCGCCAAACTGGTGGCCAAGGAACTGGGCATTCTCAGCGGTCACAAGACGATCAAGCTGACCTCGGACTGGCAGTATAACGCCAAACTGGGCGCCAATTACCTGTCCGGTCTGGCGGCCGATTTCAACGGCAATATCGTGATGATGGCCGCCGGGTACAATGCCGGGCCACGCCGGCCGATTTCGTGGATGGACCGGTACGGCGATCCGCGCGCAGGTGAGATCGACATGGTCGACTGGATCGAGATGATCCCGTTCAGCGAGACCCGCAACTATGTGATGCGGGTGGCGGAAAGCCTGCCGGTCTATCGCGCACGGCTGGGTCAGCCTGCACTGCCGATCCCGTTCTCGCAGGAGCTGGTCGGGTCAACCCTGGCGTCTTTCGCGCCATAGGGTGAACAGCCCGGCGGCCACAACCAGGGCTGCGCCTATCACGACCTCGGGGCGCAGCGATTCCCCAAAGATCGAAATGCCCAGGATCGCGCTCCAGACCAGGTGGAAATAGGCGAAGGGCTGTACGGCGCTAGCCTCGGCCATTTCATAGCATTTGATCAGCAGCCAATGGCCCAGAACGCCGCTGACGCAGAGCAACGCCATCCAGGCCCAGTCCGCGCGCGCCATCGGCTCCCAGAACCACATCCCGACCAGTGTCATGGCAACGGCCCCGGCGACACCGGTCCAGAAAAAGCTGGTCGCCGCACTGTCTTTGCGGGCCGCATAGCGGGTCAGCAACCCATAAAGCGCGAACATCAGTGCGGAAATCAGCGGAATGATGGCCCATGGGTTAAAGACGCCGACCCCCGGTTGCAGGATGACGAGAACCCCGATGCAACCGACCCCGATGGCCGACCAGCGCCGCCATCCGACCTGCTCACCCAGAACCGGCCCGCTGAGCGCGGCGACCAGCAGCGGATAGCAAATGAACACCGCCATCGTGTCGATCAGGCCCAAGACCGTGAAGGCGAAAACAGCAACACAGATCTCTGCCGCCAGCAATATGCCGCGAAACACCTGCAACCCCAGTTGGCTGGTTCGCGTCGCGGCCCTCAGGCCCCCGGGCGCACGCGCGGCCAGCGCGATGACAAACGCCGCAAAGAACCAATAGCGGATCATCACCACCATATAGGTGTTATACGTCCCGGCCAGATGGCGAGAGATACCGTCCTGCAGCGCAAAGACGATGGTCGCCGCGATCATCAGGCCGATCCCCGCCCGCGCGTTGTTTTGCTGAGTCATGGTTTGACCGCCCGGGTCATATGGCGTTTGCGGCCATAACCGGGCGCGCGGGTGACGGTAAACCCCGCCTCTTCCAGCCCGCGCCGCACGAAACCGGCGGCGGTATAGGTGGCCGCTGTTCCCCCCCTGACCGTATGATCCGCAACCTGCTGCATCAGATCGCCCCCCCACAGTTCCGGGTTCTTCGCCGGAGAGAAACCGTCGAGAAACCACGCGTCCGCAGCGCCGGCCCACCTGTGCAAGGTCTGGCGGGCGTCGCCTTCGACCACCTCCAGCCGCAAGGTGCCCAGATCGCAGGTTCCGCCCCGCCAGCTGTCAAGGAAACGCGCGCTCCACTGGGCAAGCTCGGGAAAGGCGGCCAGCGCGCGGGACATATCCGCAGGCGCCATCGAAAAAGCCTCGAAGCTGGTGAAGGACAGGGGCGCGGTCTGGCCGGATTTCTCCCATTCGGACCACACGGTCAGCATGTTCAGACCGGTGCCAAAACCCAGCTCGGCAATGTGAAAACCCGGTGCGAACCGCGCCGGCAAATCGTTGCCCGCCAGAAATACGTGCCGCGTTTCCTCCAACCCGTTCTGCAACGAGTAATACGGGTCGTCGAAACGATCCGAGACCGGAATCTGATCCTCGGTCCATGTCAGTTCGGCACGCTGGTCTGCCATCGGGGAATCCTGTAGCTAAGCGGCGCGACACTGAACAAGGAAAAGGGGAATGGCAATGGTCGATGTGACGGTGCGCGGCGCGGGGATATTCGGCCTGTCCATCGCCTGGACCTGCGCCCGGCGCGGCGCAAAGGTGCAGGTCGTCGATCCCTTTGGTCCCGGTTCAGGGTCCAGTGGCGGGCTGGTCGGCGCGCTGGCCCCGCATGTGCCCGAGAACTGGAATGCCAAGAAAGCGTTTCAGTTCGACAGTCTGATCCTGGCCGAGCCGTTCTGGAAACAGGTCGAGACCACCGGCGGCGTCTCGCCCGGATATGCGCGTCTGGGCCGACTGCAGCCCATCCCGGATTCAGCCGCGCTGGCGCTGGCGCGTGCACGTGCGGTTTCGGCGGCAGAACTGTGGCAGGGGCGGGCCGACTGGCGGGTTGTCGAAACCGCCGAAATCGGCGCGTGGTGCCCGCCCAGCCCGACCGGCTTCGTGATCCACGACACGCTGAGCGCGCGGATGCACCCGCGCCGAGCCTGTGCCGCTCTGGTCTCCGCGCTGGCGGTGATGGGGGTCGGGGTTCAGACCGAGGCAGCGGACAAGGGGCGGGTCATCCACGCGACGGGGCTCGCCGGGTTGCAGGAACTTAGCGCAGCGTTTGGCAGAACGGTGGGCAATGGTGTCAAGGGGCAGGCCGCGCTGCTTCGGTTCGATGCGGGCGAAGTCCCGCAGCTTTTTGCAGATGCCGTTCACATCGTTCCCCATGCCGACGGCACGCTGGCGATCGGGTCGACGTCAGAGCGTGACTACGACGACCCGACCAGCACCGACACCGCCCTGGATGACGTGCTGGACCGCGCCATGCAGGCTGTTCCCCTGCTGCACGGTGCGGAAGTGATCGAAAGGTGGGCTGGCGTACGCCCCCGCAGCAAGAGCCGCGCGCCGATGCTGGGCGCGCATCCGCTGCACAAGGGTCAGTTCATCGCCAATGGCGGCTTCAAGATCGGCTTTGGCATGGCGCCCAAAGTGGCCAAGGTCATGGCTGATCTGGTTCTGGACGGGCGCGACGCCATTCCGGACGCGTTCCGGCCCGAAGCGTCACTCTGAGCGCGGTTCGGCCTCGGCCGCCATGCATTGCCGCCCGTCCGGGCCGCGCACCCACATCGCCTTGCCCTTGCGACACAGGGTTGCCGTTTCGAAATGCATCAAAGGTGAGGATGCACGGAACGAGAACTGTTCCAGCGGTCCCATCAGGTCCTCGGCAAACAGCATCAGATGTTGCGCCAGCAGCGGGCCGTGCACAACCAGCCCGGCATAGCCTTCGACATCGCGTGCATAGTCGAGGTCATAGTGGATACGGTGACCGTTGAACGTCAGTGCCGAATAGCGAAACAGCAGGGTGGAATCGAACGCAGTCTCGCGCCTGTCCGTTTCATCCGTCGGGGCCAAAGGCGGTTCGGGTTTGACCTCATCGGCTGAGGGGTCCTGTCGGTAGACCAGATCCTGACACTCAGTCAGGCACAGTGTCTGGCCCTGTCGGAATTCGTGGCGCAGCATGACAAACCCCAGCGGCCCGCTGCGCCCGGTTTTCGACACCGCGCTTTCCAGAACGGATATTCGCCGGGCACTGGTCCCTGCGATCATCGGCGCGTGAAACTTCAACCGGCCCCCGGCCCACATCCGGCGCGGCAGGCCCAAGTCGGGGATCAGGCCACCGCCGACATTGGGATGACCATCACGGCCCAGATCGCCCGGCGCGCGTGGCGACCAGAAATACAATTGGTGAAAAAACGGCGGCAGCGGCACACCTGCCGCAATCGTCACGTCGCGCCCCAGCGCGGTTTCAAATGCGGCCGCACGGGCCGGGTCCATCACGTCGGTCTGGATTTCTTCTGCCATGGCGGCAGCGTAGCAGCCCGCCCCGTCGGGGCAAGCACACGCTGCGGTCAGAAGCCCGCCTCTGACCGCAGTTTCTGCATCAGGGTATTCAACGCAGTCTCATAGCGTTCGCTGATCAGTTTGCCGTCATCGTCAAACTCGTTCGAACTGCTGGCCAGATGGATCTCGGGTCCTTGCAGAATGCGCGGCTGGAACGGCACCATATAGCCGCGCAAGACCATCTGCGCCCGCTCGCCACCGGCACGTCCCGCAGCGGCCGACATCACGGCAACGGGCTTGTCCGCCCAGGGTCGGCCGCTGGTCCGGCTGACCCAATCCAACGCGTTCTTCAGAACGCCCGATGGGCCTTTGTTGTACTCCGGTGTGGAGATGATCACCGCATGCGCCTGCGCGATCTGATCGGCCAGCACCTGCACCGCCTGGGGAACGCCCTCGGATTCCTCAAGGTCTCCGTCATAGAGCGGCAGGTTCAGATCGGCCTCGATATGGGTGCCGGGGTCGAACAACCGCGCCGCCTCGCGCAGCAACTTTCGGTTGGTGGCATTTTGGCGCAACGAGCCCGACAGGCTCAGAAGGATCGGTTCGGACATCTGGGAACTCCGTCATGATGGTTCCCAATAGCTAGCCCAAGTCGTGCGTCCGCCAAAGCCCAGGTGACGCACGGTCAATGTGCATTAAGGGGCACCTGCAGGCGCCCCCCGACATTTTATGTGCGTCCGCTGGGGATGATCTCGATATCGACCCGGCGGTTTTGCGCCTTGCCCGCGGGTGTCAGGTTCGATGCGGCGGGCCGGTTTTCGCCCAGCCCGATAGTGGTGATCCGCGCGCCGTTCACACCGTTGGCCTGCAGGATATCCGCCACCGACCGGGCACGACGTTCGGACAGAGCCTGGTTATAGGACGCCTCGCCATCGCTGTCGGTATGCCCGATGACCTGAACGTTCGAGTTGGGATAGCGCACCAGGTTCTGGCCCACCCGCACCAGATCGGCCCGCAGTGGCGGACGCACGGTCGAGCTGTCGGTGTCAAAGGTGATGTCGTTTGGCACGGTAACGATCAGACGATCCCCGGCATTGACGATGGTGATGCCGTCATTGGCCAGTTGCTGACGCAGTTCGGCCGCCTGGCGGTCCAGCTGGTTGCCGATCAGGCCGCCCCCGGCTGCGCCGATGGCACCCCCGGCCAGCGCACCCAGCAACGGGTCGGAATCATTGGCAATCGCGCCAACGCCAGCCCCGACCAGACCGCCCAGAATCGCGCCTTGCTTGGTGTTCTGGTTGGGATCGGCAGGCAGGTTCAGCGTGCCGGGGTCCGTACAGGCCCCCAAAACCATGGCCGAACACAACCCGGCGGATAAAACAAACTTGGAAATCGTCATGGACTTACCTTCTGCTCAGGCACCCGTTCACCGGGTACGCTTTGTTAGGCACAGTTTATCGCGCCGGTTGCACGCAGTCACAAGCAACAATCCGGTGAAGTCGGCAATTTACTGCCGTTCAATGGGCGCCCGAGGATGCGTCCCAGTGGTTCTGTTCCTGCCAGATCGCCCGCAATGGCTGACCCTGCCCGCAAAAATGCTCGTCCGTCAGGTCGCAGGCCCAGACGCGGTCCGTGCGGAAATGGCGAAACCCGTTCCGCAGTTCGCACCACGCCGCCAGCATCGTGCATTCGATGTGATAGATCAGCGCGACGGGCCGCACGATCCGCTCGGTCCGCTCGCCGCCGGAATTGACATAGGTGATGCGAATCTTGCGTTCGTCGCGAATGGCTTCGCGATAATTCACGACAGGCACGCAGCCCTTGGCCGGGTCGTCCATCGGCGCGCCCCATGGCGCGACCTGCAACCAATCGGCCGGCGCACGCAGCGCATCGATTTTGCGGCACACCCGGTCGGCAGCCTGTTGCAGTGTGCTGTCACCGGTGCGCGCCAGCATGGACAGGCCGACCCAAAGGGCCTCGACCTCTTCGGCATCGAAATTCAGCGGCGGCAGGTCATAGCCGCGCCGCATCAGATACCCAACGCCTGCTTCGCCCTCGATCGGGGTTCGCTGCGCCTGAAGGGCGGCGATGTCTCTGTAGACCGTGCGCGCGGACACTTCGAGCTTGTCGGCCAGCATCTCGGCCGTCACCGGTGCTTCGGCGGCACGCAGGATCTGGATGATTTCGAACAGGCGGGTCGAGCGGCGCATGGGGGTCTCCGGGATGATCTGCTGACACTCTAGCACACCCCACTGACAGGGTGGTGTCAGCAGTGATGCGTCAGGTTGAGCCCCAGCAGACAGGAGAATTCACATGCCAAGCCGCGACAATCACGTAATGATGACACTGAAACTGGATCGCTGGTCGCAGGATCACACCCTGCGCGCCTTTGAAATCGAGCGCGAGATCATGGCCGCCCGACAGCCCTGCGCCCCGCGCAAAAGGATGAAACGGTTTTCACTGGGCAATCTGAAAATGTTCTGGACCAGTACCGCCTAAGCGCAGAAATCCGCCGGGGCGCGGAATTTCATCGAAACGCCGCCCTCGGGGCTTTTCAGCCGCAGTTCCTCGGAATGCAGCATCAGGCGCGGGAAATCCCGCGCCGCACCTTCGGCGTAAAAAGGGTCGCCAAGTATCGGGTGGCCCAGCGCCTTCATGTGCACGCGCAACTGATGCGACCGACCCGTCTTGGGAAACAGGCGAACACGGGTGGTTTCGCCTTCATGCTTGACCACGCGCCAGTCGGTGATAGCAGGTTTGCCGGTTTCGTGACACACCATCTGACGCGGTCGGTTCGGCCAATCCACGATCAGCGGCAAATCGACGGTCCCGGTTTTCGGCTCAAGCGTTCCCCAGACCCGTGCAAGATAGGTTTTCCGCGTCTGGCGGTTCTCGAACTGCATGCTCAGATGCCGCTGCGCATGCGGCGTCTGGGCAAATACCATGACGCCGGATGTGTCCCGATCCAGCCGATGCACCAACAGGGCCTGCGGAAACGCCGCCTGTACGCGGGACAGCAGGCAATCCGCTAGATGCGCGCCCCGCCCCGGTACGGACAACAGGCCAGACGGCTTGTTCACCACAATCAACTGCGCGTCTTCGTGCAGCACGTCCAGGGGCGTTGTCGGGGGATCATAGGTTTCGCTCATGCGCGCCTGCCTACCGCACGGCGCAACCTCCCGCAACGTCGGCCTTGCCTGAACGGAACAGTTCAGCAAATCTTGGACCAAAGCCGAGGAGAAACCATGCATCCCACAATCGCGCGCATGCAAGAAGTTGTCGCCAAGGGCGATGAAAGCCTGATCCACGAATTGCTGGCCGAAGATGTGCGGTTTTCGCCGCCGACCTATTACAGCACCTGGACCGGGCGCGCGCCCGTGGCGGCGGTGCTGGGGCATGTCGGTCAGGTCTTCTCGGATTTCCGATACCGCCGGATCATGGGCGACAGCAAGGACTGGGCGCTGGAGTTCCAGTGCAAGGTCGGTGATCTGGATGCGGTGGGCGTCGACCTGATCACCCTGAACGACGCTGGCCTTATCCAAGAGTTCGAGGTTGTCATGCGCCCCTACAAGACCATCGGCGCCCTGCGCGAGGCGATGATGGCGCGGGTAATGACCGACGCACGATTTCTGGAATTCAAAAACGCGCTGAGCTGATCATGCCCGCCCCGATCGCCGCCGATCAGATATTGCGCCTGCCCCTGCTGCCGGTTCTGGCGGCGCAGGGTCTTTCGGTGCGCCGCAACGCACAACTGCTGCCCGAGCCGACCGGCCCGCGCAACGGGCGCGACGGGCGCGGACCCGGGCGGCGTCTGCTGATCGCCGGCGACAGTTCCGCGGCCGGGGTCGGCGCGGGCACACAGGCGCAGGCGCTTGCTGGGCAACTCGTTCGCGCGCTGGGAAAACACTATACAGTTGAATGGCTTCTCGAAGCGGTGACGGGCCACACAACGAAGGACACGATCGACCGGCTGAGCAAGCTGGAGGGCCGGTTTGACATGGCGGTCACGGCGCTGGGCGTCAATGATGTCACCCGCGGCGTCACCCGCCGGAAATTCATCGACAGGCAAACCCGGCTGCTGTCCCTGCTGACCGGATCGCTGGGGGTTCGGCGGGTCGTTGTCACCTGCGTGCCGCAGATGGGCAGGTTTCCGGCGCTGCCGCAACCGCTGGCCTGGGTGCTGGGGCAGCAGGCCGCGCGTCTGGACAGCGGGCTGCGACAGGTCGTTTCCCAGTTCCCGCAGGCGCGTCACCTGACGCTCAACCTGCCGGACGACCCCGCGCTTGCCGCGCCGGACGGGTATCACCCCAGCCCGAAAACCTATGCTATCTGGGCCGATCAGGCCGCCCGCCTGCTGCGTCAAGCCTGAGCCCGCATCTGCCGGATCATCGGGATCGAATACACCACAAGGGCCGCCCAGATCAGCGGGAACGCAACCATGCGGCCGCGGTCGATCTCTTCGCCGAATACGGTGATGGCGGTGATGAAAATCATGGTCGGCGCGATGTATTGCAGTATCCCCATCGTCGACAGCCGCACCAGCTTGGCCCCGTTGGCATAGACCAGCAGCGGAATGGCCGTCACGATCCCGGCACCGGCCAGCAGCAGAGTGTCCTGGGCCGCCAGCCCGAAATGCCCGGTGCCCTGCGCGCCCAGCCAGGTGACATAAGCCAGCGCGGGGATCAGCAGGATCAGAACCTCAAGCAGAAACCCCTGATTGGGCCCGATGGGCAGCGACCGCTTGAAGAAAGCATAAAACCCCCAGCTGACCATCAGCCCCAGCGCCGCCCAGGGCAGGCTTCCGGCCTCAAACACCAGAACCAGCACCCCTGCCGCGGCCAGACCAACGGCAACCAACTGGGTTCTGTTCAGCGGCTCTCGCAGCAGAACCGCGCCCAGCGCGATGCTGAACAGCGGGTTTATGTAGTAACCCAGTGCCGCATCCAGCGCGTTGCCGCTGGCAATCGCCCAGACATAGATCGCCCAGTTCACCGAAATCAGCGCTGCGGTCAGGCAGGCCATGCCCAGCATCCGCGGGTTCCGCAGCGCCGCCTTCAGGTCGCGCGTGCGGCCAAGGGCGATCAACAACAAGCCTGCCACCGGCACCGACCAGATGATCCGATGGGCCACGATCTCGACCGGTCCGATATGGGCCATCGCCTTCATGTAAAGCGGCAGGAACCCCCATAGCACATAGGCAGTGACCGCCAGAGCCAGCCCTTTCGGAGTGTCCGCATTCTGCGCGGATGTGTTTACGTCTGCCATAGCGGGTCTCCGGCTGATACCGCTTTTCTTTACGGCAAATCCGACCGGGTAGGGAACTGCGAAAACTGTGAAGTGCGGTATCAGGATTTCTGATATGTCACGCTCTGCATCTGTCCCCGTTGAAGACAGAGCCGGGGCGCTTTGGCGCCCCGGCAATTGGATCAGACCTTAACGCGTTCGGATTTCGGATCATACATCGGCTTCAGCGACGCCTCGGCCCGGACCTTCACGCCGCACACGTCGATCTCGTAAGTCGAACCCAGCACATCGGCGGGTTTTTCTCCGGCGCAGGGCACGTAACCCATGCCAATCGCGCCGCCCAGCGTGTGCCCGTAATTGCCTGAGCTCAGGTAGCCCACATATTCGCCGTCGCGCACAATGGGTTCATTGTGGAACAGCAGCGGTTCCGGATCGGTCAGCCGGAACTGGACCAGGCGCGACTTTGGCCCGCTCTCTTTCCGCGCGATCACCGCCTCGCGTCCGATGAAATCGCAACCCTTGTCGGTCTTGACCGCAAAGCCAAGGCCCGCGTCAACGACGTGATCCTCGCAGGTGATGTCGTGGCCGAAATGGCGGAAACCCTTTTCGATTCGGCAACTGTCCATCATGTGCATGCCGCAGAGCTTGAGCCCCATGTCCTGACCCGCCGCATGCAGCGTTTCGAACACGTGTCCGGCCATTTCCGAGGAGACATAGACCTCCCAGCCCAGTTCGCCCACATAAGTCACGCGATGGGCGCGGGCGAGGCCCATGCCGATCTCGATCTGTTGCGCGGTGCCGAACGGGTTAGAGGCGTTCGAGAAATCCGCCGGAGAGACCTTTTCCAGCAGCGCGCGCGCATTCGGGCCCATCACGGCCAGCACGCCTTCGCCCGCGGTCACGTCGGTGATAACGACGCGGAAATCACCCACATGGCGCTGCATCCAGGTCTGATCGGCCAGCCGAGTGGCGGCGGGGGTGACGACCAGATAGGCGGTTTCGGATAGGCGGGTGACGGTCACGTCCGCCTCGATCCCACCCGCGCGATTGAGGAACTGGGTATAGACGATCTTGCCCTCCGGCACCGAATAATCGCCGCCGCCGATATAGTTCATGAACGCTTCGGCATCGGGGCCTTCAACCCGGATCTTGCCGAAGGACGACATGTCATACATGCCGACATTCTCGCGCACGGCGCGGTGTTCAGCAGCCGAGTTCTCGAACCAGTTCTGGCGTTTCCAGCTATACTGGTATTCGCGCTCCTGCCCTTCGTTGGCGAACCAGTTGGCGCGCTCCCACCCGGCCAGTTCACCCATGACCGCGCCCTGTTCCAGCAGGTGGTGGTGGAACGGCGTCCGGCGCACACCGCGCGCGGTGGCCTTCTGACGATAAGGGTAGTGGTCGGCATAGAGTAGGCCCAGCGTCTCTTTGGACCGTTCGAAGAGGTACTGCTTGTTGCCCTGAAAAGGCTGCATCCGGCTGATGTCCACATCGCCCAGATCGAAGGGCTTCTCGCCCGTGTCCATCCACTCGGCCAGCGCCATGCCCGCGCCACCTGCCGACTGGATTCCGATCGAGTTGAACCCCGCCGCGACCCAGACATTGTCCATCTCAGGCGCCAGACCCAGATGGTAGGCATCGTCGGGGGTGAAGGATTCAGGCCCGTTGAAGAAGGTGTGGATACCGGCTTCGGCCAGCATCGGCATCCGGTTCACCGCCGCCTCGAGGATCGGCTCGAAATGGTCGAAATCTTCGGGCAACTGGTCGAACTCGAAACTGTCCGGGATGCCATTCATCGCCCAAGGCTTGGCGTTCGGCTCAAATGCCCCCAACAGGATTTTACCCGCGTCTTCCTTGTAGTAGGCGCATTCGTCCGGCACGCGCAGCACCGGCAGTTGGGTCAGCCCGTCAATGCCTTCGGTGACGATGTAGAAGTGCTCACAGGCGTGCAGCGGCACGTTCACACCGGCCATCCGGCCGACCTCGTGCCCCCACATGCCGGCACAGTTGACGACCATGTCGCATTCAATATGGCCTGAAGCACTGCCGTCATCGGCAACCCAGTCCACGCCGGTCACCTTCCGGCCCTGTTTGACGATGTCGGTAACTTTCACCCGTTCCTTGGCGATACCACCGCGCTGTCGGGCACCCTTGGCCAGCGCCAGTGCGATATTTGCCGGATCACCCTGCCCGTCGAGCGGCAGATAAACGGCGCCCTTGACGCCGTCGACGTTCAGGTGCGGATACAGCTCGTGCACCCGCTCATTGGAAATCTCTTCCACCTCGACCCCAAAGGCGCGCGCCATCGCGGCCTGGCGATAGATCTCTTCCCTGCGTTCGTCGGTCAGGGCCACGGTGATCGAGCCGCAGCGCTTGAACCCGGTGGCTACGCCTGTTTCTTCTTCAAGCGAGCCATAAAGTTCCTGACTGTATTTCGCCAGCTTGGTCATGTTCGCCGTCGCACGCAGCTGCGCAATCAGGCCCGCCGCGTGCCAAGTGGTGCCGCTGGTCAGTTGCTTGCGCTCCAGCAGCACGACATCTTTCCAACCCTTCTTGGTCAGGTGATAGGCGACCGAGCATCCGATGACGCCGCCGCCGATGATGACCACTCGGGCCTTGCTGGGAAGATCAACCATCCTGAAATCTCCGCTGTGTCAGGTTTTGCGCCAAATTGCCACGGAAGATCGACAACAAATGCGCCAAAAACGTCAGGGCATCCGCAAAAATCACCGATGTGAAGACGCCCGCTTTTCCCGCCTCAGAACAAAGGGCGTGACGCCGAAGAAACTTTTGTAGACCGAGGAAAACCCGTTGGGAAAACCGCAGGCCAGACCGATTTCGCGGACGCTCATTGTGGTGTTCAGCAACAGGTTGTTGGCTTTGGCCAGCCGCATCTCGCGATAGAACCCGTTGGGTGTGGTTCCGAAGAACGTCTTGAACTTACGCTCCAGAGACCGGTTCGACAGATGCAGGGCCTCGACGATCTGGTGAATCGGCAGCGGGTCTTCGATATTGGCCTGCATCAGCTTGATGCACTGGTCCAGCTTGGCATCCCCCGTCGCCGTCAGCTGTGCGCCGGAAAACGGCTGCATCGAGGAGAAGTCGCGGATGTTTTCGTGCAGCATGATATCGGCGACCGTCATCTTGGCCGGGCCCGAGACATGACGCCCGATCACCGACAGCGCCACATCGGTCGTTGCCTCCATCCCCGCGCAGGTCACCACCGCCCCCTGCTGTGTTGCAATCGACAGCTTGGCCTCGAACCGTGCGCCGCGTTCGCGCAGGAAAGACGCGTTTTCCCAATGAGTTGCCATATCGGCCGTGCCATGTTCGTCGATGTAACGGCTGGCCGCCTCGGCCAGCAGAAAGACTTGCGCGCCCCGAAATGTATAGTCGGACACCACCCGGCCCAGCGACAGGTCGGGGTGATCGGGGTCAGAATTGCCGATCACGAACAGATAGTCGGCGCGCGGGTTGCGTGAAACAGGCTCGGTCTGAATCAACGCGTCGCTGCTGCTGTTGACCGGGCCGCCTTTGAGCGACCGGTAGGTGTAGGTAAAGGGCGGATGCGGGCAAACCCGGTTGGTCAGACGCAACACTTCGACCAGCGACGCCAGTTCCAGCAATACGTAGCCGGGCGCGACAACGATATCGAAGTGAACTTGCGCCTTGTCTGAAGGGGTTTCCAGGTTTCGCCCTTTGTGCATACCCATCCCCTCAGACGATCCGGTGACCGGCCGTGCGCAGCCGGTTGGCCAGTGCTTCGATGTGATCCGGTCCGACCTCGCAGCATCCGCCGACAATCGTTGCCCCTTGCGCGACCCAGGCCATCGCATGATCGGCATAGACCTCTGGCCCCATATCCTGACGCTGCTGCAACGCGTCGACGGTTGGCGCGTCTTCGAGAAACCCGTGCGAGATTTCGGTAAATCCGTTGGCATAGGCCCCGAAAGGCCGCCCAAGCGTCGCTATGATTTGCAGCGCGGGTTCGACGGCCTCGGGGCGGGTGCAATTGATCAGAACGGCCTCGGGTGTGAAGCGATCGACCACCAGCGCGATATCGGACAAAGGCTCGCCCGAGCGCAGGCGGGTGCCATCGTCATCCATCACAGACAGCGCCAGCCATATGGGTTTGTCCTCTGTAGCCGTTCCCCGGAGTGCGCCTTCGGCCTCCTGCACCGAAGACACGGTTTCAATCAGAAACAGGTCGATCCGGTCCGCCATCAGGCGCGCGAGTTCGGCAAACTTCCCGGCCGCTTCCTCCACATCCGGGTTCAGGTCGGGGCGGTATGTCGCCAGCAACGGGCCAAGCGCCCCCGCGATCCGGCCGCCGGAAGCCAGACGCGCCCGTTCCGCCTGCGACAGGGCCGCATCGACCAGATCGGCAAGCCGGTCCTCCATGCCCACACGCTCAAGCCGCGAGCGGTGCACGGCATAGGTGTTCGTTGTCGCAATGGTCGCGCCGCGGCGGAAATATTCGTCATGCACGTCGCCCACCAGTTCCGGGTGGTCGATCATCACCTGAGTCGACCACAGTGGGGTCGGCTTCTTGCCGCTGCGCCTGACCAGTTCCTGCCCGACGGAGCCATCCAGAAGTATAATATCTGCCATGTTCCAGCCTCCTCAGGGTATCAGCACGAGTTTCCCCGGAAATGCCTTCGATTGAAAATCCTCCTGCGCGGTCGCAATGTCCCTCAACGCGTAGGATTTCGAGATCAGCGGCCTGATCCAGCCCGCATTCATCAACTCGACCAGCCGTCCGAACACGTCAAGGCTCTGATGGGTGCAGCCGTGGATGGTGATGTCACGCAGGTAGATGTCGCGCAGGTCGGCCTGAACGATTGGGCCGGCAATCGCGCCCGAGACGGCATAGTAGCCGCCAGGTTTCAGCGCCAGGATCAGCCCCGGCCAAGCGGGGCCGCCCACAACATCGATCACCACATCGAACATATCGGCCGGCAACGGGGCGTTGCGGTCAAAGGTGGCGGTCGCACCCTGCCCAATCACCACATCGGATTTGGCCGGGCTGGTTACCCCCCAGACCGTCGCGCCGCGCAGGTTCGCCAGTTGCACGGCGGCAAGCCCGACACCCCCGGACGCGCCCGTGACAAGAACCTTTTGGCCAGATGTCACACCTGCGCGGGTCAGCAGGTTTTCAGCGGTGCCGAAGGCGCAGGGGATGGCGGCGATTTCCACATCCGACAGGGGCGAGGACGACACATCGTAAAGATCATCAGCCTCGACCAGACAGTACTGGGCAAACGCCCCGTCCAGTTCCGAACCCAGCGCGACGAAGCCGGACGGGTTTCCCGGCCGCGGGCGCGGCAGGTTGATCGGGCATGTCACGCGCTGTCCCGGCCGAAACCCGGTTCGGGGTCCGGCGGATTCCACAATGCCGCACAGATCACCGCCCTGAATGCGTGGAAATTTCAGTGCGCCGCCCCAGCCACCGGCGTCGACATCCTGATCGACATCACCCGTCGCACCGGTCACATCCGAAGAATACCAGCCGACGCGCGTGTTGATGTCGGTGTTGTTGACCCCCGCCGCCGCCACGCGAACCAGAACCTGTCCCGGCCCTGGTTCTGGCACCGGAATATCCTCGCGCCACTCCAGCACCTCCGGCCCGCCGTGGCCGGTCAGGTAAACGCCAGACATGGTTGCAGGAACAGCCATTTACGCCCCTTTAATTCTGATCATCCGGACGGGCTGGAACCGGCCCCATCGGCACAATGTCATAACGGGCGTTCAGCTCGGCCATCTTCGCCTCATTCGCGAAGTCTGCCTCATCCATCGTTGCCAGTTCGGCAAGAAAACCGTCAAACCCCGAGGGCTGAAAGATCATCAACATTCTGGCGGGTGCGCCTTCGGCCACACGACAGGCGTGGGGTACACCGGGCGGCACATGCATTGTCGTACCCGTCGTGCAGCGATGCCAATCGCCATCGACATAGAAATCCACCGCGCCTTCGAGAAAATAGAAGGTCTCGGCATGGCTATCGTGGCGATGAAGGCCAAGTGCAAAGCTGGCCTTCAGATTGTCTTCCATGAGCGTGTATGCGCCGGCGGTGTCCTGACCGGAAACCTTCACAAAGGTATGGTCGTTTTCCCAGTCATAGTTGGGACCCTCACCGGGCCCCAATTTGGCGTATCGTTTGCTCATGGCAGTCTCCGTGAGAAGTTAAGCGCGCAACCGCTCGTTCTCGGGATCCCAGAGCGGCTGATCCTGCTCTACCACAGCGCGGCACTTTTGGCCGTAGATTTCCACTTCAAGCTCAGTGCCGGGGTTGGCAAGTTCGGCCTTGATCATGCCCAGCGCGATGGATTTCCCGACGCGGTAGCCCCACGCGCCCGAGGTGGTTTCACCCACGATCTCGCCATTCTGCCAGATGCAGGACATATAGGGCGCGTCGCAGTCACCAGCCTCCACCGTCATGGTGACAAAAGCCTTTTTCACGCCCTGCTGCTTTTCATTTAGAATTGCAGCCTTGCCGGGGAAGTCCTGCTGCTTGTCCAATTTGACGAACCGCTCCAGCCCGCCTTCCAGTAGCGAGTAGTCGGTCGACAGGTCGCCCTTCCAGGCGCGATAGCCTTTCTCGATGCGCAGTGAATTCAGCGCATACATCCCAAACGGTGTTGCCCCGGCGTCGATGATCGCGTCATAAATCGCAGGCATATGTTCGTTCAGGGCATGAACCTCCCATCCCAGTTCTCCAGCGAAGGAAACGCGGATCAGAAAGGCGGGCTGGCCCGCAACGGTGGCGGACTGGTGAGTCAGCCACCCGGCGGTCAGATCGGCATCGGTCAGTCCCGACAGGATCTCACGCGATTTCGGACCGGTGACGATCAGCGTGTCGCGCGTGGTGGTCACATCCTCGACCGAAACACCGGCGGGCATCGCGTTCACCAGAATGTCGCGGTCATGCCATTGCGCGGTTGCGGCGGTGATCATGATGAATTCATCCTCGCCCAGACGGATGCAGGACATTTCCGTCAGGATGCGGCCACGGTCGTCTGAGACATAGATCAGGTTCATCCGGCCAACTTTCGGCAAACCGCCGGTCGCAAGGCCGCGCAGCGCCTCTGCCGCGCCTTCGCCCTTGACGATAAAGCGCGAGAAGCCCGGCAGATCGAGTACACCGCAATGGTCGCGCACGGCCTCGCATTCCTCCTGGATACGCTGTTCCCACGGGCCGGAACGCCCCCAGGTATGGGTCGCCTCAAGCGAGGTGTCATCACCCGGCTTGGCGAACCAGTTGGCGCGCTCCCATCCGTTGTAAGCACCCATCACACCGCCCTGCGCTTTGACCTTTTCATGGACAGGCGACAGCTTCTTATCGCGTGCGGCGGGCCATTCATGGTGCGGGAAGTGCATGGCGTATTCGTTGCCGTACACTTCCATGCCCTTCTGATTGCAGTAATCCTGATCGGTGTAATCGGTATAGCGGCGGGGATCGACGGCCCACATATCCCACTCGGTCGCGCCATCGACGATCCATTCAGCCAGCACTTTGCCAGCCCCGCCACCCTGCGCGATGCCGAAAGTGAAGGTGTGCGCCTCGAATGCGTTTTTCACACCGGGCATCGGGCCAATCAGCGGCAGACCATCCGGCGCATAGGGGATCGGACCGTTGATCACCCGGCCCACGCCCGAGGTTGCCATCAGCGGCACCCGCTCCATCGCGTCGGTGACGATATCCTCGATCCGGTCCAGATCGTCGTTCCACAGCTGGAAGCTGAAATCCTCGGGCATCGGGTCGTCCTCGGTCATCCAGTGGCCCTTGCAGTTGGGCTCATACGGGCCGAGGTTGAAGCCATTCTTCTCCTGCCGCAGGTAATAGGAGACATCAACGTCGCGCAGCAGCGGCAGCTTGCCGCCGTGTTCCTTGGACCATGCCTCGATCTCGGGGATTTCGTCGGTCAGCAGGTATTGATGGCTCATCACCATCGCAGGCACGGTGCGGCCACCAAAGGGCTTGAACCATTCCCCGACGCGCTGGGCATAATACCCGGCGGCATTCACCACATAGTCACAGGCGATGTCGCCTTTTTCAGTATGCACGGTCCAGGTGCCGTCGTCGTGCTGGGTCACACCGGTGGCCGGGGTAAAGCGCAGGATCTTCTGCCCCAGATCGCGCGCGCCCTTGGCCAGCGCCTGCGTCAGCTGTGCCGGGTCGATATCGCCGTCGGTGGGATCGTAAAGCACCCCTTCCAGATCGTGGGTTTCCAGAAACGGATAACGTTCCCTGGCTTCTTCCGGGGTCCACATCTCCATCGGGATGCCCTGATAGCGGCCCATGGAACAGGCGCGCTCGAACTCCTGCATTCGTTCTTTGTTATGCGCCAGCCGGATCGAACCCGAGACATGGTAGTTCATCGGGTAATCGACCTCATCCCCCAGCCGTGCATAGAGCTCGGTCGAATAGCGCTGCATGTTCATGATCGCCCAGGAGGTCGAGAAAGTCGGCACGTTGCCCGCTGCGTGCCATGTCGAACCGGCGGTCAGTTCGTTCTTTTCCAGCAGGATGCAATCGGTCCAGCCCTTCTTGGCAAGGTGGTACAGCGAAGAGGCCCCCACCACGCCGCCACCGATGATAACCACGCGGGCTTTTGTCGGAAAATCGCTCATCTGTCTTGATCCCTGTTACTGTGCCCGTTGGGGCAGGTCGTCCGTGATGTCATAGTAATCGCCCTTGTCCGCCACAAAGATGTGCCGGCTTAGGCGCAGCCCCGTGGGCGCATCCAGCGCGCCCATGGAAATCGAAATCGTGTCCTCGTCCTTATGCTGCCAGAACAGAAACGAGCCGCATGCGCCGCAAAACCCACGGCGGGCGATATCCGAGGCGCGATACCAGTTCAGCGTGTCACTGGCCGCAAAGCTCAGGTTGTCCTTATGGGTCGAAGTCGACGCCCAGACATGGCCCGATTGCCTGCGGCACTGGCCGCAATGGCAGGCCGAAGGCGCAGACAACTCCCCGTCAATGCTGAACGCGACGCCGCCACACAGGCAGGAACCGGTATGCATGTGATTACCCCCTTGCTGCGGGCGCGGTGCTGGTGCCCAGCGCCACGCCGTAGATGATGAAACAGGCCGCCATCACGCGGCGCACCCAGATGTTGAAAACAGCGCCCAGCGCGGCCCGGCCCATCAGTGCGCCCAACAGGGTGAACCCGGTATAGCTGAGCGTTGTGATGATCAGCGCGGTGGGTATGATCACCCCCATCTGCTGCCAGATCGGCACATCGGGCTGCACGAATTGCGAAAAGGCCGCGAGGTATCCGGCGACGCTTTTTGGATTGATCGTCGCCACCGCCAGCGCATGCAGATAGACATGCCGCGCAGGACGCTCGGACGCCGGTGCGGGTTTTGCGGCATTCATCCAGCCACGGATACCCAACCAGATCAGGAACCCGGCCCCCATCAGCTTGGCGATGAAGAACCCGGTTGGCGAGGCGGCGATCAGCGCCGTCACACCCAATGCCGACAGGACCAGAAACGCGCCGGCTTGCGTCAGGATCGCCAGCACCCCCAACATCGCCCTGGGAAACGGCAGGCTCATTCCATTCGAGATGCAGTTGACTGCATTCGGGCCCGGCGTGGTCACGAAGACCACCCAGAACAGCGCGAATATGGTCCAGCCCTCGAAACTCATCAATACACCGGCGGGGCAATCACCCAGATGGCTACGGCGGGCTCATCATAAGGGTTTGCCCATTGATAGGGTTCATGCTTGATGCGGAAACTGTCCCCCGGTCCGACCGAGAACCTGCGCCCGCCGATGGTCAGGTCCAGCCGGCCGGAGACCACATACCCGACCTCCTGCGTCGGACGATCCGCCGGGGTCTGCATTTTCGATCGCGGCTCGAAGGTCGAATGCACCATCTCGAAATCATCGGTCAGGTCCGGCGATAGCAGTTCCTCGATCAAGCCTTCCTCGCCCGACCCCATTGGTCGGCGCGAGCCTGCGCGCACCACATAGCCCTGCTCATCCGCCGGAGCGGCAGAATGCGCAAACAGCATCGACATCGGCACGCCCAGACATTCGGCGATCTGGCGCAGATCGGAAATCGAGGGATCGGACATATCCCGCTCGACCTGGCTGAGCCATCCGACAGACCGGTCCAGCCGCGCGGCAATTTCGGTCAGCGTCAGCCCACGGGCTTTGCGCAGGGCGCGGATGTCCGCTCCGAGGGTCGCACTGTGCGGGGCTTGGCTGTTCACTGGCCGCTCCGGGGTTGTCGTGAAATTATTCGTAACTTTTTCACGATGGCCTGAGTCGGTGAAATTTCCAAGCGTTTTTTCACTTGGGTGCACACCGTTGTTCGGTTAGCGTCAGGCATGTGGATCGCAGTGATTTATCTGTGGGCCGTCAACGGCCTGACTTTATTCGCAATCGGCAGCGACAAGCTGAAGGCGAGGCGCCGCAGGCGCCGTATCCCCGAGCGGCGCCTGTTGTGGCTGGCAGTGCTGGGCGGCAGCCCGGCCGCGATACTGGGTCGCTGGATATTCAATCATAAAACACGCAAGCGCGGCTTTTCCCTGTACCTGATCATGATTTTCGCAAGCCAGACCCTGCTGATCCACTTGCTGATGTCAGAGGTCCTGCCCGGAACAGGGTGACATTATTGAACCCGGCTGCGGTTGATACCCTTTGAAAACCTCGGCGTTACGGTCTTATGCTCCGCTCACGCCATAGATTTTAAACAGAGTCGCAAAGGGTTGGATAAAAATGGACAGTGGAATCGGTTTCTTTGACATCGTCTGGTCAATCTTCTGGTTGTTCCTGATGGTGGCGTGGTTCTGGGTGATGATATCGGTTGTCGCCGATGTCTTTCGCTCCAAGGATCTGAGCGGCGGCGGCAAGGCGCTGTGGATCGCCTTTGTTATCCTGATCCCGTGGATGGGCGTTCTGGCGTATCTGATTGTGCGCGGCGACAAGATGCACCAGCACAATGTCGACACGATGAACCAGATCGAAGAGGCGCAGAAGGATTATATCCGCTCGGTCGCCTCAGTGTCGTCGGTGGACGAGCTGGAACGCCTGGCCGCGCTGAAGGAAAAAGGTGTGCTGACGGACGACGAATTCGAAGCGCAAAAGTCGAAAGTACTCAAAGGCTGAGGGCATCGTCAGCGACTGGCCGGTGGTCTTCCCCGGCCAGTGTTATTTGGCAAATACGCTGGTCAGAATCGCGTCGATCGACGCCGCGTCCTGTGCGGTGAACGCATCGGGCCGGTCACTGTCGATATCAAAAACCGCAATGACCTCGCCTTTGGCGTTTCGCACCGGCAAAACCAGTTCCGACCGCGTCGAAGAAGCACAGGCGATATGGCCCGGAAACGCATCGACATCCGGCACAAGTTGCACATCGCCTGTCCGAGCCGCCGCGCCGCAGACGCCCCGCCCAAAAGGAATGACCAGACAGCCGTGACCGCCCTGATAGGGCCCGATCTTCAGCACGCCTGGCTCGGTCACGCGATAGAATCCGGTCCAGTCGAACCGGGCATCGGAATGATGTACCTCGCAGGTCACCGTCGCCATCAGGGCGACCTCGTCGGTTTCACCTTCGGTCAGGGCTGCGATGGTCTTGGCAAGCGTGTCGTAATCGGCGGTCATGGTCGGGATCTCCGGCAATTGTCAGCCCCGGCAGTATTGAGAAATCGACGGGTCGTCAAACACGTTCCAGCGCAATTGCCGTGCCCTCGCCGCCTCCGATACAGATGGCCGCCACGCCGCGTTTGAGGTTTCTCTTTTCCAGCGCGTTGAGCAGGGTCACCATGATCCGCGCCCCCGATGCACCAATCGGATGACCCAGCGCACAGGCGCCGCCATTCACGTTTACCACGTCGCGCGACAGCCCCATCTCATGCATGAAGGCCATCGGCACAACGGCAAAAGCCTCGTTCACTTCCCACAGGTCCACTTCCTCTTTGGCCCAGCCAATGCCCGCCAGCAGCTTTTGTGCCGCCGGAACCGGGGCGGTCGTGAACAGGCCGGGGGCCTGCGCGTGGCTGGCATGACCCACGATCCGGGCACGCACGGTCAGGCCCCGGGCCTCGGCAGCCTCGGCAGACGCCAGAACCAGCGCCGCGGCCCCGTCAGAGATCGACGAGGAATTGGCCGCCGTCACCGTGCCATCCTTGCGAAACGCCGGCTTCAGCGTCGGTATCTTTTCAGGCCGCGCCGATTGCGGCTGTTCGTCGGCGGCCAGAGTCACCTCGCCCTTGCGGGTCCGGGTTACGACCGGAGTGATTTCGTCAGCGAATGCACCACTCTCCTGTGCCGCTAATGCATTGGACAGGGACTGTAATGCATACTCGTCCTGCGCCTCGCGCGTGAACTGATAGGCTTCGGCGCAATCCTCGGCAAAGGTGCCCATCAGCCGGCCTTTGTCATAGGCGTCCTCAAGCCCGTCCAGAAACATGTGATCGACCACCTGCCCGTGCCCGATACGCGCACCCCCGCGCATTTTCGGCAGAAGATACGGCGCGTTCGTCATGCTTTCCATGCCGCCCGCGATCATCGTATTCGCGTGGCCCAGCGCGATCTGGTCATAGGCCATCATCGCCGCCTTCATCCCCGAACCGCACATCTTATTAAGCGTCGTCGCGGGCACCTCTTCGCCCAGGCCCGCGGCGAATCCGGCCTGACGCGCCGGTGCCTGGCCCTGCCCGGCGGGCAGGACACAGCCCATCAGCACCTCATCGACCGTGTCGGTGCCTGCGCCTTGCAGCGCAGCGCGGATGGCGGACCCGCCCAGTTCAACCGCGCCGACACCGTCGAACATCCCCTGAAATCCTCCCATCGGGGTGCGTGCGGCCCCGGCGATCACGACGTGCTTCATTCGGATGCTCCTTTTGCTTTCCAGGTTGATGGATACCGAATGGTAAGAATTGCCGTCTAGCGTATTTCTACCAGCGATTTTCAGTAAAAAGGACCGTCACGCATGGCCCTGACCAGCACAACCAACGACGCAACGCAGGTTATCACCGTTCATTCCGACCGGATCGACGCGGCGATGGCCATTCAATTCAAGGAAGACATGCGCAGCGAAGCCCAAGGCGGCGCTGCCCGGGTTGTTCTGGACCTGACCGGTGTCGAGTTCATCGATTCCAGCGGCCTTGGCGCGATCGTGGCCTCGATGAAGCAGCTGGGCGACGACCGCAGGCTGGATCTGGCCGGGCTGCACCCCTTTGTCGAGAAAGTCTTTCGCCTGACACGGATGGATACGGTTTTCAGGCTGTACCCGACGCTGGACGACGCCCTGTCCGCGTCGGTGGACTGACTCCGGTGTGAACCTGAACAGGCGCGACGCCCATGTGTAACGGCAAATGTTTGGATTTGAGCTTTGCGGCCACCGAATCTGAGGCCAGTTCCGGCATTGCCCAGCTCAGCAGATGCCTGGCCGCGCAAGGGCTGCCGGATCACAAGGCGGGCGATGTGAAGATCGCCCTGGCCGAGGCGATCAACAATGTCGTGGAACATGCCTATGCGGGCATCACGCCGGCCCAGGTTCAGGTGCGCTGCCGCCTGCACCGGAACTGGCTTGATATTCTGATCTCGGACACCGGCAACCCGCTGCCGGGGTTTCGGGTCCCGGACGGCATTCCGGCGGCGCTGGGAACAAGTCTGGACGAATTGCCCGAAGGCGGGTTTGGCTGGTTCCTGATCCATGAACTGACCAGTGATATCCGGTATGAGCGCAGCGAGGGTTGCAACAGGCTGTCCCTGCGTTTTGACTTCCCTCAGAGGGTTTGACGGCAAGAAATGGTCACAATAAGGCCCAGATCGAACCACTGTCACGCCGCAAACAACGGGCAAAAAGCTAACTGTAGCTCAGATAGCTTCCCTCGGCGCCTCATATCACAGCCCCCACCCAGTGACTGGCGCCGAGGACCTTCCCCTTGATTTGACTGGACAACTACAAACCGCGCTATAGGTTCGTCGCGTTCAAGGGGGATTGCAGCGCGATGCGGGATTTTCACTTACCGGGCCGATCAGAAGTTCTGGCAACCGAAGGAATGTGCGCCACCTCTCACCCGCTAGCTGCCAAAGTCGCATTGGACATTCTGGTGCAGGGCGGCAACGCGATGGATGCCGCCATTGCCGGGGCCGTCGTGCTGGGTATATGCGAACCGCAGATGACCGGGCTGGGCGGCGATTGCTTTGTATTGTTCAACCGCGCGGGCGAGGATGAAATCCGCGCCCTGAACGGTTCGGGCCGCGCCCCCGCCGCAGCCGACGCCCACCGCCTGCGGGCACAGGGCCTGACCGCGGTTCCCCTGAACACCCCGGACGCGGTTACCATACCCGGAGCCGTCGACGCGTTCTGCCATCTGGCGGAAACCGAGGGAAAGCTGGGGCTGGACGCCATATTGCAACCAGCCATCCACTATGCCGGAATTGGCGTCCCGGTCGCCCCAAGGGTGGCGTTCGACTGGCAGACCGGGGCCAAGACCCTGCAGGGCGCCGCGCGCACACACTATCTGATCAATGGAGCAGCCCCGGCCAGCGGTCAGGTTTTCCGATCACCGGGTCAGGCCGAGGTTCTGCGCCGGATCGCGCGACATGGCAGGGATGCGTTTTATTCCGGCGAAATCGCCGAGGATATGCGCGCGGCGCTGAACGACATGGGCGGCGTCCACACGGCCGAGGATTTTCACGCTACAGCGTGCAGCGAGGCTCAGCCCGTCAGTGGCACCTATGACGGTATCGAACTGGTCGAACATCCGCCCAACGGACAAGGGGCCACGGCCATATTGCTGCTGAATATTCTTCGGAATTTCGACCTGGCACGTATGGAGCCGTTCTGCGCCAAGCGCATTCACATTGAAGCCGAAGCCTCAAAACTTGCCTATGACGCGCGCAACCGGTTCATTGCTGATCCCGACCACACGACCCATGCGGAGCGGTTTCTGGATCAGGTGGTGGCGGACCGACTGGCCGCGCTGATTGATCCGGATCGTGCCATGCCGGCGGCCGCCCCGCTGACCGAGGCCATCCATAAGGACACCGTGTACATTACCGTGGTTGACCGCGACCGGATGGCCGTCTCGCTGATCTATTCCATCTTCCACAGCTTCGGCTCGGGCATCGCGTCAGAGAAGTTCGGAATACTGTTTCAGAACCGTGGATCGGGCTTCACGCTGCAAGCGGGTCACCCGAATGAGCTTGGGGCCGGCAAACGCCCCATGCACACGATCATTCCCGGGATGCTCAGGCAAAAGGGCCGCGTTCTGATGCCCTTCGGCGTTATGGGCGGAGCATATCAGCCCACCGGACACGCGCGGTTTGTCTCAAACCTTACCGATCACGGGTTGGGCCTTCAGGCCAGCATTGATGCGCCACGGGCATTTGCGGACAATGGCATATTGAAACTTGAACGCGGAATTCCGCGCAAAGTCGCGCAACAATTGTCAGAAATGGGTCATAATGTTCAGGTTCCGGAAACGCCATTGGGCGGCGCGCAGGCAATCCGAATCTGCGAGGACGGGGTTCTGAAAGGTGGCAGCGACCCCCGAAAAGACGGATGCGCCCTTGGGTACTGACCGCACGAGCGGGCCCGGATACTCAGTTCAGATGGAAGTGCAACGGGTAGGCACCATTCTCGAAAGGTCCGAACATGTCCGGAATATCGGGGTGTTCCACCGGCTCGCCCGACTGATCGGCAACCAGATTTTGTTCAGAAACATAAGCGACATAGAAGGATTGGTCGTTTTCCGCCAAAAGGTGATAAAACGGCTGATCCTTGATCGGGCGGCTGTCTTCGGGAATGGCCTGATACCATTCTTCCGTATTTGAAAATTCCGGGTCCACGTCAAAAATCACCCCTCGGAAAGGATGTTTTTTGTGACGGACCACCTGTCCCAGGCGGTACTTGGCTTGAGTCTTCAACATTTCTTTGCCCCCAAGGGCTTTACTACCCCTTTCCGGGCGGAAATGCCAATCATTGATCTGAAATTAAGGGAAACAGACTGTGAACCTATGGCAGACAGTGGCGGGAAACATGGTGATCAGCTGTTATTTTGGCGCTGGTTCGGGATTGAAACCGTTGAGCCCCTTCCGGTGAAATGCTGCGATTGATCTGTAACGATTGTGATTTCCTCAACGCTCAATCTGCGCTAGAATAAAGAAAAAAGGCACGAGGCACATGAGCAGAATTCTTATCGTACTCTTCGGGGTGCTGCTTTTGGCATCCTGTGGCGGCGGGTCCAAGCAACCGCCCAGCAAACTGAATGACGCGTGCAGCATTGCGCGTGAACGCCCTGATTACATCAAGGCGTTCAAAAGCACTGAACGGAAATGGGGTGTCCCGGTTCATGTTCAGATGGCGACGATCTATCAGGAAAGCCGCTACAAGCACGATGCGCGCACGCCGCATAAATATGTGCTGGGCGTCATTCCGATGGGCCGCCAGAGCAGCGCCTATGGCTTCAGCCAGGCACTGGACGGCACATGGGAGCAATATCAGCGCGAGACCGGCAAGCGCCGCGCCAAGCGGGATCGCATCCGGGATGCGTCGGACTTCATCGGCTGGTACATGAACAAAAGCTATGAGCGGAACGGCATCCACCCCAGCGACACGCGCAACCAGTATCTGGCCTATCACGAAGGCCATACCGGCTATGCCCGCGGCAGCCATTACGGCAAGACCTGGCTGCTGAACGTTGCCAATGACGTCGATGCCCGCTCCAAGCTGTACCAGGCACAACTGGCCGGTTGCCGGTATTGAAAATGTGGCGGGTCAGCGGTTGCCTGACCCGCTTTTTTTCGAGCTGGAAAACAGATCGTTGCTGAGATTCCCGCCAGTGTTCAACTGGCCCAGCAGCACGGTTGTCTGGCTGCCTGCATTGTCGTGAATGACCCATTTGCGTAGTTCAATCGGATCGTCGGTGAACATCAGTTCAATACGCCCGGTGTCGGGGTTTTTCGGATCCTGCGCGGTGACCACCGTGGCGGTGCCGTCAAAATCGTGACCAACGACCATATTCGCCTGCCCCAGATTGACGTTTCGCGCCAGCACCAGTGACAGCGGCGTGCGCTTTAGCGGATATTGCTCGGGCGGCTGGTTGGATTTCGGGTCGAAAATCTGAACGGTTCCCGCCCGCGCCAGGACCACGGCGTCATTGGGCGGATCGTATTCGAACCGCATTTTTCCGGGCCGTTCCATCCACAGCTTGCCGGTACTCAGCGAGCCGTCGTCATTGACCTGCGTGAACGTGGTCTGAACGGTTTTAAGCCCGTTCAGGTAGTTTGAGATTTGCGACAGCGGCAGCTTGTCGGCGGCCCAGGCTGCTGGCGCAGCCAGTGTCAGGGCAAGGGCAAAGGCAATCTGTTTCATGAGACCCAGATAAGCCTTCTGCCATTGTTATTAAATATCCTATTGTTCGGGGACCAGGATTTCGCGCTTACCGACGTGATTTGCCGCCGAAACAACGCCTTCATCCTCCATCTGCTCAACAAGCCGCGCAGCTTTGTTGTAGCCAATGGCGAGTTTCCGCTGAATGTAGGAGGTCGAGCATTTGCGATCCTTGATCACAATCGCCACCGCCTGATCATAGAGGGCATCTTCTCCGTTCGTGTTGCCACCGGTGTTCAGGCCCAGAACCGCGTCGATATTGTCTGCCTTGTCTTCGGCAGGACCGTCCAGAACGCTGCCGACGTAATCCGGCGGACCGAACTGTTTCAGGTGGTTGACGATTTCCTCGACCTCTTCGTCCGAGACGAACGGACCGTGGCAGCGCGTGATCTTGGCACCGCCAGCCATATAGAGCATGTCCCCCTGCCCCAGCAGTTGCTCGGCCCCCATCTCACCTAAAATGGTGCGGCTGTCGACTTTCGATGTCACCTGGAACGAAATCCGGGTCGGGAAGTTCGCCTTGATCGTGCCGGTGATTACATCGACCGAAGGCCGCTGCGTCGCCATGATCAGGTGAATGCCCGAGGCCCGCGCCATCTGTGCAAGACGCTGGATGCAGGCCTCGATTTCCTTGCCTGCGACCATCATCAGGTCGGCCATCTCGTCGACGATGACGACGATATAGGGCATCGCTTCGGGTGCAAATTCCTCGGTCTCAAACACGGGCTCGCCGGTTTCGTCGTCAAAGCCGGTCTGGACCGTGCGGCTGAACAGCTCGCCCTTGGCCAAGGCATCCTTCACGCGGCCATTGTAGCCGGCGATGTTGCGGACACCCATCTTGGACATCTTGCGGTAACGATCCTCCATCTCGCCCACGACCCATTTCAGGGCGACGACCGCCTTTTTCGGGTCGGTCACAACGGGTGAGAGCAGATGCGGGATGCCGTCATAAACGCTGAGCTCCAGCATCTTGGGGTCGATCATGATCAGGCGACATTCATCCGGCGTCAGCTTATACAGCAGTGACAGGATCATGGTGTTGATCGCCACCGACTTACCCGAACCCGTGGTCCCCGCGATCAGCAGGTGAGGCATCTTGGCCAGGTTCGCGACAACCGACTCACCACCGATATCCTTGCCTAGTGCCAGCGGCAGGGCATGGTTGCCATCGCCGAAATCGCGGCTGGCGAGGATTTCGCGCAGCACCACCATCTCGCGGTTTTCGTTGGGCAGTTCGATCCCGATCACCGAGCGTCCCGGCAGGGTCGACACCCGCGCCGACAGGGCCGACATCGAGCGTGCGATATCGTCGGCCAGGCCAATCACACGGCTGGCCTTCAGACCCGGTGCGGGTTCCAGTTCGTACATGGTGACCACGGGGCCGGGGCGGACGCTGACGATCTCACCTTTGACGCCATAGTCGTCCAGAACGTTTTCCAGCATCCGCGCGTTTTCCTCCAGCGCCTCGTCGCTCAGGTGATGGCGCTGAATGCTGGCCGGGTTGGACAACAGACCCAGTGGCGGCAGTTCGAAATCGGAATGCTTGTCTTCGAAAGACAGAGCCGGCTGCGCCTCGGCCTGCGCGCGACGCGAGGGTGGCGGCGTGCGGCGCACCGGCTGCGCGACCACGGGTTTGCGCGGCTCGGCCACCGGGATTTTCATCGCCGGGCGCTGTTGCGGCGCGGGTTCGGGCGCGTCTTCGAATACGGCCTCATCCTCGTCGTACAGCTCGGGTGCAATGTCCTGATGCAGCGGCTCCTGCCAGTCGGGCGCGGGCTGAGCCGACAGCGCCGGCTCAGGCGGCAACCCGGCAGAGGTCACCGGCGGTTCGGGCGGCAAATCTTCGGCGCCTTTTGCATTCAGGATCAGCGGGTCCGGACCCCGGCCGCGCCCCTTTGTCAAAGGCAGGCTGGGATCGGGCTCGGGCGTCATCTCGCCGGTGGCGACCTTGCGGTTGCGCACGGCGGCGGAAATCTTGGACCGGATGCGATCCTCGCCCGGCATCTCATCGAACCCGGCAAGAGGTTCGCGGTCGATCAGTTCGGGTTCCGGCATCGGGTCCGGGCGACGGATCAGGCTGGGCATCCGGGCCAGCAGGCCGGGTTTTGCGGGTTCTGGTTCGTCAAAATCGGGGTCTTCGAATACCGGGTCCGCATAGGCCAGATCATCGTCAACGACTGTATCAGCGCGGGCAGACTTACGCTCGTCCCACTGTGCGCGTCGGTCCCGGGCCGCTTGCGCTGTGGCAGCGGCCCCACGCCCCAACAGGTTCATCAGCATGTCATAGGACATGACAAGCCCCAGCAGGAAGGCCCGGAAACCCTTACGGACATCGGCCTTGGTGAAGCCCAGCACAAAGATACCCAGCGTCAGCATCCCGGCCGCCATGCCCAGCGACATCAGTTTGACCATGAAATGCGAGGAAATCGGCAGCAATGTCAGCAGCGCGCCCATCACGGTGTCGCCAAACAATCCGCCCAGACCAAAACTGTGTGTCGCGCGCCACGCGTCGCCCGGCACCAGCGTTGCGGCATAGACCGAAACAACTGCGATCCAGATCGGCGCAAAGATCAGCCGGGCGATGGCGCGGTCTTCACCGAAATGCCCGGCAAAGCGCAGGCCCCAGCCGATCAGCACCAGCGCAATGCTCCAGCATCCCCAGCCGACGATCATGAACAACGGCGCGGCGATAGAAGCCCCGATCCGACCCATCCAGTTCTGCACCGGCGCGTCGGTCGACACCATCCAGTTCGGATCATCCGGCGTGTAAGACCAGATCATCGCGGCCGAGGCCAGCCCCATCAGGATCAGGGCGATCCCGATCAGTTCCTTGCTGCGCCGTTCGATGGCGGCCTGCGTGGTGCTGTCCAGCAATGGATCGCGGTTGCGCGCGTTATAAGATGCCATTTTGCCCTCGTACCTCACGAACAGATGCAGTCGCGGAGTGTGATCAGACCGCGCTCCATCTCTGTTTTTGGGGCCACCATCGCGACCCGGATAAATTGCTCGCCCGGGTTTTGCCCCGGATCACCTTGAGAAAGATATGCGCCCGGCAGGACCCGGACACCGGTTTCCTGCCACAGCTTCAATGCGGTTTCTTCGCCATGTTCCACCGGCAGCCACAGGAAAAACCCGGCCTCGGGCGGCATATAGCCCTGCACCCCGGCAAATACCTCATCCGCTATCGCGTATTTTTCCTGATAGAGCGCGCGGTTCACGGACACATGCGCCTCATCCGCCCAGGCTTTGGCCGCGGCGGCCTGCAACGGGGACGGCAGCGGCGCGCCCGCGTAGTTGCGCAGTTGTTTGACCCGCTTGATCGTCTCGGGTCCGCCCGCAATCAGCCCCGACCGCAGCCCGGCCAGATTCGACCGTTTCGACAGCGAATTGAACAGGGTAATCCGTTCGGGGTCTGCGCCCAGTTCCTGCGCCACAGTCAGCACACCCACCGGGGCTTCGTCGCGATAAATCTCGGAATAGCACTCGTCGGCGAAGATACGGAAATCGTATTTTTCGGCCAGCCGGATCAGGTCGGCCCAGTAATCACGCGAGGCGACGGCCCCCTGCGGATTGGCGGGCGAGCAGATATAGGCCACGGCGGTCCGGTTCAACACGTCCTCGGGCAGACCGGCGTAATCGGGCAGATGACCCGTTGCGGCGGTGGCGGGCACAAAAACCGGCTCGGTCCCGACCGAAATCGAGGCGACCATATAGACCTGATAAAACGGGTTCGGGCACAGGATGACCGGCTGTTGGCCGTTCTTCCGTTCCGGGCACAGCGCCATGGCGGCGTTATACAGCCCCTCACGCGTGCCGTTCAGCGCCATCACATTTGTGTCCGGATCCATTGTCACGCCATAACGGCGGGCGATCCAGTCGGTAATCGCACCGCGCAGCTCTGCCGTACCTTCGTTCTGCGGATAGCCCTGAAACCCGGCGGCGTTTTCCATGATTACATCGGTCACCCAGGTCGGATAATCATGCTTGGGCTCACCAATGGTCATGTGAATCACTTCACCGCCCGGCTGGTGGTGATCCAACAGGGCGCGCAGACGCGGGAATGCATATGCCGGTAGGTTCGAAAACCGCTCGGGGAAATCCATATGTGCTGCCTCAATACCGGGGTCATTTGCGCCCCGTTTTTTTGGCAGATTACAGGCCGCGCCCTGTTTCGTCCAGACAAAGAGGTTCCGAATCAGGGGATTGTGGCATTCAGGCCAATGCCGCCTCGGCCGCTGATCCAAGCCGCAACAGGGCCTCTTCCGAGCCTGGATAGCCCATCATCATAAGCCCGCATCCCGGGATTCCGGTGGGCAAAGACAAGGCCGCCAACCCCATCAGGTTGCCGATTCTGGTGTTGCGCAGCGCCAGAAGGTTTTCGGTGACATAGTAGTTATGGTCGCTCATCAACCGTTCCAGATTCGGTGGCAAAATGGGGGCTGTGGGGGCCAGAACCGCGTCGAACCCGCCCGTAGTCGCATCCCACGCGCCACGACATGCCTTCAGCCGCGACCACGCAGCGACGTAATCGGGGCCCGAGTTGTTTTTGCCTGCCCTGAAACGCTCCAGAATCTCGGGATACATCGCATCCGGGTTGGCCTCGATCACGTCCCGCCACAGGCCGTAGGCCTCGGTCGTGTACAGAATGCCGGACAGGCCCATCGCTTCGTTCAGTTCGGGCACTTCCAGGGGAACGATTTCGGCACCGGCCTCGCGCAGCCGGTCCAGCGCGTCGTCAAAGGCTTGGCGCGGCGCGTCCCTCAGATCATCCTTCGCCACGTTTTGAAGGTCCGCGAACCGCCGGCCCTTCAGGCTTGCGCCGCGCAGATCGGCAGGGGTGCCGCCTTCCAGAAGGGCCAGCATGTGCGCGGCATCTTCGACCGACCGGGCGAGCGGGCCAACTGTGTCGAACCGCAAACACAGCGGTACGGTGCCTTCAAGGCTGACCCGTCCCGCGGTGGTCTTCAGGCCGACCAGATTGTTCCAGGCCGACGGAATGCGCACCGATCCGCCAGTATCCGAGCCGATCCCGCAGGCCGCCAGCCCCCAGGCCACTGACGCCCCCGCGCCCGAGGATGAACCGCCGGGCACCGCGTCCTCATCGTCGATGCAGGGCGGCGTTCCGGTGATCGGGTTCAGGCCCAGCCCGGAAAAGGCCAGCTCGCTCATGTGGGTTTTGCCCAGACAGACCGCTCCCATCTCGGTGGCGTTGCGCAGCACGACCGCATCCGCCGTGGGCACGCGTCCTTTCAACAGGGCTGTTCCGGCCTCGGTCGCGATGCCCGCCGTGTCGAACAGGTCTTTCCAGCTGATCGGCACGCCATCCAGCAGGGACCGGCGCTGACCCTGTTGGGCCCGCGCCTGCGCGGCCCCGGCCTCGGCCCGGGCGCGGTCATGGGTGACACGGGCATAGATCCGGTCGCTGTGCAGATGCGCGTCGATGGCGGACAGATAGGTTTCGGTCAGCTCAACCGGATCAATCCTCCCCATGCCGATGCCCCGGCCCAGATCACATGCCGTCATGGTCAGCCAGTCCTGCATCCCTGCCCCCTTCTGGAATTTGCGCTGTGTTGGACGGTAGCGACAGGACCGCACATGGACAATCCCGAATGGGCGCGCATATTGCGGGGCATGGAACACAAGTTCGATATCCTGATCGTGGGCGGCGGCCTGAACGGCCCGGCCCTGGCTCTGGCACTGGCACAGACCGGCCATTCGGTGGCCGTCATCGACGCGCTGGCCGAGAAAGTGCGCAAAAATGCAGCCTTTGACGGGCGCGCCTATGCGCTTGCGCTGGCGTCGCAGCGTCTGTTGGATGCAATCGGGGTGTGGGAACGTATCGCCGAACACGCCCAGCCTATGCTGGAGATCAAGGTCACCGACGGGCATGCAGGCGCCGGGCCATCACCGTTCTTAATGCATTTCGACCATGCTGAGATCGAAGAAGGCCCGATGGGCTACATGGTCGAAGACCGCCACCTGCGCCGCGCGTTTCTGGATGCGATGGCCGAGGACGACCGTATCTCTCAACTCAGCGGCCAGACCGTGACCGGGCAAATGGCCGACGCGACCGGCGTGACCCTGACGCTGGACAATGGCGCCACCGTGACCGGCAGCCTGCTTGTTGGCTGTGACGGGCGCCGCAGCGGCACCGCGGCCCGGGCGGGGATCAAGCGCACCGGATGGGATTATGGCCAGACCGCGCTGGTCTGCGCGATCGAACATGACCTGCCGCACCATGGCGTCGCGCATCAGTTCTTCATGCCGCCCGGTCCTCTGGCGATCCTGCCCCTCACCGGCAATCGCAGTTCGATCGTCTGGAGCGAGCGCACCGAGATGGCGCAACGCATCAACGCAATGCCCGAGGCAGATTACCTTCAGGTGCTGCGCCCCCGGTTCGGAGATTTTCTGGGCGATATCCGTCTGCAGGGGGATCGGTTCACCTATCCGCTGAACCTGACCATAGCCAATTCGTTCATCGGCGACCGCATGGCGCTGGTCGGCGATGCCGCCCACGGCATGCACCCTATTGCGGGTCAGGGGCTGAACGCAGGGCTGCGCGATGTCGGCGCGCTGGCCGAGGTGCTGACGCTGGCCGGACGGCGCGGCGAGGATATCGGTTCGGTGCTGGTGCTGGAGCGCTATCAGGAATGGCGACGGTTCGACACGGCCGCGCTGGCCATGGCGACGGATGTGTTCAACAAGTTGTTTTCCAACGACAATCCGATTTTGCGGGTTGGGCGTGACATCGGCATGGGGATAGTCGGCGCGCTGCCGGGCCTGCGCCGCGGCTTTGTGCGTGAGGCCGCCGGGTTGACCGGGGACCTGCCGAAGCTGCTGCAGGGTCGCGCGATTTAGTCCAGCTGCCGCGCCTCATCGACCAGCATCACCGGGATGCCGTTGCGAATCGGAAAGGCCAGCCCCGCCGCCTTGGACACCAGTTCCTGCTTTTCGGCGTCGTAATGCAGCGTCGTATGCGTCTGCGGGCAGATCAGCGCCTCAAGCATGTGGCGGTCAAAGGGCTGTTCGGGCTCACTCATTGCAGTTTTTCCTCGCTCGATCCGCCACGCATGGCGAATTCTATCAGTGTCACCAATGTCTCGCGCCGCGTGCGCAGGCAGGGGGCCTCCAGCAGCGCCTGTTTCTCCTCGGGGTCGAAATCCAGCAGCATCGACAGTGAATTCAGAAGCAATTCATCGTCGGCATCCTTCAGCGTGTCCCAGTCGGTCGACAACTGGCGCGAGGAAAAGAACCGCTCCAGCAGATGCAGAAACCTGTCGCGATCAAACCCGTCATCATGTTCGGCCTTGCCCAGATCGCGGTCAAACCCGTCCCATGACACCGCGCATCGGCGATATGGGGTAAAGGCGTCCAGTTCCGACACGATGCGGAACCTCGAAATTCCGGTCAGGGTGATCAGATAACGGCCATCTTCGGTTTCGGAAAACTGCGTCACCCGCCCGGCGCACCCGATATGGTGCAGCTTGTTTTCGTTGCTGTGGCACGGGTTTGGCTGAACCATACCGATCAGGCGTTCCTGCGTTTTCAGGGCGTCGTCCAGCATTTGCAGATAGCGCGGCTCGAATATATGCAGCGGCAGGCGCGAACGGGGCAGCAACAGCGCCCCGGGCAATGGAAAAACGGACACCGTTTCCGGCAGGTCAGCGGGATGCATCATGTACCCGAGTGTAGCTCTGATCCCGAATTAGGCAAATATCATCGAGCTGAGCTTGCGACGCCCGTTCAGAACAATCGGGTCGTTGGGTTTGAGGGCGTCGAAAACCGTGAAAAGCTGCGACTTCGCGGCGCCTTCATTCCACTCACGATCGCGGCGGAACAGTTCCAGCAATTGCGCGACGGCCTCTTCGACATCGCCATTGGCGTGCAGCGCCTGCGCCAGATCGAACCGGGCCTGATGATTGTCGGGCTCGGCCTCGACCGCGGCGGTCAGATCGGCGACAGGCCCCGCGTCAGCGGCCTGTTTGGCCAGTTCCAGCTGCGCATGCGCGGCCTCGACCTCGGGCGCGGTGGATATTTCGGCCGGCGCGCCGTTCAGGATGGCCTCGGCCTGTTCCAGATCGCCCGAGGCGATATGCGCCCGTACCAACCCGCCATAAGCACCAGCGTGGTTCGGGTCCTCGCCCAGAATGGCGGCAAAGGTCTGCGCCGCATCCACGGCTGCGCCTTCGGTCAGCATTTCCTCGGCGGCCTGCACCGCATCTTCCAACTGGCCGCCCGGGCTTTCACCACCTGCGGCTTCGATCACGCGGTCGATGAAAGCCTTGATCTCGGATCCCGGCAGTGCGCCCTGGAATCCGTCGACAGGCTGGCCCTTGAAGAAGGCGTAAACGGTCGGGATCGACTGCACCCGCATTTGCGCCGCGATCATCTGCGCTTCGTCCACGTTGATCTTGACCATCTTCACCGCCCCTTTGGCGGCGGTTACGGCCTCTTCCAGCGCCGGTCCAAGGGTCTTGCACGGGCCGCACCAGGGCGCCCAGAAATCCACGATGACCGGCGTTTCCTGCGAAGCCTCGACGACATCGGCCATGAACGTGGCCTCGGACCCGTCCTTGATCAGATCGGTGGTGTCAGGGCCGGCTGCGGCGTTCAGAAGATCCATGGCATTCACTCTCTCGTTCGAACTCGCGCCCTATATGCAACCGCTGCGGGCAGAAACCAAGGGGCCAGTTGCGCAATTACAGGTCGAAAGTCGCAAACACCGGCGCGTGATCGCTGGGTTTCTCCCATCCACGGGCGTCGCGCAGAATGCGGCTGGAGTGGCCGGCGCCGGAAATATCCGGCGTGGCCCAGACGTGATCCAGCCGTCGCCCCTTATCCGCCGCGTCCCAATCCCGCGCGCGATAGGACCACCAACTGTAAAGCTGCCCCTCGGGGATGTCCTGCCGGGTGATATCGACCCAGCCCCCCGCATCCTGCGTCTCGGCCAGATGTTCAACTTCGATGGGCGTATGCGACACGACCTTGAGCAATTGCTTGTGCGACCAGACGTCATCCTCGCGCGGGGCGATGTTCAGATCACCGACCAGAATGGACTTCTCGGGCTTTTCCGCATGGAACCAGTCGCGCATGTCTGTCAGGTAATCGAGTTTCTGGCCGAACTTCTCATTCTGTTCGCGGTCCGGCACGTCGCCGCCCGCCGGAACATAGAAATTGTGGATCGTCACGCCGTTCTCAAGCCGCCCGGCGATATGACGGGCGTGGCCGAGGCCGGCGAAATCCTTGTCGCCCACCTCTTCCATCGGCAGGCGCGACAGGATGGCAACGCCGTTGTAACCCTTTTGCCCGCGCGCGATCATGTGGGTATAGCCCAGCTCGGCGAACCCTTCGGTCGGAATCTTTTCGACCGGAGACTTGCACTCCTGCAAACACAACACGTCGGGCGCCTCTTCCTGCAGCAATTTCAGCACGATGGGCTCGCGCAGGCGGACCGAGTTGATGTTCCAGGTGGCAAGGGTAAAAGGCATGGGGGATTCCTCTGTCGCGGTTGGCGCAGCCTATCGTGGGCGCAAACAAGGTGCCATCAGAAAAGAGCGCCTATGACGGGTGCCCCTCGGACTGCGGTGCATCATCGCAAATCTCGTACCAGCCCGGTTTCTCGGAAACGAACTCGTGAAACTGCACTTTCTGGTCAAATGCGGTGTCCAGCGCGTTGGCGGCGATTGGAAAGCTGTCCGCTTCGGCGAGAATTTCACCCAGCGACGATCCGCAGGTCTTGCAAAAACACCTGCCATATTTGTAGGGCGCCCCGGGCTGATACAGCGCCACGTTGTCCTTGCCGCTGACCCAGGTCAGGTCGTCTTTCTTGACGAAAACAACCGTGCTGGCCCCGGCCTTTCGGCACCGGGAACAATGGCAGGTTCCCATCACCGAGGGTTCGGACCTTAGTTGAAACCTGACGGCCCCGCATAAACAGCTTCCCTCAATCATCACACACACCTCGCAGCAATATCCAGCGATGAGAACAATACAGGAACATTTGCGGACTCGCAACATTGGCGTTGGCCCGGGCAAGGTCGAAATTCCGTGTCGGCAAGAAAAAGGCCGGGCCATCAGGCCCGGCAGTCCAACAGGGAGGTGCATGTCATAACCCGGACATGCGCGGGTTGGGAGTAACCTAATTATGACTTCAGAGTATCACTTTGATCCAAGTCATTCCACATCCAGTTAAGAAACCAACCTATATCCACCCGATTCTGTGACCAAAAGGCGCGCATTGGAGGGGTCGGGCTCGATCTTCTGACGCAGGCGGTAGATATGGGTTTCCAGCGTATGTGTGGTGACACCGGCGTTATATCCCCAGACCTCGTGCAGCAGCACATCCCGCGCCACAACGCCATCGGCGGACCGGTACAGGAACTTGAGAATATTGGTTTCTTTCTCGGTCAGGCGGATCTTGCGATCCTCTTCGGTGATCAGCATCTTCATCGCCGGCTTGAACGTATAGGGCCCAAGCACGAACACCGCGTCCTCGGATTGTTCATGCTGGCGCAGCTGCGCCCGGATGCGGGCCAGCAGAACCGGGAATTTGAACGGCTTTGAGACATAATCATTGGCGCCTGCATCCAGCCCCAGAATCGTATCCGCATCGCTGTCATGGCCGGTCAGCATCAGAATCGGGCTTTTCACGCCCTGCTTGCGCATCAGGCGACACAACTCGCGCCCGTCCGTATCCGGCAGACCGACATCCAGAATGACCAGATCGTAGATCGCCTCGCGTGCCCGTTCCATGGCGGACTGACCGTCATACGCTTCGAACACATCGAAATCCTCGGTCATCACAAGTTGCTCGCTGAGCGCCTCGCGCAGGTCTTCATCGTCATCCACCAGCAGGATTTTCTTGAGCTGAGCCATGATCCGGTCCTCCTAAGCCTTTTCCACCACTTGCGCGCGGAAGATGCAATCAGCAAGGTTTGCTGCAATCCTTTCACGCCCTCGTGTCTGACGCGTAGGAAATGTTTCACATTTCCATCTGATCAGGCTAGGAGAAAACCTGAACGTTACAGGGTAACATAGATGAGTCTTATCCCGGATATTTCAGAATTGCTGGCCCGCGCCCGCGCAGACCTGCGCATGGGGGTGCCGGTGGCACTGGCGGATGACAGCGGGTTCAGTGTGCTTGCCATTGCGACGGAAACGCTCAGCGCGCAGCGGCTCGCCGATTTGCGGGGGATTGCCGAGGAACTTGTGGTTACGGTCACCGTGCGGCGGGCGGAAACGCTCAAGGCGCGGGCCTATGACGGCGATCTGGCCCGGGTGATCATTCCAGCAGATGCCGGGATATCCTGGGTTCAGGCGGTTGCCGACCCGTCGGACGACCTGAATGCGCCGATGAAGGGGCCTCTGATGACGGAACGCCACGGCAGCGCCAACTTGCATCGCATTGCCATCGCCCTGACCAAATCCGCGCGCCTGTTGCCGGCAGCCGTCGTCGTTCCGGTTGAAAACGGGCGCACCTTCGCGACCGCACATGGCCTGACCTGTATCGACCACACCCGCGCAGCGCCGCATCTGGCCGACCGCAGCGCGCTGCACGCTGTTGTCGCCGCACGCCTGCCGATGGAGGTGTCCGAGGCCGGGCGGCTGCATGTTTTCCGCCCCGAAGATGGCGGCGAGGAACATTACGCCGTCGAAATCGGACGCCCTGACCGGGACAAGCCGGTTCTGGCGCGTCTGCACTCGGCCTGTTTCACCGGGGATCTGATGGGCAGCCTGAAATGCGATTGCGGGCCCCAGTTGCGCGGGGCGCTGGCCCAGATGGGGTCCGAAGGAGCCGGAGTTCTGCTGTATCTCAACCAGGAAGGGCGCGGCATCGGTCTGGCCAATAAAATGCGCGCCTATTTCCTGCAGGACCAGGGTTTCGATACGGTCGAGGCAAACCATCGGCTGGGATTTGAAGATGATGAGCGGGATTTCCGGCTGGGTTCGGATATCCTGAAATCTCTGGGGTTCAGTTCGGTGCGGCTGCTGACGAACAACCCGGCAAAGATCGCCATGATGGAAAAGACCGGAATCGCGGTGACCGAGCGTGTGCCGCTCAAGGTCGGCGAAACCTCTCATAACCGGGGATATCTGGCAACCAAGGCGGCCAAATCCGGCCATCTGCTGTGACGCCGCAGGATCTTGTCCTGACCCCGCGCGGCCTGCGTTTTCACGGGCGGGTGTTTCCCTGCACGATCGGCAAAGGCGGGCGCGCCAGCGCCAAACGCGAGGGTGACGGCGCCACACCTGTTGGTGCGCATCAAATTGTCGGTATGCTGTACCGCCCGGACCGGATCGCGCGACCTGCCCCGTGGGCAATTCCCATCGGACCGCGTGACCTGTGGTCCGATGACGTGCGGGACAGCCGCTATAACCAACTGGTCAGCGCGCCTTATTCCCACAGCCATGAAAAGCTGCGCCGGGCTGATCCGCTGTATGATCTGGTATTGATCACCGATTGGAACTGGCCCAACGCAGTGCCCGATTGCGGTTCGGCGATCTTTGTTCACCAGTGGCGGCGCCCCGGATACCCGACCGAAGGCTGCGTGGCCTTCCGCCGCGATCACCTGCACTGGATTGCCGGAAAAGTGTCCTTCGGGACGCGGCTGATTATCCCTGCGCCTTGACCCTCTCGCCGAAGATGGCGGAACCTACGCGCACATGTGTCGCACCCAGCGCGATGGCCTGTTCGAAATCCCCGCTCATCCCCATCGACAGACCTTCCAGCCCGTTGCGTTCGGCAATCCTGGCTAGCAGCGCGAAATGCAGCGAAGGCTCCTCTTCGACCGGCGGTAAACACATCAGACCCTTTACCGGCAGATCCAATTCGTGGCATTCGGCAACAAAGGCATCGGCATCCGCGGGTAGAATGCCGGCCTTTTGGTCCTCTTCCCCGGTGTTGACCTGAACAAACAGGTCCGGGCAGTGGCCTATCTCCTGCGCCAGTCGCGCCAGCGTTCTGGCCAGTTTGGGGCGGTCCACGGAATGGATGGTGCCGAACATCGCCATGGCCTGACGGGCTTTGTTGGTCTGCAACGGCCCGATCAGGTGCAGATCGACATCCGGGTATTGTTCCATGAAGCCGGGCCACTTGCCCGCGGCCTCCTGCACCCGGTTTTCGCCGAAACAGCGATGCCCCTCGTCCAACACGGCCCGCACGCGGGCGTCGGGCTGAACTTTCGACACCGCGATAAGTTTGACTGAACCTGCGTTCCGCCCGGCGGCGGTTTCGGCTTTTGTGATGCGGGCGGTGATTTCCTGCAGCGACATTGCGTTCCTCAATCAGCTTCAAGGGCAGAGAAACACCAAGTCGGCGCAAAAGAAAAGGGCAGGTCCGAAGACCTGCCCTTAAACCTTGCGGTTTCAGATCAACTTAGAAGTTGAACTGTGCACCGAAGTCAGCAACGATCTGGTCGCTTGTGCAGACGTCACAGTCGTTACGGCCAATACCACCGCGCAGGGTTACACCGCCGCCCAGGTCGTAGATGGCGCCGATTGCAATCTGCTGGGTGTCAGCGTCTGCGTTACCGTCGCCGTAGGCGAACAGCAGGGTGGTTGCAGCGCCCAGGTTGTAGGCTGCCGACAGACCGTAAGCAGTGCCGTCGGTGGCGCTTACTTCGGTGTTATCGTCTGCAACAAACAGGGTACCCGAGAAGTCGCCCCATTCACCACCCAGGGTCAGAACGGTCAGGCTGGCGTCGCTGCCACCAAACGGGTTCTCAGTTTGACCATAGGCCAGAGCCGCGGTGATGTTGTTGAAGGTGTAGGTCGCGCTGACATCCCAACGGTCAGCGTCGTCTGCTACGCCATTGATGCCGATGGTTGCCTGGTCATACGACGCGCCGAATGCGAAGTCGCCGACTGCGTACTGGAAGAACACAGCGTTCGCGCCCGAACCGGTCGAGGAGTAACCCAGGAAGCTGTAGTCAACGCCCGAGTACTGACCTGCGAACAGTTCCAGACCTACTTCGTTACCGTAGTAGTTTGCCAGGTTGTCGATGGCACCTGCAACGTTGCCCGCGTCAACACGCAGACCGCCGTAGATGACCGAGAAGCGTGCGCCGTTCAGGCCAGCCGCGTTGGCTTCGCCGGTCGAGCTGTCTTCGTCAGCCTGCAGACGAACACGAGCCGAGAACTCAACGCCGCCGTCGGTTTCTGCGGTGCCGTCGATGTTCAGACGGAAACGCGAGACCAGGATTGCGTCGTCGGTGTCTACAACCGCGGTGCCTGCCGGGTTGACCGCGCCGCTTGCGGTGGTGGTGAAGTTGGCAACTGCGCCGGAACGGTCTTCAGCATAACCAATACCAAAACGGCCATAGCCGCTGAACTTAACGTCGGCCGCTGCAACGCTCGCTGTTGCGATCAGTGCGGTCGATGCGAAGAGAACTTTTTTCATCTTGTTTCCCTCGGTTTCAAAGTTTTTCTACTCGACACATGCCTCAGCACATGTCTCAGCACGGGAACCGTTTCGCTCTTTTTGCCCCCATCACGCAAGCTTGGCATAAATGGAGGGCCTGCATTCAGCCCGGATTGGTGCAAGGATGTCACAGTCGATTTTCCCCCTAAACGACGGGCCAGCCTGCTTATATGTGACAAGAATGGGGTTGTTGCTGAACTGGACCTTGTCTAGGAGTATCACCTAACAACACAGACCATAGTGAACGGGACCAGTCGACAATGCGCTTGCAGACGATTTTCGGTTTGATCATAGTGACTGCCGCCGTGTCGGCCTGCGGACAGAATCGGGGTGCGTCTCCGAACCCGGATCTGCTTTATACAGACAGCAGCCGTTCGAGCGAACGTGAGTTGAATGATCCGAATCGTTCGACCATCTGGGACGTGTTCGACACCCGCAACGCGGAACAGGTCACCAATGTGAACCGCTATCTGTGGGCCGCATCCCTGGATGTTCTGAATTTCCTGCCCGTACAGGATGTTGATCCGTTTACCGGTGTAATCGTAACGGGTTACGGCACACCACCCGGTGGCGGCCGGTCTTACCGCGCCACGGTTCACATCAGTGACCCGGCGCTGGCGGCGCGCTCTCTGTCGGTTGCACTGCAGGGCAGCGGCGGCGCTCCGGTCAGTGCTGCCACGACCCGGGCGGTCGAAGATGCGATCCTGTCCCGCGCCCGTCAGTTGCGCATTGCAGACAACAGGCTCTAGCAACCGGTCGAAAATCACAATATTACCACGCCGGGTTCTGACCCGGCGTTTTCATTCACGAAGGACCGCAAGATGTCTCGCTATTCGGCCAACGAAATCGAAGCAAAATGGCAAGAGGCCTGGGACAAGGCCGGAATCTTCTCCGCCAACCGCACGGCGGACAAGCCAAAATACTATGTGCTTGAGATGTTCCCCTACCCGTCGGGCCGAATCCATATGGGGCATGTGCGCAACTATACGATGGGCGACGTGATCGCACGCCACAAGCTGGCCACCGGGCACAATGTTCTGCACCCGATGGGCTGGGACGCCTTCGGGATGCCCGCTGAAAACGCAGCGATGGCCATTGGCGGCCATCCCAAGGACTGGACCTATGGCAACATCGCCGACATGCGCGGGCAGATGAAGCCTCTGGGCCTGTCGATCGACTGGTCCCGCGAATTCGCGACCTGCGATCCGGAATATTACGGCCAGCAGCAGGCGCTGTTTCTGGATATGCTCGAAGCCGGGCTGGTTTACCGCAAGAACGCCGTGGTGAACTGGGACCCCGTAGACATGACCGTGCTGGCCAATGAACAGGTGGAAAACGGGCGCGGTTGGCGTTCGGGTGCGTTGGTCGAACGGCGCGAGCTGACGCAGTGGTTCTTCAAAATCTCGGACTATTCCGAGGAACTGCTGAGTGCGCTGGACACGCTGGACAACTGGCCCGCCAAAGTGCGGCTGATGCAGGAAAACTGGATCGGCAAGTCGCGTGGTTTGCAATTCGGGTTCGAACGCACTGATGGTGGCGAGCCGATCACGGTCTATACGACTCGCCCCGACACGCTGCTGGGCGCGTCTTTTGTTGGCATCTCGCCGGACCATCCGATAGCCAAGCAGCTTGAGGCCGAAAGTCCTGAAGTCGCTGAATTCGTTACGGAATGCCGCAAGGGCGGCACCACCGAAGAGGCGATCGAGACCGCTGAAAAGCTGGGCTATGACACCGGTATCCGCGTCAAGCATCCGCTGGACCCGAATTGGGAACTGCCGGTCTGGATCGCCAACTTCATCCTGATGGATTACGGCACCGGCGCGATCTTTGCCTGTCCGGCGCATGATCAGCGAGACCTCGATTTCTGCCGCAAATACGGCCTGCCGGTGGTCGACACCTTCTTTGCGCTGAATGACGACACATCGGTGGACAAGATCGCCTTTGTCCCGCCCAAGACCGAGAAGGTCCGCTGGGTGAACCATTTCGCCGGCCTGACCGAAGCAACCGGCGGCGAAGCCATCGACGCCACCGTCGAATTCGCCGAAAAGGCCGGCTGGGGCGAAGGTGTCACCAAATACCGCCTGCGCGACTGGGGCCTCAGCCGTCAGCGTTACTGGGGCTGCCCGATTCCTGTGGTACATTGCGATGCGTGCGGCGTGGTGCCCGAGAAGAAAGAGAACCTGCCGGTCCGCCTGCCCGATGACGTGACGTTCGACAATCCGGGCAACCCGCTGGACCGTCACCCGACCTGGCGCGATTGCGCATGTCCGTCCTGCGGTGCGCCCGCCAAGCGCGAGACCGACACGATGGACACGTTCGTCGATTCGTCATGGTATTTCGCCCGTTTCACCGCGCCGCACGCCGAAACACCCACCGATCTGGCCGAGGCGGAATACTGGATGAATGTCGACCAGTATATCGGCGGGATCGAGCATGCGATTCTGCACCTGCTCTATTCCCGTTTCTTCGCACGGGCGATGAACATCACCGGCCATCTGCCCAAAAAGGCCATCGAACCCTTTAATGCGCTGTTCACGCAGGGCATGGTGACGCATGAGATTTACCAGACCCGCGACGGCAAGGACCGCCCTATCTATCACCTGCCCGAAGACGTGACCGACGGCAAACTGGCCGACGGCACCGAGGTTGAGATCATCCCTTCGGCCAAAATGTCCAAATCCAAGAAAAACGTGGTTGATCCGGTCAACATCATCTCGGCCTTCGGGGCCGATACCGCGCGCTGGTTCGTGCTGTCCGATTCGCCGCCCGAGCGGGATGTGGAATGGACGGCCTCGGGCGCAGAGGCGGCATTCAAACATCTCAGCCGCGTCCACCGCATTGCCTCGGAAATCGCCCAGTCGGAGATCCCGGCCAATGCCGATGACGAGGTCCTGCTGCGCGAGATGCACAAGACCATCCATGATGTGACGGGCGGCGTGGAATCCTTTGGTTTCAACGCCTCGATCGCCAAGCTTTACGCTTTTACCAATACGCTGGCCAAATCCAATGCAGGCAGCGCCGCGAAACGCGCCGCGGCCAAAACCCTGGCACAGCTGATGTCCCCGATGACACCGCACCTGTCCGAAGAGCTGTGGCAAGTGCTGGGCGGAGTGGGCCTGGTTGCGACGGCCCCGTGGCCCGTCGCGGATGAGGCGATGTTGGTTGATGACACCGTCACCCTGCCGATCCAGATCAACGGCAAACGCCGCGCGGAAATCAGCGTGGCCAAGGATTTGGACAAGGCCGAGGTTGAAAAAATCGCGCTCAGCACCGAAGCTGTGCAGAAGGCGCTGGATGGCAATGCGCCCAAGAAGGTGATTGTAGTCCCGGGCCGGATCGTGAATGTCGTTGTTTGATCGCAGAAAATTCGTGTTGATGCCGCTGGCAGCCTGCTTTTATGTGGCCGCCTGCGGGTTTGAGCCGGTCTATGCTCCCGGCGGCTCGGGCGCGGCACTGAACGGCAGGGTTGCCGTATCCGCCCCGAACACCGTGGAAAGCTATCTGTTGGTGCAGAATCTGGAACAGCGTCTGGGCCGCAGCGCCAATTCCGGCAAGGAATACGCGCTGGACGTGAAAGTGGTGACTGTCACGCGGCGTGCCGCGGTGACTACGACTAACGAAACATCCCGCTATACCATTGAAGGGCGGGCCGATTATACGCTCAAGTCCAATGAAACGGGCCGGATCGTGGCCTCGGGCGATGTGTCGGATTTCGCCGGCTATTCCGCCGCCGGGTCCACCGTGTCCACGCTGGCGGACGAACGGGACGCGACCGAGCGTCTGATGGTGATTCTCTCGGACCAGATCGTAAACCGTCTTTACGCGACGCCGAGCCTGTTCCAATGAAGCTGAGCCCGCGCGAGGCCGAAGGGTATTTCGCCCGCCCGGACGCGGACAAGGCAGGGCTTTTGATTTACGGCGCGGACGCAATGCGTGTGGCGCTGAAACGCCAACAGGTACTGGCTGCATTACTGGGCCCCGCCGCCGAGGAAGAGATGCGCCTGACCCGCATGCCCGGTGCCGATCTGCGCGGCGATCCCGCCCTGTTGCTGGATGCGGTCAAGGCAGTTGGGTTCTTTCCCGGTCCCCGCGCGGTTTTCGTCGAAGACGCAACAGACACGGCGGCCCCTGCGATCCTTGCTGCGTTCGAGGATTGGGCCCCCGGTGATGCCCAGATTGTCGTCACGGCTGGGCAGCTCAAACCCAGTTCGAAGATTCGCAAGGCGTTCGAAGCTCATCCAACGGCTTATGCGGTAGGTATATACGACGATCCCCCGTCGCGGGTCGAGATCGAACGGATCCTGGCCGAAGCCGGGCTGCGGAACATCCCCCGCGATTCGATGTCGGCGATTGCCGAACTGACCACCGGGATAAGCCCCGGTGATTTTGCCCAAACCATTGAAAAACTGTCGCTCTACAAACGCGGCGACACTTCGGAACTGACCATTGAAGATGTCGAAGCCTGTGCGCCACGCTCGACCGAGGCCGCGTTGGACGATGTATTGAATGTCGTCGCAGAAGGCCGCGCCGGTGAGATCGGGCCGCTGATCCGGCGTCTGCAATCGCAGGGCACCAACGCGGTCAGCCTGTGCATCGGTGCAACCCGGCACTTTCGCACCCTTTATGCCTGTGCCTCTGATCCCGGCGGCGCGGCGCAGGGTATCGGCAAATTGCGCCCGCCGCTCTATGGTAAGCGTCGCGACCGGATCTTACGGCAGGCGCAAGGCTGGGGCGCGCCAAAACTGCAAACCGCGCTGACCGTGCTGACCGACACCGATCTGTCGCTGCGGTCCGCCGGGCAGACCGCCCCGGCCATGGCGCTGGTCGAGCGGGCCATGATCCGCCTCGCGATGCTGGCGCGGTCGCGCTAACCCGCCCGACCCGGCCAGGCCGCGGCAGAGCGTCCAGCCCATTTCCCGGTCGCCAGACAGGCGGTCAGCAGATACCCCCCTGTCGGCGCTTCCCAGTCCAGCATTTCTCCGGCGCAGAACACCCCCGGCACCGCGGTCAGCATCAGCCCGTCGTCCAGCGCCGCGCGGGTCACACCACCAGCCGTTGAAATCGCCTCATCTATCGGGCGCAGACCCGCATGGTGTATGGGCAGATTCTTGATCGCCTGCGCCCAATGTGCCTGCGACGGTGCGCCGGATTTGGCCATCTCGTGGAACAATGCAATTTTCGGCGGCGACAGGTGCAGCGACTTTTTCAGCCACTGGGTCAGGGTTGTCTTTGACTTTTTGGCAGCCAGCCGCGCCAGCAGCGCCGGTTCGCCCAGATCGGGTACAAGATCGACATGCAACGACTCGCCGTCACGCAAGGCCGGCGTCAGGGAATACAAGCCGCCGCCTTCCAGCCCGGTCGCCGAAATCGTCGCCTCACCCCGGCTGTGCAAGTCGCCAGCCGACCAGCGGACAGATTTGAGGGCCGAGCCGAAATGCGGCTGCATGTGGTGGCTCCAATCGACCGAAAGCGCGGAATTGGCAGGCGCGAACGGGGCAAGCTCGACCCCCTTTTCGTGCAGAATCCCGGCCCACAGACCATCCGCCCCCAGACGCGCCCAGCTTGCGCCGCCCATGGCCAGAACCGTGACGTTCGGCGCGATTGTCTGCCGGCCCAGCACCGTGTCGAAGGCCAGTGCATCTCCTGTCCAACCGACCCAGCGCCAGCGGGTCCGGATCTGAACCCCTGCGGATTCAAGCCGCCCGAGCCAGGCGCGCAGCAGAGGAGAGGCCTTCATCACCGTCGGAAACACCCGCCCGGTCGAGCCGGTGAACAGGCTCTGCCCCAGTTCACGCGCCCAGTCCTGTACCCCGGCGGCATCAAAATCGGCTATCATCGGGCCCAACCAGTCCGCGGCATCGCCATAGGCATCCATCAGCGTTCCAAAAGGTTCGTCCCGGGTCAGGTTCAGACCGGACTTGCCCGCCATCAGAAACTTGCGCGCGACCGATGGTTTGGCCTCGGCCACCAGAACATCGTGACCCGCCCTGGCAAGTTCTTCTGCTGCCATCAGGCCGGCGGGTCCGGCCCCGATCACCACTGCCTGTGCCATTGCTGTCCTCTTGCCTTCCGCGCGCCGTGGCGCAACCCTGTGATTATGATGCCGAACAGCGATCCGATCTGCCCGCTTTGCGACCGCCCCATCCCGGATGGGGACGGCAGCCTGCACCATCTGATCCCAAAACTCAAAGGGGGCAAGGGCGGACCCACGGTTTTGCTGCACGTGATCTGCCACAAAGAGGTTCACGCCACCCTGACCGAGGCGGAACTGGCCCACGAGTTCAATTCGGTCGACGCGTTGCGGGCGCACCCGCGTCTGGAAAAATTCCTCAACTGGGTGCGCAAACGTCCGCCCGGGTTTCGGTCGAAGGTTCCCGGCAAGCGGCGCGGTCGCTGATCAGTCCGGCAGGACCGGATCGCCAAAAGCGTCCCGGGTCGGCGCGGCCAACCCCGCGAACCCAAGCCCGCGAAAATCGGGCACCGGGGCAAATTGCACTCCGGCAATATGCTGGAATTCCAGCGTCGTATAAGGGCGCTGCCAAAGCCAGGGACGGTTGTCCACGGCCCAAAGGTCGGCATCGGGCGGCGTTTCATCTGTAAACGCATAGAAATGCAGATCAAAACCGTTTTGCGCGACCTCCTGAACCGACAACAGTTGCATGCCCTGCGCCCGGCAAAACGCGTCCTCGGCCGCAATGTCACCGGTGCGCAGAGTGATCTGGCCAACGCGGGCTTCAGCAAACGGCGCCTCGGGATCCGCCGCGTTTTCGGGTCGATTGCCCTCGAACTCGTGCTGCAACAGCTCGATCATAAACCCTTCGGGGTCGCGCAGGTGGCACATATAGCCGATGTCCAGAAACTGCCTGGGCTCTGAAACCTCGACCCCGTTTTGGCGCAAATGCGCGGCGGCCAGATCGACATCCGGCAGGGTGATACCGATCTTCCAGTAGCGCTGCCCCCGATCATGGGTATATCCACCGCCGCCCGGCATCAGCACCAGATCGGCATCCAGGCCGGCATATCCCACGCGCTGGCTTTGCCCCTGCCTGCGCACGGACATCCCCAGCATGTCCCGGTAGAACCCGGCCAAAGCTTCGGGATCAGCGACGCGCAGATAAAGGGCGGACAGCCTCATGGGCATAACCGCGAAATACCGGCGGCAATTTCGGGGTCCGCGCTCAGGCTGTCGGCGACCAGTTCATGCGCCGTCGTCATCAGCATATCGGGCGGCACGACCCGGTCGATCAGACCAAAGGCATACGCCTCTTCTGCCGAAATCTTTTGCCCCGCCATCAGGATCATACGGGTGCGGGATGGGCCGATCAGCGCGGCCATGCGTTCGGGGTCGGAAGGTTGCGGCAGAAAGCCCAGCTTCATGACCGGATAGAAAATCCTGGCCGTGGGAACCGCGATGCGTATGTCACAGGCCAGCACCATCCCGTTAGCCCCGCCTGCCAGCGTTCCGTTCAGGGCGGCAACTGTCAGACACGGCAGGGACGCGATTGCGCCGGACAACCGTTCCCACAGGTCCGAGGTCGCAAGCCCGGCGCGCGCCTGTTCAAGGTCGGCCCCGGCGCTGAACACCTTGCCCGCACCTGTCAGGATAAGCGCGCGGGCCCCGGTCGCGCCTTCCGCTATCTCAACCAGTTCGGTCAGCATCTCCTGCGTCAGCGCGTTGGCTTTGTCCGGGTTGTTGAGCGTGACGGTCCACAACCCGTCCGACTTGGTCAGTTCGATCACGTCAGCCCAACCCTTTGCCGGATATCTTCACGGCGCAGCGAGATTTCGGCGCCCAGAAACTCATCCGCATCGTCGCTGCACATCCACAGCAGGGCGCGCGCGGGCCAGTCTGCGGGGATGTGATCGCTCCAGTCCAACTGGCTGACGGCGTTGATGCCGCTGGCCTTGATCACCCGCTGCATATCCGTGGCCACGGTTCCCGGCGACAGGCCCATGGCCCGGATCCCGTGTATGGCCTCTTCCAGATGCAGGCATTCGGTCAGCATCTTCGCGCCCGCCTTCGAGGCGCAATAATGGCTCCAGGCTTCGACGGGATTGGAGGCAGCGCCCGACGATACTGTCAGAACGGTGCCCCCGCCGGCGGCCCGCATCACGGGCAAGGCCGCGCGCATGCCGTAGAACACACCTTTGAGGTTGATATCGATTGCCTTGCTCCAGGCTGCGACATCGGCATTGGACAAATGAAAGATCGGATCGATGATGCCGGCATTGCCGATCAGCACGTTAAGCCCGCCGAACCAGTCGACGCAATCGGCGACGGCCTGTTCCACCTGTGCGAAATCGCTGACGTCGCATTGCAACGCGATGGCCTTGTCACCCAGCGCCGCAGCCAGCGCATCAATCTGATCCCGGTTTCGGGCCACCACCGCGACATTTGCCCCGGCTGCGGCAAATACGCGCCCCGCTTCGGCGCCGATGCCACGGCTGGCCCCAGTTATCAGTACGGTTTTCCCCTGCATTCGGACCCTGTACCTCCGTTGTCTTGAGATTGTGTGAATCTCTACCGCGCGAACGGGGAAAGGGTCCAGCCCTTGCCCCTTGACGCCCGGGGCCACAGGCACGACGATGCCCGCAAATTTGACCAAGAAGGGTTCTCTGATGTCCGTTTTCCTTCGCCGCAGCAGCGGCGCAGTTCTAGCCTATGCCATTGTCGCCCAGGGCGCGTTTGCCGATGTCACTGCAAACGATGTCTGGAATGACTGGCAGACCTATTTGACGCAGATGGGTTATACCGTTTCCGGGACGCAATCGGTCTCTGGCAATGTCACCTCGATTGCCGACATGACCGTTGTGATGGACCTGCCCGAGGACGAGGCGCAGTTTCAGATGGTCGTCCCGGAAATGACGCTGACCGAAAACGGCGATGGCACCGTCAGCATCGGACTGCCGGAAAGCTTCCCCATGACCGTGACCGGCGGTTCGGGCGACGAGTCGTTTTCCGTCGATGTTGGCTATTCGCATGACGGGTTGGAAATGGTCGTCTCCGGCACGCCGGAGGACATGACCTATGACTATTCGGCCAAATCCCTCGGCATCAAGCTGGATGATCTGATGGTCGATGGTGAACCGATGCCCGACAACGCTCTGGGCGTGAACATGCAGATGACCGATCTGGCGGGCAGTTCGCGGATGAAGATCGGCGAGATTCGCGATGTCGATCAGAAACTCACCGCAGCCGGTCTGACCTATGATCTGGTGTTCGATGATCCGGAAAGCGATGACGACGCCAAGATCAACGGATCGCTGAATGATCTGACCTTTGCAGGCACCAGCCTGATCCCGTCGGACTTCAATGTTGCGGACCCGCAGGCGTTTTATGGTGACGGGTTCGCCTTCTCGGGTGTTTTTAACTATGCCTCTGGTCAGACCGCCATCGCCGGCACCAGCGAGGGCGAGGCGTTTTCGATGGGCAGCGAATCCCAGGGCGGCCGCTTCGGCGCCAGCATTGACGCCAAGCGTATCGCCTATGATGTCGAACAGAACAGCTCGAAACTGGCCGTGACCACTGCCGATCTGCCGTTTCCGATCGAAATCGCCATGGCCAATGCCGGGCTGAAATTCGAGTTTCCGGTGCAGCAGTCCGAAGAAATTCAGCCCTTTGGTTTCGCAATTAACCTGACGGATTTCACCATGTCGGATGTGCTGTGGAGCATCTTTGACCCCGCTGGCGCCCTGCCGCGCGACCCCGCCACCATTGCCCTGGACACGACCGGAACCGCGAAGATCCTGACGAACCTGTTTGACCCGGTGGCGACCGAAGCGCTGGAGCTTTCGGACGAAGCCCCGGGTGAGCTGCATTCGCTGCGGATCAACGAACTTCTGGTGTCGCTGGTCGGCGCAAAGCTGACGGGCGACGGCGATTTTACCTTCGACAACTCGAACACCGAGGAGTTTGACGGTTTGCCCGCCCCGTCCGGGGTTGCCAACCTGACGCTGGTCGGGGCCAACACGCTGATCGACAAGCTGATCGGCATGGGTCTGGTTTCCGACAGCGACGCGATGGGTGCCCGGATGATGATGGGCCTGATGGCGGTTCCGGGCGAAGAGCCGGACACGCTGAATTCCAAGATCGAATTCACCAAGGACGGTCAGATCCTGGCAAATGGCCAGCGCATCAAGTGACGATTTTGCGGGAAGGCGGCTGCGCTGCCTTCCCCATCCTGCGGGATGATCAAATCCCGCCACCTTCACTCTTTATTTACCCAGTCGATTACAACCGCAGGTCTTGCGGGACGGGCGGTCCAAGGCTAGGTCCAATGCATCGAGACCGGAGGCCGCATGACCCTTACACCCGAAGAAATCAGCCAAAACCTGCTGGACGCGGCCCGCACGGCCGGGGCCGAAGCGGCGGATGCCATCGTGATCGACGGCTCTTCGGTATCGGTCGAAGTGCGCAGCGGCGCGCTGGAACACGCGGAACGGTCGGAAGGCACCGATCTTGGACTGCGGGTGTTTCTGGGGCAGCGGCAGGCGATCGTGTCAAGTTCGGACAGCCGGCCCAAAACCCTGCGCGCGATGGCCGAGCGCGCCGTCGCCATGGCGCGCGAAGCGCCCGAAGACCCCTTCACCGGTCTGGCGGCTTCGGATCAGTTGGCAGATAACTGGGACCTTTCCGCGCTGGAACTGTTCGACCCGGCGCCTGAACCGGCGGCCGAGGAACTGTTGCGCGACGCGCTGGCCGCCGAGGCCGCCGCGCTTGCGGTAGCGGGCGTTTCGCAGGTGTCCGATGCGGCGGCGGCCTATGGGACCCATCGCGTGCATCTGGCGGCGACAAACGGGTTTTCCGGTGGCTATGCGCGCAGCAGCCGTTCGACCTCATGCGTGGCGATATCCGGCGAAGGCACCGCGATGGAACGCGACTATGATGGCGACAGCCGCACGTTCCAAAGCGACCTGCGCAGCCCGGATGAGATCGGCCGGACTGCAGGTGACCGTGCCGTGGCGCGGACCGGTGCCCGAAAACCTGCAACCGGAACCTTTCCGGTTCTGTTCGACGAACGCATCTCATCCTCTCTGATCGGTCATCTGCTGGCGGCCAGTAACGGGGCCGCCGTGGCCCGGGGCGCGTCCTGGCTGAAGGATTGTCTGGGCGAACAGGTATTGCCTGACCATCTGTCGCTGATCGAAGACCCGCATCGCCCGCGCATTTCGGGTTCGCGCCCGTTCGACGCCGAAGGGTTGGCAACCCGGCGCCGGGCCATTGTCGAAAACGGCGTTCTGACCGGCTGGACGCTGGATCTGTCCAGCGCCCGCAAACTGGACATGACCTCGACCGGTAACGCGACGCGCGGCGTGTCCGGACCGCCATCCCCAAGCAACTGGAACCTGAGCCTGACACAAGGCGACCAAAGCCGCGCCGACCTGCTGCGCGACATGGGCACCGGCCTGCTGGTCACGTCGATGATCGGCTCGACGATCAATCCCAATACCGGCGACTATTCCCGGGGCGCGTCCGGGTTCTGGGTCGAGAATGGCGAGATCACCCACCCGGTCAACGAATGCACCATCGCAGGCAATCTGCGCGACATGCTCAAGCATCTCATGCCCGCGAATGACGCGCGCCCGTATCTGTCCCGGGTGGTCCCGTCCGTGCTGATCGAAGGAATGACACTTGCCGGCACCTGACCTGCCCCTTCTGATCGACGCCGCGTTGGAGGCCGGGAAAATCGCCACCCGATATTCGGGCACCACGGCGCAGCGTTGGGACAAACCGGACGGTGCCGGTCCGGTGACCGAGGCGGACCTGGCCGTCAACGCCATGCTGGAGCGACGGCTGCAGGCCGCCCGGCCCGGCTATGGCTGGCTGAGCGAAGAGACCGAGGATTCTCCTGACCGCCTGTCAAAACACCGCGCCTTCATCATCGACCCGATTGACGGCACCCGCAGCTTTGCCGAAGGGTCGCGGACCTGGGCGCATTCTCTGGCCGTCGCTGAGGCAGGCGAAGTGACTGCCGCGGTGATCTATCTGCCGCTGCGGGACCTGCTTTATGCAGCCGCCCGCGGTCAGGGGGCGACCCTGAACGGCACACCGATCAAGGTTTCGCAAGCGTCTGACCTTGAAACGGCCGAGGTTCTGGCGGCAAAACCCAATCTGGATGCACGCCATTGGCGATCCGGTCAGGTGCCCGCCTTCCGGCGGACATACCGGCCGTCGCTGGCCTATCGCATGGCTTTGGTCGGGCAGGGGCGGTTCGACGGAATGCTGACGCTGCGGCCAAGCTGGGAATGGGACATCGCCGCCGGGGACCTGATCATCCGCGAGGCCGGCGGCAAATGCTCGAACCGGCTGGGCCAGCCGCTGCGATTCAACAACCAACATCCCCGTCTGAACGGCGTGCTGGCAGCAGGTGCGCCAATTTACGAAACGCTCAGGGCCCGGCTGGCCCCGGACGGGCCGGGGATCAACCCATGAGCAAGCCGCGCTCACTCAGCCTGGCGGCATACCGGGTTCTGTCATGGGGCGTGCCCGGCAATGCCGACACGCCTTATTTCCCGCGCCCGGAAGGCGATCTGCTCTGGGTCCACATCAGCGCGCCGGACCGGCAGCGCGCCGTCGTCGATTTCTGCCGAAGGCTGCAACAGGCGCGCCCCGATCTCTCGGTCCTGCTGACCGCGCGGCCCGAAACGGATCTGACACGGTGGGACTGCGGCAACTACCTGGTTGTGAACCTGCCGTCGGAACAGACCGGCGCAGCGCGGGCATTTCTGGATCACTGGCGCCCCGATATCGGGATCTGGGTCGGTGGTGGGCTGATGCCGAATGTGATCACCCGGGCCGAGGAACGCGGCACCCCCCTGATCCTCGTCGAGGCGCAGATCGACATCGACGTGGCCCGCGGCGGTCGATGGCTGCCCGATATCACCCGCTATACGTTCGATTGTTTCAGGATGATCCTTGCGACGACTCCGGATGCGGCCCGGAATATCCGCCGATTGGGCATCTCCTCCGGCAAGGTCAGCGAATCGCCGCCGCTGCTGGTCAGCCCCAACCCCCGGCCCTGGCCCGAGGACGAGCTGATCGAGACCAACCACGCCCTGTCCGGGCGCCCGGTCTGGTTGGCGGCATGTGTGCAGGACAAGGAATTCATCTCGGTGCTCAGCGCCCACCGCCAGGCGATGCGCATGTTGCCCCGGCTGGCGCTGGTTTTGCATGTCGCGGATACCGCCGAAGCCGAGCCTTTGCACCGGCGGCTGGAAAACATGGACCTGCGTTGCACGAACTGGGACACCAGCGGACAGATCGAGGATACGACGCAGGTCATCCTGTCGGCCGTTACCGAGGACCTGGGCCTCTGGCACCGCGTCTCGGCCGTGACATTCATGGGCAGTTCGCTGGAACGCGGCGCAGGCGGTCACGACCCCCTTGTCGCCACGGCGTTGGGCTCGGCGCTCATCCACGGACCTTTTGTGCACCACCATCAACAGCTATACGATCAGCTGAACCGCGCCGGCGCGGCGCTGACGGTCAGAACGGCCACCGAACTGGGCGACGCCGTGGTCGATCTGCTGGCACCGGACCGGGCCGCCGACATGGCGCTGGCCGGGTGGCAGATCGTGTCCGAAGGTGCGCCGCAATCGGATAAACTGATCGAGATGGTGCAGGATTATCTGGACCAGCGGAGCGCAAACCATGCGGGCACCTGATTTCTGGAACACCGCGCCCGACCGGCTGGACCTGCGGGCCCGGATGCTGGCACCCTTAGGTCGCATCTACGCCGCCGCAACCGCCCGCCGTGTCGCGTCCGGGGCCGGAACGAAACCGGGCGTGCCCGTCATTTGTGTCGGCAATCTGAACGCCGGCGGAACCGGCAAGACCCCCACCGTGATCTGGATGATCGAACGATTGCGCGACGCCTGGCACCAGACCCATGTGGTGACCCGTGGCCACGGGGGGTCCCTGGAAGGGCCCGTGCGCGTCGATCCCGGCAAACACACCGCCGCGCAGGTCGGGGACGAGCCGTTGTTGCTGGCGGCCTTTGCCGAGGTCTGGGTCGCGAAAGATCGCGCCGCCGGCGCGCAGGCCGCCGCCGCCGCCGGCGCAACGGTGATCGTTCTTGATGACGGGTTTCAGAACCCCTCGGTGGTCAAGGATTTCTCGGTCATCGTCGTTGATGCGGCGCGGGGGTTCGGGAATGGGCTGTGCCTGCCCGCCGGTCCGCTGCGCGAGCCGGTTGACGTCGGATTGCGACGCGCCGACCTGGTGTTGTCACTGGGGGACGCAGACGCGCAGCAACAATTCGCGGATCGCTGGGGCCACAGCCTGACCGTGCCCCATGCCACCGGCGCGGTCGAACCGCTGCAGACCGGAATGGACTGGAGCGGCACCCCGGTTCTGGCCTTCGCGGGCATCGGCCACCCGGACAAGTTTTTTGCCACTTTGCGCCAACAGGGGGCAAAGCTGCTGCGCGCCGAAGCGCTGGATGATCACCAGCCGCTGACCCCGGCGCTGATGTCGCGGCTTGAGAATGAAGCCCGGCAACTGGGCGCGCAGATGGTGACAACGGAAAAAGATGCCGTGCGTCTGCCTGCGGCCTTTCGCAACAAGGTCATCACCTTGCCCGTCCGCCTGAATGTCACCGAAGGTGACAGGGTCAGGAACATGCTGTTGCAGGCAGCACCTTCACCCTGAAAGGCGACCGGCCCGGGCTGAGCCGGTCGCAATCGCAATTAGCTGCCCAACTCGTCTTCGATCAGCTTCTTGAACTCGTCGTAAGACTGGTTGTCGACCTTCTTGCCATTCACGATGAAGGACGGGGTCGCCTGAATGCCGTCACGCTCGGCGTTTTCCTGATACCAGGCCACCAGCGTCTGCGCCCGCGCGCCGTCCTGCAAGCAGGCTTCAAGCTGGTCATTGTCGATACCCGCCAGGCGGCCGATCTTGCGCAGTTCGTCCACGATCTCGGCCGGGCCGCCAGCGCGGGTCCATTCGGACTGGCCGTCATAGATCAGGTCGGAAATGCCAAAGAACTTCTCGGGCCCGCCGCACCGCGCAACCATCGAAGCCCACAGGCCGTAGCGGTCAAAATACACTTCGCGATAGATGAATTTCACCTTGCCCGTGTCGATGAAATCCTTCTTGAGCTGCTTATACGGCCCCATGTGGAAATTCGCGCAATGCGGACAGGTGTAGGAGGCATATTCGATGATCTCGACCGGCGCATCCTCGGCGCCCTGCACCATCTCGACGATAGTCGAGGTGTCCAGATCGGCCTCTTGCGCCTCGGCGCTGCTGACCAGCGGATAAGCGGGGGAGGAATTCGACAGCGACAGCCAATAACCGCCCGCGGCCACGGCGACGGCCGCACAAATTCCGGTTGCAATACGGCTCATTACTCAGCCCTTTCTCAGCGTTTTTGCTTGGATAAAACGTTACGGCCCAGACGTTCAAGGGCTGCGCGCAAATCCGTGTCGTGCACGTCCTGCGCGGCCCGGTCCGCTTGGGCTGCGATTTCTGGTTCGATCTTGGGTTTCGCCTGTTTCGGCCTGTGGTCGAAACTGGCCTGCCCCTCGGCAAATCCGGTCGGAGCGGTCTGGGTGATGCGCACGCGGCTGATCGCGTTATAGCCATAGACCGCATTCACCTTGCCGCGCAACTGTTCCTTTTGCATCTCCAGCATCGGGGCCTGCGGGCCGGTGGTCAGCACGGTCAGCGTCGCGCCCATCCCGCCCTTGCCGTAACCCACATTTACCGGTCGCGCGATGGCCGCCATATCCTGGCCCACGATCTCGGCCCAATGGGTCAGCAGGCGTGATATGGCAAAGCCCCGGCTTTCCCCGGCGCGCCGTATCTGGTCGTTCAGCAATGTCGCGGTGCGTTTGAACCCGCGGGTCGAAGAACGTCTGCGCTGCATCTGGTTTCCAACTCCTGCACCGCTATTGTAAAGGGCATGACAACGGGCGCCAGCGAAACCCGACAGGGAGATAGATAAAACTTGCGTGACTCTGCTGAATTCGACGTGAGCGCGGCGCTGCTGGATTGGTATGACCGCCACGCCCGCGAAATGCCGTGGCGGGTCGGACCGGCAGACCGTGCCATGGGGATCGTTCCCGATCCTTACCGGATCTGGCTGTCCGAGGTGATGCTGCAACAGACCACCGTTGCCGCGGTGCGCGACTATTTCCTGCGGTTCACGTCGCGCTGGCCGACCGTTGGGGCGCTGGCTGCCGCCCCCGACGATCAGATCATGGGTGAATGGGCCGGGCTGGGCTATTACGCGCGAGCCCGAAACCTGCTGAAATGCGCCCGAGCGGTAACCGATGACCACAACGGAATGTTTCCCGACTCATACGATGCCCTGCTGAAACTGCCCGGCATCGGCCCTTATACAGCCGCCGCCATTTCGGCTATTGCCTTCGACCGGCCCGAAACCGTGCTGGACGGCAATGTGGAACGGGTCATGGCCCGCCTTTTCGACATCCATGACCCTTTGCCGGGTTCAAAACCGCTGCTGAAGGCCAAAGCTGCCGCGCTGACGCCCGCGACGCGCCCCGGTGATTACGCGCAGGCGGTGATGGATCTGGGGGCCACGATCTGCACGCCGAAATCCCCGGCCTGTGGGATTTGCCCGCTGCGCGACCCGTGCCTAGCGCGCGCAGCCGGTACGCAACCGGAATTGCCTCGCAAATCCCCGAAGAAACCAAAACCAACCCGGTACGGGCATGTCTATATCGCGCAGGCCGACGACGGCACGCTGCTGCTGGAACGCCGGCCGGACCGGGGGTTGCTGGGTGGTATGCTGGGCTGGCCGGGGTCCGACTGGTCCGAGGATCCGGCCCCCGCACCGCCGTTCCCCGCCGATTGGCGAGAGGTGTCGGGCGAGGTGCGGCATACTTTCACCCATTTTCACCTGATCCTGCGCATCTGGACGGCGGGATTGCCGACAGATGCGGACATAAACGGCCTGACCACCGTTGCCAAACACGCGTTTCGTCCCGGCGATCTGCCAACCGTGATGCGCAAGGCATATGACCTGTGGCGCGAGCAGTAACGCGTTGTGCAGCTACCTATAGTATGGCTAGTCTCGGCCCATCTGTTCGGAGCTTGTGAATGATCGCACCAGATACCCTGTCCCGCTGGCAATCGGCCCTGCCATTCTGGGTCTCTTTCCTGCTGATCCCCTTGATCTGGGTCACTGCAAATGCGGGCGGCTGGTGGGTCTTGCTGGTGCCGCTGTCCACCTGGTGGGCCTTTGCGGTCCTGGATAGGCTGACCGGGCTGGAGCTGAACAACGCCGACCCGGATACGCCGGATACCGGGCTGCGGTGGTATATCCTGCTGACCAGATTCTGGGTTCCGGTTCAGTTCCTGACCCTTTTCGGCCTGATTTGGTATGCCACCCACAGCGAGCACTTGTCCTTGCCAGCAAAGATCGGACTGTTTTTTGGAATGGGCGTGATTTCGGGCACGATCGGGATCAATTACAGCCATGAACTGATGCACCAGAAAGGTCGGATGGAACGCTGGCTTAGTGATATCCTGCTGGCCATGGTGCTGTATTCGCATTTCCGGTCGGAACATCTGTTGGTGCATCACCGCTATGTCGGCACCCCGCGCGATCCGGTCACAGCGCGTTACAATGAAGGGTTCCACCGGTTCTACCCGCGCGTTCTGAAACAATGTCTTCTGTCGGCCTTCCGGGCCGAGCGCGACCGGCTTGCGCGCAAAGACCGCCCCTGGACGGACCGCGCCAACCCATTCTGGCGCTATTGGGCGCTGCAGGCGGGGATGCTGGGGCTGGCCTTTGCCATTGGCGGCTGGTCCGGACTGGCGCTGTTTCTTCTGCAGGCCGGTGTCGCGATCTGGCAGCTTGAGCTGGTCAATTACGTCGAACATTACGGCCTGACCCGGAAATATCTTGGCGACGGCAGGTACGAACATGTGCAACCGCGCCATTCGTGGAACGCGTCGCAAAAGGCGTCGAACTGGCTGCTGATCAACCTGCAGCGCCACTCGGACCACCATTACAAGCCCAACCGTCGGTTCCCGCTGCTGCAACACCATTCCGAAGACGCGGCACCACAACTGCCCTATGGCTATCCTGTGATGACCGTGGCCGCCATGATCCCGCCGCTGTGGCGTCGTGTGATGAATCCGCGGGTCCGCGCGTGGCGGCGGCAATACTACCCCGAAGTCGCGGACTGGACGCCCTATAACCGCTCGCAAAACCCGCAGCCCCACGCGTGACAGCGCGCTGACCGGCCCGCTGGCCCTACATCACCCAGATGTCCATCGGTGCCTCGACGCCCCGGACTGCCCGGTTGGTGTGTTTTTCAAACCCTGCCATCAACTCGGACGCGCCCTGACCTTCCTGTTCAAGTTGCGCCCGCACAGCATCGCTCAGAACCACGCCTGCCTGCAGCTCACGCGTCAGCGCCTCCAGCTTCGCGGCGACATTGACGGCATCGCCGATCACCGCGAATTCCAGCCGGTTGGCCCCGATATCGCCGAGCACCACCGAACCATAGTGTACCCCGATCCCGATCCGAATCTCGGGTTCTCCGGCCCGGCGGCGTTCAAGGTTCCAGCGGTCGATCACCTGCATCATACCCCGTGCACAGGCCACCGCGTTGCTGGCATCCAGCGGCGTTGTAACCGGTGTGCCGAACGTGGCCATCAGCCCGTCACCCAGATATTTATCCAGCGTCCCGTGGTGCCGGAACACCTCGGTCTCCATCCGGGCGTGAAACCCGCGCAGCACCTCGATCACCTCATACGGGTCCCGGCCGGCGGCGTATTTGGTAAAGCCGACGATATCAATGAAGAGAACGGCGATATTCTCTTTCCGGATCTGCTTGAGCGGTTCGTCATTCTGGCTCAGTTCCTCAACCACGTTCGGTGAGAAATAGCGCGACAGGTTGGCCCGCTCGCGTTCCAGCCCGGCATTAGTCATCAGCAAATGGTTGAGCCGCCGCATCGACACACCCAGCGTCACGGCAACCATCATGAAAACGATCACCTGCTGAATGCGCAACGGGCCCCGGAAACTGTTGGGGTCCAGCAGTTCGGCCACATCGGGATACCCCGCCAAGGCCTCGGCCACACGTTCGCTGAGACCCGGAAACGGCGTCGACACATACCAGGCGACGATCCATCCGACCGTCCACATCATCGCGGTCCAGGACCCGATGGCGACAACCGTACGCCAGGAATAGGCCAGCGTGCCCGCGGCCAGAATGATGAAGAAATACTGGAAATTGTCGAACCGGTACTGCATCGCCAGCGGCCTGACATCGTCACTGAACGGATTGGGTACGATCATCCCCAGCGTCATGATCAACAGGTCGGTAAAGATCAGCAACAACTCGGTCCGCGACTGCCCCACGCGGCCCGCCCGCCGGATCAGCCAGCCATTTGCGCAGATTAGCAGCAGGATGAAGTGGTACCACAGAATCTCCCATTGGGGGTTCAGGAAGATCAGCAACACACCTGTCAGAGCCATCGCGATCCAGCGGGCGCGGACCGCAAGTTCCAAGCCCTCACGCTTGTGCCGTTCCAGCGCGGCTTCGGTGTATTTGTTGTCCAGATCGAACTGATCCGGGCGCGTCACAAAGAACCGGGCAAAGCGAGACTGGCTGGCTGTTGTATCCGACATTGCTGAGGCTCCTTCGATGCGCAGCAGGGTACCAATGGCTCATATCGGAAGCGGGCAGTGAAGAAAACAAAAAGACCCCGCCGGAATCGGCGGGGCAAGGCATAGTGCCATGTGTCAGGCCACAGGCACCGGCGGTATAGGTAAATCAGTTGTGCAGTTCGGCCCGGATCTGCTGACGCAGCACGTCGATCGGCACCGTCTTGCCGTCACGCTTGAAGCACCAATAGGTCCAGCCGTTGCAGGACGGCGCGTTTTCCAGATGCGCGCCCACCTGATGGATCGAGCCTTTGACATTGTCGCCCACCAGCGTGCCATCGGCACGGACTTTGGCCTTATGGCGCTGGTTCATGGAATACAACTCTTCGCCCGGGCGCAGCATGCCGCGCTCGACCAGCTGACCAAAGGGCACGCGCGGCTCGGCGCGTTTGCTGGCGCTGACTTCCAGGGCCTCGCGGTCAAACTTGCGGACTTTGGAAATGCGTTTCTCAGCGACCTTGCGATAGCTTTCCTCGCGCTCGATCCCGATGAATTCGCGACCCAGCATCTTGGCGACCGCCCCGGTTGTGCCCGTGCCGAAGAACGGGTCCAGCACCACATCGCCCGGATTGGTCGAGCCGATCAGAACCCGGTGCAACAGCGATTCCGGTTTTTGCGTCGGATGCGCCTTGTCGCCGTTTTCATCCTTGAGCCGCTCATGCCCGGTGCAGATCGGCAGCACCCAGTCGCTGCGCATCTGCACGCCTTCGTTCAGGGCTTTCAGCGCTTCGTAGTTGAAGGTGTATTTGGCACCCTCCTGCTTGCTGGCCCAGATCATCGTCTCATGCGCGTTGGTAAACCGCTTGCCGCGGAAATTTGGCATCGGGTTCGACTTGCGCCACACGACATCGTTCAGAATCCAGTACCCTGCGTCCTGCAGCGCCGAACCCACGCGAAAGATGTTGTGATACGACCCGATCACCCAGATCGCGCCATTGGGTTTGAGTAAGCGATGCGCCGCCTTCAACCAGTCGCGTGTGAACTGGTCATAGGCGCCAAAGCTGGAAAACTGATCCCAGTGATCATCGACCGCGTCGACCTGAGAATTATCCGGGCGGTGCAATTGGCCTTTCAACTGCAGATTATACGGAGGGTCCGCAAAGATCAGGTCAACCGATGCCTCGGGCAGACTGTTCATCACATCGATGCAGTCCCCGGATAGAATCGTGTTTAAAGGGAGCGCTTTTGCGCCCTTTTTGGTGGTTGTCGTCATATCACTGCCTCAAGTGTCCACGGCGCTTTTTGCGCTCATTTGGTTGAGACAAGGATGAGTCAAAGACGATTCGCCGTCAAATTCTTTTTTGAATCAGCGACTTACGATTTACTCTTGATACAAGATATTGTGGACCGGTTTGAACGAACGTCTATGGTGTGGGGTTACACCAAGATTTCGCAGCGCATCCTTGTGTTGTTTCGACGGGTAACCGGCATTTGTCTCCCACCCGTAGCCGGGGTGCTGTTGCGCCAAATCCACCATCAGTTGATCGCGCCAGTTTTTTGCAATGATCGAAGCGGCCGCAATCGACACCGAGCGCGCGTCCCCTTTTACAACCGCCTGTGCCGGGATCGTCAGGTTGCGTGGAATCATATTGCCGTCGATCAGCAGATAATCCGGCGGCGGGTCCAGCGCGGCCACCGCGCGCTCCATCGCCAGATGCGAGGCGCGCAGGATGTTGTATTCATCAATCTCGGCGACAGAAGCGTTCGCGACGGCAAATTCAGCCGTTTCGCGCAAGACGGCATCCAGGGCACCGCGCCGCCTGGCCGTCAGCTTTTTGGAATCGTTCAGGCCTTTGGGGATATCGTCCGGGTTCAGAATCACCGCCGCCGCAACCACCGGCCCGGCCAGCGGCCCGCGGCCAACCTCATCCACGCCGGCAATCCGCAGATAGCCCTGCGCCGCCGCCGCTGATTCAAATCCGTAATCCGGGTCCTTCATATCGCCGAAAAACCGGGTTTCGCGCCATTGCGCAAGAAAAAAGGGAGAGAGCAGTTTGCACCACCCTCTCCCACGCGGCGCTTCTGTGGCGCTGCTCCTGCTCGAAAACCGTTACTTGTAACTCACGCGGTATCCCTTCTGGCGCAGGCAGGCGGGTTCGTATGCCCGCTTGACCTCTCTGCCGTTCCAGAACCCGACCTTGCACTGGTGCGGCAGGCTATTGCTGTATTTGTAATGCTTGCTCAGGCAACGCGTCCCCAGCAGCGGGCGCTTGTGAGGATACGCCTTGAACGTGCGCAAGCACCGCTGCGGCAGGTCATACCGCGCAACATGTCTCGGCAGCGGGCGCACATAGTGCGGCCGAATCTTCGGCGTGACATACACGTGCTTCTTGGGCGCCTTATAAACGTGGTTGTAGTTGTGCGTCACCGAATTCTTTTTGCTTTCGTCGCTGAAATGCTTGACGGCCGCCCCCAGCAGGGCAATGGCCGCCAGGCCGCCAAGGATGTCTCCGGTATCGGCAGCCCGCGCCTGAGACGCCGATACGCCGGTGATGGCGACTGCCGATGCAACGATCAGTGCGATGAATTTCTTATGCATGATGCTTGTCCTTCTGAAGTCTCAGGAGGGCCCGGTTGCAGGCCGTGTGTTCGATGCCCAACACTGGCCGCCCCCCGCGCAGACAAGCAATAACGCCCCTCTGTTATCCGATATCAGCCCCGCGAAACCCCTTAGGTTATTGAATATCCGTACAACCCATGCGCAGGATGCGGCCTATGAAACAGATCCTCTCTTCTCTGGCCATCCTGGCCCTGATATCGCTGGGCACTGCGGCTCCGGCGGCGGAATGTTACGCCGACTACAAGGCCAAGCAGGACAATCCGCTGCGCCTGCATTATGGCGTCATGCAGGTTTCGGCCTGCGGCAAAGGGCAGGCACGGAAAGAAGTCGCCCAGCGTCTGAAAGGGTCCGGTTGGACCTTGCTGAACGTGATGTCCGTTTTCGGACCGGATGGGTTGGATAAAAGGAAGGCCAATGCCGGAAAATTCTATCTCCGTTACTGAGGCCCGGCGATCAGGTGTCAGACTGGTCGGCGCGGGCATCGTGGCGATCGTGTTGATTCTGGTGACCGCCGCGATTTTCCTGTTCTGGACTCTGCCCGACGCCAACGCCTTCAATGCGCGGGTCGAACGGCTTTTCGTCGAAAGCGACCTGACCTCGCAGACCGAGATCCGCCTGCTTGAGATTCTGGCCCAGTCGGGCACGGCCTTTGCCGACACATTGTCCAGCTACCGCATGGTGATCTTTGTTCTGCTGGTCTTTGCCAGCGCCATGCTGGTGACCGCGCTGGTGTTTCTGGTGATGCTGGTGATGCTGAACCGCCGAATGGCGCAGATCGAACGTACCGGGATTCAGGTGACATCCCTGCTGATCAGCCGCGAGGAAAACACCGTCTATCTGAACAATATGGACTTCAAACTGACCGCAGCCGCGATGGAGACCCTGTCGGTGCTGGCGGAATCCCGGCTGGATGACGAGGTTCTGTCCGGTGCCCAGATCGAGGCGATGATCTCCGGCAAGAATGCGGCAGATTGTGACGAGGCCGCAGGCGCGACCCGGATCAAACGGCTGCGGGATGCGCTTGGCAACCAGATGGTCAGCGAATTGCTGGTCAAGAATATCGCCAAGAAGGGCTATATGCTGTCGATCGAGAAAGACGTGATCCAGATGGTCTGAAGCCACAGCATCGCACAGGGCTTGTGTGATAAAATGGCGGTTACACCCCTTGGAAAACCTCGGACAAGGCACCATCATATATAGACCCCGTGCCAGGGAGGTTGATGATGAACGTCCACGCCACACCAAAAATCAAGGGCTATGGGATCTCAGTTGAGCGGTTGAACGGTCGAATCGCGATTTACCGGGATGAGACTCTGTTGGCCGCTAGCACCAACGCCAAGGTCATGTACGAAACGCGGCTGCCGCCGACGATCTATTTTCCGCGTGAAGATGTCAGCGTCGATCTTGGCGAAGAAACCGAGTTGCAGACCTTTTGCCCCTTCAAGGGGACGGCAACCTATCACGATGTCGTTCTTGACGGGCAGCGGCTGGCGAACTCCGTCTGGGCCTATGAAGAGGCGCTGCCAGAAAGCGTCGCCATTCAGGGCCATATCGGGTTCATGCCCGGTGCCTATACCCGGATCGACCTGGGCGAAAACAGGCTGCGCGACCCCGATGACGGCAATATCAGCGGCCCGCTGATCGACTGGCTGATGCGCGGTGCATCCGAAAATGACACGCCCGAAGCCTTTACCAAGGCGCTGGCCGAGAAGATGCTGGAACATGGCATTGCCATTCAGCGCCTGAGCATCCTGGCATGGTCGCTGCATCCGCTGATCGCCGGCAAACATTACATCTGGGAAAAAGGCGAGGCCGAAATCTCGACCAATGTGCCCACCTATGAAATCCACGACCACCCGGCCTATATCAACAGCCCCCTGCGTCATGTGTCCAACGGGCTGGGCGGTGTGCGTCAGCGGCTGAATGATGAAAACCCCAAGAACAGTTTTCCGATAATGGAGGATCTGAGAGCAAAAGGCGCAACCGATTATGTCGCCATGCCGCTGCCGTTTTCCGATGGCCGGACCAATGTGCTGACCCTGACCTGCGACCACCCGGACGGTTTCACCACCGCGAATCTGGGTCTGGTCTTTGAATGCTCGACCGTGATTGCAAGATACTACGAAGTGTTCATGCAGCGCGAAAACGCGCAGGTCCTGCTGGAAACCTATGTGGGCAAGCGGTCGGGCGCGCGCGTCCTAGGGGGCGAAATCCGGCGCGGTGACGGCGACGAGATCGACGCCGCCATCATGTTCTGCGATCTGCGCAATTCGACCAGTCTGGAAGAAAAGCTTGGGCGCACCGCCTATATCAACCTGCTGAATGAGTTCTTTGAAACCGTGTCCGGCATTGTGCATGAAAACGGTGGTGAAGTGCTGAAATTCATCGGGGACGCTGTCCTTGCAGTGTTCCCCGCCGGTGATGACTCGATCTCGGCGCGCAAGAACGCCCAGCGCTCGGCCGTCGAAATAGTTGAAAAACTCGGCGAGCTGCGCCTGTCGGGAACGGACGATCATTGTGATTGTTCTATCGGCGTCGCCTATGGGCGCGTGACTTATGGCAATGTCGGGTCCCGCGAACGGCTGGATTTCACCGTGATCGGGCAGGCCGCGAATATTGCGGCGCGTCTGGGTGAATACGGCAAGACGGTGAATCACCGGATCGTCGTGTCAGCCGATATCGTGCCCGCATGCGCCGATGCGCTGCCTTTGGGGGATATCAAGCTGCACAATGTCTCACAGCCGGTGCCTTCCTTTGCGCTCCGAACCTCTGCGGATGAGGTGTTGAACGCCTGATGCCCGGTTGCGGTGGTGTTCCCCACCGCGCCGCGCAAATCCCGTTTGAGGTGCTGCGACCTCCAATCAGAACAAAGGGCGGCCAGTTGCATCCGGGAAAAGTCCTATTGCGCGCCAAGAAGGATCAGGGCGGCCTGGGCCGGTGAAACCGTGTTCTGTAGCTGAGCGATTTGACTGCGGGCAAGGTATCGGTCGGTCAGCTGGTCAACGGCCGCCGGGTCGGTGAACTGGCTCAGGTCGTCAGACCCCGTCAGGCCCGTCAACCGGTCTTTGAAAACGTCAAGTTGCCGGTCGATGTCCAGTTGCGCAAAGCTCGGTGGAAGCCCAAGCGCGGTTTCCATCATGTTCCGCAGCGGCGGCAGGCTCATCAGTTCGAACCACTTGGTATCTGCACTTCCGCTCTGGGCGGCCAGATCAGGCAGTGCGTGCCGGGCATAGAGTGAGATGCGCATGGATTCGTCGGCTTCACCAACCGAGACCTCGAACCGGGACACAACATTGTCCCGTGCGATTTCTTCCATGTTTGTGATCAGGCCCGTCTTGGGTATATCTCCCGGACCCAGCCCGAAAGCTTCGGAAAACTTGCGGTACCTCTTGTCAGACAGCCGGTTCGATAAGGCATCCTCGGCGCTGGTTCCATCCGACAGAACCTTTTGTATGAAGTACCGGTTGTTGATGTCATCCTCTAACCCGAAGGCACCCAGCGCGACCTGCAGCAGGCGCCGGTCCGAAACCAAATCCTCTGCCGATCGCACATTCCCGATGTTTTCCAGAAAATACGCGGCCTCTCTTTCGTTGACGGCCGAGGTTGAAAAGCTGTCAAGCTGCGCGTCGTAGGTGCGTTGCAGAAAACGCCAGCCGACCAGGCCGCCAGAGGGGATGACCGGCTGAAAAGTCACTGCTGGTAGGCCATCAGCCGTTCTTCGCGCGGCAACAGCGCGCGCAGGGCCTTCAGGCATTTGTAATACTGCTCGGCCAGCAAGGCCTCGGTCGCTTCGGACAGGACGCGACGGCTGTCAGCGTCCGTAAAGACCTGGCTCAGCTCCTCGACGCGCCGCAGCAATTGCTGACGCGCCTGTTCCGGCTCCATATCCCCGGACAGAACAAGCTGAGCCGCGTAGCAGACGCGCCGCACGGGGGTGTTCACCTCTTCCGGGTGAATGGCGTCGCGCAGGCGCAGGACATTGGCCTGTGGCGTCATGATCGAGAACCGGCTGCGGCGATCGCCGTTTTCCAGCACCACGCCATTGATCAGCACCCGTTCCTTGGGTGCCAGTTTCAAAACCAGCCCGCCCATCAGGAGGCCCCCATCTGGCGCAGGCCGCGCAGGACGGCCATGTTGATTTCCAGCAAGGGTTCAACCGATGCCTTGTTGCCCAGAACCTGGCTGCTGTGCTGCTCGGTGAACTCGGCCAGATAGAAGATCCGGGCGCGCAGGTCATTGGGCAGGGCATTGTCCGAATCCGCAACTCCGCTTGCCAGCACGGTCCACAGGCGGCGGTTTTCGTGCAGCGCCTGAACAAACCCGCCGAAATCGGCTTTTTGCCGGGCGGCCGCTGCCTTTAGCCGATGCGTGATTTTCGAGATCGCCTCGTATTCGGTGTCGCGAGGCGTCCGTGTCGGCGCGGCGGTCTGCGCATAGGCTCGCTGTGCAAGAGTTTGCGGTGTCACTTGAGATCCTTCCAGTAGTCCGTCTTGGGGCGATCAGAACCGGGGCGCGTCGCCACGCCCCGGCCGGGTTCCGAAACTTACCGGAACAGCGACAGGATCGACTGCGGCGCCTGGTTGGCGATTGACAGCGATTGGGTGGCCAGCTGCTGCTGCACCTGGAGCGCCTGCAGACGGGCCGAAGTTTCTTCCATGTCGGCGTCGACCAGCGACCCGATGCCGGATTTGAACGAATCCGCCAGGTTCGAGATGAACTCTTTCTGGGTTTCGATCCGGCTCTGCGACGAACCAAAGGCCGCCGAAGCGTCAATCGAGGTGTCGATCAGCGATTCGACCGCGGCCAAAGCGGCGGTTGCGCCCGCACCGGTCGAGACGTCAATGCCCGTAAGCGCGCCAAGCCCGCCGGAGCCCGCGTTCACGAACTGAGCCGAGAACGAGATATCCTCGCCAGTGCCGTTGGTCACGGACAGGGTGCCCGCGGTGCCCGAGTCGTAATCAACGGTTAGGCCGTTGATCCCCAGCTCTTCGATTTTCGCCTTCAGACCCACGGCAACTAGGTCACCGGTGGTGGTGGCTGCGGCATCCGCCGCGGACACCGTGTAGGAAACAACCTGATCGTCAATCGCAACAACCACCTTGTCCCCTGCGGCAAATGCCCCGCTGGTTTCATCGGTCACCAGCGCGGTTGCAGAGGTCGCACCGTTGTCGATCGTCGCACCGACGCGATCATTGCCGGTCGACGCGCCGGTCGATCCGTCAAACACCTGGGCCGCGACGTAGCCACCGGTCGACAGGTTCTGCCCGGCGACGTTGATGGACGACGCAGTCACAGCCCCGGTATTGTCGCGATCCAGCGACGCCAAGATCGAGGCAGAGCCCGACGAGCCATCCACCAGGTTCAGCCCGTTGAACTGTGCAGCGCTGACGACCGATGCGATCTGATCCTTCAGCGCGGTCACGTCGTCGTTGATTTTGCCACGATCGACATTGTCTTCCTGCGCCGCGACGATCTTGCCTTTCATCTGGGTCAGCAGGTCGGTGACCGTTTCCGCCGCGTTACGCGCGACCGCCACCGTTGATTCCCCCAGCGCAAGACTGTCCTTGATCGCGTTGAACCCGTTGACGTCGGACTCCATGACTTTGGAAATCGCCCAGACGGCCGAATTGTCCTTTGCCGTTGCGACGTCCTTACCGGTCGAGATCGCGTTCTGGGTTTGCGCCAGGTTCTTGTTGACCGATTTCAGGGTCTGCAGCGCAACCATTGCGCCATTGTTGGTCAGAATGCTGGACATAGCTTTCTTCCTTTTCCGTTCGGGCCCTTTGCGCCCATGCTTTCCCGCACCACATGCGGGCTTTGACGTCTTTCTGATCTGTGCGACCCGCCGTCGGGCTGTTCGCGCCACCTGCTGTTTCAGGTGCCCGATCACCTTTGCCGTCGATCTCCTAACGGAGTGCTAAAGCGCTCTGGCCGGAAAATTCGGATTTGAATCAAACCCTCTGCTATGCCCGTTTTTCCAGCTTGGCATGGCTGCGCACGGCAAAGCCGCTGCGTTGTCCGTCCGCCCCATAAGTGCTGAATTCCTGCCGCACCCGCCGCAATTCGGCCATCCGGCCGGCGACGGCGCGAATCCCTTCGGCGGCACTGTTCAGCAGCGCCTGATTTCTTTCGACCTTCTTCTGAAGACGGATCAAATCGTCACTGTCATAGACCTCCAGCGCGTTGATCGCCCCGATCAGTTTTTCCTTTTCCGGGGCCATCGTGTTCAACTGGTCAAGGTCCCCCTCGACCAGCGCGGTGCGCTCCAGATCCAGAACGTCTTCCAGGGACCTGATCAATTCAGGATCAGTTTTGATCGCCATCGGCTTTCTCCATCATGGATTGAAACAGAATTTCGGACAGGCCAACCCCACCGGACTGTGCTAGCTGCATGGCCTGCTGCTGCACGAGGAATGAGGAAAACTGATCTTCTCCCGTACCGCCACCAAAGGTTTGGCGCGCCTCGCCCAGACCGGCCGATTTCAGCATTTCCGTCAGAAATGCAGCCTCCAGCTCAACCGCGGCCGCCTTTAATTTCTCAGTCCCGGTTGGCGGCTGCGCTGTGGGAGGGGGTGCGGAAATTTTCATGGCCTTCTCCGAAATTTGCATCGAACTTTCTTGATCAAAGGCGAAAGCGGTTAAAATAAACGTAACTTCCTGCCGGCAGGTTTCGGGTCACACAACCGGAGCCGGAGCAAAATGCCCAACCCTCTATCAGCAGTGCTGTCGCCGCCATCTGCCGCCGCGAAGACCGACGCGAACACAAAAGAGCAACGCGCGCCGAACGGTGCGGCGTCGTTTCAGACGGTCATGGATCAGGAGGCGGATCAGCAAGACGAAGCGCCTGAAATCGCCGTCATGCAGGCACAGGAGCCTGAGGTTGCGCCGGAATCGGAAGAACTCAGTACCGAAGCAGAGCCGGTTGAAATCTCGTCTGAGGCGGAGGCCAAACCGCATTCTGACCTGGATGAACACCCGATTGGGACCCGCCCGGACGCGCTGGCTGCGACGCGTGCTGAACCGCCTGCAAAAATGCCCACGGCTGCCATGCCGAAGGAGGCGACTGACAGTGCCACTGTGCCCGACGCGAAACCGACCGGCCTGCATACGCCGTCGCACCGCAACGATCATCAGGTGATTCACCGGACTGTCGCCCCAATTTCGCAGGGGCCTCAGCCGTCCGGCGATGCGACTGGCGCGGCCCTGACACCAAAGAATGCTCGTTCAGCGATTGGCGAACCGCGCGCGCGTAACGAGACGGGCAACGCCGTGTCCGGTGAAATCGCACGCGGCGAGGTGCCCGCGCCGGCTACGCCCGGCCCGGCACCCAACAGGTCCGCCCTGCCGGATCGCGCGCCCTCATTCGTTCAGATGCAGCTGATGGCATCCGAATCGAACACCGCCAGCAGCGAGGCAGTGCCAGATGGGGATACCGAGGAGGCTCACGCGATCAAGGAGACCTCCGTTTTCTCCGCAACCCGTGACGCCGGGCATGCCGCGCACTCTGTTTCGGCCAGCGCGCGGGCGGAAACGGCCCGGGCGGTCGCGGGTCAGATGGCATCGGTCATCAAAGCGCGCCCACACTCCGGCGCGGTAGAAATCGCGCTTAACCCCGAAGAACTGGGGCGCGTCTCGATAGTATTGAACGGCCGCGACGACGGCCTGCACCTTACGATCGCGGCGGAACGGCCCGAAACGCTGGACATGATGCGGCGGCATCTCTCTGTTCTTGAGGCGGAATTCCGGAATCTGGGGCTTGGCGATCTGTCGCTGGATCTGGGAACGCCCTCTGACACCCGGCAGGATGAGCCTGGGCCGGAAGGGGGCAATCAGGTGCCGCCATCGCACGCCGAACATATCGCCGAGGCTGGCCCGGCTGTTTCAGGAATGAGCCCGGACGGGCGCATCGACATAAGGATTTGAGGATGATCACCGCAACGCAATCCACGGCCCAGACCAACACGCAGCCCCAGCCGGCGACACAGTCAAGGACCTCGGCCCTGACATCCGATTTCGAAACCTTCCTGTTGATGATGACGACGCAGGCCCAGAATCAGGACCCGCTGGAGCCGCTGGATTCCTCGGAATACGCCTCGCAACTGGCGCAGTTTTCAATGGTTGAACAGCAGGTCCAGACCAACGACTTGCTGTCCGAACTGGCGCTGTCGCTGGGCAGTGTCAACCTTGAGGAACTTGCAAGTTGGGTGGGTATGGATGTCCGCACGGCAGGGGCCTTTCACTTTGATGGCGCACCCGTGACCCTTTTCGCGCAGGCGGATGCCGCTGCGGACGGCGCGCAGATCGTGATCCGCGATCAGGATGACACGGTCATCGACAGGTTCCCGGTATCCGCATCTGAGACGGAATTCGTCTGGGCCGGAACCGACAGCGAAGGCACTCCGCTTACCGCCGGAAACTATACCGCAAGGCTGGAAAGTTATGACGGGGAAGAGTTGCTTTCAGAAAAACTGGTGTCCGCCTACAACCGGGTGATTGAGGCCCAGGTGGGTGACGACACCGTCCTTCTGACCCTGGAAGGTGGTCAGGTCGTTCCGGCCGGGATTGTCTCGGCCGTCCGAACCGGATCTTGATCTGCGGGGCCGGACAGGCGTAACCTTTGCAACCTTCGACTCGCTTGCTGCATCGGTGACCCAACTGTCTGACCCGACCTTCCCGCCATTGGATCTTGTTGACGACCTGCGCCGCCGGGGGCTTCTGGACGCCGACGCCCAGTTCCAAACGCTGTATGGCGGGCGCACAAATCAGGTCTGGAAAGTGCTGGGGGAAAATGGCGGCAAGGTTCTGAAACTCTACCGCACTGCATTCCGCAACCCGCTTTTCCGAAACGACGCAGAGCTGGAGGCCGAGTGCCTTCGGGCGCTTGATTCGTCGGGATTCGTCCCGCGTTTGCGCGCGGCGGGGCAGCATGATAACAGCCGCTGGGTCTTTTACGATCACGCACCCGGGTCCCCCTGGAAGGAAGGGCCAGCCCGCGTGGCCAGGTTGCTTCGCCACCTTCACAGCCTGGATTTGGCCGTGCAGGCGCCCGAAGGATGCAATGGCAGCGCGGATCTGGCCCGACACGGGCAGAGCATTCTGCAAAGCTGCAAGTCAGATACGCGCCACGACCTTCAGCGGTTGTGTCCAAGCGAAGCGGTGCCACCGACACCGCACACATGCCTGATTCACGGCGACCCGGTTGCGGGAAACATTCTTGTCGCGGCATCCGGCCTGACCCTGATTGACTGGCAATGCCCCGCGCAGGGGGATCCGTGCGAGGATCTGGCGTTGTTCCTGTCGCCTGCGATGCAGCACCTGTATCGCGGCGCGCCCCTGTCCCAAATGGAAGAAGATCAGTTTCTGGACGCCTATGATCACCCGGAATTGACGAACCGGTACAGAACCCTGCGCCGATGGTTCGCCTGGCGGATGGCGACCTATTGCCTATGGCGCGTCGAAAACGGCGCGCCGGATTACGCGGCGGGTCTTGAACTGGAAACCGCCGCGCTGCATTTGTCATAGATCGGCAAGCGCCATCAGGGCATATGCAGGCGGCATCAAAATGCGCCGCAACGGCCCCAACGGGAACCGCGCCGGAGGTTGCGACATCGGATCGGGCAATCCGGCGTCCTTGCCCAGAGCCAACCGCGCCATTGCCCGCCCGCAATAAGTGCCCATCGCCACGCCGTTGCCGTGATAGGCCAAGCCGGCGAACATCCCCGGCTGATCCGGAACAGGCCCCGCATAAGGCACCAGCCCCCGGGACAGGCACACCAGGCCCGACCACATATGCGTCACGTCAACACCGGACCATTCCGGAAACATGCGCCTGAAATCGCGCCGGGCTTTTTGACGGATTGCCGCTTCGGCCCGCGGAGAGGACCGAAGGCCGCCCCGCATCCCGAACAGGAACCGCCGGTCCGGCATCAGGCGGAAATAGTGCAGCAGATGACGCGTGTCGTAACACATCTGATCAGTGGTCCAGCCCTGCGCCCGCACTTCGGCATCCGACATCGGACGCGTGACCAATACCGTGGACTGCGCGGGCATGTAGCGGCCAGACAACCAGGGCGGGATATCCTCGCTGGAATATCCGTTGGTGCAGATCAGCACTTGCGACGCCGTGACCCGGCGTGACGCCGCCAAAAGGTCAAAGCCGTGCCGTGTTCTGCGGATGCTCTGAACCGCGCTTTGGCTGAAAACGCCGGCACCCAGCGATCGGGCAGCCCGGGCGAGACCGAACAGGTACTTCCTTGGGTTCAGCCCAAAGCCCACCGGAACGGAATAGCCGCCGTGGAACGCGCTGCCGAACCCCAGCCCCGGCAAGTCGGCGGCCTCGTGCAACACCCCTGATGCGTCCGCGGTACGGCGCAGGCGCTCCATCGTGCGCGGGTTGTGGGCAAGCTGCGTTTCACCCTTCGAATGCACATCCGCGTCGATCCGGTGTGCCGCCATAAGTTCCGAGATAAGATGAACGGCATCCGCTTCGGCCTGTGCATAACTTTGCGCGGAACCTTCCCCGAACCGCCGGGCCATGGCGGTCGGGCTCAGTTTGGAGCCGCCCAGACAGCAAAACCCGCCATTCCGGCCCGAAGCGCCCCAACCGGGCGTCCCGGCCTCGAAAACGGCGACCGTGGCCCCGGCATCGGCCAGGTGCAACGCAGCCGAAATACCGGTGAAACCGCCGCCGACGATGGCGACATCAACGCTGAGGTCGCCGCTGAGAACCGGCCAGTCCGGGCTGGCAATCGTCTCGTCCCACCAACATTCCGCGCGCGGACCGGGCCCATAGGCATAGGCTGGAAACACCCGTTTCATTCGACCCGCGCAGCAGCCATTTCATCCTGTTTTTGCCGCACCATCGCGCGTTTCGTGACCAGAGACGCGGTGATGACCCCCACCGTCACCACCGCGATCATGATCGTCGACAATGCATTAATCTCGGGGCTGACACCCAGACGCACGGCAGAGAAAATCTTGATCGGCAGGGTCGTGGCCGACGGGCCCGAGGTGAACGACGCGATCACCAGATCATCCAGCGACAACGTAAAGGCCAGCAACCAGCCCGAGATCACCGCCGGCGCGATGATCGGCAATGTCACCAGCCGGAACGCCTGCGCGGGCGAACAGCCCAGATCCAGCGCCGCCTCTTCCAGCGACTGGTCAAAGGTCACAAGGCGCGAGGACACGACGACCGACACGAAACACATCGAAAAGGTTGTGTGGGCCAGCACGATGGTCAGGATACCGCGATCCAGACCGATTCCGATGAACAGCAGCAACAGCGACAGGCCGGTGATCACTTCGGGCATCACCAGCGGCGCGTAGATCATGCCCGAAAACAGTGTTCGGCCAAAGAACCGCCCACCGCGAACCAGCACATAGGCCGCCGCCGTGCCGAGAATGGTCGCAAGAGTTGACGAGAATACCGCAACCCGCAAGGTCACCCATGCAGCATCCAGAAACGCCTGGTTCTGGACCAGTTCGCCGTACCATTTGGTCGAGAACCCGGCCCAGACCGTCACCAGCTTGCTCTCGTTGAAGCTGAAGATGATCAGGATGATCATCGGGATGTAAAGAAACGCAAATCCCAGCGTCAGCGACACCGCATTGAACCAGCTGAGCCTGTTCATCGTTCGGCCTCCGTCTGCTTTTGCTGGTTGCGCTGGAACAGCACGATCGGAACCACGAGGATGAGCAGCAGGACAACCGCCACCGCGCTGGCCACCGGCCAGTCGCGGTTGGAAAAGAACTCCTCCCACAGAACCTTGCCGATCATTAGCGTGCCTGACCCGCCCAGCAGCGAGGGAATCACGAACTCACCGATAACCGGGATCATCACCAGAAAGCACCCGGCGATGATGCCGGGGCGCGACAACGGGATCGTCACCAGCCAGAACGCCTGAACACGCGAACAGCCCAGATCCTCAGCCGCTTCGATCAGGGATTCGTCCATTCGCTCCAGCGCGGAATAGATCGGCAGGATCATGAAGGGCAGGTAGGTATAGACAATGCCGATATAGACCGCCGTGTTGGTATTCAGAATGGTCAGCGGGGTCGAGATGATGCCGATCCACAGCAGGAACTGGTTCAGGTAGCCTTCGTTGCTGAGAATCCCCATCCACGCGTAGACGCGGATCAGGAACGAAGTCCAGAACGGCAGAATGACCAGCATCATCAGCGTCGGGCGCCATTCCGCAGGCGCGCGGGCCATACCATAGGCGATGGGATAGCCGACCAGCAGCGTCAGCAAGGTCGAAATCACGGCGATCCTGACGCTGGACAGATAGGCTTTCCAATAAAGATCATCTTCGGTCAGCCAGACGAAGTTCTCAAAATCCAGCTGGCTGAAGAACTCTTTGATCCCGGCCCAGCCCTGCGACAGGTCCAGCGTCGGCGTATAGGGCGGGATCGCCAGCTCGATATCCGACAGCGAGATTTTCAGAACGATGAAAAACGGCACCAGAAACAGGGCCAGCAGCCAGACATAAGGAACCGCAATCAGAAACGCGCGGCGCATCAGCTGGCCAACAAAACCGCAGCCGTCGCTGTCCAGGACAGCCAGACCGGGTCTTCCCATGTAAACGACCGGCGCGAGATGCGGCGGGTATTGGCCGTCTGCGCCTTGATGATCGTGCCGTTCGGCAACTCGACGTGATAAGTCGACAGGTTGCCCAGATAGGCGATGTCATGCACCTTTCCCTGCACCGCGTTGATCGCGTCGGTCGGACGGTCGGCTGAAATCGTAACCTTTTCGGGCCGGATCGCCAGATGGCATCCCTGCCCGTTCGACAAACCCGCCGACGAGGTTGCCGTCAGCGGCGCCTGACCTTCGGCCCAGTCGATCTGATAGGTGTCATCCCCGTTTGCGGTGGCGCGCCCTTCGATGATGTTCACATCGCCGATAAAATCGGCCACATAGACAGAATTCGGGTTTTCATAAATCTTGTCCGGCGTCGCCACCTGCATCAGCCGGCCCTGATCCATCACCGCAACGCGGCTGGCGACCGTCATGGCCTCTTCCTGATCGTGGGTCACGATCACAAAGGTGGTGCCGGTCTTTTCCTGAATGTCCATCAGTTCGAACTGCGTGTCCTGCCGCAGCTTCTTGTCCAGCGCCCCCAGGGGTTCGTCCAGCAACAACAGCTTGGGCGCCTTGGCCAGTGACCGCGCCAGCGCCACCCGCTGACGTTGCCCGCCCGAAATCTGATGCGGCTTGCGTCGGGCGAATTGTTCCAGCCGGGTCAGGCGCAGCATTTCCTCGACCCGGTCTTCAAGGTCGTGTTTGGGCATGTTGTCCCGGCGCAGGCCAAAGGCGATGTTGTCCCAGATGCTGAGGTGAGGGAACAGGGCGTAGGACTGGAACATCATGTTCACCGCCCGCTTGTTCGGCGGGATCGGGTCGATATCCTGTCCGCCCAGCAGGATGTGCCCCTCGGTCGGGGTTTCGAACCCGGCCAGCATCCGCATCATCGTGGTCTTGCCGCAGCCCGAGGGGCCCAGCAGGGCAAAGAATTCTTTCTCGAAGATATCCAGGGACAGATCGTCGATGGCCGTGAATTCTCCAAACCGTTTGGTGACATTCCGGAACTGGATCAAGGGTTTCGCCTGCGGGTCATCCCACGGCGCAAAGACGTCAGAGTTCAAAACGGCCCCCGTTCGACTATCTGAAAAAAGGGGCAAGGCGGACGGGCCGCCTTGCGCAGACAGATCGGATCAGGTGCCCGATTTTATCTTGGTCCACAGGCGGGTTACGGTCCGCTGTGTTTTCGCCGGATAGGGTGTCGTGATGTAGAGGTTCTGCATCGTCGTATCATCCGGATAGATCGCCGGATCGCCGATCACATCTTCTTCAAGGAACTCCTGTGAGGCCTTGTTGCCGTTGGCGTAATACACATAGTTCGACGCGGCCGCCATGTTATTGGCGTCCAGAATGAAGTTCAGGAACTGATGCGCGCCCTCGGGGTTTGGCGCATCCGCCGGAATCGCCATCTGGTCGAACCACATCAGCGACCCCTCGGCAAAGGGGTGGTATTCGATTTCCACACCGTTATCCGCCTCGGCTGCACGGTCCCGCGCCTGCAGGATGTCGCCCGACCAGCCGACGGCCAGACAGATGTCGCCATTCGCCAGCGCGTTGATGTATTCAGAGCTGTGGAATTTCTGCACATAGGGGCGCACACCGGTCAGGACCTCTTCGGTCTTGGCGATGACGTCCTTGTCGTGGCTGTCGGGATCTTCACCGATATACTGCAATGCCATCGGTATGATCTCGGTCGGCGCGTCCAGGAAATGCACGCCACACGAGGCCAGCTTTTCCATATTCTCGGGCTTCAGCACCAGATCCATGCTGTTCAGCGCAACATCATCACCCAGCACTTCCCTGACCTTGGCGACATTCACCCCAAGACCCGTGGTGCCCCACATGTAGTTGATGGAATACGCGTTGTCCGGATCATAGCCTGCGGTGCGTTCCTGAATGACGTCCCACAGATTGCCCGCATTCGACAGTTTCGCCTTGTCCAGTTCCTGAAAAGCGCCGGCCTGAATCTGGCGCTGCAGAAACGTCCCGGTCGGCACCACCACATCATAGCCCGATCCACCGGCCAGCATCTTGGTTTCCAGAACCTCGTTGCTGTCGAACACGTCATAGACAAGGGTCAGACCGGTTTCGGCCTCGAACTTCTCCAGCAGTTCTTCGTCGATATAGTCGGACCAGTTGTAAACACGCACCTCTTCGGCGGAAGCCGCCGAAGTCCCCAATGCGATGACCGCTGTCATGGTCAGCGTTTTGATTGACATATTATTCTCCCTGCAAGTGTACGGGTATTTTCCCGTTTTTTTGGATTTGATCAAGTTTTGCGTTTTCCCCCGATCCCGCGTATGGTTTCACGGGGTCTGGCACCTGACAAGTTAACTTCAATGGAAACAGGGCAAATCGATTGGATTTGATCAAAAATACGGCATCCGGCTCAACGTCGGGTGATCAGAAACGGCCCGCGCATGAGACGGTGTATCAGACCCTCAGGTCGCAGATCCTGTATGGGGAACTGGTGCCCGGGCAGCCTGTCACCATCCAGGGCCTGACCGATTCCCTTGGCGTTGGGATGACGCCGGTGCGCGAGGCGATTCGTCGGTTGATTTCAGATGGCGCGCTGGTGTTTCAGGGCAACCGTCGGGTCAGTGTGCCCTTGTTGTCCGACGGCGATATTCAACAGCTGATATTTGCAAGAACATCAATAGAATCAGAACTTTCCAGGCGCGCAACAAGCGTAATGACCGCCTCTGACATCGACCGGCTTGAGCGGTTGGATCAGCGTCTGGATCGAACCATCGCGGATGGCGATGTCGGCGGGTATCTGCATCTGAACCATGTTTTTCACGAAACTCTGTATGCCCATGCGGACGCGCCGATTCTCAGCGATCTCGCAGAACGGCTGTGGCTGCGATTCGGTCCGTCCCTGCGTGTGGTCTGCGGCCGGTTCGGCACCCAGAGCCTGCCGGACCGGCACAAGGACATCATCTCGGCCCTGCGCGCGGGCGATGCCGAAGGCGTGGCGAAAGCAACGGCGCAGGACATCGAACAGGGGATGGAACTGATGGCGGACGCGCTGACAGCCCCCTAGCGTCACCCGATTCGATTGACAGGAAAAAATTTGATCATATTGTGATCGCCAACCTCGCTTGCAGGAGATTCTCTGATGTCCACCATCACCAATCACATGCCGACCGCCGAATTGCAGGCGCTGGATGCGGCGCATCACATGCACCCTTTCTCGGCCAACGGGCCGCTGGGAACCGAGGGCGCGCGTGTGATCACGCGGGCCCGGGGCGTATACCTGACCGACAGTGAAGGCGAAGAGATTCTGGACGCCATGGCGGGCCTGTGGTGCGTCAATATCGGCTATGGCCGCGACGAACTGGCCGAGGCCGCAGCCCGCCAGATGCGCGAGCTTCCCTATTACAACACGTTTTTCAAAACGACCCATGTGCCCGCCATCGCGCTGGCCTCGAAACTGGCCGAGATCGCGCCGGGTGATCTGAACCATGTCTTTTTCGCCGCAGGCGGGTCCGAGGCCAATGACACCAACATCCGGCTGGTGCGCACCTACTGGGCCGAGAAGGGCCAGCCCGACAAGAACATCATCATCAGCCGCAAGAACGCCTATCACGGTTCCTCGGTGGGCTCGGCCTCGCTCGGTGGAATGGCGGGGATGCATGCGCAGGGCGGCATCCCGATCCCGAACATCCATCACATCAACCAGCCGAACTGGTGGGCTGAAGGTGGCGACATGACGCCCGAGGATTTCGGACTGGCCCGCGCGCGCGAGTTGGAAGAGGCCATTCTGGAACTGGGCGAAGACCGGGTCGCGGCGTTCATCGCGGAACCGGTGCAGGGCGCTGGCGGCGTTATCGTCGCGCCGGATACCTACTGGCCCGAGATTCAGCGCATCTGCGACAAGTACGATATCCTTCTGATCGCGGATGAGGTGATTTGCGGCTTTGGCCGCACCGGCAACTGGTTCGGATCGCAGACTGTCGGGATCAGGCCGCATATCATGACGATCGCCAAGGGCCTCAGCTCGGGCTATGCGCCCATCGGTGGCTCGATCGTCAATGACGAGATCGCCGAGGTGATCGGCAGAACCGAGTTCAACCACGGTTACACTTATTCCGGTCATCCTGTCGCGGCTGCCGTGGCGCTGGAAAACCTGCGCATCCTCGAAGAGGAAAAGATCGTCGATCACGTCCGCGATGTCGCCGCCCCTTATCTGAAAAAGAAATGGGAAGCTCTGGTCGATCACCCGCTGGTGGGCGAGGCCAAGATCGTGGGCATGATGGCGTCCATCGCGCTGACACCGGACAAGGCCAGCCGCGCCAAGTTTGCGTCAGATCCGGGCACGGTCGGCTATGTCTGCCGCGACCGCTGTTTTGGCAATAACCTGATCATGCGCCATGTCGGCGACCGGATGATCATTTCACCACCGCTGATCCTGACACCTGCGGATATCGACGAGATGTTCGTGCGCATCTACAAATCGCTGGATGAGGCGCAGTCTGACATCATTGAACAGGGGCTGATGAAAGCCGCGTCTTAAGCCAGGGTTGCCGATCGACGGTGGACGCTCTCAGGCGCTGTCGGTCAGCAATGCGACGACCTGATCTGTTTCAGAACGCCGCTGCTGTTTTTGGGGCAGTTGCAGCACAAGCGACTGTCCCGCGAAACATGAGGTGCTGTGCATCCGCCTCAACTCTCCGGCGGACAGCGCGTCTTCGATCAGACACAGATGCCCCATAATCGCTCCCGCCCCTGCCTTGGCCTCTTCCACCGCCAGGCTGTACAAGGAAAACTGTGGGCCGCTTTCGGGGTCCTGAATCGGAACGCCGGATTCCTGTGACCAAAGGGACCAGTCCTGCACCCAGGTCAGGTCATGCAAGAGGGGCAAAGTGTCAAAGCCGTTATCGCCCCGTGCACGATCCAGAAGTTCGGGGGCACAGACGGGGGCAATCTCGTCCCTGCAAATGCTGATCTGGCATGCGGAACCGTCGGGAACGGCAAAGAAAATCGACAAGTCGAACAACTCCCGTGACAGACTGGGCGGGCTTTCCATCGCGGTGACCGAAAAGCTGATCTGGGGAAAGTGGGCGCGGATCTTGCCAAGCCGCTTCGGCAGCCAGAGCTGCGCAATCGACGGCAGGGCCGCGATGTGAAATTCGGCGTGCGGCTTGAGGTTGCGCAGGGCGCGGGTGGCATCTGCAAGCCCGTCAAAGGCCGATGTGAAACCCGGCACAAGGGCCTTTCCTGCCCGGGTCAGCTCGACACCCTGCGCATTTCTGCGAAACAGCGGCATTCCGGCCCAGCCTTCCAACGTCTTGATATGCTGAGAAATCGCGCCGGGCGTGACATTCAGCTCTTCGGCGGCGGCGACAAAGCTGACGTGGCGGGCGGCGGATTCAAAGGCGCGCATGGCGTTCAAGGGCGGGCCTTTGGGGCGCTTGGGGGCGACACTCATTTTCATAGCCTTAGTTTTTCTACGGCAAGAAATAGCAAATCTGCTTTGCGTTGTCATCGTTCGGCTTTCAAGATGGGCGCGACCAAGGAGGCGTGTCATGACACTTGCACAAAGAGACTGGGTACCCGGCAACTGCGAAACTCTGGTTCAGGATATCGCGACCCGCGCCGCGTCGACTTCTTCCGGGGCGCTTCTTGAGCGGATCGGGGATCTTGCGGAACAGAACCGCGTTATCCATGAGGAAATGTGCTTCAACCTCAACCCTGCGACCAATGTGATGAACCCAAAGGCCGAGGCGCTTTTGTCCTCGGGCATCGGTTCGCGCCCGTCGCTTGGTTACCCCGGCGACAAATATGAGATGGGGCTGGAAGCGATAGAAGAGATTGAGGTGATCGCCGCTCAGCTATGTGCGGAAGTCTTTGATGCGCAATATGCCGAGGTGCGGGTGCCCTCCGGGGCCATTGCCAATCTTTATGGCTTCATGGCGACCTGCAAACCGGGTGACACCATTATTGCGCCACCGGCTTCCATTGGCGGCCACGTCACCCACCACGTTTCGGGATGTGCCGGTCTTTACGGTCTGCGTATCGTCGAAGCCCCGGTCAATGCCGACGGCTATACCATCGATCTGGACCTGTTGCGCGCCCTGGCCCTGTCTGAACGCCCCAGGCTGATCACAATCGGGGGCAGCCTGAACCTGTTCGAACATCCTGTGGCCGACATCCGGGCAATCGCTGATGAAGTCGGGGCGAAGGTCATGTTTGACGCCGCCCATCAATGCGGGATCATTGCGGGGCGGGCGTGGTCAAACCCCCTGACCGAAGGCGCGCATTTCATGACCATGAGCACCTACAAAAGCTTGGGCGGGCCTGCCGGTGGCCTGATCGTCTCCAACGACGCCGCGATTGCAAAAGCGCTTGATGCCATCGCTTTCCCGGGCATGACGGCAAACTTCGACGCGGCGAAAACGGCGGCTCTGGCAGTGACAATGCTGGACTGGAAGGATTTCGGCACCGCCTATGCGCATGAGATGATTGCTATGGCGCAGGCGCTGGCCGCGGCGTTGGATGCAAATGGCGTGCCGGTGTTTTCCGGCGCGCATGGGTTCACCAACTCGCACCAGTTTGCCGTTCTGGCACAGGGCTTTGGCGGGGGGCAGGCTGCGTCCAAACAGTTGCGCAAAAACAGGTTCCTCGCCTGCGGCATCGGCTTGCCTGTTCCAGCGGTCGAGGGTGATATGAACGGGCTTCGGATCGGCACGCCCGAACTGGTGCGCTGGGGTATGACCTCCGGGGACGCAGCGCGACTGGCGGATCTGATCCGGCGCGGGTTAAACGATGAGCCGATCCAACCAGAGGTCGCCGCCTGGCGGAAAGAGTTCTCGCGCCTGCATTTCGTGCACTGAGCAAGGACGGCTACGGGTACAGGCGGCGGCGGGCCGCCTGACACAAGGCTACCGCAGCCGCTCCAGCAAGTTCAGGCTGGCATATCCATCGGGCAGCAACCCCTGAGCCAGTTGATAGGCGCGCACGGCGTTGGTCGTATTCGGCCCGATGCGGCCGTCAACGCTCTGCGTGTCGAATCCGGCTTCGGTCAGGCGCGATTGCAGTTCCTTGCGTTCCGTAAAGCTCAGCACCCGGTCATCGCGCGGCCATGCGGCGTGAAAAGGGGCCTGCCCCGCCAGCCTGTCGGACAGGTGGCCTATGCCGATCACATAAGCGTCCGCGCCGTTATAGGCTTCGATCACCCTGAAATTGTCAAAGATCATCAGCGCCACGCCCTGACCGCCCGCGGGCAGCAGGATCGCCGCCTGCCCGTGATCCGGCACAGGCTCGCCGTGCGGCGTCATGACTCCGCGATCCGCCCATTCCGACGGCAACAGGGTAAGATCCCGTCTGGCCAGCGCATAATCGAACCCCCTGGGCAGGCGTACTTCGACGCCCCAGGGTTGTCCCGGCGTCCAGCCGTGCCGCGTCAGATAGGCTGCCGCCGAAGCCAGCGCATCGGTCGGGTCGTCCGACCAGATATTGCGCCGTCCGTCACCGTCGAAATCCACCGCATGATCCAGATACGAGGTCGGCATGAACTGCGTATGCCCCATCGCCCCGGCCCAGCTGCCGACCATGTCCGCGGGGCGGACATCCCCGGCCTGAACAATCTGCAACGCGGCGATCAGTTGGGATTCGAAAAACGACGCACGCCGGGCATCAAAGGCCAGGGTCGCCAGCGACCGGATCGTGTGATCGCTGCCCCGGAACGTTCCGTACGACGTTTCAAGACCCCAGATCGCCGCCACCACCTCTTTCCTGACGCCATATTCGGCCTCGATCCGGGTCAGCGCCGCGTGATGGCGCGCCAGCCCTGCACGGCCATTGGAGACGCGCGCGTCGGAAACCGCTGCATCCAGATACTCCCAGATGGGTCTGGAAAACTCGGCCTGATTGCGGTCGCGGGCGATGACCTCTTTGTCATAGGTCAGGCCAGCCAGCGACCGGTCCAGCGTGGATGCCGTGATGCCCTGCGACAGCGCCCGCTCACGGAACGCCCCCAGCCACGCCTGAAAGCGTGCATTTCCTTCGGTCGACACCCGGTACTCCCTTGTCGATGGCCGCAGGACGGGCCGGATCGATACGGCCACATCCGCCGAGGCCAGCTGATACGTGCCGGGCTGTTTGCCGTCCGGTGACTGTGATGAATGTCCTGTTGGATCCGCCTGTAGAACGGATGCCCATAGTGCGGCGGTCATGACGCCACCTGTGCATACACGCATTCCGAATTGTCCTGATCACTGCTCGACAGCAGGATAGCGCAAAATCGGAAATTCACAAAGCGCTCAGGACGGGGGATCACACTCTTTTGCCTCCCGCTCGGCGCGGATCTGCACCAGCGCCGCGCGCAGCATCGGCACCCGGTTGGGTCTGAAACTGTCGTCGGTCACCGTCATCTCCTGCATCCGGTCCAGCCGGAAGACGCGGAAATCCTCGCGCAGGTGGCACCATGACAGCAGCACGCTGGCGCGATCCATATAGACGATACTCAGCGGGCTGACCCGGCGCCGGGTGTCGTCCCCCTTGGCGTCGGTATAGGCGAACTGAACGACCCGCTCGTCCCAGGTCGCCTGCCGCAGGTTTGAGACGTCGATGGTCGGCTTTTTTGGGCGGTCAAAACGTGTTGCCGTCAGGACGGCGTGGCTCAGCCGATGAGATTGCCGGTGCGGTAAGCGCCCCTGCAACTTGTGCAGCGCCGCACCGGCCGCGTCCGAAAGACCGGGGTCGCCGATCGCCTGCACTTCGCGCAGACCCAGGACCAGCGCCTCAAGCTCATCATCGGTAAAGCCCAGCGGTGGCAGGGTGGCGTCTTCGATCAGGGTAAAGCCAAACCCGGCCTCGCCGTCGATTACCGCGCCCAGGCCGCGCAACGCGTCGATGTCGCGATGAACCGTTCGGGGCGATACGCCGAGATCCTGCGCCAGCTGGACCGAGGTCTTCGGTGACGGGCCAGAGCGCAGGGCTTGCATCAGCTGAAACAGGCGGGCGGTGCGGGACATACTGCAAGCTACCCTAAACCTGATGACAGGAAATGTCATTAGCCCAACGTATCCCTCTGGCATCCCAATCACGGAGCCACCGATGCTGACCCTATTGACCTTCCCTTCTGCCTTTGGCCTGTTCAGCGCCAGCCCCTTCTGCGTCAAGACCGCCCTGATGCTGCAACGTTCCGGCCAGCACTGGCAGCGGTCGGATATGCTGGACCCCAGAAAGATGCCGCATCAGAAGCTGCCGGTTCTGCGCACACCGGATCGCCTGCTGCCAGACAGCGACCTGATCCGCGACTGGCTGGAAGCGCAGGGTGCCGACTTTGACAAAGGTCTGAGCGATGTGCAGAAAGCTCAGTCCCGCGCGCTGATCCGCATGGCCGAAGAGCATATCTATTACCACATCGTACTGGACCGCTGGGGCAATGATCAGGTCTGGCCGATCCTGCGGGACACGTTTTTCAATGAAATCCCGGCCCTGATCCGCCGGCCCGTGACCAACTCAATTCGCAAATCCGTGCTGAAACGGATGGATGGTGTCGGCGTGTCGCGATTCTCGGACGCAGATCGCACGGACAGGCTGGAACGCGATCTGGAGGCGATCTCGGCCTTTCTGTGGCAGTCGCCGTTTTTGCTGGGCGAGCACCCGACCGCGGCAGATATGAGCGTTGGGCCGGTTCTAGCCGCGATGCGCGCGACACCTGCGGAAACGGCGCTGACCCGTCGGATCAAACAGGATAACCTGCTCAGCAGCTATATTGACCGCATCGAACAGGCGATCCCGCTGACATGACACCGTTTGACGACCCTGCCGTAGAAGCCGCTTTTCAGGCATTTCCCGAAAACACCCGCGCGGGTGTTCTGGCCCTACGCAAGCTAGTATTTGAAACGGCAGGGTCGCTGCCCGCGGCGCAACCCCTGCAAGAGGCGCTGCGCTGGGGTCAGCCTGCCTATCTGTCGCCCAAAGGCTCTACGATCCGGCTGGGCGGGCACAAAGCTGCAAGCTTTGCCTTGTTCGTGCATTGTCAGAGCCGCCTCATGGGCGACTTCACCTCGGCTTTTCCTGGTGAGGATCGGATCGACGGCAATCGCGCTGTACTATTCGACGACCCGGATCAGATCGACCATACCCGCCACGGCTGGCTGATTGCGCGGGCGCTGACCTATCACCTTTGACGGCGTTTGCGTTCGACCTTGCGCTTGATCTTGTCTTTCTTGCGCTTGGCGCTGACCGCCTTGCGGCGGGTCGGCCGGCCTTTCGGACCACGCCCACGCGGCAAGGCCTGATCGTCGATGGACAGCAGTTCCAGTTCCAGCCCGCCGGTCACTGGCGTCGCCTCGGTCAGACGCACGGTGACACGCTGGCCGATGGCGATGATCAGCCCGGTATCCGAACCCATAAGAGTCCCCGCCTCGCGGTCGAAATGAAAGAACTCGCGCCCCAGGGAGCGTACAGGAACCAGCCCATCCGCGCCGGTTTCGTCCATCTTCACGAAAGCGCCAAAGCGGGCGATGCCGCTGATCCGGCCCGAGAACTCATTGCCTACCCGCTCGCTCAGATAGGCCGCCAGATACCGGTCGGTCGTGTCACGCTCGGCCATCATCGAGCGGCGTTCCGTGTCCGAGATATGCGTGGCTGTTTCCTCCAGCCGCGCGATTTCATCCTCGGTCAACCCGTCCTGCCCCCAGCCATGGGCCGAGATCAGCGCCCGGTGCACGATGAGGTCGGCATAGCGGCGGATGGGCGAGGTGAAATGCGCATAGTTCCGCAGCGCCAGCCCGAAATGGCCGAAGTTCTCGGGGTTGTAATAGGCCTGCGCCATCGACCGCAGCGTCGTCAGGTTGATCAGCTCAGCATCCTCGGTCCCTGCCGCCGCATTCAGCAGTGCGTTCAGATGCCGGGTTTGCAGCACTTGTCCCTTGGCCAGATTGAGACCCGCCGCCTGCGCCGTTTCCCGCAGGCTTTCCAGTTTCTCGGGCGCGGGTTCCTCGTGTACCCGGAACAGCAGCGGACGGCGCTTGGCGATCAGAGTCTCGGCAGCGGCCACATTGGCGAGGATCATGAACTCCTCAATCAGCTTATGCGCGTCCAGCCGGTCGCGGAAAGCAACGCTTTCGACCTCGCCCTTGTCGCTGAGCACGATCTTGCGCTCGGGCAGGTCCAGTTCCAGTGGCTGGCGCACCGCCCTTGCCTTTTTCAACGCGACATAAGCGGCATAGAGCGGCTTCAGCACCGGTTCCAGCAAAGGCCCGGTGCGGTCATTGGGGGTGCCGTCTATGGCCTCTTGCACTTCGGCGTAATGCAGCGACGCGGCCGAGCGCATCAGCCCGCGCACAAACCGGTGGCCGATCTTGTTGCCATCGGCGTCGATCTGCATCCGTACCGCGATACAGGCCCGCGGGACGCCTTCGTGCAGCGAGCACAGATCGCCCGACAGGCGGTCCGGCAGCATCGGCACAACGCGGTCGGGGAAATAGCTGGAGTTGCCGCGCTTGCGCGCCTCACGGTCCAGCGCAGTGCCTGGCTGCACATAGGCGGCGACATCGGCGATGGCGACCCAGATCACATGGCCGCCGGGGTTTTTCGGGTCATCATCGGCATGGGCGTAACAGGCGTCGTCATGATCGCGCGCATCCGAGGGGTCGATGGTCAGCAACGGCATGTCGCGTAAGTCCTCGCGCCCCTTCAGGCCGACGGGTTTGGCCTTGTCGGCCTCGGCAATCACCTTGTCCGGGAAATCGTCGGGGATGCCGTGCTGATGGATCGCAATCAGCGAAACCGCCTTGGGGGCCGAGGGATCGCCCAGCCGTTCCACGATACGCGCCCGCGGCAGACCCATGCGGTTCTTTGGCCCGGCCTGTTCGGCCTCGACCAGCTCCCCGTCTTTTGCGCCCATCACGGCCCCATCATGGACCAGCCATTCGTTCTGCCCGGTCTTGTCGATGGGCACAATCCGCCCGCCCTCAGCCCCCTTGCGGAATATACCCACGATCTTGCGCGGGTTGGTGCCGATGCGGCGGATCAGGCGCGCCTCGTAATTGTGGTCTTCCTCATGCACCACGGTCAGCCGGGCCAGAATGCGGTCGCCCTCGCCCAGCGCCGGATCGCTGGCGCGGGCGACGATCAGGACAATCGGCTCAACCCCTTCGCCATGCCATTCCAGTGGACGCGCGAACAGATCGCCATCGGCATTGGGCGCTTTCACCTGCAATACGCTGACCGGCGGCAGACGATCCGGGTCGCGATAGCTGCGTTTGCGCTTTTCCAGATGGCCCTCGGCCTCAAGCTCTTTGAGGATGCGCTTCAGGTCGATGCGGTCCGCGCCCTTGATGCCAAAAGCCTTGGCGATGTCACGTTTCGAGGTCAGGGTTGGGTTCGCCGAGATCCAGTCCAGGACCTCTTGCTTGGTGGGGATGCGAGTCATGGGTTCGGCCTAGCACGGGGATGCGACTGCGTCATGACCAAAAAAGGCGCTGCGCGGCTCAGGCATGCAGATCGGCCACCGTATCGACATCATGCAGCGTGTCCAAAAGCGCCACGCGGCACCCACGGACCGAGGCCAGCGTATCAGCCAGCGCGTGTTCGGTGGACCAGCGAACCTTGTGGAACAAGCCGGAGGACAGCGCGCCATACCGTTGCGCGCCCACCAGCCAATAGCCGCCATCCGGGGCCGGACCGAACACCATCTGCGCCCGCCCCAGCGATTGAAACGCCCGCGCGATATGTGCGCGTCGGATGCCGGGAATATCCGCGCCGATCAGGCAGACCGGCCCTTTCGGCATATCGCGCAGCATCCGGCCCATGCGATCCCCCAAATCCCCCCGCCCCTGCGCCGCGCGTGGCAGGTCGGCGGGCCAGACGCGGCTGATCAGCCCCACGCGATCGGGCGAGACCGCCAGAACGATCTGCCAGCGCGGGTCGCGCAATCGCCGGATCAGCGACCGGGTCTGATGACGGAACCACCAGGCCGCGCCGACCATACCGATATCGCGCCCCAACCGGGTCTTGACCCGGCCCGGATGTGGTTCTTTCACCATGATCACCAGAGTGCGCTGCATGGATCAGGCAAAATAGTCCCGCAGGATGCGTGTGTAGATCCCCTTGAGCTTTTCGATCTGCGCCACCTCAACGCATTCATCCACCTGATGCATCGTGCGGCCGACCAGGCCGAACTCGACCACCGGACAATGATGCTTGATGAACCGCGCGTCCGAGGTACCCCCTGTTGTGGACATCTCGGGCCGGATACCGGTTTCCGCCTCGACCGCCCGGGCCACCAGATCGGACAGCGGGCCGGGCGGAGTCAGAAAGCTCTCGCCCGAGATTTTGATGCGGACACCCACCTCGACGTCATAGGCGTCGGCCACGGAACGGGCCTCGGCCTGCAACCACTCGCTCAGGCTCGCGCCGGAGTGCAGGTCGTTGAACCGGATATTCACAGCCCCAGAACATTGCGCCGGGATCACATTGGTCGCTTGGTTGCCCGTATCGATGTTCACAACCGCCAGAGTCGAGGCGTCGAAATGGTCCGACCCACGATCCAGTTCATGACTGGCCAACCGGTCCATCAGCCGCGACATGGCGGGCAGAGGGTTCTTTGCCCGGTGCGGATAGGCGGAATGGCCCTGCACGCCGGTCACCGTGAACCACGCGGTCATTGATCCGCGCCGCCCAATCTTCATCATCTCGCCCATGGTGTTGGGGCAGGTCGGCTCGCCCACCAGACAGACCGACATCTTCTCATCGGCCTCAGCCATGTAGTCCAGCAGCGCGGTGGTGCCGTCGACGGCGTCACCCTCTTCATCGCCGGTGATTGTCAGGATGATGGCACCTTCCGGCGGTGTGGCGCGCACGAAATCGACCGCCGCTGCCGCAAAGGCCGCCACGCCGGATTTCATGTCGGTGGTGCCGCGCCCGTACATCACGCCATCGCGAATTTCGGCGCCAAAAGGCGGCATCGTCCACGCCGCCTGATCCCCGACCGGCACGACATCGGTGTGGCCGTTGAAGCCAAAGCTGCGCGCGTGGCCCTTGTTGCCCCATCGCGCGAACAGGTTGCTGACGCCGCCGCGATCGACGCGCGTGCAACTGAACCCTGCATCCGACAGCAGAGTCTCCAGCAGAACCAGTGCGCCGCCTTCCTCGGGTGTGACCGATGGGCAACGGATCAGATCCGCCGTCAGCTGTACAGGATCTGTCATGGATTGTCCCCCTTGGATTGTGCGTGCGCAGGTTCACGCACAGATTCAACGATTTGGACAGATTGCCAACCCCAACACGCCCAGATTGGCCTGCTTTTTCGCCCATGTCCCGAATTGATACCCCAATAAATCATGGACATTGACCCTGCGATCACCTTGCTGCCCCGTTCAAAAATACGTTACAGCGCCGCGAAACAGGTGAAATGCCGATGATACGCGCCCTTTTCGCATGGATCTGCCTGACTTTCGCCGTTCTGGCAGAGCAAGGCCAGGCCCAGACACTGACGGTCACCACGGTGACCCGCCCCCCGTTTTCCTATGTCGAGGACGGGGCACAGTCGGGGTTTTCCATGGATCTGCTTCAGGCCCTTGCACAGTCGCTGGACTGGGAATATTCGGTCAACCGGGTCGAGGTCTTCAGCGACATGCTGAGCGCGGTTCAGGACGGGTCTGCGGATCTGGCCATTGCCAATATCTCGATCACCGCGTCGCGCGAAACGCAGATGGATTTCAGCCAGCCGATATTCGAGGCCGGCCTGCAAATCATGGTGCCGTCCGATGCCGCGCGCCGGCCGTCTCTGTTACAGGCGCTGCTGTCGCGCGAGCTGTTCATCGCCATCGGCCTGGCGTTTGCCATTCTGTTGGGCGGCGGGATGCTGATGTGGCTGTTCGAGCGGCGCGCGCAACCTTATTTCGACCGCAACCTGGATGAGGCATGGTTTCCGTCCTTCTGGTGGGCCCTGAACCTGGTGGTGAACGGCGGTTTTGAAGAGCGCATGCCACGCACGCCGTTCGGCCGGTTGCTGGGCGTCGTTCTGGTCGTGTCGTCGCTGTTCATCGTGTCGGTTTTCACGGCCCGGATCACCTCGGTCATGACCGTGGATGCGATCAGCGGCAACGTGAATTCCGTCAACGACCTGTACGGCAAGCAGGTGGGCACGATCTCGGGTTCCACCGCCGCGGGTTTTCTGGACCGTCGCGACATCGAATTCACCGGCTATCCGGGGCTGGACGAGATGTTGACCGCATTCCAGACCAACGAGCTGGATGCCGTTGTATTCGACGCGCCGATCCTGTCCTACTACGCGGCGCATGAAGGCCGCAGGATCGCATCGGTGACAGGCGGTGTCTTCCTGCGCGAAAATTACGGCATCGCCTTCCCGACCGGATCACCGCTTGTCGAGGACGTCAATCAGGCGCTGCTGGCGCTGCGCGAAGACGGCACCTATGACGAGATCTATCGCAAGTGGTTCGGATCCCGGAACTAGGCCGGGTCCTGATCCCCGTAGAACGGGGTCATCTGCGCAACAATCACCGCGTTTTCATCCAGCGCCCGCTGCATCAGCGCCCGTTCATCCGGATCAATTTCGTGCCCCTGCGCCTCACGCTCGGCCAGGGTGCCATACCCTGTCACATCCAGCGGCGCGGTATCGGCCTGTTTCAGAATAGCCACCGTTTCACGTACAGCTTCGGCCTCATCGACGCCGCTGGCGAAACACATCAGCGCCGCGCCGGTGGCGCCGTCAGGCAGGCCGTCGCCATCCTTGCGGCCGATCTGAACCAGTAGAGTATAGACTTGCTGACGCGAGGGTTTTTTATGCTTTTCCATGCCGCCTGCCTTACGAGCGGAACGCGGGACGGTCAACTCATTCAACCGTCTTTCGGTGCAGTCCGATTCGCGATTCTCGCAGGCGTCCGGCGTCATGTCCTGTTCAATTGGCCCGTCGAACCGTGCCGAAGAGACACAGCCAATCAGCAAAATTATCTCCGGGAGATTGACATGGTTTCCAGCAAGAATCCGCTAAGTTGAAAACGGCGTCAGTTCGCCGACGGATTGCAATGCTATGCGCGGGATTTGGCTTACCGCGGCTCTGCCTTACCGAGCCGTTACGAGGTGAAAACAGCAAAATCTAGAATATCAGCATTGAAAAAATTTTTAGAGAAAGGACGTTCGATGAGTAAGTTGTCCAGGCTACTAACGACCTTGGCGAGCCTATTTGCTTTGGCACTGGCGCCAGCGGCGTTTGTTTTGACCATGTTCTCTTCAGACCCGGCCTATGCGGAAGAAAGCACCAATGGCGGTGAAGGCGAGTCCGAAGGTGAAGGTGAGTCCGACGGCGAAGGCGAATCCGACGGCGAAGGCGAATCCGACGGTGAAGGCGAGTCCGACGGCGAAGGCGAATCCGACGGTGAAGGTGAGTCCGACGGCGAAGGCGAATCCGACGGTGAAGGTGAGTCCGACGGTGAAGGCGAGTCCGACGGCGAAGGCGAATCCGACGGTGAAGGTGAGTCCAACGGCGACGACGGTGAAGGCGAGTCCAACGGCGACGACGGCGAAGGCGAGTCCAACGGCGACGACGGCGATGGCGAGTCCAACGGCGACGACGGCGAAGGTGAGTCCAACGGCGACGACGGCGAAGGCGAGTCCAACGGCGACGACGGTGAAGGCGAGTCCAACGGCGACGACGGTGAAGGCGAGTCCAACGGCGACGACGGTGAAGGCGAGTCCAACGGCGACGACGGTGAGTCCGAGGACGACTATGGCCGCGACAAGGACGGCGAGACACCCGCACGGGTTATCACCACCGAGTAACGGCAGTTACAACTGTCCTGACAGACGAGTTCGGGCGTGACCTCCGGGCAGAGACGCACCCGAACTTCGCAAAAAGAAGAAAGGCCGGGAGCCTGGAGTCCCCGGCCTTTCCTCTGTCTTTCTTTTACATCAATCCCGCAGCAATTCGTTGATGCCGGTTTTCGAGCGGGTCTTTTCGTCGACCCGCTTCACGATCACGGCGCAATAGAGGCTGATGTTGTTCTTGGATGGCATCGCGCCGGCGACAACCACCGAATAGGGTGGCACCTCGCCATACATGACCTCACCGGTTTCGCGATCCACGATCTTGGTCGACTTACCGATATAGACGCCCATGCCCAAAACCGAGCCCTCGCGGACGATGCAGCCCTCGACCACTTCGGAACGGGCACCGATAAAGCAATTGTCCTCGATGATCGTCGGCCCGGCCTGCATCGGCTCCAGCACGCCGCCAATGCCGACACCGCCCGACAGATGGACATTCTTGCCAATCTGCGCGCAGGACCCGACAGTGGCCCAGGTATCAACCATCGTGCCTTCGTCGACATATGCGCCAAGGTTCACGAAGGATGGCATCAGAACGACACCCGGTGCGACATAGGCCGACTTGCGCACCACGCAGTTCGGCACGGCGCGAAACCCCGCCGCGCGCCACTGGTTCTCGCCCCAGCCCGCGAATTTGCTGTCGACCTTGTCCCACCAGCCGCCAGCCTGCGGACCGCCCGGCTGGATTTCCATGTCCTTGATGCGAAAGCCCAGCAGGACCGCCTTTTTGGCCCACTGGTTCACGTGCCAATCGCCGTTCTCCAGCTTTTCCGCCACGCGCAGCGACCCGCTGTCCAGCGCGTTCAGCGTGTCGTCGATCGCTTCGCGCTGTTCGCCAGTGGTGGCGGGGGTAATGGTGTCGCGCGCCTCCCAGGCGGCTTCGATGGCGGCTTCCAGTTGCGCGTTGGACATGGGATGCTCCCTGCTGAATCTGTTCACGTTGGTTTTGCCTATACGCAAGCGCAACCCATGGCGCAATGCGACGCAGGCGGGCCCGTTTACGTCAGTCTTCGGTCTGGGCGGCCAAAGCGGCGAACATTTCGCGGTCGCTGTCGGTACCGGCATTCGGCGCCGTCAGCAGCACATCCCCGTAAAATACCGAATTCGCCCCGGCCAGAAAGCACAGCGTCTGCTCAGCCGCCGAGAAATCGGACCGCCCGGCCGACAGCCGCACCCGGGTCTTGGGCATCGTAATGCGCGCCGTTGCAACCATGCACACCAGATCAAAGATACCGACCTTGTCGCGATGCGCCAGCGGGGTGCCTTCGACCGGGATCAGGGCGTTGATCGGTACGCTTTCAGGGTGCGGGCTGAAACTCGCCAGCACCTGCAGCATCGACGCGCGGTCACGCAGGCTTTCACCCATGCCTATAATGCCGCCGCAGCACAGATCGATCCCCGCGTCCCGACAATATCCAAGGGTTTCAAGCCGGTCCTGATAGGTGCGGGTTCCGATGATTTCGCCATAGAATTCCGGTGACGTGTCCAGATTGTGATTATAGGCCGTCAAACCGGCCCGGGCCAGACGCCGGGCCTGATGCGGCTGCAACATGCCAAGGGTCACGCAGGCCTCCATGCCCAGCTCGCGCACGCCCGAGACCATTTTCAGAACATTGTCGAATTCTTCGCCATCGCGAACCCGTCGCCAGGCAGCCCCCATGCAGAACCGCTCGGCTCCGGCCTGTTTCGCGCGTCTGGCCAGCGACAGGACATGCGCCGGGTTCATCAGTTTTTCCCGGGTCAGTTCTACCTCGCGGTGATGCGCGGATTGCGGGCAATAGGCGCAGTCCTCGGGGCAGCCGCCGGTCTTGATCGACAGCAGGCTGGCCTTCTGGATGTCATCCGGATCGTGATGAGCGCGGTGGATACTGTTGGCACGCCCGATCAGTTCAAGAAGCGGAAGACGCAGCAGCGCCTCCACCTCGTCCACGGCCCAGTCGGCGCGGAAGTTCTGAGCTGTATCAGGCATCCGGTTGCGCCCCGCGGATTTTCCGCATCAGCCCGGCGGGCAGGCCGATCACCAGAACCGCGGCCAGTGCGACCTTGATCAGATCCCCGGCAATGAAAGGCGTGAACCCATAGGCCAGAAGCTTGTCCGCCGGCACAAACTGCGCCAGCCACCCCAGACCCAAGGCGTAAACCACGGACAGACCCGCCAGCATGGCCGGAACAAGGAACAGCTTGCGCAGATGATCGGCGGCCCAGCCGACAAGCAGGGCCGCAAGGACAAAGCCCAGCAGATACCCGCCAGTGCCGCCGATCATATAGGCAAGACCGATGCCTTTTTCAGGCGTACCTGCAAAGACCGGCAACCCGGCTGCCCCTGCGATCAAGTATCCGATCACCGTCGCACCGCCCAGCCGCAGACCATAGGCCGCGGCTATGCCCATGACGGCGGCCACCTGCAATGTCATCGGCACGGGCCAGAAGGGGACCTGAATCTTGGCGCTTGCCGTCAGCAGCAGGATACCTGCCACAATGCGCAGAACCTGACCGGTGGGCGTCAGAGCGCCTATGGATGGCAGAGCGGAGTCGAGTGCGATTTTCATCTTTCCCTATTTTATAGATTTTTTTGGCTCATTTCTGCACAGCAGCATTATTACTATCTATTAAAAATCAAGAGAAATCTTCTCTGTGAAATTTTCGCCCTGTTTTCAAAGGATTCCTGCGGTTTAACTTGCCCGCCGAATGTGGCGCACCAGAATCGACGAGGCAGCGGCGGCGTCGCGGCTTTTCAGGGCCTGCACGATGGCCGCGTGGTCGGTGTCGACACGCTGCACCCATTTCGGTCGCCAATGTGCGAACAGATGGCGGGCGCTTGCGATGTGAAGATCGTCAATCGTGTGCAACAGCCGCGGCATCCCGCATGGTGTCAGAATGGTCCTGTGAAAAACCCGGTTGCGGGCTTCCCATTGCGGCATGGTTTCGGCCTGATCACACGCGACCCGGGCGTCATTGGCCGCCTTCAGGGCGGCCGGCGTCATGTTCTGCACCGCATGCTGCAGCGCCAGACTTTCCAGCGCCACACGCATTTCGATCACCTCGCGCACTTCGGCCGGGTCCAGCGCGGTGACCCGCATGCCGCGCCGGGGCTCGCTTTTGGCCAGCCCATGCGCCTGCAGCTTCAGCAGCGCCTCGCGCACCGGCACATGGCTGGCCTCAAACGCCCGCGCGATATGGTCCTGACGCAGCTTTTCCCCGGCGGTCAGGTCCCCGGTGATGATTTGCTGGCTCAGTTCCTGATAGATTCGGTCTGCGATCGTCGCGGTCATGAATTATAGATAAAATCCACACTCAGCTTTCACAAGCCAGGATTTCAATCCCGCAACGGGTCCGAGGCGATATTCCCGCCGCAAACCAGAACGGCCACCTTCTCACCCGGTTCCGGTCGGTACGCGCCGGACAGCAAGGCGGCAAGCGCGGTTGCGCCGGCGGGTTCGACAAGGATGCGATGGGCTTGCCACAGTATCTTTTGCGCCTGCGTGATGGCCGCGTCACTCACCAGAACCGAAGTCATCCCCCGGGCCAGGCTGAAACAGATCGAACCGATCCGCCGCGCGCCCAGCGCATTGGCGGCCACGCCCGAGACGCTGACATCCACCGGCACGCCTGCCCGCAATGCCGCGTTCAGCGCGCAGGAGGTCTCCGGCTCAACCGCCACGACCTTGCGCGCATCCTGCAACCACGCCAAAGCGCCCGCGATCAGGCCGCCGCCACCGACCGCGACGAGCACGGTATCGGCCGCAAGACCCTGCGCCTCCCACTCAGCGAAACAGGTGCCCTGCCCGGCCACGGTGGCCGGCGCGTCATAGGCGTGAATCTGCATCGCGCCGCTGGCTTCCTCATGCGCCTGTGCCAGAGTCAGCGCATTGGCGTATTCACCCGGCACCACGCTCAGATCCGCGCCGGTCTGCTCGATCAGCGCGATCTTGGACGGTCCGGCAAGTTCCGGGACGAAAATCTTGGCCGGGTGCCCCAGCCGCTGCGCGGCAAAAGCCGCCGCCGCGCCGTGATTGCCACCGGACGCCGCCACGACACCTGCCTCTGGCACCTCCAGGCTGAGCAATGTGTTGAACGCCCCACGAGCCTTGAAACTGCCGGTGTGCTGCAACTGTTCCAGCTTCATCTCAACCGGGTGGTTCAGCCCCAGGGCGTGGCTTTCCATCACCGGCGTGACCTGCGCGTATCCGGCGATGCGTTCGCGCGCGGCCAATATCTCGCTCTTCCAATTCATTCTTGTCTTTCCGTGACTGGCACTCTGGGCGCGAACCCTATAGCTGTTTGAGAAACACGCAAGCAGGGAACCACAACCGATGAGAGAAGACCGCCTCAGCCCCTTCCGCGACGCGCAGACCGACCGTTCGACCGCGAGCGAGGTGCCGGATACGCCGCAGACCCGCTCACCTGCCTATCGCCTTGCCTTTGCCGACGACGATTTCCTGTGCCGGGACGAATTGCGCCCGGTGCGCCTGCAGCTGGAACTGCTGAAGCCGGAAATGATCATGACCGAGCGTGAGATCACCTCGACCATCGTCATGTTCGGTGGCGCACGTATTCCGGAACCGTCGCAGAAGCACACCGCCCGTACGGACACGCTGGCCAACCTGTCGAAATATTATGACGAGGCACGCGAATTCGCCCGGCTGATGACCGAAAAATCGAACGAAACCGGATGCCGCGAGAATGTCATCGTCACCGGCGGTGGACCCGGTGTGATGGAGGCCGGAAACCGCGGTGCGCAGGACGCGGGCGGCTGTTCCATCGGCCTGAATATCGTGCTGCCGCATGAGCAGGCGCCGAACCTGTTTGTCACACCGGACCTCAGCTTCAACTTCCACTATTTCGCGATCCGCAAGATGCATTTCCTGATGCGCGCGCGCGCCATCACCATCTTCCCCGGCGGGTTCGGGACCATGGACGAACTGTTCGAGTCCCTGACCCTGATCCAGACCGGGCGGATGGAGCGCGTGCCCTTCCTGCTGTTCGGTCGTGAATTCTGGGAAAAGGTCATCAACTGGGAGGCGCTGGCCGACGCCGGCACCATTTCGGACGAGGATCTGGATCTGTTCCGTTTTGTCGACACTGCGCAACAGGCGGTCGACATCATCGAGAACTGGGAACCCGCCCCCGCGCGCGAAGAAATCCCGGGGCGCTGAACGATGGCACCCAAGACCGGCGAGATGCTGCATCTGCGTGGAAACGCCCTGGACAAGGGCGACCCTGTCGCCCTGCCGTTGACCCAAAGCAGCATGTTCCACCTGCCCGGCGCGCCCGAGGGGTACGCGACCTATGGTCGGGTCGACAACCCCACGTGGGAGCATCTGGAACACGTTCTGTCCCATCTGGAAGACGCGCCCTGCCTCAGCTTTCCCTCGGGCATGGCGGCGATTTCGGCCGCATTGTTTGCCACGGTGCAGGCCGGGTCACGCATCCTGATTCCGTCGGACGGCTATTATGTGACGCGTTTGCTTGCGGGTCGGTTTCTGTCCCACTTGGGTGTTTCCGTCACCGAACGCCCCACCACCGCATTTGCCGACGGAGGGTTTGACGGGTTCGATGTGGTCTTTGTCGAAAGCCCCTCGAACCCCGGGCTGGACATGATGGACCTGCCCGCCATCGCCGCTGCCGTACGCGCCGCTGGCGGTCTCACCATTGCCGACAACACAACCCTGACGCCTTTGGGCCAACGGCCGCTGGATATGGGGATTGACATTGTGGTGGCCTCGGACACCAAGGCCATGGGCGGGCATTCCGACCTGCTGATGGGGCATGTGGCCTGCCGCAACGCCAAGATCATGGAGCGGGTCGAAGAATGGCGGCGCGTTTCGGGTGCCATCCCCGGCCCGCATGAGGCGTGGCTGCTGCATCGCGGGCTGGAAACGCTGGACGTACGTTTCGACCGTATGTGCGCGTCGGCGCAGGTGCTGGCCGAACGGATGGTAGATCACGCGGCGGTTAAACATATCCGTTTTCCCGGCCTGCCCGGCGATCCTTCGCACGCGCTGGCCAAGACGCAAACGGCACGGTTCGGCTTTCTGCTGTCGATCACTTTGGAGTCTGAGGCCAAGGCCGAAGCCTTCATCAACAACTGCCCGATGCTGCGCCCCGCCACGTCCTTCGGCGGCGTCCACAGCTCGGCCGAGCGGCGCACGCGGTGGGGCGATGACGTTGACCCCGCCTTCATTCGCCTGTCTGTCGGGTGCGAACCGGTGGAAGAACTGTGGCAGGCGATTGAGGCCAGCCTCAACACGCTTTGACTACTTCTTGGTCTCGCGCAGTTCCTTGAACACATAGATCGGCAGCACAACGCTGGCGATCAGCGCGCCCAGCCAGACCAACAGCGTCGCGGCCAGCAGGTTCGAAATACCCCCGACGGTCAACCCGGCGGTGATCAGATCGGTCGCCAGAAGACCCACGAAGGTCACGATCAGCGCGATGCCGCCTTTCAGTGCCGGCGCCTTCTTTTCCCCTAACTTCAGGATCAGCGGCTCGGCCACCACCTGCACCAGCGTAAAGACGATCACCACGACGATGAACGAGATCGGCCTGATCGCAAAGCCCGACAAAATCAGCGCCGCAAGCAGCAATCCGATGGCATTCCCCGCCACCAGGGCCAGTACGGACTTGATTCGGCGCGACATGCGTTTCCCCGTCAGTACGTTTTCGAACTGGACAGATGGTAACAGACCTGCGGGATTTTGCGAGCGGTTTCAAATGCCTCTTCCTTTTGGGCCGTTGAAACCGCATGATAAAACCCAGCCATTCAGATCAGACCCACCCCACATTGACGAGAGGTGAGATGAGCGACGATCCCTATTCCGTTCTCGGTGTCGCCAAAGACGCCAGCGACGCAGATATCAAAAAGGCCTACCGGCGCATCGCCAAGGAATGCCACCCCGACCTGAAACCCGGCGATGCCGAAGCCGAAGCCAAATTCAAGGCCGCCGCGGCCGCCTATGATCTGCTCAAGGATCCGGAAAAACGGGCGCAATATGACAATGGCGAGATTGACGCCTCGGGGCAGGAACGCCCGCAGCAGCACTATTACCGCGATTACGCCGAAGCCGCCGGCAACCCCTATCGCGGGCGCGCGGCGGACCCCGACGACATGTCGGATATCTTCGCCGAATTCATGCGGGGGCGGCAGGGATATGGCCAGCGCAGGCAGGGCTTTCATGCACCAGGGCACAACCGCAGCTACAGTTTGCAGATCAGTTTTCTGGATGCTGTGTTCGGGGCCAGCCAAAAGCTGACGCTGCCCGATGGCGACCGGATCGAGGTTAAAATCCCCGCCGGCATTACCGACGGCCAGACCATCCGCTTGCGCGGCAAGGGCGACCCGGGTTTTGGCGAGGGGCCGCCGGGCGACGCGCTGGTGACCGTCTCGGTGGCGAAACATCCGGTATTCGACCGTCAGGGCGATGACATCCACATCACCCTGCCGATCACGATTGATGAGGCCGTTCTTGGTGGCAAGGTGCCCGCCCCCACGATCGACGGCGGTGTCAATGTCAGCGTCCCGGCCGGCACCAGCAGCGGCAAGACCCTGCGCCTGCGTGGCAAAGGGGTGAAAAAACGCGGCTCGTCCGAACGGGGGGATCAGCTGATCGAACTGACCGTTACGATGCCCGACCGGATCGACGACGAGTTGAAGCAGTTCATGGAAACATGGCGCGACACCCACCGCTATGATCCGCGCAAAGGAATGCCGTCATGACCCGCACCCTGACCGAAGACGAACTGATCACGGTGGTCGCCCGGCTGACCTCGACCCGGTTGTCCCAGTATCTGGCGGCAGAGATCGTGATCCCGGAACAGACCGAGCGCGGCCTGGTCTATCACAGTCTCGACGTGGCCCGGCTGGAACTGGCCTGCGAGTTGCATGACCAGTACGAGATGGAGCCGGACGCCCTGTCGATGATGATTTCGCTGATCGACCAATTGCACGGTCTGCGCGCCGAACTGCGCGAGGTGCTGAACGCCGTGGACGCACAGCCCGAGCCGGTCCGGCAGACCCTGATCGAGGTTATCGGAACCGCCCGGTTCGGCCGCAAGTAACCGGCGCCTAGTTTCCGGTGGCGTAATCCTCGGGCACGAAGAACGTGTAGTCGCGGTCAGCCACCGCTTCGTGGCATTCATGGCAATAGACCACCGCACCCGAGCGCGCGCCCATCGTGTCGCCAAACAGCGACCCGTCCGGCATCACCATGATATAGCGCCAGTCGGCGGTTTCGGGGCTGGCACCTTCAGCCAGCTTTTCCATCACGAACAGGGCGCCCGGATGGACGTTGCCCTCATCCGTGACTGTTACGCTGTCCTTGGCCAGCACCGAGCCCAGGGGCAGTTTCTCACCCTCTTTCAGGGTGCCGTAATTATGCGCCATGCGATTGGCATAGCTGTTCACATAACGCTGACCATGCGTCGCCGAGATATAGGGCGCATCGTTGAACAGCGGCCAGTTTTGATAGTTCAGCAGCAGATCCAGCTGCGCCGCCGCATATCCGCGCGCCATGCGCCGCTGCAACGATGCGTAGATGCGCAACGCCTCTTCCTTGGACAGATCCGCGGGGTTTTCAATGGCAAGATGCGCATCTTCGCCGCTGGACTGAGCCGCAGATTCCGTTGCGGCTATGCCCGAAAGCGCCGATGCTGCAATGAAGATGAATAGCAATCGTGTAAATCGTAATAACATTTGGATGGCCCACCTGGTTCGTAAGGTTCGCCTGAACGCCGCACGTCATGCTTGAAAAAAGATAGCGGCCCTGAACAAACGTGCCACACCCGGATCGCGACTCTCACCGCTTTGTGCGCAAGAGTGAATTGCGCCCATCCGGGATTGACACCTGAAACATATCAAATTGTGCATACAAAAAACAACGGCGGAAACATTAAATTACTAAGGCCGCTGTTCCGACTTTGGGTTTACTGGCTTTGAAGCCCCGCTTCGGCTTCAATCTGCCTGCGTGACTTGCGGGCGCGTTCGGTTGCAGATTTCAGCTGACCGCAGGCCGCCATGATGTCCTCGCCCCGTGTTTTTCGGATCGGCGAGGCATAACCCGCCTGGTAGATGATATTGGCAAAGGCCCGGATACGGTTGTTCGAACTGCGCTTGTACGGCGCGCCGGGCCATTCGTTGAACGGGATCAGGTTGATCTTGGCCGGGATGTTATGGCGCTTGATATGCGCGATCAGGCGGTGCGCGTCCTCGTCACTGTCGTTGACGCCATCCAGCATCACATATTCAAAGGTGATCCGCTCGGAATTCGACACGTTGGGATAGCTGGCCAGCGCCTGCAACAGCTCCTCGATATTCCAGCGCTTATTGATCGGGACCAGCACGTCGCGGGTCTCATCCGTGGTGGCGTGGAAGGAAATCGCCAGAAGGCAGCCGATCTCTTCTGCCGTCCGCGCAATTTCGGGCACAACGCCGCTGGTCGACAGGGTGATGCGACGGCGCGACAGGGAAATCCCCTCGGGGTCCATGGCGATCTTCATCGCATCGCGGACGTTCTCAAAGTTGTAAAGAGGCTCACCCATGCCCATCAGAACAATGTTTGACAGAAGGCGGGTTTCGTCCTTGGGCGCGCCGGGGGTCGGCCATTCCTCAAGATCGTCGCGGGCCATCATCACCTGCCCGACAATCTCAGCCGCGGTCAGGTTGCGCACCAGTTTCTGTGTACCGGTATGGCAGAAGGAACAGGTCAGCGTGCAGCCGACCTGCGATGAAATGCACATTGTGCCCCGATCATCCTCGGGGATGTAGACCACCTCGACCTCATGCCCGCCCGCGATGCGACACAGATACTTGCGGGTGCCGTCCTCGGACACCTGACGGGTCACAACCTCGGGAATCTCGATTACGAAGCTCTCTGCCAGTTGCGCGCGATAGGCTTTCGCCAGATTGGTCATTTCGCCGAAATCGCGCACGCCCCATTGATAGATCCACTGCCAGATCTGGCCAGTGCGCATCTTGGCCTGCTTTTCCGGTGTGCCATGCTCGATCAGCACCTCACGCAGGCGCTCGCGGGTGAGGCCGACAAGGTTGATCTTCCCCTCGGGCAGCTTGCGGGGGATGGTCATGACGTCTTGAGTGATCGGCGCTTTGGGCGACATGTGGCTATCTCGAAGGATTCTGGCTTGGGATGCGCCTCTATATAGGACTGCGCGCAAAGATCAAAAGAAATCGTGCGCCCGCTGCGCGCATAGCAGCCATTCACCCCCGCGTGGATTGCCAGATCGCGGTGGTGCGGACCTCAATTGCAAATCGGCCGCAACGGTAAGGCCGAAGCGACCGAGTGCATCTGGTCATCCTTGCGGTTGGACGGTCAGACACCCGCAGGCAGGATATCGCAATCCGCGGCATCCAGCGTTTTGACCGGGTCTTCCGGGCCGCATTGTTCACCCGAGACCGGGTAGGTTTCGTTGCTCTTGTCACAGGCGCCCAGCACCACGGCTGCCATCATCAACAAGGCGGCAAGAGGTTTGTTCAGCATTTGCAAGCTCCTTCCATGCTCTTGAACCGATTAGTTCAGACAGGCGCGAGGTTGACATTGATGCGGATCAATTCGGGCGTGGGAACGTGGCGTAAAGGCGGATCAGGCGATCCCAAAACGCAACAAAGCCCCGGCGGATGACGGGGCCTTTGGCTACGTGGCGCGTTTGCTTAGTTGGTGCAGCGCTTTTCCGCGTCTTCGATTGCCGCGGTAAAGCCCAGCAACGAAAACGTGTCTTTTGTCTGTGTGCCACGCTCGGACCGGGCGGTCAGCACCGCCTCGGTGCCGCGCTTCATGGCGGCGACCACTTTCAGGTCTTCACCTTCTGTTGCAGGCCAGGCCCATTCGCCTTCGGTGATCAGTTCGAATTTGGTACCATCAATATCCAGGTTGACGGTCGACCCGGCCGCAAACGGGTAGCCGCCGGTAAAGGTGACCTGTCCCTTGACCTCGGCATTGGGGCGATAGAACACGAACAGCAGGATGTCGCTGCGGCGCACCGAAACAACCCGCCCGCCGCGCGTGTTGACGGTTTCCTTGGGGGCGGACACGCTCCAGCATTCGGTGGGATCATCCTCAACGAACACGCTCCAATCCGTTTTTGCTGCCACGCGATTGGTGCTGGTCGCCTGCTGAGCGGTTGCAGCTGTGGCCATCCCTGCCACGCACAGGCCCGCGATCACGCGGACAAGCTTTGATCCCATCTGTCCAGCCTCCTAGCCCGACCTAATACCTCATACCCATCGGAACTGCCTGCGAACCCTGCCGGTTCGTCTGTAAGTTGCGTATTCCGATGATTGCCGACATACACACACTAACGCAGGTTTCGCCACAGGCGAAAGGGCGATTGGCAGAATTTTGCGCATATTACGGAGGGTCCCGATGACGCAGCCAGTACCAATGACCGAACTGTGGCGCGGCCCCTTGCTGGAAAGCCTGCATCTGGGCCACGCCGTGATTTGCGACGACAGCGGCCAGATCGTGCAGAGCTGGGGTGATCCCCAGGCGGTGATCTATCCGCGGTCCTCGGCCAAGATGATCCAGGCCCTGCCCCTGATCACGTCCGGCGCAGCGGCGAAATACGGTCTGAACAGCGAGCATCTGGCCCTGGCCTGCGCGTCCCACAGCGGGGCGGCAATCCACACGGATCGGGCGGCGGCCTGGCTGGATCATCTGGGCCTCACGGAACCCGACCTGCGCTGTGGCCCGCAGGAGCCGCAGGACATGGCCGCGCGCGATGGGCTGATCCTGGCCGATGACACACCCTGCCAGCTTCACAACAATTGCTCGGGCAAGCATTGCGGGTTTCTGACCGTGGCGCAGCATATGGGTGCGGGGCCGGAATATCTGGAAATCGACCACCCGGTGCAACAGGCCTGCCTTGCCGCGATCGAGGAAACTACGGGCGAAACCAGCCCGGCTTATGGCATCGACGGCTGTTCGGCACCGAATTTCGCCACCTCACTGGCGGGGCTGGCGCGGTCGATGGCGTGGTTCGCGTCGGCTGCGGACCGGTCGGACCGGGCCAGCGACGCGGCAGCGCATCTGGTTGCGGCGATGGTCAAGCACCCCGAACTGGTCGCGGGCGAAACCCGCGCCTGCACCGAGCTGATGCGTGCCATGAATGGCCGCGCCGCCATCAAAACGGGGGCCGAGGCCGTCTTTGTGGCCATCGTCCCGGAAAAACGCATGGGCATCGCCCTGAAGATCGCTGACGGAACAACCCGGGCCAGCGAATGTGCCATTGCTGCCCTTCTGGTCCACCTTGGCGTGCTGGAGGCCGATCACCCGGCCACCCGCACCTTCATGAACGCCACGCAATTCAGCCGCCGGGGGCTGGAATGCGGTGTGATCCGACCTGCGCCGGGGTTTCCCGGCTAAGGCCGTTACATCTCGATCTCGTGCACCTCGGCCACTTCGACCGAGCCCGAACCGTTCACCACCATCGGGCAACCCTTGGCCATCTCGGTGGCGGCGTCGATGCTGTCAGCCTTGACCACGGTAAAGCCCGACGCCGGGTTGGCGCCGCCATTGTCCACAACGCCGCCCGAACTGACGGTATAGGACTGGCCCACGGGATTGCCGGGGATGTCCAGCGCATCGCCCATGTTCTGGAACCATGCGCCCCAGGCGGCCATGGTTGCCTCGATTTCGGCGGGATCGGTCGGGGTATGACCTCCATGATAGACAAACAGATATTGGGGCATTTCTTTCCTCCCTGATGAAATCTATCTCAATTCGGCTTCCAGTTTGCGCAGTGACGAGGTCCAGCCGGTATTGTGGTTTGCGGCGATCTCGGCATCGGCCAGTTCGCGGTGATCCAGCACCAGCCGGGCACCGGTTGCGGTTCGCGCTACCGTAAAGATCACGTGGCTTTCGGCCCCGCGCTGATCCTGATCGTCATGCCAGGCCCAGGTGAACCCGACCGAGTTGGGCGGGTCGACATGGGTGACCTGACCCGACACCTTGTACCGCTGGCCCTCGGCATTCTCCATCACCGAATACCACGGCCCGAGGCGCGAGAAATCCAGATCATGTTCGGGCACATGCATTCCTTCGGGCCCCCACCATTGCAGCAGCTTGGCGCCATCGCTGATCCAGGCAAACAGGTTTTCGGGGCTGGTGGGGAACTCACGTTCCAGTTTCAGGTCGGCCATGAATTCTCCCTTTCAATCATGTCGTTCAGACGGTCCAGGCTGGTTTCCCAGAACTGCCGTTTCGAAATGGTCCACTCGGCAATCGCTCGCAGCCCCTCGGGCCGGATCGAATACATCCGCTGCGTGCCATGCACCCGTTGCTTGACCAGACCGGCCTCGCGCAGCACCTTGAGATGGCGCGAGATCGCAGCCCCCGTCATGCCCCGCCCCTGGATCAGGTCACCGGCGGGCATCTCTCCGTCCTGCATCAGCTGTTCGACAATCGAAAAGCGCGTGGCGTCCGACAACGCGGAAAAAGTGGTCAGAAGTGTGTTCATGACCACTATTTAACACTCAAGTTAAATTAAGGGAAGCCCCGAGCTGTCAGACCTGCGCAAAGGCCGTTCGCGCGTAACCTTGCAGATACAACAACGCGGTCAGATCGCCGTAATTGACCCGGATGTCGCATTTCTCGGCCACCGAGGGTTTGGCATGCAGCGCCACGCCGGTCCCGGCCCGGCCCAGCATCCCCAGATCATTGGCCCCGTCGCCAACAGCAATCACGTCCGCCTCGGACAGACGCAGCCGCCGGGTGATCTGTTCCAGTGCGTCGACCTTGGCCTGCCGGCCCAAAATGGGGCGCTGCACCTCTCCGGTCAGCTTGCCGTGTTCAGCCAGCAAGGTGTTGGCGCGATTTTCGTCGAACCCCAGCCTGTCCGCCACCCTGGCTGTAAAGGCCGTGAACCCGCCCGAAACCAGCGCCGTGTAGCCGCCATTGATCCGCATCGTCGCAACCAGTTCCCTGCCGCCTGGCATCAGCGTGATCCGTTCGTCCAGAACCTTGTCGATCACCGCTTCATCCAGACCTTTCAGCAGGCCGACCCTTTCGGTCAGCGCGCCCTCGAAATCCAGTTCACCGTTCATCGCGCGGGCGGTGATATCCTTCACCCGGTCCCCGACACCGGCCTCGTCGGCCAGTTCGTCGATACATTCCTGCCGGATCATGGTGCTGTCCATATCGGCCAGCAGCATCAGCTTGCGCCGCTTTTCGACGGGCTGCACGATCAGGTCGACCTCAAGCAATTGCAGTTCGGCCCAAACCTTCCACTGGTTGTCGGGCAGTTCGGCGAATTTGAACTCAGCCGCCTCATCCGGGCTGAGCCAGACAACATCGCCCCCGCCCCACGCGTTACGCAGGGACTCGACCAGAGCCTGTTCCAGCGATGGCGCATTTGGGTTCGTCAACAGGGTGGCAACGTACATATTCGATCTCCGGCAAGGTCACATGCGCATATCGCAGCAGCGGGGATTTCGCCAGAGACAGATTTTGGTGCCTAGCCCAGAATACCGGGCAGGCGCAGACCGTGTTCGCGGGCGCAATCCCTGGCGATGTCATAGCCCGCATCCGCGTGCCGCCAGACGCCCGAGGCAGGATCGTTCCACAGCACGCGCTCCAGTCGCCGCGCCGCATCCTCGGTCCCGTCGGCGCAGATCACCACGCCCGCGTGCTGGCTGAACCCCATCCCGACGCCGCCGCCATGGTGCAGCGAGACCCAGGTGGCGCCGCTGGCTGTGTTGATCAGCGCGTTCAGCAGCGGCCAGTCGGATACAGCGTCCGAGCCGTCCAGCATCGCCTCGGTCTCACGGTTGGGGCTGGCGACCGAGCCGCTGTCCAGATGGTCGCGGCCGATCACAACCGGCGCCTTCAATTCGCCCTTGGCCACCATTTCGTTGAAGGCCAGCCCGGCGCGGTGCCGGTCGCCCAGCCCGATCCAGCAGATCCGTGCGGGCAAGCCCTGAAACGCAATCCGGTCGCGCGCCATGTCAAGCCAGCGGTGCAGATGCTCGTTCTCGGGGAACAGTTCTTTCATCTTGGCGTCGGTCTTGTAGATATCCTCGGGGTCGCCCGACAGGGCGCACCAGCGGAACGGGCCGATGCCACGGCAGAACAGCGGACGGATATAGGCAGGGACGAAACCGGGGAAGGCAAAGGCGTTTTCCAGCCCCTCATCCTGCGCCACCTGCCGGATGTTGTTGCCGTAATCCAGCGTCGGTACGCCCGCGTTCCAGAAATCGACCATCGCCGCGACATGCTGCTTCATCGAGGCACGCGCGGCTTTTTCCACTGCTTTAGGGTCTGTTTCCCGCTTCTCGCGCCACTGCGCCATGGTCCAGCCCAAAGGCAGGTAGCCGTTGATCGGATCATGGGCGCTGGTCTGGTCGGTGACGATGTCGGGCCGCATTCCGCCCTCTTTCATGCGGCGGTGGATCTCGGGGAAGATCTCGGCAGCATTGCCCAGCAGACCCACGGATTTCGCCTCGCCCGCCTCGGTCCAACGCTCGATCATCTCCAGCGCCTCGTCCAGCGTCTCGGCCTTTTCGTCGAGGTACTTGGTACGCAGGCGGAAGTCGATTGAGTCCGGGTTGCACTCGACCGCCAAACAGCAGGCGCCTGCGAACACGGCGGCCAACGGCTGCGCACCGCCCATGCCACCCAAACCGCCGGTCAAAATCCACTTGCCGGTCAGATCACCGTCATAATGCTGACGCCCGGCCTCGGCAAAGGTCTCATAGGTGCCCTGAACGATGCCCTGCGTGCCGATGTAAATCCACGAACCAGCGGTCATCTGGCCGTACATCATCAGGCCCTTCTTATCGAGCTCATTGAAATGATCCCAGGTTGCCCAATGCGGCACGAGGTTCGAGTTTGCGATCAGCACGCGCGGCGCATCCTTGTGGGTACGGATGATCGCGACCGGCTTGCCGGATTGCACGATCAGCGTCTCGTCCTCCTCCAGATCCTTCAAACCGGCAACAATAGTGTCGAAATCTTTCCACGTCCGCGCCGCGCGCCCGATGCCGCCATAGACCACCAGCTCATGCGGGTTTTCGGCCACATCCGGGTGCAGATTGTTCATCAACATCCGCAGCGGTGCTTCGGTCACCCAGCTTTTGGCGTTCAGTTCGGGGCCGGTCGGCGGATAGATGTCGCGGGTGTTCTTGCGCGGATCGCTCATGTCTGGGCTCCTTTTTCGGTCAATGCGCCCGACAGGGCGAGGTCGCGGAGGCGCTCTAGCATCGCTTTCAGATGCGGGCGGAGTGTGGCGGCGCGGTCCTCGCGCCATTTCCACGGCGGGGTTTCGTCCAAATAGGCGCGTTGTGCGATTTCCATCTGGATCGCATGGATGCCCTCGTTGGGGCGGCCATAGTGACGGGTGGTCCAGCCGCCCTTGAAGCGGCCGTTCAGAACCGAGGTAAAGCCTGCCGCCCCGGTCGCCACGCCGTGCACGGCCTGTTCGACGGCCGGATGGCAGGTGGCACCGTTGTTGGTGCCGGTGTTGAAGACGGGCAATTCACCCCCGAACAGAAACGGGATCAGCGAACGGATGGAATGGCAATCGAACAGGATCGCCACGCCGTGTTTTGCGCGCACCCGTTCCAACTCCTGTTCCAGCGCTGCGTGATAGGGCGCGTGGTATCTGGCCCGCCGGTCCTCGATTTCATCCTCGGACGGTTCCTGCCCGCCGGCCCAGATCGGCTGCCCGTCAAAATCGGTCAGCGGCACCAGCGTCGTGGTGTTCTGACCTGGATACAGCGAGGCGCCGGCGGGGTCGCGATTGGCGTCAATCACGTAGCGGTGGACATGAGACTGAACGACCGTCACATCGTCCAAAAGCCCTTCATAGAGCCTGTTTATGTGCCAATCCGTATCCGTCAGCGCCCGCCCCGTTTCGTTCAAGCGGACAGCGATATCGTCGGGAACGAAGGTTCCGCCATGCGGCTGCCCCAGCACAATGGGACCATCACCACGCTGCACGCTGACCACCTGCATCACGCCAGCTCCGGCATCTGCGTGCCCACGGCCCCGAGTATCTCGCCCTCAGCCACAAGACGTTTGGAGGTTTCCAGCTCTGGCGCCAAATAGCGATCCTCAGCCAGCGCGGGGATATCCATGCGCAACCGTTGGATGACCCGTTGCAAGGGTGCGCTGGTGGTCAGAGGGGCCCGGAACTCAATGCCCTGCGCCGCGCAGAGCAGTTCCACCCCAAGGATATAGCTCAGGTTATCGACCATCCGCGTCAGTCGCCGAGCACCATGGGCGGCCATCGACACGTGATCCTCCTGATTGGCCGAGGTCGGCGTGCTGTCGGTCACGCAGGGATTGGCCAGATGTTTGTTTTCGCTCATCAGCGCGGCGGTGGTCACCTCGGCGATCATCAGGCCCGAGTTCAGGCCGGGATCGGGGGTCAGGAACGGTGGCAGGTCGAAGCTGAGCGTCGGGTCCACCATTAGCGCGATGCGCCGCTGTGCGATGGCGCCGATTTCGGACACGGCGAGGGCGATCATATCGGCGGCAAACCCTACCGGCTCGGCATGGAAATTGCCGCCTGAAACGATGGCGCCTGCCCCGGCCAGCACCAGCGGATTGTCCGTGGCGGCATTGGCTTCGACCTCAAGTGTCGCGGCCGCCTGCCGCATCACGTCCATGGCCGCCCCGGTGACCTGCGGCTGGCAGCGGATGCAATAGGGATCCTGCACGCGTGTGTCGCCGTCGCGATGGCTTTCGCGAATCTCGGACCCGGCCAATGCGGCGCGCATGGCCTCGGCGGCTTCGGTCTGGCCGCGATGGCCGCGCAGGGTGTGGATTTCGGGCTGCAACGGGGCCGTGGACCCCATGATCGCGTCGGTCGACAGGGCCGAGATGACCAGCGCGCTCTGCGCGGCGCGCCAGGCCTCGAACAGACCGGCCAGCGCGAAAGCAGTGGAAAACTGGGTGCCGTTGATGAAGGCGAGTCCCTCCTTGGGGCCCAGCTCAACAGGCTCTAACCCGACGAATCTGAGGGCCTGATCACCCGGCAGGACGGTGCCGTTCACCTCGGCCTCACCCGCGCCTATGATCACCGCTGTCATATGGGCCAGCGGCGCAAGATCACCCGACGCCCCGACCGAGCCCTGCGCCGGGATCACCGGTGTCACCCCACGGGCCAGCATCTGTTGCAGCAGTTCGATCAACTCCCACCGCACCCCGGAAGCGCCGCGGCCAAAGGACAAAAGCTTTAGCGTCATCATCAACCGGGTCAGCCGAACAGGCACCGCTGGCCCGACCCCGCAACAATGGCTGAGGATCAGGTTGCGTTGCAGGGTCGAGGTATCCGCAGGCGCGATCTTGTGACTGGCCAGCTTGCCGAACCCGGTATTGACACCATAAACGGGATCCGCGCCCTGAGCGGCCTTGGCAATCTGCTGCGCCGCGGCCTCCACCCCTGGCCGGCACCCGGCATCCAGCACTGCGGCGGTTTCGTTCCAATAAATCTCGGCCAATTGCGGCAGCGATACCTGCCCGGGACGAAGCGACAAGGGGGTCATCCCGATCCTCCGAAAATTTGTGTGTGCAACGGGTTGAACCCGATGCGATAGGAGAGTTCCGCCGGATGCGCGACATCCCAGACCGCTAGATCCGCGCGTTGGCCGGGCGCTATTGTGCCGGCGTTTTCGATCCCCAGCGCGCGCGCGGCATTCCGTGTGACACCGGCCAGCGCCTCTTCGGGGGTCAGGCGGAACAGGGTGCAACCCATATTCAGGGTCAACAGCAGCGACGCCAGAGGGGACGAGCCGGGGTTGCAATCCGTTGCCAGAACCAGCGGAACCTGATGGCTGCGCAGCAGTTCGACCGGGGGTATCTGCGTTTCCCGCAACGTGTAGAACGCACCCGGCAACAGAACGGCAACCGTGCCCGCCTGGGCCATCGCCGCCACCCCGTCGGCATCCAGATATTCGATGTGATCCGCCGACATGGCACCGTATGAAGCTGCAAGCCGCGCCCCGCCGAGGTTTGACAACTGTTCCGCGTGCAATTTAACCGGCAGGCCAAGCTCATGCGCGACGTCGAATACCTGTGCGATCTGGTCCGGGGTGAACGCGATGCCTTCGCAAAACCCGTCCACCGCATCCACCAGCCCCTGTGCATGCGCCGCACGCAGAGTCGGGATGCAGACCTTTTGAATATAGGCGTCCGGATGCCCGGCATAGTCTGGCGGAACCGCATGCGCCCCCAGAAAGCTGGTTCTGATCTGCACAGGGCGGGCCTGACCGATCCGGCGGGCAACGCGCAGCATCTTCAATTCAGTCTCTGTATCCAGACCATAGCCGGACTTAATCTCGATGCAGCCGACCCCTTCGGCCAGCAATGCATCCACGCGCGTCAGAGCATCGGACAGCAGGGCGTCTTCGCTGGCTGCCCGGGTCGCGTTGACCGTGGACAAAATACCACCGCCCGCGCGCGCGATTTCTTCGTAAGTCGCACCGTTCAGGCGCATTTCGAACTCGGCCGCGCGGTTACCGCCAAACACGACATGCGTGTGCGCGTCGATCAGGGCGGGCGTGATCAGCCTGTCGCCGAAGTCCCTGACCGGCCAATCCGCGAACTCCGCGGGTAAATCCTGCCTGGGCCCGACCCAGTCGATTGCGGCGCCGGACATGGCAATGGCCGCATCCTGACACAGCCCATAGGGTGTACCACCGCCACCCATCGTTGCGACCTGAGCACTGGTGAGGACCGTTTTTTTCGGCATGGCGATTCTTTTGGGCTCCCCTCTTGTCTTGATTTTTCGTATATGTGTAACTTGATAAAGTCTACACAAAATGGAAACGGAATGTCGATTCACGCCAAAACGGCCTTGTTAGGCTCTGACTGGGTCAGCAACCTTCGGGTCGAGCTTGACCATGGGCGGATCAATGACGTGCAACACGATGTGCCCGCATCGCCCGAGGACACGCGGGTTGACGTTCTGCTGCCCGCGCCGGCCAACCTGCACAGCCATTCGTTTCAGCGGGCCATGGCCGGAATGACGGAAAGCCGGGCAGCGGGGCGCGAAAGTTTCTGGACCTGGCGTGACCTGATGTACCGGTTCCTGGACAGGCTTACGCCGGAACAGATCGAGGCCATCGCCGCGCTGGTGTTCATGGAGATGCAGGAGGCCGGCTATGCCTCGGTCGGTGAATTTCACTATGTCCACCATCAACCCGGCGGCACCGCTTATGATCACCTGTCCGAGTTGAGCCAGCGTATCTTTGCCGCCGCAAATCTGACGGGGATCGGCCTGACCCACTTGCCGGTGCTCTACACCTATGGCGGTGTCCGGCAGGAGCCGCTGGCGGGCGGGCAGGTGCGGTTCGGCAATGATGTGGGCCGGTTTTTGGACCTTGTCCAACAGTGTCGTGCGACCCTGCCCCATTCAGATTCCGTAATCGGCATCGCACCGCATTCCCTGCGGGCAACGTCCCCGGCCGATCTGCACGCGGTGCTTCAGGCCGTGCCCGGCGGACCGGTGCATATCCATATCGCTGAACAGCTTCAGGAAGTGGACGATGTTCAGGCCGCGCTGGGGCAGCGCCCGGTGGCCTGGCTTTTGGAGATTGCCGAGGTCAACGCGCGCTGGTGCCTGATCCACGCCACCCATATGACCGATGCGGAAACCCGCGCGCTGGCCCGCTCTGGTGCGGTTGCGGGGCTGTGCCCGATCACCGAAGCCAATCTGGGCGACGGCATTTTCAACGGTGCCACCTACATCGTCGAAAACGGGCGGTTTGGCGTGGGATCAGACTCTAATATAAGGGTTTCGATGTCCGAGGAATTGCGAATGCTGGAATATTCTCAACGCCTGCGTGACAAGGAACGCGCCATTCTGATCACGGGCGAGGGGTCAGTCGGACAGGCGATCTATACCGGCGCGGCACAGGGCGGCGCTCAGGCCCTTGGCCGCGATGCGGGGGTGATCGCCAAAGGCAAGCTGGCTGATCTGGTGGCAATCGACCGGCAGCATCCCGCGCTTTGCGCCCTGACCGATGATCAGCTTCTGGATGGCCTGTGCTTTGCCGCGCCCGACGGGCTTGTCACCGACCTGTGGAGCGCCGGGCGGCATATGGTCAAACAAGGCCGCCACGTTGCCCGCGACCAGATCCTTCCTGCATACAGATCCGCGATTGCGGGCCTTTTGGCCTCGGTTTAAAGGAACCGGCACCATGCCCCAACCCAATGACACCACCAGCTACAAGGACATCAAGCAGACCGTGCTTGAGCGGATCCGGTCTGGCGAATGGCAGCCCGACTCCCTGTTGCCCAACGAGCAGGAGCTTGCGGTCGAGTTTTCCTGCACCCGCACCACCGTCAACCGGGCGCTGCGGGAACTGGCGGATGAGGGGTTTCTGGAACGCCGGCGCAAGGCCGGCACGCGGGTTCTCAGCGCGCCGCGGCGACAGGCCCGTTTCACCATCCCGATGGTGCGCGATGAAGTCGAGGCTTTGGGCGGCACCTATCGCTATGCGCTGGTGGCCTCCGGCTCCGAGACCGCTCCGGAATGGCTGAGCGCGCGGCTGGCGCTGCCGCCCGGCCAAAGCGTCGTGCATGTGCGCTGCATGCATTTCAACGGCAACACCCCGTTTCAGTACGAGGATCGCTGGATCGTCACTGCCTCGGTTCCGCAGGTCGCGCAGGCGGATTTCTCGGATGTCGGCCCGAATGAATGGCTGATCCAGACCGTTCCTTTCACCAATGTCGAACTGAGCTTTCTGGCCAGCCGTGCGGATGCCACGGTCGCGGGCTTTCTGGATGTGCCGGAAGGCGAGCCGGTATTCACGGCCGAGCGGATCACCTGGCTACAGGGCCAGCCGGTGACGTTTGCCAAGATGTTCTTTGCCGCCGGGTACCGCATGACCACACAGTTCTGATCATCGGTCCAAATTCTGCGCACGGGGCTTTACCCCCTTTTCAATCCGCGCCAGATTCAGACCAGACTGATCCGGGACGAGGGAACAATGGAATGGGCAACCCGCTTTATGATCGCTTGTTTGGGATTCATGCGGGCAAGGACACGCCGTTCCTGCGTTTGCCTGACGGCCGGACCCTGACCCATGCAGAATTTCTGGACACCGCCGCCCGGATCGCCAACGCGCTGAACGGGTTCGAACTTGAGCCCGGCGACCGGGTGGCGGTTCAGGTTGAAAAGTCGCCGGAGGCGTTGGCGCTCTATGCGGCCTGCGTACAGACCGGGCTGATTTTCCTGCCTCTGAACACCGCCTACACAACGGCCGAACTCGGCTATTTCATAGAAAACAGTGGCGCGGCGCTGGTGGTTTGCGACGCAGCGCGGAAAGAGGGGCTGGCACCGATTGCGCAGGCGCAAAACGCCCGGCTTGAAACGCTGAATGCTGATGGATCAGGCAGCCTGACACGGCGGGCGCTGGGAATGCTGCCCGCGTTCGCGCCGGTCCGGCGCCAGGCGGACGATCTGGCCGCCTTTCTTTACACATCGGGCACAACAGGCCGGTCCAAAGGGGCGATGCTGACGCAACAGAACCTGCTGTCAAACGCCGAAACGCTGGTAGCGGAATGGCGGTTCACGCCACAGGACTGCTTGCTGCACGCGCTGCCGATCTTTCACACCCACGGGCTGTTTGTGGCGACGAATGTGGTGCTGGCCTCGGGCGGGTCGATGATCTTTCTGCCGAAATTCGATCTGGACGACATGTTGCGCCTGATGCCTGACACAACCGCGATGATGGGGGTTCCGACTTTCTATACGCGCCTGCTTGGCGACGATCGTTTCACCGGCGATCTGGCCCGGCATATGCGGCTGTTCATCTCGGGCTCGGCCCCATTGCTGGCGGAAACCCATGAGCGGTTCAAAGCCCGCACCAGCCACCGCATCCTTGAACGCTATGGCATGACCGAAACCAACATGAACACCTCAAACCCCTATGACGGCGAGCGTCGCGCGGGGACGGTGGGCCTCCCCTTGCCGGATGTCGAGTTGAAAGTGACTGACCCCGAATCAGGCGAGGCTTTGCCGCAGGGCGAGATTGGCATGATCGAGGTGCGCGGCCCGAACGTGTTCCAGGGCTATTGGCAGATGCCCGAGAAAACCGCTGCCGAACTGCGCGAGGACGGCTTCTTTATCACCGGCGACCTGGGCCGCGTGGATGAGGACGGCTATGTCCATATCGTCGGGCGCGGCAAGGACCTGATCATCTCGGGCGGGTACAACATCTATCCCAAAGAGGTCGAACTGGTGCTGGACGACCAGCCCGGCGTGCTGGAAAGCGCTGTAATCGGCGTGCCACATCCCGACTTCGGCGAGACCGTTCTGGGCATTCTGGTGCCGGAACCGGGCCAGATCCTGAATCCAAAGGCCATTCTGACCCGTGTAAATGATGCTCTGGCCCGGTTCAAACATCCCCGCAGGCTGATCGTACTGGACGAGTTGCCCCGCAACACCATGGGCAAGGTTCAGAAGAACGTGCTGCGTGACACGTACAAAGACCTGTTCACGACGGGCTAGGCACCAGCGGCACGCGCCCGACCCCGGTCAGCAACCAGCATTGGCGCCCTTCGAAAACCGCCGTCGCCAGCGGCCGGCCATAGCCCGCGCCCGCATCCAGATTGATGCGATTGCCGCAATGTTCGGCCCGGTCCACCGGCGTGTGCCCGTGCACGATCAGCCACGGGTGCGGTTGGGCGTGGCGTAGAAAGACGTGCCGGATCCAGACCAGATCGTCCTCGGACTGCTGCTCCAGCGGAAGACCGGGGCGGATGCCTGCGTGCACGAACAGCAAATCACCGTGCTGATGATAGGTCGGCAGAGCGTTGACAAAATCGACATGGGCAGGCGGCACAGCAGCACGGGCCCGTTCGTTCACCTGAAAAATGCGGTCATTGTCCGTCACCTCGACGCCGTAGGAGGCCAGCGATTCGCGACCTCCCAACCGGGGGTGCAACCAGCTGAGCGTGACCGGCAGATGCCTGTCCGCAATCTCGCAATCCTGCACGAAACGCGTCATCATCCGGTCGTGATTGCCCTTGACCATGACCCAGTTCCGCCCAGCGCGCTGCCCGGCGATCAGCAGGTCCAGAACGCCGCGGCTGTCGGGGCCGCGATCCACATAATCGCCCAGAAACACGATCCGGGCATCCGGCCCGCCGTCGCGCGCGATCAGGTGCAGGGCATGTTCCAGCATCTCAAGCTGACCGTGAATGTCGCCAATGGCGTAAATGGGGGATGTCACGAAAAACCCTCAGAGATTTGAATAGTTTGCTTGTGGCGCGAAATGCGGATCGGGAAAAGAAAATACCCGCGCCGGTGCGGGCGCGGGCAGAAATTGTCTCGGAAATTCAACACTTCCGTTCAGGCAACGTCGAATTCCAGCGGTTTGATCTGGGTGAACAGACCGGTTTCCGCCAGTTTGGCACGCGCTTCGGCCGGAACCGGCTCGTCCACATACAACAGCGCGATGGCTTCGCCGCCCGCCTCAGACCGGCCTAGGGTAAAGTTGGCGATGTTGACGTTGCTTTCCCCCATGGTCCGGCCCAGCGTCCCGATGATGCCCGGCACATCTTCGTTGGTGGTATAGAGCATGTGGGCCCCAACTTCGGCGTCGATATTGATGCCCTTGATCTGAATGAAACGCGGCTTGCCGTCGCTGAACACGGTGCCCCCGATCGAACGCTCGCGCTTTTCGGTCACTACGGTCACCTTGATATAACCTTCAAAGGCACCGGATTTGTCCTGGTTTGTGGTCGAAAGCTGAATACCGCGTTCCTTGGCCACAACCGGGGCCGAGACCATATTCACCTCGGGATTGACCTTTTTCATGATCCCCGCCACGACCGAGCAGTTCAGCGCCGCCAGGTTCATCTCGGACGCCACACCGTCATAGAGGATGTTGATCGCCTTGATCGGCTCATCCGTCATCTGGCCGATAAAGCTGCCCAGATGACCGGCCAGCTTGATCCACGGCCCCATGACCTTGGCCTCTTCGGCCGTCACACTGGGCATGTTAAGGGCGTTTTCCACGGCCCCGGTCAGCAGATAGTTGGAAATCTGCTCGGCCACCTGTAGCGCCACATTCTCCTGCGCTTCGGTCGTCGCCGCGCCCAGATGCGGGGTGCAGACCACGTTGGGCAGGTTGAACAGCGGGTTGTCCTTGGCCGGTTCCTGGCTGAACACGTCAAAGGCGGCACCAGCGACATGACCCGATTGCAGCATCTCGGCCAGCGCGGCCTCATCCACAAGACCGCCACGGGCGCAGTTGACGATGCGCACGCCCGGCTTGGTTTTGGCCAGATTCTCGCGGCTCAGGATGTTGCGGGTCTGGTCCGTCAGCGGCACGTGCAGGGTGATGAAGTCGGCGCGGGTCAGAAGATCATCCAGTTCGACCTTTTCGACACCCATCTTGGCGGCTTTCTCCTGGCTCAGATAGGGATCATATGCCACCACTTTCATCTTCAGGCCCAGCGCCCGTTCACAGACGATGCCGCCGATATTGCCCGCACCGATGACGCCAAGCGTCTTGTTGGTCAGCTCGATCCCCATGAACTTGGACTTCTCCCACTTGCCTGCATGCGTCGAGGTGCTGGCTTCGGGGATTTGCCGCGCCACGGCGAACATCATCGCAATGGCATGTTCGGCTGTGGTGATCATGTTGCCATACGGCGTGTTCATCACGATCACGCCCTTCTTGCTGGCGGCTTCCTTGTCGATATTGTCGGTGCCGATCCCGGCGCGGCCGATAACCTTCAGCTTGTCGGCCTTGTCCAGAATGGTCGGCGTGACCTTGGTGGCGGAACGGATGGCAAGGCCGTCATACTGGCCGATCACCTCGGCCAGTTTGTCTTTGTCCTTGCCCAGATCGGGCATGAAATCCACGTCGATGCCGCGATCGCGGAAAATCTGCACGGCGGTTTCGCTAAGCTTGTCGGAGACGAGTACTTTGGGGGCCATATCTCTGGTCCTTGATGTATTGGAAAATGCCCGGGCCAGTTACGGCCCGGTAAATATGTCAGGCAGCTTCGGTTTGCGCCGCGATCTCGGTTTCAAAAGCCCATGCCAGCCAGGGCAGCATCGCCTCGATATCCGAGGTCTCGACCGTGCCGCCGCACCAGATGCGCAGACCCGCGGGCGCGTCGCGATAGGCACCGATATCCAGCGCGATATTTTCGGCCTCCAGCCGTTTGGCCACGGCCTTGGCGAACGCAGCACCGTCCTGAATGCGCGCGTCGGTGAACTTCAGACAGACCGAAGTGTTCGACTGCGTCGCCGCGTCCTCGGCCAGATTGGCAATCCAGTCGTTCTGGTCGCAGAACGCATGCACTGCACCGGCATTGGCATCGGCGCGTGCGATCAAGCCTTGCAGACCTCCGACCGAGCGTGCCCAGTCCAGCGCAAACAGGTAATCTTCGACCGCCAACATCGAGGGCGTGTTGATCGTTGCACCAGCAAAGATACCTTCGATCAGCTTGCCGCCTTTGGTCAGACGGAAAATCTTAGGCAGCGGCCACGCGGGGGTATAGCTCTCCAACCGCTCTACAGCACGGGGCGACAGGATCAGCATGCCATGGGCCGCTTCTCCGCCCAGCACTTTCTGCCAGCTGAAGGTGGTCACATCCAGCTTGTCCCACGGCAGGTCCATGGCAAAAGCCGCCGAGGTCGCATCACAGATGGTCAGACCCTGACGTTCATCGGTGATCCATTCGCCATTCGGAACCCGCACGCCCGAAGTCGTACCGTTCCAAGTAAACACAACGTCATTGGCGAAATCGACCGAAGCCAGATCCACGATCTGCCCGTAATCCGCAGTTTTCACCTCGGCGTCGATCTTCAGCTGCTTGACCACATCGGTCACCCAGCCAGAGCCAAAGCTCTCCCAGGCCAGCATCTCGACCTTGCGCTCGCCCAGCAGCGACCACAGCGCCATCTCAACCGCGCCTGTGTCCGAGGCAGGCACGATGCCGATCCGGTAATCCGCCGGAATGCCCAGCACCTCGCGCGTGCCTTCGATGGCGGCCTTCAGCTTATCCTTGCCGACGGCGGCCCGGTGCGACCGGCCCAGCGCGGCATCAGCCAGTTTGGTCACATCAAATGTGGGGGGTTTGGCGCAGGGGCCCGAAGAGAAACGCGGATTCGCCGGCCGCACATCAGGTTTGCGCACGGTGTCGTGCGACACCGGTTGTTCTATAGTCATCTGTATTACCCTTCCAGATACACGCCCCTCGTTGGGGAGGGGTGTCCCACGGACAGAGCTATTGCGTCAAAATTCACTCAGCAAGTGAAAAAGACCCATCAGACGCCAAAAACGACACCCCTTTTTGTGCGAATCCGGAACGCAGGTTTCCTATCGGCTTCAATCGTCAAAGCGAACCGTCTCGCCGGTTGCCAGCGCCTGTTGCGCCGCCAGACCGATCTTTACTGCCCAAAGACCGTCCTGCAGGCTGACATCCGGCTGCGCCTTTTCACCGCGCAGAACCGCCAGAAACCCCTGATGCTGGTAATAGGTCGATCCGTTGTGATCACCGGCGGCCAGCAGGCGCGGATCAACCGGAATGTCCTTGACCACCGGCCCCTTGGGATTGCGCGGGCTGACGATGACCTGCGGCACTGGCGGCGCGCCCAGATGGGCGGGCCAGAACCGGCCCGGACCGGGCACCAGCGCCTCAATCTTTGCGTCAGGACCGATGGCGGAAATTTCCTCCTGATAGCGCGAGCCTTCGGCGAACATGCACAATTCAAGCATCGCCCGCGCGCCCGAGGCGAAATCCACCATGACATAGCCATGGTCCAGAACATCCGGCACTTCGCCGTCATAGGATTCGGACAGGTGATTGACCGCCTGCCCGCCGCTTGCGGTCACGCGGACCGGGTCGGATTGCAGGATCAGCCGCATCAGGTCGAAGAAATGGCAACATTTCTCGACAAAGGTGCCGCCGGTGTTGCGGTTGAAACGGTTCCAGTTTCCGACCTTTTCCAGAAACGGAAAGCGGTGCTCGCGGATCGACAGCATTCTGACGCCGCCGGTTGCCTGCAGTTCCGAAATCAGCGCCGCGATTGGCGGCATGTAGCGGTATTCCATCGCCACCCAGATCGGATGCGGATAGCTTTGCTGAATGGCGTCCAGCCGGGTCGCGTCTGCGGGATCGGTGAACAGGGGTTTTTCCACCAGCAGAGGCAGCGGCCGGGTCCGGGCGATCTCGTCGATCTGATCCACATGCAGGTGATTGGGGCTGGCGATCACGATGCAGTCCAGATCCCCGACCGCCAGAAGCTCCTGAACCGAGGACACCTGAACCGCGTCCGGCGCAATGGTCCGCGCGGCCTGCGCCATGCCGGCATCCGGTTCATACACCGCCGAAACGCGCGTACCCTCCAGCAGGGCGATATTGTGCAGGTGCTCCTGCCCCATCATGCCGCATCCGATCAGCCCGTAATTGATGGTCCGGGTCATGCGTGTTTCCTTTTACTTCAGGCGTTGGACATAGGTGGCCCGATCCGGATCGAACCACGTTTTCGAAAACTCCACCGGCTCGGGCCGGTCGGACCAGCTGAACCGTTCGATATAACCTGCCGTTTCGCCGACCGGCTTTGTAAAGGCAAGCGGTGTCCAGTCGGGCAAGGGGCGCACCGTAACCCGGTCTTCCGCCCGCGTTATCCAGAACCCCAGCTGGTGCTGGTAGTAGCGATACAGCGAGTCCGACAACAGCGCCCGATCGATCCGTCCGGCCGATTCGTCCAGCCAGATTTCCTCAACCGCGATAATTGTGTCATTCAGATAGCGCATCCGCCGCACCCGCGAGCCTCGGTCCGAAGTTCCGAAACGCGGCAGATAGCCGGGCTTGGCCAGTTGATCGACCGACAGGACATCCGCCCGCGGCAGGCCGCCCCCTTCGGGCAGTTCCAGGCGGAACATCGCATAGACGCTGTTCTGGGTTCCTGTCTCGCGGATGTAATTACCCGACCCCTGTATGCGCTCAAGCATTCCCTTTTTCTCAAGCTCGGCGAGTGATTTTCGCAGCGTTCCGACCGAGACATTCAGGTTTGCCGCCATGTCCCGTTCGGGCGGCAGACGCTCACCGTCGATCAGCCGTCCGGCGGCGATATCGCGGATCAGAAGCTCGGCGATCTGAACATAGATCGGAAGGGCGTTCGGGTTTCGGCCGTTGGTGGACATTCTTGGGCGCTTCACTGAGTCGCAGAAAAAATTGATACACTATTGATCTACATCAAAGCGGTTGCTACGCAAGAGGAAAGTCAAAGTTGTCCGGAGAACGAATCAAATGACCATCGTCCCCATCACATCCTCCGATCTGGACGCGGCCGAAGTGTCGTGGTTCGCGGCGCTGTGTTCGGACGACTATCAGTTCCTCGGTGTGCCGGAGGGCGATCTGCGATCAAGCTGGGATCATTGTTCCGGCATCGTCAAAGAGGCCGAGGCGCAGGGGTTCCGCAATATCCTGTGCCCGTCGTCCTATCAGGTCGGTCAGGATACGCTCAGCTTTGTCGCCGGCTGCGCGCCGATCACTGAAAAGATCAACCTTCTGGCCGCCGTGCGCTGTGGCGAGATGCAGCCGATCATGCTGGCCCGCACCATCGCTACGCTGGATCACATGCTGCAGGGGCGGCTGACGGTCAACATCATCTCATCCGACTTCCCCGGCGAAAAGGCCGACAGCGCCTATCGCTATCAACGTTCGCGCGAAGTGGTGGAGATTCTGAAACAGGCCTGGACGCAGGATGAGATCAATCATGCGGGCGAGGTCTATAACTTCTCGGGCCTGACCACCGATCCCGCGAAACCCTATCAGACCGGCGGGCCGCTGCTGTATTTCGGCGGCTATTCCCCATCCGCCTTGGATTTGTGCGGCGAGCATTGCGACGTCTACCTGATGTGGCCGGAAACCAAGGACCAGCTGGCCGAACGGATGAGGGCGGTCCACGCGGTGGCGGAGAACTACAGCCGAACGCTGGATTACGGTCTGCGCGTGCACATGATCGTCCGCGACACCGAGGCCGAGGCGCAGGAATACGCGGATTACATCGTGTCCAAACTGGACGACGAATATGGCCGCGCCATCCGCGAACGGGCGCTGGACGCAACCTCGCTGGGCGTGGCGCATCAGGCCAGGAACCGCGATCTTGCGGATGAGTACGGCTATGTCGAACCCGGGTTGTGGACCGGTGTTGGCCGGGCGCGTTCGGGCTGCGGCGCAGCGCTGGTCGGGTCGACCGATCAGGTTATGACCAAGATCGAGGAATACCAGAAGATGGGCATCCGCGCTTTCATCTTCTCGGGCTATCCGCATATGGACGAAGCTCGCCATTTCGGCACCCGCGTGATGCCGAACCTGAAAACCTGCTCGCTGCCCGAGGCTTATGGGCGCGTGCCGCTAAATACGCCGGCCACCCCGCTGGGCAACGGAGTCCGCCGCTGATGCAACGCGTGAAACTAACCGAGTCGCTGGAGATGAGCCGCCTGGTCTATGGCATGTGGCGGCTGGGCGATGACAGCGATACATCGGCGGGCCACGTCGAAGCCAAGATCCAGGCCTGTCTGGATCAGGGCATCACCAGCTTCGATCAGGCCGATATCTATGGCGACTACAACGCCGAGGCCGTGCTGGGCGCCGCGCTGCGCGCAAATCCCGCGTTGCGCCAGAAGATGGAGATCGTCACCAAATGCGACATCGTCGCCCCCTGCGGCCGATACGCGCATGCGAAGGTGAAATACTACGACACGTCGCGCGCGCATATCGTGAAATCGGTCGAAACCTCGCTGTCCGAGATGGCCATCGACCATATCGACCTGCTGCTGATCCACCGCCCCGACCCGTTCATGGATCATCATGAAACCGGGGCCGCGCTGGATGAGGTCGTCGCCAGCGGCAAGGTGGGCGCGGTGGGCGTGTCGAACTTCAGACCCTGGGACTGGTCGCTGCTGCAATCGGCGATGAAGACCCCGCTGGTCACCAACCAGATCGAAATCTCGCTGGGCGAAATCAGCGCCTTTACCAATGGCGATCTGGCGTTTCACCAGCAGCACGGGCACCCGCTGATGGCGTGGTCGCCGCTGGGCGGCGGCATGCTGATGGCCGGGAACCCTCCGGTGGGCGTTGTGGCTGACGAGGTCGCGGCGGAATTCGGCGTCGATCGCGCCGCTGTTGCGGTGGCCTTCCTGCTGGCGCACCCGGCGGGCATCCTGCCGGTTCTGGGCACCAACAACCTGGACCGCATCAAAGGCATTTCAGACGCTTTGAAAGTCAAACTGGATCGCGAAACCTGGTTCCGCCTGTACGAGGCGGCGCTGGGACATGAGGTACCATGATGAATGCAATCTCAAAGGATTTCACCCACACATTCGTCCCGCACAAGGACGACACCCGAACCTTGCGCGACGCCTTCGGCCGCTTTGCCACCGGTGTCACGATCGTGACCTGCAACAGCGATGACGGCCCGATCTGCATCACCGCGAACAGTTTTTCCTCGCTTTCGCTGGACCCGCCGCTGGTGATGTGGGCGGCAGATCGCAATTCGCGGCGGTTCCCCTATTTTCGGAATGCGCGGCACTTTACCGTGCATGTCCTGTCCACCGAACAGGCCGAGCTTTGTTTCGGGTGTTCGAAAAACGCCCATGCCCTGAAGGATATCGACCACGACCACTGCAAGAACGGCACGCCATTGCTGCCGGATTGCCTGGCGCGGTTCGAATGTGAACAACATGCGTATCACGATGCGGGCGATCACGTTATTGTGGTGGGCAAGGTTCTGAGGGCCAGCATGGCGGATGGAGACGCTCTGACCTTTTACGCCGGAAAACTCGGCCAATTCGCGCATAAATAAGCGCGATATGACGACCGCGGGAAAAACCTGCGGCTGAAAAAGGGAGGATCCGCATGGGCGGATTGACATCGGTGCTTGCGCCGATTGCATTCGTGAACGAAACCGCGCTGCGACTGGGCCGCGCGGTTGGCGTCGTTGCAATTGCGCTGATGGTGGTCGCGATCCTGATTCAGGTTTTCTTTCGGTACGTGCTGGGCAACGCCCTGCCCTGGCCAGACGAAGCCGCGCGGTTCTGCATGCTGTGGATGACCGGGCTGATGGCCCCGACCGCCTTTCGGCGCGGCGGGTTCGTGGCCATCGACATGGTGCCGATGATGCTGCCCCGGGTACTGGGCCAGACCCTGAACATCTTCCTGTTGCTGGTGTCGCTGGCGGTGCTGCTGGTTGCGGTCGGCATTGGCTGGTCCGAGGTTACCGGCTTTGGCGGCAAATTCGCCACTGCGGCGCTGTACCTGCCCACCTCCTTCGGTTTTGACGAATGGTTCCGCGTCCCGCGCAGCTGGATGATGGCGTCGTTGCTGGTGGGGGTCATTCTGCTGATCTCGGTCAATATCGAGCTGATCCTGCGCGCCGTCATCACCTTGCTTGGCGGCGGTGACCTGCTGCCTGAAATTGCCGAAGCACCAGTGGGGGCTGAATAAATGCTGATTTGGTTCCTTCCCACCTTCCTTATCTTCCTGATGATCGGCCTGCCGGTCTTTTTCGCGCTTCTGGCCGCGCCGGGCATCCTGCTGTGGCTGAACGGTCAGACCAATGACATCACGTTGCTGTATCGCAATGTCTATAACGGGATGGACAGTTTTCCGCTGATGGCGATTCCGTTCTTCATGCTGGCCGGCGAGTTGATGAACCGGGGCGGTATCACCATCCGGCTGGTCGAGTTCAGCCAGGCCCTGATGGGCCATTTCCGTGGCGGGCTGGCGCATGTGAATGTGCTGAGTTCCATCCTGTTCGCCGGGCTGTCCGGTTCGGCTGTGGCCGACACATCGGCTCTGGGGTCGATGCTGATCCCGGCAATGGAAAAGCAGGGCTATTCCCGGAAATTCGCCGCTGCGATCACCGCCGCCAGTTCGGTGATCGGTCCGATCATTCCGCCCTCGGGCATCATGATCATCTACGCCTATGTCATGGGCGAAAGCGTTGCCGCCCTGTTCCTGGCGGGCATCGTGCCCGGCGTGATGGTCGGTGTGGGCCTGATGCTGATGATCAAATTCATGGCCGACAAATATGACTTTCCCGTCGCCAGCCGCAAATACACATGGCCCGAACGCCGTCAAGCCAGCCTCAAGGCCTTTTTCCCGCTGATGACCCCGGTGATCATTCTGGGCGGCATCCTGGGCGGCATCTTCACACCAACCGAGGCCGCCGCCGTGGCGGTGGGATATGCCTTCATCATCGGGTTCTTCGTCCTGCGCACGCTGACCCTGAAGGAAGTGCCCGAGATCCTCAGCAATGCCGGGCTGACCTCGGCCGTTGTTCTGCTGCTGGTGGGTGCCGCGATGGCGTTCAAGACCGTGGTCAGCCTCAGCCACGCGCCGGAACAGCTGGCGCAGCTGATCCTCAGTCTTTCGGAAAACCCGCTGATCCTGCTGCTACTGATCAACCTGCTGCTGTTCATTGTCGGCATGTTTCTGGACGCCGGACCGGCGATCATCATCCTTGGCCCGATCCTGGCCCCGATCTTCACCAGCCTTGGTGTGGACCCGATCCACTTTGCCATTATCATGAGCGTCAACCTGACTGTCGGCCTGGCCACGCCGCCCATGGGGCTGGTGCTGTTTGTGGCGGCTGCCGTGTCGCGCGAACGGGTCGAGACCATTGCCAAGGCCATCCTGCCGTTCCTGGCCGTCGAAATCATAGTGATCTTCCTGATCACCTATGTCCCCGCAATCTCCATGACGATCCCGAGGATAACGGGATTTGCAAACTAACTGAGTATCACAGGGAGGAAACGCATGCTCAGAAGCTTCATCAAAACCGCAGCGGTGGCCACATCGCTGGTGGCCGCGTCCGCCATTGCCGCAACCGCAGCCGATTACACGCTGCGCGCCACAGCAAACTCGAATGAAAACGACGAGGATTACGACGGTCTGATCGTCTTCAAGAACTATGTCGAAGCGGCCTCGAACGGCGCCATCGAGGTGGAACTGTTCATCGGCACGCAGCTGTGTTCGAACGGGGCCGAATGCCTGCAGGGCGTGGCGGACGGCACCATCGACGTCTACATTTCCACCTCGGGCGGCGCCTCGGGCATCTTTCCCTACGTGCAGGTTCTGGACCTGCCCTACCTGATGGCCGATGACCGCATTGCCGAACATGTGTTGTCCGGTGATTTCACCCGCAAGATGCGGGACATGGCGCTTGAGGATTCCGGCGGCGCGATCCGCCTGATGACCATCGGCAACACCGGTGGCTGGCGCAACTTCGCCAACACGCAGCGCCGGATTGCGGAACCCGCCGACATGGAAGGGCTGAAAATCCGCACCGTGGTTGCCGACCTGCCGCAGGAGCTGGTCAAGGCACTTGGCGCGTCACCGACCCCGATCCCGTGGCCGGAACTGTTCACCAGCTTCCAGACCGGTGTTGTCGAAGGGTCCAAGAACGGCATAACCGACATCATGGGCATGAAATTCCCAGATGCGGGTCTGCAATATGTCACGCTGGACGGTCACGCCTATATGGGTGCCCTGTGGTGGATGAACAACGCCAAGTTCCAGGAGATGCCCGAAGACATGCGCCGCGTCGTGGTGGACGGGTTCTATGCGCTGCAACAGGCCACATTTGCCTCACCCAAGCGCAAGTCGATCCAGGCTTATGAGGATTTCGTCGCCGGTGGTGGTGACCTCTATGTTCCGAGCCCGGATCAGAAAGCCGCGTTCAAAGAGGCCGCGACCCCGGTCTATGAATGGTTCCAGTCCAACGTGACCCGTGGCGACGAGGTCTTTAACGCCCTGACCGAAGCCGTGGCCGCGGCCGAGGCGGACGTCAACGCGTCGCGCAACGCGGACCTGAACTGATGTAAACCGGGCCGGGCGGATTCAGCCCGGCCCTTTACCGAAACGGGTACATCCACCCTTTGTAGTCGTTCACCAGAACATGCGCCCTTTCGATCTGCTCCGGCGACATTTTCTTGACCACTTCCTCAAGGCTGATCGCGGCGTCCGGGTCACCGCCAATCGCGCTGAGCGTGTACCACATATAGGCCCGCACCAGATCGGGCGCGGGCATGCCGAGACCCAGTTCGTAATACCAGCCCACACCCGACTGCGCCCCCGGATGACCCTTCATCGAGGCGCGCAGATACCAGTCAAAGGCGCGTTCGTAATCCTGCTCGACCCCAAGACCAAGCCCGTACATCACTCCGATCAGTTCCTCGGCCTCGGCATTGCCCGACCGGGCGGCGGGCAGAAGTTCCTCGCGCGCGGCTTCGAACTCGCCGGCCTCCATAAGATCGCGGGCCTGCTCCAGCTCGGCCAGAGCCGGGGTCGCGAACAGGCAAAGGGCAAATACAAACTGGCGCATGGGTTTGCGTTCCTTTTGGCAGGGACTGCGGCGGCGCAAGACTTGCCGCGCCCGCTGACGGATGATGATTTTCTGCCCTTCGATATGAAACAGGCGGCCATCGGACATCAACTGTTTTACGACCCGATCCTGTCGGGCAACCGGAACATCGCCTGCGCCCATTGCCACCACCCGGAATTCGGCACCTCGGACGGATTGTCGCTGGGCATGGGCGAAGGCGGTGAGGGCCTGGGCCCCGAGCGCACGCCCGGCACCGGCGCGGATCGGATCCGCAAACGTATCCCGCGCAATTCGCCGGGCCTTTGGAACCTGGGCGCGCGGGACATTCACACCCTGTTTCACGACGGCCGCCTGAGTCTGTCGGACGTCTATGGTAACGGCTTCAACTCACCAGCGCAGGAATGGTTGCCGGAAGGTTTGAACTCGCTGTTGGCCGCGCAGGCGCTGTTCCCGCTGATCTCGCAATTCGAAATGGCCGGAAATGTCGCGGAAAATCAGGTGACCGGCGCGGTACACGACCGGATCGACAAGGGCTGGCCGATCCTTGCTAAACGCGTGCGCACCGATCCGCGCTATGGCCCGGCCATGGTTGCGGCCTTTGGCGAAATTACCACGACCGAAGACATCACGATCACCCAGATCGCCAACGCACTCGCTGCCTTCATGGCCACCGAATGGCGCAGCACTGACAGCCCGTTTGACCGGTATCTGGCCGGTGAGGGCGATGCGCTGTCACAACCGCAAAGGGCCGGCATGGACCTGTTCTATGGCAAAGCCCGATGTTCCAGCTGCCATTCCGGTTCACTATTGTCCGATCAGAAGTTCCACGCACTGGCACTGCCGCCGTTTGGCCCCGGTCGTACCCGTCAGTGGGACCCGTATGTCCGCGATGTTGGCCGCATGGGCGAAAGCGACCGGGTGCAGGACGCCTACCGGTTCCGCACACCGATGCTGCGCAATGTTGCCCTGACCGCCCCCTACGGCCATAACGGCGCATTCCCCGACCTCGAAAGCATGATCCGCCACCATCTGGACCCCGAACGCAGCCTTGCGGCATGGTCCCCGGACATGGCCGCGCTGCCCGAGGTTCCGTGGCTGCAAAGGGCAGACTTCATCGTATGGGACGACCAACTGGAAATGGCCCGCCAGCGCAGCAAGATCGACATCTCCCCTGTTGATCTGTCCGACGCCGAAATTGACAGCCTCATCGCGTTTCTGCACGCCCTGACCGGAACCAGCGTGGACACGCCGCCTTTTGGCGTGCCCGAAGGATTTCAACCCTAGAAAAAAACCCCCGCCGAGGCGGGGGTTTTGGCTATTCTGCTGCGTCTTCGTATTCTGACATGGGTGGGCATGTGCAGATAAGGTTTCGGTCTCCGTATGCG
>NZ_JBQFTI010000005.1:0-271237 GCF_056538575.1 Ruegeria sp. BG10 | reverse complement strand
CTGCGGTCAGCGTGGTCTTGCCGTGGTCAACGTGGCCAATCGTGCCGATGTTGACGTGCGGTTTTGTACGCTCAAACTTTTCCTTTGCCATTCCTCAGGCGCCCTTTTGCGATTTGGGGGACCCTTGGTCCCGTGGTTACATCTGCGCGCGCGAGATATTTGGTTCAAAGGGGAAAATCAAGCACATCCTGCGGGAAAAGCAGGTTACGACGCCGGATTTTGTGTAACTTCGCCGGAATCGAGCGGTTGGATCAGGTCGGGTCGCCTGTCGAACCAGCCGTTCTCTTCATGTTCCTCGGCCAGCCATTCTTCGACGCGGTCCGCCACCTTCAGCGCCAGACCGTTCATTTGTTCTTCCCTTGTCCGGGCATTACCGGATCCGGCAAAAGCACTTTCTCCGGTCGTGTCTTCAAGCACCTGGAACTGCTTGGCTTTTGCCAAAAACTCTTTGTTGCGAACGTCATAGACATTCACCAGCACAATCGCCGTGCTTTTGGGGTTGTAGATCACCGGAACGCCCGGAGGGGCAAGCATGTAGCCTTCCAGGCTAATACCGATGTCATATTCCTGCGCGCCTGTGTATCGGCCCAGACGAATATCCACCGCATTCTGAATGGCCTCTTCCCATTCTTTGGGCGTCGCATCCCGTGAAACCGGCCCCTGCTTGGCTTTCTCAGCAAACGCATAATTGACGCGCAGTTTAAATTCACCCAGCGATTCAGGTTCTTCATAAACCTGCGTCTGGGTGCACGCGCCCATCAGGGCCAATCCGGTGATCAGGGTCAGAATGCGCAACATGTCTCGTCTCGATAGGCCTGTTTTCTTTGATCTAGCGCACCGATACGGCCTGTGCCAAGCCATATCGGCAGAATTCCACCCGCAAGTGTTGCGCGATCACGAGAATTTATAGTCGCGCGGGAAGCCATAAGGCGGCTTTTTCCCGACACTGGCGCGCTTGGCCAGCCATTGGGACATATCGGCCTCGTGCCGGGTCTTGTCGCCACCCATGGACCATTTCAGGCCGTCATCCCAGTTGAAGGTGGTGACATCCGACAACCCGCCGTCCAACTCCAGAGTGCCCTGGCGCCCGCGGGCCATATTGTATTTCTGCAGGCGCACGCCTTTGCCCCGCGTCATCTCAGGCAGTTCCTCAGTCGGGAACACAAGAAACTTACCGTTCTGGGACACCACTGCCACGTGATCGCCATCCACCGGTTTGCAGATCACCGCCGCTTCGTCCCCTTTGACGTTCAGCACCTGTTTGCCATTGCGGGTCTGGGCCAGCACGTCATCCTCGGGCACCATGAACCCGTTGCCAGCGTCCGAGGCCACCAACAGCTTGCGCCTCGGCTTGTGGATCAGGATATCGACGATCTGCGCTTCGTTCGGCAGGTCGACCATCAGGCGCAGCGGTTCGCCCATGCCGCGCCCGCCGGGCAGGTTGGCGGCGCTGACCGTGTAGAACCGCCCGTTCGAGGCAAAAACAAGCAGCCGGTCGGTGGTTTCCGCGTGGAAAATGAAACGCGGGCCGTCGCCATCCTTGAATTTCAGCTCGCGGTTCAGGTCGATATGGCCCGTCATCGCCCGAATCCAGCCCATCTGAGAGCAGACCACGGTGATCGGCTCGCGGTCGATCATTGCCTCCAGCGGCACTTCTTCGACATTGCCAGCCTCGGCAAATTGCGTCCGGCGCGCACCGCCTTCGTAGTCTTTGCCGAAGGTCTTTTTGGTTTCCTTCAACTGCTCGGCGATTTTGGCCCATTGCAGGGCCGGGTCAGCCAGAAGGTCTTCGAGATTGGCACGCTCCAGCATCAATTCGTCGCGCTCGCGCACCAGCTCCATCTCTTCCAGACGGCGCAGGCTGCGCAGGCGCATGTTCAGGATCGCGTCGACCTGAACCTCGGACAGTTCGCCCTCACCCGGCTTGGGCGAAACATAGTCGGCCTCGCTGGTGGCGCGGACATGGTCGATACCCCAATCCTCGCGCATCAGGGCGGCTTTGGGGTCATCGTCATAACGGATGATGTCGATCACACGGTCGAGGTTCAGGAAGGCAACGATAAAACCCTCCAGAACCTCAAGGCGATGATCGATCTTCGCCATACGGTGACGCGAGCGGCGCAGCAAAACCTCTTGCCTGTGATCGAGGAACGCGCGCAACACTTCCTTCATCGAACAGACTTTGGGCGTCACCCCGTCGATCAGCACGTTCATGTTCAGGCTGAACCGCACCTCAAGGTCCGAGTTGCGGTAGAGCATGCCCATCAGCACCTCGGGGTCCACATTCTTGGAACGCGGTTCGAGGATCAAGCGGATGTCATCAGCCGATTCATCGCGCACATCTGCAAGGATCGGGATTTTCTTGGTCTGGATCAGTTCCGCGATCTTTTCGATCAGCTTGGATTTCTGAACCTGATACGGGATCTCCGTGACTACGATCTGCCACTGGCCGCGACCCAGATCTTCGACCTCAAACTTACAGCGCAGACGGAAGGAGCCGCGCCCGGTGCGATAGGCCTGCGCGATGTTCTCGGGTGGCTCGACGATTACGCCGCCGGTCGGGAAGTCCGGACCGGGGACATAATTCAGCAGTGTATCGTCGCGCGCATCGGGCGTTTTGATCAGATGCAGACAGGCATCACACAGCTCGGCAATATTATGCGGCGGAATGTTCGTCGCCATGCCGACCGCGATGCCGCTGGACCCGTTGGCCAGCAGGTTCGGGAACTGCGCGGGCAGCACGACCGGCTCGGTCAGCGTACCGTCATAGTTGTCGCGGAAATCGACGGCGTCCTCGTTCAGGCCCTCAAGCAGCGCTTCGGCCACGATGGTCATCCGCGCCTCGGTGTAGCGCGAGGCCGCCGGGTTGTCGCCGTCGATATTGCCGAAGTTCCCCTGCCCATCGACCAGCGGGTAACGGACATTGAAGTCCTGCGCCAGACGCGCCATCGCGTCGTAGATCGCGGCATCACCGTGCGGGTGATAGTTACCCATCACGTCGCCCGAAATCTTGGCCGACTTGCGGAATCCACCGGTCGCGCTGAGTCGCAGTTCCCGCATGGCGTACAGGATTCGCCGGTGCACCGGCTTCAGCCCGTCGCGCGCATCGGGCAAAGCCCGGTGCATGATGGTGGACAGTGCATAGGTCAGGTAGCGTTCGCCAATCGCGCGGCGCAGCGGTTCGGCCACCTCGCCCCCATTGCCAGGGGCCTCCATGTTGGGGTCGTCGATCGTATCGTTCATACATGATGTGATACGCCGCAAGCGCGCCGTGGTAAAGCAATCAGCGCGTATTTTGCTGGGGACAAGTAGCGCTTTTTGCAACAGGGGGAGACAACCCCCCGATTTCCCCCGGTTTTCGACTCGGGGTGCGAAATATGGTAGGCTGACTGCATTAACTACTGCCTATTTCTTGTTTCTTGCGATTACCGGGGGATGCGCCATGACGCGCCTTATTGTTATTACCTTCGCCGCACTCGGCTGGTGCTTTTACGTAATAAGCGGAGGACCGGATTTCGAACCGCGCGGCCTGCGCGCCGATCAACCTGAACGTGTCGCCTCAGCCCCTAAACCGTCAACCGTCGCGCCTGCTCAGGTCAGTGAGCTTGTCACCAGCGTCGCCGCACGTGCACCGACCGTGCGCGCCCAACCGGATCTGGCAGTGGAAGAGGTTGTCGTGTTCGTCACAGAGGATGCGAGCCTCGGGTCTTTCTCGGGTCTGACGGTTTTCGAAGATCAGGACGCCAACATCACGCTCGCCTCGCTGGAAGACGGGTTGGCCGGGTTGCGTCAGATCACCGAGGATACGCCGCAGGAAGCCGTGGAATCGCCGGCACTTCCCGAACCTGAAAAGGACATCCGCGAAATCTCGGGCACACGGGTGAATATGCGCGACGGACCAGGCACGATCTATCCCATCATCGGCAAGGCGAACATCGGCCAGAAGGTCGAAGTGCTGAGCGAATCCGGAACCGGCTGGTTGCGCCTGCGCGTGTTGCCCCAGCAACAGGTCGGATGGATTTCGTCGTCACTGGTCCGAAAAATCGCGAACTGACGCGAAGGTGTCATTGTCCTGGGCTGACCCGCGCCGTAGCTTTGGCGCAAGTTTCAGCTTTGGGTAGATCATGCAGAAAACCATTCTTATCACCGGCTGCTCATCCGGCATCGGCCTGGATGCCGCCCATGGCATGCGCGCCCGCGGCTGGCGCGTTTTTGCGTCCTGCCGCCAACAGCGTGATTGCGATCGCCTGCGGGCGCAGGGGTTTGAAAGCCCGCAGATCGACTATACGGATGCCGACAGTATCTCTGCCGGGCTGACCGAAGTGCTTGAAGCCACAGGCGGCACGCTGGATGCGTTGTTCAACAATGGCGCGCACGGCCTGCCCGGCGCGGTCGAGGATCTGCCGACCGAGGGTCTGCGCCAGATTTTCGAAGCAAACTTCTTTGGCTGGCACGAACTGACGCGGCAGGTGATTCCGGTCATGCGGGCGCAGGGGCACGGGCGAATCGTTCAGAATTCGTCGGTCCTGGGCTTCGTCGCCTTTCCCTGGCGGGGCGCGTATGTGGCGACCAAGTACGCGGTCGAGGGTTTGACGGACACTTTGCGTCTGGAATTGAAAGATACAGGCATCAAGGTCGTCTTGATCGAACCCGGCCCGATCACCTCGAAAATCCGCGAGAATTCGATCCCGTTTTTCGAACGGTTCATCAATTGGCAGAACTCGGCCCTGCGGGCGAAATATGAAGCGACGCTGCTGAAAAGACTTTATGAATCCTCCGGTCCCGACCGGTTCGAACTGCCTGCATCAGCGGTGACCGACAAGCTGGCCCATGCGGTCGAATCGAAACGGCCGCGCGCGCGCTATTACGTCACAACCCCCACCTATATCGCCGGCTACCTGCGCCGTATCCTGCCGACCCGCACCATCGACCGCATCCTGTCGGACGTCTGAGGCGAAATTACCCGTTCGCTTTTCAGGCCCGTGGGGCTAGATGATACGTCAACGAAACAATAAACCCGGACGGTGTACCCATGGACCTTTTGATGGTCGTGTTGTTGTTGGCCATGGCGGCGGTTGTCGTCGTGCTGGCAATCGGCATCTCCAATTTCGGTAAAAGCGGCAAAAGCGCCGCGATGAAAAGCAACCGGATGATGCAGCTGCGCATCCTGTTTCAGTTCATTGCCGTCGTGCTGATCGTGCTCTACGTCTATTTGCGCGGACAGGGAGTGCAATAGATGGTCGTTCTCAACAAGATTTACACGCGCACCGGCGATGACGGGAAAACCGCACTGGGAAATGGCGAACGTGTTGCCAAATATTCGGGGCGCGTCACCGCTTATGGCACTGTTGACGAACTGAATGCCTTTGTCGGCGTCGCCCGGACCGAGGCCGAAGGCGAAGTCGAAGCGGCCCTGTCGCGCATCCAGAACGACCTGTTCGATCTGGGTGCCGATTTCTGCCGCCCGGACATGGAAAAGGACGCCGAGGCCGACTTTCCGCCGCTGCGCATCGTTCCGGCCCAGATCGACCGGCTGGAAGCCGAGATTGACACCATGAACGAAACCCTTGAACCGCTGCGCAGCTTTATCCTGCCGGGCGGCTCACGTCTGGCGGCCCATCTTCATGTCTGCCGCACGGTGTCCCGTCGGGCGGAACGGCTAGCCGTCGAGCTGACCAATATGGAACCGGTGAACGAGGTCGCCGTGAAATACCTCAACCGCCTTAGCGACTGGTTTTTTGTCGCCGCCCGCTGCGCCAATGAAAACGGCACCGCGGATGTGTTGTGGGTTCCGGGCGCAAACCGCTAAGGCGCTGACCTTCTGGCAATATTATTTCGCGCCGTTGCGTCAAAAATTGCGAAACGCGACGTCTCAAGATCATGACGTGACGATTTTGCCCTGTTGCCGCGCGAATTGAGACGCTATTCAGTCGTCCGAGAGCATTGGTGGAGTCGCGACGCGGCTTACCGTTTTTTGTGAGGAGCAAGCGCAAAATGAAGGTACTCGTGCCTGTCAAACGCGTGATTGACTATAATGTGAAGGTCCGCGTGAAAGCGGACGGTAGCGGTGTCGATCTCGCCAATGTCAAAATGTCGATGAACCCGTTCGACGAAATCGCCGTCGAAGAAGCGATCCGCCTGAAAGAGGCCGGCAAGGCGGACGAAGTCGTCGCCGTTTCGATCGGTGTGAAGCAGGCGCAGGAAACCCTGCGCACCGCGTTGGCCATGGGTGCAGACCGCGCCATTCTGGTTGTGGCCGCAGATGACGTGCACACCGATATCGAACCGCTGGCAGTTGCCAAGATTCTGGCCAAAGTGGTCGAGGAAGAGCAGCCGGGCATCGTTCTGGCGGGCAAGCAGGCGATCGACAACGACATGAACGCCACCGGCCAGATGCTCTCGGCCCTGCTGGGCTGGAGCCAGGGCACATTCGCGTCCGAAGTGGACATCGAAGGCGACAGCGCCAAGATCACCCGCGAGGTGGATGGCGGCCTGCAGACCATCAGCGTCAAGATGCCGACCATCGTGACCGTTGACCTGCGCCTGAACGAACCGCGCTATGCGTCGCTGCCCAACATCATGAAGGCGAAGAAAAAGCCGCTGGATGAGAAGACCGCCGCCGATTACGGCGTCGACGTCACCCCGCGTCTGGAAGTCGTCAAGACCGAAGAGCCGCCGGCGCGTGCCGCAGGCATCATCGTGGGCTCGGTGGACGAGCTGGTCGGGAAACTCAAAGAAGCGGGGGCTGTGTAATGGCTGTTCTTCTTCTCGCCGAAGTCAACAATGGTGAGCTGTCGCTGGACGCAACCGCCAAGGCTGTCAACGCTGCGAAAGCTCTGGGTGACGTGACCGTTCTGGCCGCAGGTGGGTCCGCCGCCGCTGCTGGTGAGGCCGCTGCCAAGATCGACGGTGTGTCCAAGGTTCTGGTTGCCGAAGATGCGTCGCTGGGCCACCGCCTGGCGGAATCGACCGCCGCGCTGATCGTGGGTCTGGCCGATGGGTACGAGCACATCGTTGCCCCCGCCACCACCGACGCCAAGAACGTGATGCCGCGCGTTGCAGCGCTGCTTGACGTGATGGTGATCTCGGATGCTTCCGGCGTGGTCGACGGTTCGACTTTCGAGCGTCCGATCTATGCGGGCAACGCGATCCAGACCGTGAAATCGAACGATGCCAAGAAGGTCGTCACCCTGCGGACCGCGAGTTTTGACGCGGCGGGCGAAGGTGGCTCGGCCCCGGTCGAGACCATCTCGGTCGGTGACAACCCGGGTCTGTCTTCGTGGGTCGAGGACAAGGTTGCCGAAAGCGACCGTCCGGAACTGACCTCGGCTGGTGTTGTTGTCTCGGGCGGCCGTGGTGTTGGCTCGGAAGAGGACTTCAAACTGATCGAAACCCTGGCCGACAAGCTGGGTGCCGCTGTTGGCGCATCGCGCGCCGCCGTCGACTCGGGCTACGCCCCGAACGATTGGCAGGTCGGGCAGACCGGTAAGGTTGTAGCCCCCGATCTGTACGTTGCAGTTGGTATCTCGGGCGCAATCCAGCACCTTGCTGGTATGAAAGACTCGAAGGTCATCGTTGCGATCAACAAAGACGAAGAAGCGCCGATCTTCCAGGTTGCCGATTTCGGTCTGGTCGCTGACCTGTTCCAGGCCGTGCCGGAACTGACCGAGAAGCTCGGCTGATTCTCGGCGAAGGATTTTCGTTGAAACTTCTGAAAGGCCCGCCTGTAGGCGGGCCTTTTTCAATTCAGGCTCCGGATCGGCGCGATCAGAGCGTTTGCGATGGATTTATGCCCCGCAGGCCCGATCATGTGCTCCGCCTTGGGCTGCTGCAGGGTCCCGAACAACATATCCTCAAGCTCGTCAGAATGTCCGGCCACGGGGACCGAAACCTCGGTGCAGTCCGTGCACAGCGAACGTACAGCACCAAGCATCTGCGCCGTGACCGGCACAGGCACCTGTTCGCAGAGACACCCGTTTGCCCCGTCGCGCAGAACGCGCAGTGACAGCAGGATGACCGGAGTATTCAGCCTGTTGAGCAGGTCGCTGATCTGCCTGACCCAGTTTCGGCGCAATTCCTCGGCTACGACTTCGAACCGAGCGTCCGGATGGGCCTGCAGAAGGGTCATCAGGTGGCACACGAAATGGACATCGGTAAAATCGACCTCGGGATACAGGTCCAACAGGGCCTGCGTCGGGGCCAGCACCCGGTCATTGCGCCGGGGATGAACGCGGTAGAAGCGATTTGACTGACCCAGCACTCCGGGGGATTGGAGAATGCACAGCCCGGCTCCGTTTAGCAGGTCGAACAAACCGCGATCTGAACACAGCGCGTCCAGACCGCAGAACAGACTGCCCAGATTCAGGCAGCGCCTGTCCAGACGTTCCTCCAGAATTGCGGCAAAAGGCCGGTCGACAAACCGCCCATATGTTTCATCGCCACCGACACATGCCATATACGGCGTGTGCCGGGAACGCTGTGGCCCGCGAAACCACAGGCGCGATCCTTCGTATTGACAAACGGCATCCCCGGGTCCCCCCGAGCCTGTTTGATGATAGCTCATAACACTCACCCAATTTTCACCCGGTTGCCATGTTGCGGCCGCAGGTCTTGAGAAAGTCCTAATGTGCGCATTTGAAGCAAATTCGACCGGGCGGAGCCCCTTGCCGCCCATACCGATCTGCCGATACTGTCGCCATATCCCGTGACACAGAGGCACCTGAATATGGATGTAAAATCAGTCGGAGTGATCGGCGCAGGCCAGATGGGCAACGGTATCGCCCACGTCCTTGCCCTGGCAGAGTATGACGTTCTGCTGAACGATGTAAATCAGGATGCCCTGAATGCCGCCCTGGCGACGATTGAAAGCAACATGGCCCGTCAGGCGTCCCGCGGAAAGATCTCAGATGACGAGATGCAGGCGGCGCTGAAACGGATCACAACCACACTGGAACTGCCGCAACTGGGCCAGACTGATCTGGTGATCGAGGCTGCGACGGAACGCGAGACAATCAAACAGGCAATATTCGAAGACCTGCAGCCGCATTTGCTGCCGCATACGATATTGACCTCCAATACATCGTCAATATCGATCACCAGACTGGCCAGCCGCACGGATCGGCCGGAGCGTTTCATGGGGTTCCACTTCATGAACCCGGTTCCCGTGATGCAACTGGTTGAGCTGATCCGGGGCATTGCGACCGACGAAGACACCTTTAGCGCCTGCAAGTCCGTTGTGGATCGTCTGGGCAAAACCGCCGCCAGCGCCGAGGATTTCCCGGCCTTTATCGTCAACCGTATCCTGATGCCGATGATCAACGAGGCGGTTTACACGCTCTATGAAGGGGTCGGCAGCGTGAAATCCATCGATCAGTCGATGAAACTGGGCGCGAACCATCCGATGGGGCCGCTGGAACTGGCCGACTTTATCGGGTTGGACACGTGCCTTGCCATCATGAACGTGCTGCATGACGGGCTGGCGGATACCAAGTACCGCCCTTGCCCCTTGCTGACCAAATATGTCGAGGCCGGGTGGCTGGGCCGCAAGACCGAGCGTGGATTCTATGACTATCGCGGTGAGGTTCCGGTTCCGACGCGGTAAAGAATGGGGGCCAGCCCCCTCGCCCGGATTTCATCCGGGCTCACCCCCGAGGTATTTTAGGCCAGATGAAGATGCGGATCAGGGTTTGAGCGACTGGCCCAGCGCCATCGTGTGATTTCTGAGCCAGGCCATGAAGCCGCGCGGGTCGCGTTCCAGCAATTGCATATCCTCGTCGGAAACGGGGTCGCCGATCACTGGTGACTGCGGTTTATTGCAGGAGCGTACGATTTCATGCAGCAGCAGACCCTGCCGCAAGATCGGCGAGAGCTTGTTGGCGATCTGATAGGCGCGCGAATTCCTTCCGGGGAAGAAAATCGGCACCACCTGCGCGCCGGACCGGCGGATCATCTTGGCCGTGAAGACGTTCCATTCACGCTCCTGCGCCGGGCCGAACCAGTCATCCGAAGACATCACCACCCCTGACGGAAACAGGGCAACCACACCGCCGTCTTTCAGGTGCTCCATCGCCTTGCCGCGCATTTCCAGCATTTTGGTCTGCGCTTCGGGGTCATGCGGAAACGGGACCGGGATCATGAAAGAGGTCGCCGCTTCGTCCAGTCCGGTTAGGACCGAGCGGGTCAGGATGCGGTAGTCATTGCGCACCCGGCCGATCAATTCGGCCAAGATCATGCCGTCAACCATGCCGTGGGGGTGGTTGGCCACGACAACCACCGGGCCTTTTTTGGGGATGCGCGCGATCTGTTCTGCGGGCGTGGTCAGGTCGATGCCCATAACTTGCAAGGCGCCGCCCCAGAACCGCTGGCCCCGATAGTATTCGTTCTTCTTCTCGAACTTGTTGACCATGCGCAGAATGGTCAGCTTGCCGGTGCACCATTCGATGGCGCGGATGGCTGTCGCAGTCCAGGCATCGTCGAAGGAATTAGCGTAGGTCAGGGTTCTACGATCGTAGATTTCACCCTGATCCGTGGTCCCATCCACCACCGGGCCTGTCTTGGTCTCGTGCGTTGTTTCCGCCAATTCCTGGTCTTCCCGTTCTTCGTATGCGACCGGAGCGATCAGAACCCTTCGCCAAACTTGTCGTTCACCAGGGTTTCCAAAGCATCCGCCAACGCCTCAGCATCCGGTCCGGACGTCTCGACGTCAATAGTCGTTCCGCGCGAGGCTGCCAACATCAAAAGGCCCATGATGCTGTCTCCGGATGCAGAAAGCCCGTCCTTCGACACCTCTGCCTGGGCATCAAACCCTTCGACCACTTCGACCAGCTTTGCCGAGGCGCGCGCGTGCAAGCCTTTTTCATTGATGATTTTCAAGCTTCGGGTGGTCATTCTTAATCAATCCGGTCTTCGTCCAATGTCACATTTTGCGCATTGATGTATTTGCGTCCAGCCTCCATCGCCTGCCGCACGGCATCGCCTACGGGCAGGTGGCGACTTTTAGCCAATTTAATCAACATGGGCAGATTCGCACCGTAAAGGATGCGCCGGTCCTGGGGTGCGCAGGCGCGCAGGCTCAGATTCGAGGGGCTGCCACCGAACAGGTCGGTCACGACGACAACGCCGTCTCCGACATCGACATTGTCGGCGGCCGCACAGATTTCGGCCTGCTTCGCCTCGCGATCATGGTCCGCCTCGATCGAGATCGCGGCCAGGCCAGGTTGCTTTCCGACCACATGCTGCATGGCGCCCAGATACTCCTGAGCCAGCCCGCCATGTGCTACGAGTACGATCCCGATCAATCCGGCCTCACATTCAACGATCGTCGTTCCATTTCGCGGTGCCTAATTGCCACTTGCTGCCCCTCCTCTGCAAGGGCCTTTGCGACCGCCTCGGCCATGGCTACCGATCTGTGTTGCCCGCCCGTACAGCCAAAAGCGACGGACAGGTGGGCCTTGCCTTCGGCACGAAAGGCCGGCAGCAACTGTTTCAGCAGATCAACCACCCGGTCAAAAAACGGCGCATAGTTCATATCGGACTGAACATAGTGCGCCACATCAGGGTTTCGACCATCTTCTGCCCGCAACTCTGGGCGCCAGTAGGGATTGGCCAGAAACCGGCAGTCGAACACCATATCCAGCCCCCGTGGCAGGCCGCGTTTATACGAGAAGGATTCGATCGAAACCGCCAGATGCCGCCCATCCTTGGGGGCGAACCAGCGTTCGACCTCTTCGCGCAGTTGGTGGACGTTCAGGGGCGTGGTGTCGATCAGCGTATCAGCAATCTCGCGGATCGGGGCCAGCAACTCTTTTTCCTGCCGGACGCCGGTTTCGGGGCTGGCATCAGTGGCGACGGGGTGTCGGCGACGCGTTTCCGAGAACCGGCGCAGCAGCACTTCGTCGCTGCAATCCAGATACAGGGTCGTCAGGTCGACCTGCGCCATGCGCCGTAGCCTGACCGCCAGTTCGATGAAGCCGATGGTCGAGAAATCCCGGTTGCGCGTGTCGATCCCAAGGGCCATGGGCCGATCGGTCTCGGGCCCGTCCAGCAGACGCATCAACAGGCCCATGGGCAGGTTGTCGATGGCTTCGAACCCCAGATCCTCCAGAACACGGATTGCCGTCGAACGCCCCGCCCCCGAGGGGCCGGTCACCAGTACGATGCGCCGTTGTGTAGTCATGTGACGGGCCATTCCGGGTTCTCGCGCCCCATTTTCAGTAATTGCATCAGCGCTGCAGGCAAATTGGGGACATCAGCCGCCCGAAGCAAGGGAACAGTTTGCCTCAGGACCGCAACCGTGACCGGTTCCGGCAGGCGCGCATGTTCGGACTGGTCCAGATCTGCGACATAGGTAACGGGTACAGGACCTGCAGGCTCCGCCCGCAATAGCCCGATGCCCCGCGCCTCGATCATGCCCCGGATACTTGGCGGTGTATCGGCTACGACCACACCGTCGCCCATGTGCAAATTCACGCGGTCATCGGCCACCAACTTAGCGCCAAGCGCCATCATTTGCAGGGCCAGCGCCGATTTGCCCGCGCCAGAGGCTCCGACGATCAGAACCGCCTGCCCCCCAACGGCGACGCAGGTGGCGTGGATGACTGCGGTGTCCTGACCCTGAATGTCCGAGAGTGTCTGCCCCCTCATGCGCTTACACAGGTAAGCCCACTACAAAACGCGCGCCCAGGGGGTCCGATGTTATGTCGGCCTCGGTCGGGCGGATATTCTCGGCCCAGATCACGCCGCCATGGGCTTCGACGATTTGCTTGGATATCGCCAGACCAAGGCCCGAATTGTTGCCGAAATGCTCGGCCGGGCGCTGTGAATAGAACCGCTTGAACACTTTGGTCAGCGCCTGTTCGGGAATGCCCGGGCCGGTGTCCTCGACCACGACAAGAACGCGGTTTTCGCGCCGCCGCACCCAGACACGGATGGCGTCGCTTTCCTCGCAAAAGGAAATCGCATTGGTGATCAGGTTGACGAAAACCTGCGCCAGTCGCGCTTCAAGCCCGTTCACAACAATCGGCTTGGAGGGCAGGTCGATGATGTAATCTATGCCTTTGGCGCGGGCTTCCTCGCCAAGATACTGGCCGATATTGTCGATCAGCTTCAGCAGATCGAAGGGCTGCTCTTCTTCCTTGACCAGCTCCGCATCCAGCCGCGAGGCGTTCGAGATATCGCTGACCAGACGGTCCAGCCGCCGCACGTCATGTTCGATCACACCCAACAACTTGTCGCGCTGATCGTCGCGCTTGACCATGCGCAGGGTACCGACGGCGGATTGCAGGCTGGCCAGCGGGTTCTTGATCTCGTGCGCGACATCGGCAGCAAACTGTTCGTTCGCGTCGATACGGTTATAGAGCGCCGTTACCATACCCCGCAGCGCGCGGCTGAGGCGTCCGATCTCATCCGGGCGAGCAGTAAGGTCGGGGATGCGAATGCGGCCCGGATTGACGCCGGTGCCGCGATCCCTGCCCATTTCCGCCGCCGCGGCCAGATCGGCCAATGGGTTGGCGATTGTCGAGGCCAGAACAAGGCTCAGGCCGATGGACACAAGCAGGGCGACAACGAACATTTGCAGGATGCGCTCCTGCTCGCGACGGGCCAACGCATCAATCTCACCGGCCGGGCCGGCCATTGCCACTGCACCAACCGGCACCCCGGCCTGCTGCACCGGCGCTGCGGCCACGATGACGGTCTGACCCGTTTCATCCTTGACCGCCTGAACCTGCATCTGGCCCTGCAGGGCCTGTGGAATGATTTCCTGAACACGCTGCGCCAGCGTCGGTGCCTCGTCCGGGTCCGCGCGTGTGAATACCCTGGACAATCCGGTCCAGACGGCATTCAGGGCGTCGCTGATCAGCGTGCTGCCTGTCTGCACTTCTGCATCAGATCTGAGCAGCACTGGCAGCTGCCCCGAACTGGACGCGCCACGCGTCCAGCCGATCAGCGTCCCGTCTGCGTCATAGACGAACACTTCACCCCCGTCCGGAAGGCTGAGGCCCGCCAGCGTCTGTTTGACGTCAAGCGCGGCGGCATCCTGCGAGGGTGCCGACGCGTTCTGGCGCAGCTGGGCCTCGAACACGTTGCTGACCAGCTGTGCATCCCCGATCAGGTTCCGCGCCGTCTGCTGAACCTGTTCCTCACGGGAATCGTCCAGATACAGCAGCCCCGTAACAAGGATCACAAGCGCTATCAGGTTCAGGGTGATGATTTTGCGCGCAAGGGGCGAGCCGCGCATGGAAAACAGGTTGCGCCGGGGGCGCGCGGCCCGAAGCTCGGCCGACTCGGGGTCCTGCGGGATGACCCAATCATCCCCCAGAACGACATCACCGTCCCGCAATTCGCTGGCTTGTTCCGTATCGCGCACGAGACCCGTTTACCCCTTTTGAGCGGCCACGCTTATTCTTCGTTATACCTGTATCCGATTCCGTACAGGGTTTCGATGGCCGAAAATTCGGGGTCTGCTGCGCGCATTTTCTTGCGCAGGCGCTTGATGTGGCTGTCGATGGTGCGGTCGTCCACATAGACCTGATCGTCATAGGCGACGTCCATCAACTGATCCCGGCTTTTGACAAAGCCCGGACGCTGCGCCAGAGCCTGCAGCAAAAGAAATTCGGTAACGGTCAGTGAGACATCGGTGCCTTTCCAGCTGACCGCGTGGCGCAGCGGATCCATCCGCAGCTCGCCCCGTTCCATCACCTTGGTGTCGCCCGACGCCGCGTTGGTCACGTCGCCCGCGGTCGCCTCCTGCCGACGCAGCAGCGCCCGGATGCGTTCCACCAGCAACCGTTGCGAGAACGGCTTTTTGACATAATCATCCGCGCCCATCCGCAGGCCCAGAACCTCGTCGATCTCATCGTCCTTCGAGGTCAGGAAGATCACCGGCATCTGGGTTTTCTGCCGCAATCGCTGCAGCAAATCCATGCCGTCCATGCGGGGCATCTTGATATCCAGCACGGCCATATCCGGCAATTTTTTGTTGAATGCATCCAGGGCGGCCTGCCCATCATTGTAAGTTTCGACCTCGAAACCTTCGGCTTCGAGAGTCATGGACACGGACGTCAGAATGTTTCTGTCGTCGTCCACCAGTGCAATCTTTGACATCGGGGTTACCCCTATTCCTGCTCACTCATGCAATATTTCGCTTATTTGTAGGGCATTTTTGTCGTTTTTATGGCCGCGAATCAATCCGTATCTGCGAATCGTGCGATTGTTGTCACACTGATGCGGCAAAAAAGCCGTTAATTCGGGCGGATAAGAGCCTTGTTTTCCGGCAGGAAATCGGTGGTGGCGCTAAACTTGAACTTGGTTGCGCTAACTGCGCCAAACCGTCCTGTTCATGCCCCAAATGACCATGATAAGACCCGCCTGTCCGCCGGAGCGTTCCGGCAAAATGCCCCAAGAGCGCACCCGGCCCAACCGCCGTCGCGCCGCCACAGGAGAAGAAACACATGACATCTGGACGGGTTAACCCGCAATTCCGCCTCGAAGATCAGGGCATCGAGGGTCTGGGCAATGTCTATTACAACTTCATGGAACCGGCGCTGATCGAAGAAGCTCTGAAACGGGGCGAAGGTACGCTGGGCAATGGCGGGGCGTTTCTGGTCACCACTGGCAAGTTCACGGGCCGTTCGCCAAAGGACAAGCATGTCGTCAGGACCGACAGCGTCGCTGACAGCATCTGGTGGGAAAACAATGCCGAGATGAGCCCGGAAGGGTTCGATGCGCTGTATGACGATATGCTGGCCCATATGAAGGGTCGCGACTATTTCGTTCAGGATCTGGTTGGCGGGGCCGATCCCGCCCATGCGATCAATGTGCGCATGGTGACCGAACTGGCCTGGCACAACCTGTTCATCCGCCATCTTCTGCGCCGTCCGGATCGGGAGGATCTGGACGAATTCACCGCAGATTTCACCATCATCAACTGCCCCAGCTTCAAGGCCGACCCCGCGAAGCACGGCTGCCGCAGCGAGACGGTGATCGCGCTGAACTTTGACCGCAAGCTGATCCTGATCGGCGGAACCGAGTACGCGGGTGAAAACAAGAAATCCGTCTTCACCCTGCTGAACTACATGTTGCCGGAAAAAGGCGTGATGCCGATGCACTGCTCGGCAAACCATGCCGTCGGCAACCCGGTCGACACCGCCGTGTTCTTCGGCCTGTCCGGCACCGGCAAGACAACCCTGTCCGCCGATCCGTCGCGCACCCTGATCGGGGATGACGAACATGGCTGGTCGGATCGCGGCACCTTCAACTTCGAAGGCGGCTGCTATGCCAAGACCATCAACCTGAACGCCGAGGCCGAACCGGAAATCTATGCGACCACCAGCAAGTTCGGCACGGTGATCGAGAATATGGTTTTCGATCCCGATACCAAGGAACTGGATTTCGACGACGACTCGCTGACGGCGAATATGCGCTGTGCCTACCCGCTGGAATACATCTCGAACGCGTCCAAAAGCGCGTTGGGCGGGCACCCGAAGAACATCATCATGCTGACCTGCGACGCGTTCGGCGTGCTGCCTCCGATCGCCCGGCTGACCCCGGCGCAGGCTATGTATCACTTCCTGTCCGGCTTCACCTCCAAGGTCGCGGGCACCGAACGTGGGATCACCGAACCGCAGCCGACCTTCTCGACCTGCTTTGGCGCGCCGTTCATGCCCCGCCGTCCCGAGGAATACGGTAACCTGTTGCGCGAAAAGATCGCCCAGCACGGCGCGACCTGCTGGCTGGTCAATACAGGCTGGACCGGCGGTGCCTATGGCGTGGGCAGCCGGATGCCGATCCGCGCCACCCGTGCGTTGCTGACTGCGGCGCTGGAAGGCTCGCTGCGCGATGCCGAGTTCCGCAAGGACGCGAATTTCGGCTTTGACGTGCCGGTCTCCGTACCCGGCGTGGCCGAGGTTCTGCTGGACCCGCGCCGCACCTGGGACGATCAGGCCGCGTTCGACAAACAGGCCGAAAAACTGGTGCGGATGTTTGCCGAGAACTTCGAACAGTACCTGCCCTTCATCGACGAAGACATCAAAGCCGTCGCAATCGGATAAACGCATATGGGGGGCGCTTGCCCCCTTTCTCATTTGAAGAGTCTCGCCGCAGATTGATCATCTTAAAGTTGTATTACGCAACGTGCGCATACAAATGCGTTGCCCGAATTGCCCGTTTAGGGTATTCCACCGTGTCATTATGACGTAAATGCCCGGCGCTTGCGCACCGGGCGAAAAGTAAAAAGACCTTTGGGTGGCTCAAGCAGACTCTCACATCAGCGAATTGAGCAACCTAATCAGATAACTAGTGTATTCTAAAGGGGATGAGTGTCAAGATGAGACGTGCTGAAAAACACTCGAAACAGCATGTCGCAGTTTGTCGCGGGACGGCGGCAGTTGGCACGGAAAACGATGGGTAAAAAATGACCGAAATCTCAAAACTGACCGAACTGCGTAAACTGATGCAGAGCATGGAGCGGACTCTGGGGCTTGAACAACTCTCTCCGGTTGAGCGCGATATTTACTACGCCGCCGAGGAATTGTCGAAATCCGACCAGGAAGTGCGCACCTTCGGTCTGATCGAACATACGCTTGTCCAGAGCGTGTCGCGCCCGACGTTTTTCCGTGCACTCAAATCTCTGGTGCAAAAAGGGTACCTGTCGCAAAGTGGCAGCGCGAACCGGGGACGGTATATCGTTCATGCCCCCAGGTGACGCCTTTGACCTGCGCAACGGTGGCTGAACATCGTGCGCAGATGGGCCTCTGACACATTCTTTGCCTCATTGGCTTACGTGGTTGCATCGTTCCTCACATTCGAGGTTCTGATGCCGCTGCAGAATGTGTTCTTTCCCGAATATCCCAGCCGGGCCAGCCTGCTGTTTCTTCCGCATGGGGTGCGGGTTCTGTCAGCGTGGCTGCTGGGCTGGCGGGCGATCTTCGCCCTGCTGCCCGGTGTGTTTTTGGTCTTCGCCTTTCTCGGCGGCAGCGATGTCTTTTTGCCCAGCCGCCTGCTGGCCATAGTCATTGCCGTCACCACGGTTCCGGCGGTGTTCTATCTGTGCAAATGGGCGGGCTGGGATCTGTTTCCGCGACCGGATCGCAAACCCTGCTGGTCTTGTGTCATGGGCGTGGGAATCGTCACGTCATTTCTTGTTTCCGGCCTGACCAACATGGCCTTTGGCAGCGCGCGTGTGGAATATGTCGCCTTTCTGATCGGTGACATCTCGGGGCTGTTTTTCCTGATGCTTGGCCTGTATTTCACGCTTCGGTTCGTGGACAGCCGCAGCTAGCTTATCAGCCCGCGCCGCAACAGGTTGATCCCGGCCACCAGCAGCACAAGCAAGGTTACCTTGCGAAAGAGCCCCTGATCGATCCTGGATTGCAATCGCAACCCGGCCCACATTCCGGCCAGCGCAGGCGCGATCAGCGCCGCCGAAAACGGTGCCGTCTCGGCGCGAAAAATGCCGGACCCAAGATGGGCTACCAGCAGGGCAACGGCACCCAATCCATAAATCACCCCCTGCACCCGCATCTGCACGGCCTTTGGCGTGTTCAGTGCGGTCAGATAGGCGACCGTCGGCGGCCCCCAGATACCTGACATCCCACCGACGAAACCGGCAATCGCGCCAATGACAGCCTCAATCCGCGCAGACGGGTTGTGAAGCGTAAGCCGCGCGCCCAGTACCTGGATCAGCGCAAAGAAGGTGACGGGTATCCCGATCATCAGCAGAAAGGTCGTCGGCGGCACCAGGCTGACCACCTGCGCGCCAGCCAGAAGGAACAGCAATCCGACGATCAGAAAGGTTCGGAATTGCCTGATCGACGAGACGGCGGCCGGAACGCCTTCGCGCAGGGCCTGAACGCCATTTGTGACCAGCGTCGGCAGAATCAACCCGGCAATGGCCAGGTCAGGTGGCAGGAACATGCTGAGCCCCGAGACCAGCACCATGGGCATGGCGAAACCGACAATCCCCTTGACCCACCCCGCCAGAAAGGCGACGGCCAGAGCCAGCAACAAATCCTGCGAGGTCAGCATTGGAAACAACGTCATGGGCCTGTGATATCACTCCTGACGTGCGCTGCACTGCAAAAATGCCCAAGCAATAATCGAACTATTTCGCAGCGTAACTCGCATTTTTGTTGCGCTGCACGTGCAGCATGATATGACCAGACGACCAAAGGAGAGACCTGATTCATGGCCCATGACGGACAGGATATGACCCCGATGACGACATCCGCGATTTTGCCCGATCTTCTGACGCTGACCCGCGTGGCAGTGCCGGCGGTGGGGGCCGTGTTTGACCGCGCACGCGAGTCCGTTCGGGCGATGGTCACTGCGGACGGCCGGGTCTCAGGCGCGTTGATCGAAGCCAACCAGACGGCAGCCCATGGACTGGCCTGGCTGGCAACCTACCAACAATCTCTTCAGCAGATGCAACGCTGGGCCGAGGCGTTGGAAGCTGACGGCAAGTTCGGCGAGGTCGAGCAGCTTTTGCATCAGATTGCCTTCGGCGAATACCTGCACCAGGTCGCGGGCGGCATTCCGATGAATCAGGGCGAGGTCGTGCGCCTGCAGGACATGGGCCTTGGCTGGGACGCGCTGTCCGGGTTTCAGGCCGCAGAAGTACAGACACTGATGGCGCAGGCCAATTCCCAGGCCGCGCGCAGCCGTCTGGTCACGTTGATGGAGGACCAGTCCGGTGCCACCATGTTCGGCGCCTCGGGTCTGGACGTCGAGCTTGAGATGATCCGCGACCAATTCCGCCGCTATGCGCAGGAAAAGGTCGAACCGAACGCCCATGACTGGCATCTGAATGACGAGTTGATCCCGATGGAAATCATCGAGGAACTGGCCGAGATGGGCGTCTTTGGTCTGACGATCCCCGAAGAATTCGGCGGGTTCGGATTGTCCAAAGCCTCGATGTGCGTTGTGTCCGAGGAACTGTCGCGCGGTTACATCGGTGTGGGCTCGCTGGGCACCCGCTCCGAGATTGCGGCCGAGCTGATCATTGCAGGTGGCACCGACGAACAGAAAGCCAACTGGCTGCCAAAGCTGGCCAGCGCGGAAATCCTGCCGACCGCCGTGTTCACCGAACCGAACACCGGATCCGACCTTGGCAGCCTGCGCACGCGCGCTGTCAAAAACGCGGATGGTGACTATGAAATCACCGGCAACAAGACTTGGATCACCCACGCGGCGCGCACCCATGTGATGACCCTGCTGGCGCGCACCAACCCCGACAGCACAGACCACCGCGGCCTGTCCATGTTCCTGGCGGAAAAGACACCGGGCACGGACGAGAATCCCTTCCCCACCCCGGGCATGACCGGCGGCGAGATTGAGGTTCTGGGCTATCGCGGCATGAAGGAATACGAACTGGGTTTTGACGGCTTCAAGGTCAAGGGCGAGAACCTGCTGGGTGGCGAAGAAGGCAAGGGTTTCAAACAGCTCATGGAAACCTTTGAATCCGCCCGTATCCAGACCGCTGCCCGCGCCATCGGGGTCGCGCAAAGCGCGCTGGATATCGCCATGCAATACGCGCAGGACCGCAAGCAATTCGGTAAGTCGCTGATCAATTTCCCGCGCGTCTCCGGCAAGCTGGCGATGATGGCGGTCGAGATCATGATCGCGCGTCAGCTGACCTATTTCTCGGCCTGGGAAAAGGACCACGGCCAGCGCTGCGACCTTGAGGCCGGGATGGCCAAGCTGCTGGGTGCGCGCGTTGCGTGGGCGGCGGCGGACAATGGGCTGCAAATCCATGGCGGCAATGGCTTTGCGCTGGAATACAAGATCAGCCGCGTGCTGTGTGACGCACGCATTCTGAACATTTTCGAAGGGGCGGCCGAAATTCAGGCACAGGTCATCGCACGACGTCTGCTCGGGTGACCGGTTTCGGCTTTCCTGTTTCCCCAACTGGACCCGGCCTTGCGCCGGGTCTTTTTCGTTGTGGTGTTGGCGTCCTATCGGCCTTCGGATAGGTTCGAACGCGCCGTGCGACACAGCAACGGCTCAGCCCTGATCCGCCGAAACCAAAACTTCCCCTTTGATCCGGCAAGGAACCCGGTTAGAGCACCCGGCGACACAGACCAATTATCCAGCAGTTGGCCCATCACATGACCCGACGAATTCTGGCCCTTTGGGCAACCCTCGCGGCACTTGCCCTTGGCGGCTGCGCCACCAGCCACCCGACTGCCGGCGCAAGCGACATCGACGATCTGACGCAGGCCATCCAAAGCCTCGGCCCAGATGTTGACCCCGTTGAAGCCCGGCAGGCCGCAACCCTTGCCTATACCCATTCCCAGCAGCTGAAACAGGAGTGGAATGTCACCGATCCGGCCATCATCCACAACGCCAAGATCATCAACGGGTTTCGCGAACGGGGCCTGTGCAACGACTGGGCGCAGGCAATGACAACACGGATGCGTCAGGAAAATTTCCGGACGCTGGACCTGCATTGGGTGACGTCGCCCCCGACGCCGTTCCGGATCATTCACCATTCCGCCCTGATCAGCGCCAAGGGCGATCCGATGAATGACGGGATCATTCTGGATCCGTGGCGAAACAGCGGCGCACTGTTCTGGGCCCCGGTTGGCGAAGACACCCGCTACAACTGGAAACCCCGGCTGGAGGTGCGTGCGTCCCTGCTGAACGGCGAGTTGGCATATTGATGAACGATGCGCCGGTTCCTTCCGTGCGCCCCATAAGGTAAACCTGCCTGATGATGCGCCTGACCGTGATACTGCCGCTGCTGGCCCTGTTTCAATGCGACAGGGACGAGACAGTCGCGGCCTATGGCGCGGCTGATCAGGTCTGGACCCTGCAGGAGATTGACGGACAGACCTATCCGGCCAGCGCCCTGCTGCGATTTCCTGAGCCCGGTAAGATCGCCGGAAACGCCCCCTGCAACCGCTACAGCGGCACCATGGGCGCGCCCTATCCGTGGTTCGAAGTCACAGACCTGACCGCCACCCGTGCGGCCTGTGCCGGGCTTGAGGCCGAGGGTCTCTTTTTTGCCGCCCTGCTGGCCATGACACAATCCGAAGTGTCCGGCGACATTCTGATTCTGCGCAATGAGGACGGGCACGAGATGGTGTTCAAATCCGCCGAGTGAACTGATCCACAAACCGCGCCCGGGCCTCGGGCAAAGGATGATTCCCCAGTGACGGGGCCAGCCGATGGTTCAGAAAGTAGCCGGTTGTTTGTAGCCCCGCACCGATTTCCGCGTCCGGCGCGGCCCCTTCCCCCCGCAGACACGGCGGCAAAGGCAACAGCTTGTCCGCCCACTCTCCGGCGCCCAGTGCGCTGACCGCGCGCCCGGTTTTGGGCGAAACATAGACCAGCCCTTCGGTGGCCCCCGTCACCGCGCAAACGGACAGGTCGAGACCAAAGCCAAGTTCTTCGAGCAGCGCCAGTTCCCAGCGCAGATAGGCCAGTGGCCAGATCTCATCCTGCCCCAGCAGGTCCATCAGTTGTTCGGTCTGCTTGTAAATCGCGGGATGGGGTTCGCGCTCGGGCAGGCAGAAAGACAGCAACGCCACCACCGCGTTCAGCCCGGACAGCGCCAGCCGCCCCGAAAACGCCGCTGCCGCGCGCGATCGCATCGGCTCGACCTGAAAGGTTCCGATATGTTCCTCAAGCCGTGCCCGCCACAGCACATCCAACTGCGCGCCGGGTTGCAGGACTGGCGCGACCCTGCGGCTGGTCCCGCCGCGCACGACACCCGCATGGCGGCCATGGCCTTCGGTAAAGACCTCGATGATCGCCGCCGTTTCGCCATGACGGCGAGAGGTCAGAAGGATGCCGTGATCGCGCCAGTCCATCACCGTTTCCCGGAAGTTTCAGCCCGTTGAGCCGCCAAAAGACCGCAATACGAACCGGTTCGCAAGGGCCGCGTCAAGGCCATGCCGGGTTCGAACCCCGGCAGTTTCCAACCCGCCGGCCACAATCTGGCCGCTTTGCATCGGCATAGCTTATGGGACAGGTAGAAAACATATTGACGGCCCGAGCCCCTGACATGATTGCATTGACGAAAACCCGCGTTCTGGCGCTGGTGATTGCTGCCCTGACGGTTTTCCTTGTGTTTAACCCATCCAGAAACCCGCTTCAGGCGACAACCCTTGCGGCGTATAAACGGGCCGTTTTTCTTGTCGATAAACAAGGAAACTATCAGGCGGCCCTGCCCGAGCTAAACGGGATAATCGAGCGTTCGAAACCCACAAGCAGATATCACAAACACGCCCTGTCATACCGGGCGCGGGTGTTTCGAAATCTGGAAGACACCCAACGCGCCCTGGCAGACGCCGACGCCGCACTTGAGCTGGACCCGACCCATGACGTCGCCCTGTTTGAAAAGGCCCGCATCCTTGACGACTTGCAGGAATACGACAAAGCCCTGGCGGTTCTGAACACCGCGGTTTCGGCGCATTCCGAACATGCGTTTTTCGACCTGTTCCTGATGGATCGGGCCTGGATCAGGCTCCGCCTTGACGACACTGACGGGGCGATGGCTGACGCAAACAAGGCCATGGCCTTCGGGGAAGTGACGCCCGAGCGGCTGTACCTGCGTGGCTGGATTCACATGGAAGCAGACAACTGGCCCGCTGCACTGCTCGACTTTCAGAAGTCCCTGGAACTGAAGCCCGATTATTGTCGCGCGTTGAAGCGGCAGGGGAAACTGCTGACGACCTTGCGTCAGCAGGCCCGCTCGCATCCTAAAAAGATCGAGGCAGCGGCCGACGAAGTGCTCAGGGACGACCCTGAAAATTCCGATTTCCTGGAACTCCGGCTATTCGCCCGCTGGGCCGACCGGAACTTTGAGGGTGCCATCGAGGATGCCAACCGTCTTATGGAAGTATCAGACATTCCGTTATTTGCGCAGCGATACCGCGCAAGTCTGTATCAATACACCGGACAAAAAGAACTGGCGCTGGCGGATTACAAAGCGATTACAGAAAACTGGGCAAAGAACATCGACCGCATTCCAACGTTTGGTGGATGTGCTTCAGCATACCATGATGCAATGGTCAGCAATCTTGTTGCAATGTTCCCGCTGACCTTGAAGGCACAATTCGCGCTGCAAATGGAACTTCAGGATTGGGAAGGGGCGCTTGCATCCCTGAACGAATTCATCTCGTTCGATGCTGACGACAACCGCCATTGGATCAAACGCGGGGAGGTGTTTGAAGCAGTCGGACGCCAGGCGGACGCGCTGGCCGATTATCAGGAAGCCGTTCGTTTGATTGAGTCGGGCGAAGGTGAGTCCCTCCGCCGCGACACGCCGCATCTGAAGGCGTTGTTTGCGCGGGCATCCGTGCTGAATTCGCAGCGCAGCGCCGACGATGCACGATCTGAATTGGTCACATCGCTTTCGATTGCCAACAGCCGCGTGATCGAGGTGCTTCAAACCGAGATGCAAGAAACCGGCCACTACGATGGACAGATCACCGGCACATTCGACCCCGCAACCAAAGCTGCGCTAACGGGTTGTATTCAAGACCCGAACTGCCGTCCTTGAAATGACGCGCAGCCTCATCGGCGCGGTGGCTTCGCCCCTAAGATTGACCAACTTAGGTCTTTGAAGCTGCGCCGACAGATACCGGAGTTGAAATAACCCTCAATAACGGTCGGCTTGACAAAGGGGGCCTGCCACACATTAATTAACCTGATTGTTAAATTGGAGGCCATCATGCGCGGAATCACCATTACCTACAGTTTCGATGGCGACGAAGCCGACTGGAAGGCGACAACCGAGGCTTTCATTGCGGCCATTGATGCCGATCCCGCAGTTGCCGGAAAATTCACCTATCAAGTGGCCGTCGCTGATGACGGAAAGTCCCGCTTCCATTGGGGGCGGTGGGACAGTGCGGAAACACTGGCCCATGTCCAGTCGCAGGCCTATTTCAAAAACTTCGCTGCCAAGGTGAAAGAGTTCGCCGGTGGTAATCCCAATGCAACCGGGCATGCGATTTCGGCGAAAACCGGCGGCTGGTAGGGCTATTCCAATCCCTCTTCGCCCAGCAGATGCCGCCCCTGCCGGTCTTCGACCTCAATCACCCAGAGGTCGGGATCGAAACCGCGTTGGCGGGTGACGGCAGCGTCAACATCGGCTTCGGGTCCGCTGGAAAGCTCAACCCATTTGCGTTCACCGCTCATCAGATCAAAGCTGCGCTGGAACGCCGTAGCCTGCCCGTCCAGTGTGTTCAGTTTGACCAGCACCGCGCCGGCCGTATCGTCGCCATGAACCACGACAAAGGCCGGAATTTCCTGAAACCGCAGCCGCGCCAGATAGGCGTGAACCCAAAATTCTGCGGTCAACCGAGTCATGCTGCGGGTCCCGAGAATTTTCGTCGAAAACTCTTGTCGGATGTCATGCGTTGCCGTCTTTGAATTCCAGACCCATCTCCGAGTAACGCTCGGATTCTTCCAGCCAGTTGGGCCGGACCTTGACCTGAAGGAACAGGTGGATCTTGCGGTCCAGGAACTCTTCCAACTCTGCTCGGGCCGCCTGACTGACGGCCTTGATGGTTTCGCCGCGCTTGCCCAGAACGATCCCCTTGTGGCCGTCGCGCATGACATAGATGACCTGATCGATCTTGGCGGAACCGTCTTTGCGTTCCTCCCAGTTCTCGGTTTCGACGGTCAGTTGATAGGGCAGTTCCTGATGCAGACGCAGGGTCAGTTTCTCGCGCGTCATCTCGGCCGCGATCATGCGCAGGGGCAGATCCGCGATCTGGTCCTCGGGGTAGAGCCATGGCCCCTCGGGCAGCTCATCCGCCAGCCATTTACGCAGATCGTCGACACCATAGCCTTTTTCGGCAGATATCATGAAGGTTTCTGCAAAGGGATAGCGCGCATTCAGGTCGCTGGTCAGCGCCAACAGCTTTTCGGACGGCACCTTGTCGATCTTGTTGATCGCCAATGCGATTTTGCGGCCCTTCCCAATCTCTTCCAGACCTTCGAGGATACGTTCCACCCCTTCGGTGATGCCACGATGGGCCTCGACCATCAGAACCACGATATCGGCATCCGCTGCGCCGCCCCAGGCGGCGGCGACCATGGCGCGGTCCAGACGGCGGCGCGGTTTGAACAGACCCGGCGTGTCGACGAAGACCAGTTGCGCGTCGCCTTCCATCGCCACGCCGCGAATGCGGGCGCGGGTGGTCTGCACCTTGTGCGTCACGATCGAGACCTTCGCCCCGACCATGCGATTCAGAAGGGTGGATTTGCCTGCGTTGGGCTCTCCGATCAGGGCGATAAATCCGGCGCGTGTGCTCATGTGTCCTGCGATCCTGGTTGCAAGTGCGCACCCCTATAGCAGAAAGCCCGGTCGGGCCAGAGGGATTTGTCGCATTGCAGCCATGCGCCAGGGATGTCACCACAGGGGCGTGCCAAGCCACCCCCAGCCAGGCGACATTCCCTTTCAACGAGGCAGACATGAAACGACGAGAGTTTCTATTGGGCAGCGCCGCTGCTGCCGGCGCACTGGGTCTGGGCGGGTTCGGTCGCGCGGCCGGCGCATCCGAACTGGTCATTCAACCGGCCAGTTTTGCCCTGCGCGACCAAGTAACGACGGGAATGGTCAGCCTGTCGCCGGACGCGCCGCCGCCCGTGCTTTATGGCAGGCAGGGCGAAGTGATGCGCTTGCCGGTGCGCAACACCCTGCCCGACTATACCGCGATGCACTGGCACGGGCTGCGGATCGCCAACGCAATGGATGGAGTGCCCTACCTGACACAGATGCCGATCGGACCGGGTGAGGTTTTTGACTATGAATTCACCCCGCCGGATGCGGGTACCTACTGGTACCACCCCCATTGCATGACGATGGAGCAGATGGCCCAGGGGCTGACCGGTGTCATGGTCATTGCTGAAGCTCAGGACCCCGGGTTCGACAGCGAGCAGGTGATCAACCTGCGCGACTTTCGACTGAATGATGATGGGACGTTTTTACCGGCCTACACCACCCGCGGCGCGGCCCGGGCGGGGACATTTGGCAATATGCAAACGGCGAATTGGCTGAACAACCCGGTTTACGATCATGCGGCGGGTGGACTGGTGCGTCTTCGCGTGGTCAACACCGACACCACCCGAATCTACAAAGTGCATCTGCAGGGCGGTCAGGCCCGGATCATTGCCTGGGACGGACACCCGGTCGCAGTTGAAGTTCCGATGCCCGACGCGGATCAGCCCCTTCTGGTCGGGCCCGGTCAGCGGGTGGATTTCGCAGTGGTCATGCCGTCAGGTGAAGGGGAAACTGTCGATCTGATGGCCAAGTATCCCGGCCAGCCGCACCGCGCAATGGCCCAACTGCGCGCCGCAGGGAAGTCAGTAACACGCGACCTGCGCGAGTTGCGGTCATTGCCCCAGAACCCCATCGCCAAACCCGATCTGAACACCGCCGAACTGCATGAGTTTGTCTTTGGCTGGACACCTGAAGGCGGTGAACCCACCAACGGGTTCTGCGGCTCTCTCGGGTACAATTTCTGGTCGATCAACCGCAAACCATGGCCCGGCGACGCGGCGCAGGATGTCGGTCCGCTGGCGACACTTGAACGCGGCAAAAGTTATGTTCTGCGGTTGCGCAACGAGTCCCCGAACCTGCATCCGATCCATCTGCACGGGCTGACCTTCGTGCCGCTAAAGTCGAACCTGCGCCACCTGCCGCCGCTGACAACGGATACAATGCTGTTGCTGAAAGACGAAGTGGTCGAGATAGCGCTTGTTGCCGACAATCCCGGCGACTGGGCCTTCCACTGCCATGTGATCGAACACCAGAAGACCGGGCTCACCGGGTTCATCCGGGTTACTTAGCGGGAAGACTGTCCAGCAAAGCGCGCGCCGCTGCCTGTTCTGCCTGCCGCTTTGATCCGGCAGTGGCCTGCGCTTCGGCGCCGTCCTGCAGACGGGCAGCAATGGTAAAGACGGGCGCGTGGTCGGGGCCGCTGCGCCTTATTTCGACATAAGAGGGCGGCTTCTGCCCCCGTGCCTGCGCCCATTCCTGAAGCGAGGTCTTGGCGTCGCGAGCGTCGGCCTCGACATTGTGGATGCGGTCACCCCAAAGCGCCAGGATCACGTCGCGTGCCGCCTCGAACCCGGCATCGCGGTAGATGGCGGCAATGACAGCCTCCATCGCGTCGCCCAGCAGGGCCTGCTTGCGACGACCACCGGACAGCATCTCGGACCGGCCGAGTTTCAGGACCGCGCCCAGATCGATCTGCAACGCCACATCGGCGCAGGCCTCTTTGCGGACCAGCGCATTGAAACGGGGCGCAAGCTGTCCTTCGGAGGCTTTCTTGTCGGCCTCCAGCAGCGCGGTCGCCATAACAAGGCCCAAAACCCGGTCGCCCAGAAACTCAAGCCGCTGATTGTCGGGGCGGGTCGGGGACGAGACCGACCCGTGCGTCAGCGCCCGCAGCAGCAATTCGGGGTCGGAGAATTCATACCCCAGACGTTTCTGGAACGCCTTTATCTCGGCTGACAGCTTCAATTGACCGCCTTGAAGAAGCGATCTCCGCGCCAGGTCCAGAAGAACAGCATCGACCGACCTGCGGATGAGAACATGATGCGATCCGCGCGACCGATCAGGTTTTCGTACGGCACATACCCGACCCCGCCGGCAGACTGCGGCAGGCGGCTGTCGCTGGAATTGTCGCGATTGTCGCCCATGAAGAAATAGTGGCCATCGGGCACCGTATAGATGCCGGTATTGTCGGACCCCTGATTGCCGATATTGAGCACATCATACGAGACGCCATTGGGCAGGGTTTCGATCAGGCGTGATTTTTCACACTGCCCCCCGCGACCGACAGGTCCGTTTTCACAGCGCGGGCGCAGACGTTGCGGGCCTTGCGGCTCGGCGATTTCGGTAAAGACCCCATCCGGCTGTTGCGGAACAGGGGTGCCGTTCAGAATGATCTGGCCTTCGCGAATCTGGATGCGGTCGCCCGGCAGGCCGATCAGGCGCTTGATGTAATCGCGTCCGGTGACCGGGTGGCGAAACACGATGACGTCGCCGCGCACCGGCTCACCGCCCAGAATCCGTGCGTTGTCATCGCCCGACAACCAGCCGCAGATATCTTCTGCGTCGATGTTCAGTCCGACGCTGGGGATGATCAGGCTGGGGCATGAGGCATAGGAGTAGCCATAGGCCATCTTGTTGACGAAGAGGAAATCTCCGATCAGCAAGGTCTGCTTCATCGACCCGGACGGAATCCAGAAGGGCTGAAAGAACAAGGTGCGGAAAACACCCGCGATCAGCAGGGCGTAGACGATGGTTTTGATCGTCTCCCAGATGCCACTTCCGGTTTTGGCTTCCTCGGCCATACTGCTCTCCGTTCCTTGCGTTGTTGGGGTGCTACATGCGGGTCGGTCGGGGGCGAGTCAAGGCTGCGCGGTGCCTTCGTGAAGCGGGCGCGCCTCGATCACCACAAAGGCCTGCGCCCAGGGGTGATCATCGGTCAGGGTGACGTGAATGATCGCCTCGTGCCCGTCCGGTGTCATTTCCTTCAGGCGCTCAGCAGCCCAGCCGGTGACATGCATGACGGGCTGCCCGGTGCGCAGGTTGGAAACCGCCATGTCCTTCCAAGCGATACCCATGCGCAGGCCGGTGCCCAGCGCTTTGGAACACGCCTCCTTCGCGGCCCAGCGCTTGGCATAGGTGCCTGCGGTATCGGCGCGACGCTCGGCCTTGCGCTGTTCGGTCTCGGTGAAGACACGGTTGCGGAACCGGTCGCCAAACCGGTCGAGCGTGCCCTGAATGCGGTCGATATTCGCAAGGTCCGTACCGATGCCGAGGATCATGTCAGCCGCACCGTCAAAATCTTGTAACTGGCCACGCCAAAAAATCCTGCAAAGGCGAAATCGAACCAGCGGCGGGCACGCCGGTAGGACCGCACGATACGGGCAGACGAGAACAGGAATGCATAGCCGACGAAGATCAGCAACGAACCCGCGTAGAGCAGTGCGAAATACCCAAGCAGCATCTGCAGGCTGGCGTCACTTGGTGCGACAAGGGCATAGATCGACCCCCAACTGAGGATGGCCTTGGGATTGGTCAGGTGGATTGCAGCGCCTTTGGCGAAAATCGCGCCAACAGAGCCGGTCGCCGGTTTGCCCAGCGCAATTTCGTCCGATGTCATCGCACGGCGCAGGGCCTTGAACGCCAGCCAGCCCAAATACGCCACTCCGACATAGCGGATGACTTCGAAAACCCAGACATTGGCCAGCATGATCGCCGACAGCCCCAGCGCCGCGGCGATGCCCCATGCTGCGGACCCGGCGCAGATGCCCAGCGCAAAGGCGAGGCCCGCGCGGCGGCCTTCGTTCATGGCGGTCCCCGCAATACCCATTGTCGCCGGACCCGGAGAGCCGCCCGCCAATAGCCAGGCGATCCAGATCGCTATGAACCCCGCTGTGATCACGCCCGCGCCTCATCCATCAATCGGCGCATTTCGGCAATGGCCGGGGTGAGCCCCAGAAAGATCGACTCGCCGATCAGGAAATGGCCGATGTTCAATTCGCGGACCTCTGGAAACTCGGCCACGGGTTTGACGGTGTCATAGGTCAGGCCGTGGCCCGCGTGAACCTCAAGCCCCAGCGAATGCGCATAGGCAGACATTTCGCGCAACGCATCCAGTTCGCGCGCGGCCTCGTCCATGCGGCCTTCGGCATGGGCGTCGCAATAGGCCCCGGTGTGCAGTTCGATCACCTCGGCCCCGATGCGATGGGCGGCTTCGATCTGGCGTTGGTCGGCAGCGATGAAGATCGACACGCGGCACCCGGCTTCGCGCAGCGGCGCGATGTAATGCGCAAGCTTGTTTTCCTCGCGCGCGACTTCCAGCCCGCCTTCGGTGGTGCGTTCCTCGCGCTTTTCGGGCACGATGCAGACCGCGTGCGGTTTGTGGCGCAGCGCAATTTTCTGCATTTCCGGGGTGGCGGCCATTTCAAAATTCAGCGGCACCGACAGAACCTCCATCAGCCCGTCGATATCGGCATCCGAGATATGGCGGCGGTCTTCGCGCAGATGGGCTGTGATACCGTCGGCCCCGGCCTCTTCGGCCAGTTTGGCAGCGCGCAGCGGATCGGGATATGCCCCGCCACGGGCGTTGCGCACGGTGGCCACGTGGTCGATATTCACGCCCAGACGCAGGTGGTTGTCAGACATCGCTTGATTCCTTTCCCGAATTCCGACCCGAGCCTAGTGGGTTTGCAACGGGAACGGCAGCCTCGGATTCGGCCAGACGTTTGATTTCTTCGAACTTGGCCTTGATCTTGGCGCGGCGGCGTTGCTGATAGGTACGGATCAGTGGCAGGCTGAGATAGAAGCAGATCACTCCGGCCAGAATACCGGGAAGGACGCCGCCGATCATGTAGGGGTAAAACACCTCGCGGTAGAAGATGCCCAACCCGTGCCAGTCGGCCACCCGATCGGTAAACACGGCGATCAGGTTGTCCTTCAGGTCTCCTATTGCATTGGCGAATTTACCCATCAGGCCGTGTGTATCGCCTTCCTGAAACTCGGTTCCCAGCAGGAAATGCCCAGTTTGCAGACAGACGACGCCGATGGGGACATAAGTTAGGGGATTACCGAAGAATGTCCCGCTGAGCGCGGCAAGAATGTTGCCGTTCAGCAGCCGGGCCAGTACTGCGGCAACCAAAAAATGCAGCCCGTAAAACGGTGTGAATGCCGCAAATACACCTGCGCCGATTCCGCGCGCGATGCGTTCAGGTGAATCCGGCAGGCGACGGACGCGGTGTTTGACATAGTGAAAGGCCCGGGTCCATCCGCCACGGGGATAGACGAATTCCGAAGCGATCTGGACAGGCGAGCGTCGATCTCGGCGCTTGAAAACCACTCCTGATCACCCCTTCTCAGCCAGCCGCAACGGCGGTTTTGGTCCTGTCTCTGTACCGCTCGACCGCGGCAACGTCGCTTTCGGCTTCCAGCATCAGCATCAGCGAATGCAGCTGTTCCAGGTCGCGCAGTTCGACACTGATTAGAAGGCGGTAAAAATCCGGTTTGCGGTCGACGAATTCCAGGTTCGAGATATTGGCCTTTTTCTCACCGATCAATGTGCAAATACGCCCCAGCACCCCGGCATCGTTGCCAATCGTCACGTCCAGCGTCGCGCCATAAACGGCGGGGTGGGTGCCCGAATGCCAATGCAGATCGACCCAGCGGTCGGGTTCGCTTTCGTAATCAGACAGGCGATCGCAGTCGATGGCATGCACGACCACGCCCTTGCCGCGATAGGTGATGCCGACGATACGCTCGCCCGGCAAGGGCTGACAGCAGGGCGCGCGGTCGAATTTCTGCCCCGGTTCAAGGCCAATCACAGCCCGGCGCAGCGGGATCGCGTCACCTTCGTCCTGTGTCAGTTCAGGATAGACCGCGCTGACGACGTCATGCGCCGTCAGTTCGGCGCTGCCCAGGCGGGCCAGCAGCTCATGCCGGTCTTTCAGGCGCAGGTGTTTGGCAGCTGTGTCCAGGGCCTTGTCGGTCGCCTTGCGGCCCACGTTTTCAAACCCGGACCGCGCCAGTTCCTTGCCCAGCTTGATAAAGCGTTCACGGTCCACCTCGCGCAACGCCCGGCGGATGGCGGTGCGGGCTTTGCCGGTGACCGCAATCTCAAGCCAGGTGACCTGCGGCGTCTGGCCGTCGGCGGTGATGATGTCCACCGATTGCCCGTTCTTGATCCGGGTCCAGAGCGGCACGCGGATACCGTCCACCTTGGCCCCCACGCAGGCGTGCCCGATACGGGTATGGATGGCATAGGCAAAGTCGATCGGCGTCGCCCCGCGCGGCAGCTTCACCACGTCGCCCTTGGGCGTGAAGCAGAACACCTGATCCGAGTACATCTCCAGCTTAACCGCTTCGAGGAAATCCTCGTGATCATCCTCGCTGTCGAATTGCTCGGTCAGGTTCGCAATCCACTTGGCCGGGTCCACGGCAAAGGGGTTTTCCGAGCGCACGCCGTCGCGATACGACCAGTGCGCCGCGACGCCGGTTTCGGCCACGTCATGCATCTGGCGGGTGCGGATTTGCACCTCGACCCGTTTGCCGTCACGGCCCGAGACTGTGGTGTGGATCGAGCGATAACCGTTCGATTTCGGCTGGCTGATATAATCCTTGAATCGCCCCGGCACCGCGCGCCATCGCTGATGGATCGCGCCGAGGGTGCGGTAACAATCCTCTTCGGTCTGGGTGATGATGCGGAACCCATAGATGTCGGAAAGGCGCGAGAAGCCTTGATCCTTTTCCTGCATCTTGCGCCAGATCGAATAGGGTTTCTTGGCGCGGCCGAATACTTCGGCCTCGATACCCGCCTTTTCCAGCTCGTGCCGCATGTCACCGGTGATGCGATGGATCACGTCGCCGGTTTCGCGTTGCAGCGTGATGAAACGGCGGATGATCGACTGACGGCCTTCGGGGTTCAGGACGCGGAAGGCGAGGTCTTCCAGTTCTTCGCGCATCCACTGCATACCCATCCGGCCCGCAAGCGGCGCGTATATATCCATCGTCTCGCGCGCTTTCACCACCTGCTTTTCCGGACGCATCGCCTTGATCGTCCGCATGTTGTGCAGGCGGTCGGCCAGCTTGACCAGAATGACCCGCAGGTCCTTGGACATGGCCATGAACAGTTTGCGGAAATTCTCTGCCTGCTTGGTTTCGCGGCTGGAAAGCTGCAGGTTGGTCAGCTTGGTGACGCCGTCGACCAGCTTGGCGACCTCTTCCCCGAACAGCTCGGACACTTTGCCGTAGTTGGCCTTGGTGTCTTCGATCGTGTCGTGCAGCAGCGCGGTAATGATGGTCGCATCATCCAGACGCTGTTCGGTCAGGATGGCGGCAACGGCAACGGGATGGGTGAAATAGGGCTCGCCGGAGTGGCGGAACTGACCCTCATGCATCTGCTTTCCGAACTCATAGGCCCGGGCGATGCGGTCAGCATTTGTCTTGGGGTTGTAGTTGCGGACCAGCGCAATCAGATCGTCAGCAGAAATCATCCGGTCCGCACCTTCGTGTCTGGGGCTTACCCCTGGCCTTGAGCCTCCATCAGAGCGCGCAGCAGCTTCTCTTCGGACATGTCGTCATCGGCAGGCTTGTCCGATTCCGCACCCATCAGCAGAGCCATCTGGTCTTCCTCCGGCTCGTCCACCTCGATCTGAGTCTGGTTGGCCTCGATCAGACGCTCGCGCAGTTCATCGGCGCTCTGGGTTTCGTCGGCAATCTCGCGCAGCGACACGACAGGGTTCTTGTCGTTGTCACGGTCCACGGTGATCGGGCCACCGGCAGAAATCTCGCGCGCACGATGGGCGGCAAGCATCACCAGCTCGAACCGGTTCGGAACCTTGTCTACGCAATCTTCTACCGTCACGCGGGCCATTGGGCGCTCTCCGTTACTGAATCCATGTCAGGAAGCCGTTTATCTAAGCGCGAATCCCTGCCTTGACAAGCAAGAAATGCCATCAACGCACCAATCACAATGGGGTGACTGCCGCCGTGTCTTCAGCAGGCAGGTCCGAGAGCATTTCCGCAACCGTCCGCCCCAGCACCGGATGGCGCCACCCGGCGGCCACATCCGCCATCGGAACCAGAACAAAGGCACGGTCTTGCAGGCGGGGATGCGGCAGGATCAGCTGATCCGGGGCCTGCTGTTTCTGCGCCTCGGACGGCAAATTCCGCCACCTGTCATATTCGGTCAGGTCCGGCAGAACCAGATCACCGTGGCAGACCAGATCCAGATCAAGGGTCCGCATACCCCAGCGTTGCACCCGTTCGCGGCCAAATTCGTGTTCAACCTCATGCAGCACGCGCAACAGGTCGGCGGGCGACCGATCCGCCCCGATCAGGGCGGCGGCGTTGACATAATCCGGGCCCGCACCGGCCGGGAAACACGGCGTCCGGTAAATGCGGCTTGTGGCGCGAATCACCACCCCCTGACGCGAAATCGCGTCCAGGGCCTTCTGAAGTGTCACCTTGGGTTCTGAACCTCTCAAACTGAGATTTGCCCCCAACGCGATCACCGCTTCTGACGAAAAATTGCTCATCCTGCTCCCTATATTCGGCGAATTGCATACTTGCGATACATAATAAAAGCCTTAATTATAGGCGTATCAGCGCGCCGCATATTTCCTAAGCTCACTCACGTAACACCCGGCGTTCTGGTTTGTACCGGAAGGATCTATTTATGTTTTATAAAGACGAACGGCTAGCGCTGTTCATCGACGGCTCGAATCTTTATGCGGCCGCAAAAGCACTGGGGTTTGACATCGACTACAAGCTGCTGCGCCAGGAGTTCATGCGCCGCGGCAAGATGCTCAGGGCTTTTTACTATACAGCGCTGCTGGAAAACGACGAGTATTCGCCGATCCGTCCCCTGGTTGACTGGCTGCATTACAACGGCTTCACCATGGTGACCAAACCGGCCAAGGAATACACCGACAGCATGGGGCGTCGGAAGGTCAAGGGCAACATGGATATCGAACTGACCGTGGATGCCATGGAACTTGCGCCGCGTGTCGATCATATCGTGCTGTTTTCGGGCGATGGGGATTTCCGCCCGCTGATTGCAAGCCTTCAGCGTCAGGGCGTGCGCGTTTCGGTGGTTTCCACCATCCGCAGCCAGCCGCCGATGATCTCGGACGAGCTGCGCCGCCAGGCAGATAACTTCATCGAACTGGAAGACCTGCGCGAAGTAATCGGGCGCCCTCCGCGCGATGTGCCGATGGAACCGCGCAGCGTCGCGGCGGCCGGCGGGCAATAGGCCCCGGCTGCTCATTTCCGGGGAAGAAATCGGCGCGGTCAGGATTTACCACCCTGACCGCGCTGCTTTAACTAGGAACAGGTGCTGAAACACCTATTGGCTAGCACTGATTCATGTCAGGTAAATGACGCCGTCCTGTCTGGACCAAGGCCGGGAAAAGACTTACCTGTGGCCGTATGGAGACCGTGACATGACGAAGCCCCCGCTGACCCTTTACCTTGCCGCCCCGCGCGGATTCTGCGCCGGTGTGGACCGGGCGATCAAGATCGTTGAAATGGCGCTGCAGAAGTGGGGCGCGCCGGTTTATGTGCGCCATGAAATCGTGCACAACAAATTCGTCGTCGACGGGCTGCGCGCCAAGGGCGCGGTGTTTGTCGAGGAACTGGATGAATGCCCCGATGACCGCCCGGTGATCTTTTCCGCCCATGGTGTGCCCAAATCGGTTCCGGCCACGGCGGCACAGCGCGAAATGATCTATGTTGACGCCACCTGCCCGCTGGTGTCCAAGGTTCACGTCGAGGCCCAGCGCCATGCGGACGCCGGGCTGCAGATGATCATGATCGGCCACAAGGGCCACCCCGAAACCGTCGGCACCATGGGGCAACTGCCCGAAGGCGAGGTTCTGCTGGTCGAAACCGTCGAGGATGTCGCGCGCGTCGCGGTGCGTGATGCCGACAAGCTGGCTTTTGTGACTCAGACCACGCTGTCCGTGGATGACACTAAGGACATCATTGCCGCCCTTCAGGCCCGGTTTCCGGCCATCATCGGACCGCACAAAGAAGACATCTGCTATGCCACCACCAACCGGCAGGAGGCGGTCAAGGCTGTCGCTCCGAAATCGGACGCCCTGCTGGTGGTCGGCGCGCCGAACTCGTCGAATTCGCGCCGTCTGGTCGAGGTCGCAGCGCGCGCCGGCTGCAACTATGCCCAACTGGTGCAACGCGCGACCGATATCGACTGGCGGGCGCTGGAGGGGATTTCCACCATTGCCATCACCGCCGGCGCGTCCGCCCCCGAGGTGTTGGTCAACGAGGTGATCGACGCCTTCCGCGACCATTATGATGTGGCCGTCGAAATGGTGGAAACAGCGGTTGAAAATGTCGAATTCAAAGTGCCCCGCGTGCTGAGAGAACCCGCATGAGCGGTATCCCAAGGGCACCGTTTGTCCTCGGGCTGGCCGGGCTGATTCCGTTCATCTGGGGCGCGCTGACGTACCTGAGCGATGATCTGCACGCCTGGGGCACGCACGCATTGGGCGCGCGCTTTGTCGGGCCCTATGTGCAGTTGTTCTATGGCTCGGTGATCCTCAGCTTTATGTCCGGTGTGCTCTGGGGCTTTGCCACCAAGACCTCGGGCAGCAAGGCAGCAACCTGCTATACGCTGTCGGTTCTGCCCGCGCTGTGGGCGTTTTTCAAAACCGGCGGCGGGCCGGTCAGCACGGGGACCAACCTGATGTATGGCTTCGCCGGTCTGCTGGTGCTGGACGCCATCTTTGCGTACTGGCGGCTGACCCCAACCTGGTGGTTGCGGCTGCGCGTGCTGCTGACAGTCATTGTCCTGGCCTGCCTCGCAGTAGGAGTTTACCTGTGACCGACGAAAGAACGATCAAAGCCTATTCGACCCGCGTGATGGATTATCTGCAGATCCCCCTGCCCCCGGAACAGATTGAGGCCCGCATGGCCTTTGCCGAGGCGGTGGGCACAGGATATGTCCTGGACCTGGGCTCCGGCCCCGGCTCGGACAGCGCCTTTTTCATGCGCGAAGGGCTGACGGTCCGCGCGCTGGACGCCACCCCGGCCTTTGTCGAACATGCCCGCGAAAACGGTGTGGACGCGCATCTGGGCACGTTCGACGATGTAAGTGAAGAGGCCGCGTATGACGGCGTCTATGCCAGTTTTTCGCTGCTGCATTCCCCGCGCGCGGATTTCCCCAAACATCTGGCCGCCATCCACCGTGCCCTGAAACCCGAGGGTGTTTTTTTCCTAGGACTGAAACTGGGCACCGGCGAACACCGCGACGACCTGGACCGCTATTACACCTATTTCTCGCAGACCGAGATCGAAGAAGCGCTGGCGCAGGCGGGGTTCACCATCGACCGGATCACCACTGGGATGGGAAAGGGGCTGGCGGGGTCCTATGACGGGTTTATTCTGGTTCTGGCCCATGCCTGAGCTTTTTGCCTATACCGACGGCGCCTGTTCCGGCAATCCCGGCCCCGGCGGCTGGGGCGTGTTGCTGCGCGCGGTGGACGGCGACAAAGTCCTGAAAGAGCGCGAACTGAACGGTGGCGAGGCCGAGACCACCAACAACCGCATGGAATTGCTGGCGGCGATCAGCGCGCTGGAGACGCTCGATCGGGCGTCGAAGATCACCGTCGTAACCGACAGCGCCTATGTGAAAAACGGCGTAACCGGGTGGATATTCGGGTGGAAGCGGAACGGCTGGAAAACCTCGAATAAAAAGCCGGTCAAGAATGTCGACCTGTGGCAGCGTCTGGATGAGGCGCAATCCCGCCACGACGTGACCTGGGAATGGGTCAAGGGCCATGCGGGGCACCCCGAAAACGAAAAAGCCGATGAGCTTGCCCGCGCGGGCATGGCCCCGTTCAAACCAAAAAAGGCCCAGGCGTGAGCGGGCTTGCCCTGCTCGATTACGCCTCGGTTCTGGTCTTTGCACTGACGGGTGCATTGGTGGCCAGCCGGGCGCAACTGGACCTTGTCGGATTCGCGTTTATCGCATGTCTGACCGCGGTTGGCGGCGGCACGGTGCGCGATCTGCTGCTGAACCGTCACCCGGTGTTCTGGGTGGGGCAGCCTGACTATATCCTGATCGCGGTCGCGGCCGCCGTTTTGGTGTTCTTCACGGCTCATCTGGTGGAAAGCCGGTACAACTGGCTGGTGTGGCTGGACAGTTTTGCCTTGTCCGTTGCCGTTGCCGCCGGCACGGGTGCGGCTCTGGCGCTGGGTCAGCCGGGCGTAATCGTGGTCCTGATGGGAATAACCACCGGCTGCCTCGGCGGGCTGATGCGCGACGTGGTCTGCAATGAGGTGCCGCTGGTTCTGAAACAGGGCGAGCTATATGTGTCCTGCGCCTTTGCCGGTGCGCTGACCGCCGTGCTGATCACCCTTCTGGGGTTTGGTGAGTTTGTGGCGCTGACCACCTGCGCGCTGATCTGCTGGGCATTGCGGGCCGGTTCGTTGCTGTTTGGCTGGCAACTGCCGGTCTACAAAGCCCGCCCACCGCGCCGCTGAAACGCTGCCCCTCCACGCCTGCCAAGCGCAGTTTGAAAAGCCGGAAGTTGTACCGCCACTTTGCCTTCTTTGGGGATGTCGCAGCCTTGTGGCACGATGGGGCAGACATTTCGCAGGTTTAACGGTCAGTGGGAGGGGCCCATGGATATGAAAGAAACCCTCGAAAAGTTCGACGCCGCCTATAATGACGCATTCAACCGGGGCGACGCGGACGGGTGTGCTGCGTTCTTTACCGAAGACGTCATGCTTATGCCGCCCGGAGAAGCCATGACGCGCGGCAGGGCCGCTTTCGTCGAAACCTACCGCTCCCGCATCAGGGAAAATACCGGTGGCACGCACGAAAACGCGTTAATCGACTATGGCGTAGACGGCGATATGGCCTATCAGGTCGGAACTTATGCCATCGCGGATACGGACCCGCCCGAAAAAGGCAAGTTCGTCAACATCCTGAAACGCCAGCCTGACGGCGCATGGAAAGTCGCCATTTCCATATTCAACAGCGATCTACCCTAAACGGTCGCTCTGGGCGGTAAGTCATCCCCATTGCCCAATGCCCGGGCACTGGCGGGCTAGCGGCGCAGATAGGTCTGCCAGATCCAGATCACCAGCAGCGCACCAAGTACGGCGCCGACAAAGCCCGACAGCCAGCCCGCCACCGTTATGAGGGCGCGCAACAGAAATCCGCCCACCAGGGCCCCGATGATGCCGATCAGCATGGTTGTGGGGATATCCGCCTCGATCCGCATCAGGCGGGTGGCCAGAAAGCCAGCGGCGGCTCCGATCACGATCAGGGCGATGACGGGCATGCTACTTCCTCCAATGGGTGGGTACGATGACCAGCGCACCGACGGAAGACACAATGGCGTTCATCCCCGGCGACCCGATCCCGAAATTGAACCCGAACATTCTGCCAAACATGATCTGCGCGAAGTAAAACAAAAACGCCCCGCCGATACAAATGATGACGGACGGCAGATACCCGTTCCGGGTGAAGCCGGATTTTTCCGAAAGCGCCCCCACCGCAGCAGCGATCAGAACCGTCCCAAACAAAATCATGTACAAGTCACTGTTCCTTCTGAATTCGGCGTCCTTTGGGCACGGGCCAGCCGCGCAGAAACACATCCGCATCCTGTGCCCCCTTGCCGGCCCGTTGCAGACGCAGCAGGTCAACCGCACCGCTTCCACAGGCCACGCGCAGTGTGTCATCGAGGACTTCACCCGGCGCGCCCTGCCCCTCGGCCAATCGTGAGGCGAGCAGTTTGACGCGTTCGCCGTCCATCTCGGTCCATGCCCCCGGAAAGGGCGACAGGCCCCGGATCAGGCGATCGACTTCGTGCGCGGGTCTGGTCCAGTCCACCCGCGCCTCGGCCTTGTCGATCTTGGTCGCATAAGTCACGCCATCGTCCGGTTGTGGTTCGGGCGTAAGGTCCGGCAGCCGGTACAGCGCCTCGACAATCAGATCCGCACCCATCAACGCAAGGCGGTCGTGTAACTGGGCGGTAGTTTCCTCGGGCCCGATATCGGTGGCCCTGCGCAACAGAACCGGGCCGGTGTCCAGCCCGGCCTCCATCTGCATGATGCAAATGCCGGTGCGAGCATCGCCCGCCATGATCGCCCGGTGAATTGGCGCAGCACCCCGCCAACGCGGCAGCAAGCTGGCGTGGATGTTCAGGCATCCCTGCGTTGGCGCGTCCAGAACGGGTTGCGGCAGCAACAGGCCATAGGCCACGACCACGGCCACATCGGCATTCAGCGCGGCGAAGGCCGCCTGGTCTTCCGGTGATTTCAATGAAACCGGATGGCGCACAGTCAGGCCCAGAGCCTCGGCCCTGGCATGCACCGGCGTCGGACGGTCCTTTTTGCCGCGACCCGCCGGGCGCGGGGGCTGACAATACACCGCAGCAATCTCGTGCCCAGCCTGAATCAGAGCGTCCAGTACAGGAACCGAGAATTCCGGCGTGCCCATGAAAATGACCCGCATTCCTACCCCTGCTTTCTGGCTTTGCGCAGCAGCATGTCCCGTTTGACCTTGCTGAGCCGGTCGAAATACATCCGGCCGTTCAGGTGGTCGATCTGATGCTGAACGCTGGTGGCTTCGATGCCAACAAAATCGCGTCGATCGATCATGCCGTGCTCGTTCAGATATTTGACAGTCACAGCGCGCGGACGTTTCACCTTGGCCGAAACACCCGGCAGGTTCGGGCTGGCCTCGTCATGTTCGCGCAGCTCAATCGAACTGTGGAGGATTTCCGGATTTGCCAGACGCACCGCGCGACCACGCTCGGTCGAGCCGTCCACTACAGCCAACCGCAGCATCACACCGATCTGCGGGGCGGCCAGACCGACGCCGGGCATTGCCTCCATCGTGTCGATCATGTCGTCCCAGATCGCGCGTATCTCATCGGTGATCTCGGTGACGTCCTCGGCCTTGGTCCGCAGGCGTTTATCCGGCCACGGCAGGCAGGTTCGAACAGTCATGCGCGTGCCCGCTCGCGCTTTAGCTTCTGCATTTTGCGGGTGATCATCTGACGTTTCAGCGGCTTGAGGTAATCGATGAACAGCTTGCCGTTCAGGTGATCAATCTCGTGCTGCACACAGGTTGCCCAGAGCCCGTCGAAGGTTTCCTGTTGCAGGTTCCCATCGCGATCCAACCACGTGACATCGACCACTTTGGGGCGCGTCACCTCGGCGAATTGCTCGGGGATCGACAGGCAGCCTTCTTCGTAGACATTGGTTTCGTCCGACGACGCGATGACTTCCGGGTTGAACATTATCAGCGGGCGCGGCGTCTCACCCTCTTCCTTGATACAATCCAACACGATCAAGCGGTCCAACACCCCAATCTGTGGCGCGGCCAGCCCGATGCCGGGCGCGTCATACATCGTCTCCAGCATGTCATCGGCCAGCTGCCGCAAGTCGTCGGTGATGTCGGAAACCGGCGCGCAGACCTTTTTCAGGCGGGGATCGGGATGGATCAGGATATTGCGTTTCATGGGGTTGATTTAGGCCATCCCGCCCCCCGCCGCAACGCCCCCCTTGCGCCCGCGGGAATAGCAGCTAGCTTTCGGCAGGACAGATGGAGAAGACATGACTTTCAACGACCTGATCGACCGCCGGGGAACCAACAGTTCAAAATGGGACAAGATGGAGACGCTATATGGCGTCTCGCCCGAGGATGGGCTGGCGATGTGGACGGCAGATTCCGATTACGCGACAGCGCCTTGCGTGATCGACGCAGTGCGCAAAGCCGCCGATCATGGTGCCTTCGGATACTCCTGGATTCACCCGGATTACCTGGCTTCGGTTCAGTGGTGGATGAAAAGCCGCCACGGATGGGAGATCGACACCGATTGGGTGCTGACGTCGCAGGGTCTCGGCAATGCAATTGCCCTCTGTCTGGATGTCTGGAGCGAACCCGATGACGGCGTGGTGATTTTCAGCCCCGTCTATCATGAATTCGCCCACAAGGTGAACAAATCCGGGCGTCGTGTGGTCGAATGCCCGCTGGTGCGGCACGGCGATTCCTATGTTCTGGATCTGGATGACGCGCAAACGCGGCTGGACGGGTCGGAAAAACTGTTGCTCTGGTGCTCACCCCAGAATCCTTCGGGCCGGGTCTGGACGCCGGACGAACTGCGCGCGGTGGCCGCCTTCGCTGAACGCAACGGGCTGATCCTGGTCTCTGACGAAATCCACCACGATCTGGTCTATCCCGGCAGCACCTTTGTGCCGATGGATGTGGCCGCCCCTGACGCACGGCCCTGGACTGTCACCCTGACAGCAGCGTCCAAAACGTTCAACATCGCCGGTCAGCGGACAGGCAACATGATCATTCCCGATCCGAAACTGCGTGCGGCCATGCGCCACCGGATACAAGCGCTGGATTACGATCCCAGTGCGCTGGGCGTGGCGATGATCACGGCCGCCTATTCGCCGGAAGGGGCGGAATGGGTCGACGCGCAGATCGCGCATCTGGACAGCAACCGTAAAATCTTTGACGCCGCCATCGCCGAGATTCCCGGTTTATGGTCCATGCCGCTGCAGGCCACTTACCTAGCCTGGGTTGATTTCTCGGGCACCGGAATGAACCACGACGAATTCGTCCGGCGCCTGCGTGAGGGAGCCCGGATCGCCACATCCTCCGGCCCCGGTTTTGGCATTGGAGGAGAGACCTTTGAACGGTTCAATCTGGCCACCCAGCGGGCGCGGGTTGAAGATGCCTGTGAACGGCTGAAGCACGCCTTTGCCGATCTGCAGTAGGGCATGCGGCGGTTTGCGCTTATAACTCTTTTGCTGTTTTCGGCAGGCGCGGCGTGGTTTGGCTGGCACCAGTTCGGGCCGCGCCCGCCTGCGCCGCCAATGGCTCCTCACGCCACGCAGATTGACCATATCCTGATCGAAAAGTCTGCCCGTTTGCTGACCGCCACGCTGAACGGTGCAGTTGTTATGCAGGCCGACATCGCACTGGGTTTTGCTCCCGATGGCGATAAGCAACAGGAAGGTGACGGGAAAACACCGATTGGCACCTTCAAGATCGACAGGCGCAATCCTCAGAGCGCCTATCACCTGTCACTGGGGATCAACTATCCGCTGCCCGAAGATGTCACGCGCGCCCAAAGCCTGGGCATCGATCCGGGCGGAGATATCTTCATACACGGGCAACCAAACGGTGTTGTCGGCCTGACCCTGCCCGGCGACTGGACGGCAGGGTGCATCGCGATCTCAAACGCCGAAATGGCGCAGCTTTGGAGCCTGACGCCAACCGGTACTGTCGTGGAAATCCGCCCCTAGTCCTCGTACCCCAGCAGGGCAATCGGCGCATCCGGCGCGCGGTAGAAGTCCAGCGGAGCCTTGTCCGCCGCTGCCGTGCTGCGCTTGAACTCGTACCGCATTTCACCTGCTTCATCTTCATCCGCAATGATCAGGCACTGATACAGGTGACGGGCGCCATCGTAGATATCGACCAGCCCACGCAGCCGAGGTGTCGATGCGGCCTCGACAGTGAAGCCGTCTTTCCACAATCTCAGAATTTTGAAGGCATTGTCGCCAATCTGCACCCGTAGCCGGCTGGTTTTCTTCAGAGCCGCGATTCGCGCCGCATCCAATTCGGCGCTGATTTCCTTTGAAACATAGGTCGTCATAATAAATTTCCCCCGCAATGGTCTCTATTGTGCGGCAGCAATCGTAAAAATCCAATGAAGCCGTTCACACAACAGCCTTTGGCCTTAAATTGTTGCGTGGAAATCCTAATCGACCTGTGCGCAAGCGCAGGTTCGGTGCGCGTCGCCTGTCATAGGAAGGCAGGCAGCGACCCCTTATGTTTACCGAAATCGCATTGCGGAGGACTTGAAATGGGCCTGTTGGTCGACGGCAAATGGCATGACACCTGGTATGACACCAAATCCACCGGCGGCGCGTTCAAACGCAGCGCCGCGCAGTTTCGCAACTGGCTGACCGCCGATGGCAGCGTCGGACCGACCGGCAAAGGCGGGTTCAAGGCAGAGTCCGATCGTTACCATCTGTATGTCAGCCACGCCTGCCCCTGGGCGCATCGCACGCTTATCTTCCGCGAACTAAAGGGGCTGAGCGACCTGATCTCGGTTTCTGTAGTGCATCCCGACATGCTGGATCACGGCTGGACCTTCGAAACCGACGACCACGGCGCCACGGGTGACGGGCTGTACGGTCTGGACTTTGCACATCAGGTCTATACCAAGGCCGACCCGGCCTATTCAGGCCGCGTGACCGTTCCGATCCTGTGGGACAGAAAGCAGGAAACGATTGTCTCGAACGAAAGTTCGGAAATCATCCGCATGTTCAATTCGGCCTTCGACGGCATCACCGGCAATACCGACGACTACTGGCCCGAGGCGATGCGCGACGCGATCGAAGAGGTCAACGCCCGCATCTATTCCAACGTCAACAACGGCGTTTACAAATCCGGCTTTGCCACCACTCAGCAAGCCTATGATGCCGCCGTTGAGCCGCTTTTCGACACGCTGGACTGGCTTGAGGATCGTCTGGCTTCGAACCGCTATCTGATGGGTGACCGTGTGACCGAGGCCGACTGGCGATTGTTCACCACGCTGATCCGGTTCGATCCGGTCTATCACCTGCATTTCAAATGCAACCGGCGCCGGCTGATCGACTACCCCAACCTGTGGGCCTTCACCCGCGAGTTGTACCAGTGGCCGGGCGTGGCCGGAACGGTGAACATGAACCACATCGTGCGCCACTATCACTACAGCCACAACAGCATCAATCCGCACCGGATCATCCCGGTGAACCCGGCACTGAACTATGCCGAGCCTCATGGCCGCGGTCAGCGACCCGCCGCGTAATGTTCCACCATCGCCGCCAGATCCTCTGGCGGCGTCCCGCTTTGCACATAGGCGCAGGCGTTCGGGCTGTGTGCGAAAATCGAACCATCCGAAAAGAATGTGGTATTGGTGACGAAGATCACCCGTGCCTCGGGGCGGCGATAGCTGGCGAAATCCGCCACTGCCAGCGCGCTGCCTGTTTCCAGAACCAGATCCAGCACGATAATGTCGAAATCCGCGCCATAAAGCGCAAGGATCGCGGCCTCCTGCCCGGTGACAAGCGTCACCTCGGCATTTTGCCGTTCCAGATGCCTTTTCCAGACCCGACCAAGATCGGGGTTACTCTCAACAATCAGAACATTCATTTGCAACAACCTCGGCACTAGGTATGGTGAGTGGTGCCGACCCCCGTGGTTTGTGATCACGCTATTTCCTTAACAAACTGTTAACGACGCCCCTCCCAGCCACTGGTCACGCGGATTTGCTTGTGTAAATGGCGAAAATCCGCTTGAAGCAGGCCGAAACAGGCGATTCAGGCGAGGCACCCGATGGCAGGCCATGACGAAACCTTGAACCCACGCGCCGCGCGCGATCACGGCGGCGGACTGGATGCAGCAATCGCCGCCTATGGCGGAACACGCGCGGACTGGATCGACCTGTCCACCGGCATCAATCCGCACCCGTACGACATTTCGGGGCTGGTTCCGTCGGACTGGACCGGATTGCCGGATCATGGCGCCTTTGCGCGTCTGACCCACGCGGCACGCCAGTTCTGGTCGGTCCCCGAAAACGCTGCGATCCTGCCTGCGCCGGGTGCCTCGGCCATCATCGCGCGCCTTCCCGCGCTGGCGGCCAGTGGCCCCGTCCAGATCACGATGCCAACCTATAACGAGCACGCTGCGGCATTTTCGGCGCAGGGCTGGACCGTGGCCGAGCACGGTCCCGGGCAGGCCCGCGTCCTTGTGCATCCGAACAACCCTGATGGCCGGGTCTGGTCAGCGGCCGATGTTGACGCGCCGCTGACCGTGATCGACGAAAGCTTTTGCGACGTCTGCCCAGACGCGTCGCTGATACATCTGGCAGATCGGCCCGGCGTCATTGTCCTTAAGAGCTTTGGCAAATTCTGGGGCCTGGCCGGGATGCGACTGGGCTTCGCCATTGGCCACCCGGATCTAGTCGCCCGGCTGAACGATCTGACCGGCCCCTGGGCTGTCTCCGGACCGGCACTGCGGATCGGGGCACGGGCGCTGTCTGATTTCAACTGGGCCGACGAAACCCGACAGGTACTGAGTACCGAGGCCGCCCGGTTGGACCGGTTGCTGATCCGCAATGGGGCCGAACTTGTCGGTGGAACAACCCTGTTCCGCCTCTACCAAGTCGTCGATGCCGCAGACTGGCAGGATCGGCTGGCCCGCGCCCATATCTGGAGCCGTGTTTTCCCCTATTCCAGCACCCTTCTGCGGCTGGGACTGCCGCCATCAGACGGGTGGGACAGGCTGGAGGCCGCATTGTGAGCACCGCGTTTCTGCTGGTGTGCGCTATGTGCCTCGATGCAGCACTGGGAGAGCCCGACTGGCTGTGGTCCCGCGTCCGCCACCCCGCGGTTGCCATCGGCAACATCATCGGCTGGCTGGACAATCGGCTGAACCGGGGCGACATGCGGCGACTGAAAGGGTGTGCCATAGTTGCGGCGCTGACCGTCGGCGCCTTGATGGCCGGGTATGCGCTGACATTGCTGGGGCCTTTGGCCGAGGTCATCTTCTGCGCCATCCTGTTGGCGCAGAAGTCGCTGGTTGCGCATGTGCGTGACGTTGGCGAGGGGTTGCGCAGCTCATTGTCGGAAGGGCGCGCGAAAGTGGCCATGATCGTCTCGCGCGACACGCACGACATGAACGAGGCACAGGTCGCCCGGTCAGCCATCGAAAGCGCGGCCGAGAACCTCAGCGACGGGGTGATAGCACCGGCCTTCTGGTTTCTGGTCGCAGGGCTGCCGGGCCTGTTGGTTTACAAGGCCGTCAACACCGCTGACAGCATGATCGGCTACCGGAACGAGAAATACCGCGCCTTTGGCTGGGCAACGGCCCGGTTCGACGACGTGTTGAACCTGATCCCGGCCCGCCTGACCTGTTTGATCATCGTGGCACTTTCCGGCCAGTGGGGTCGGTGGCCCGAGATCGTCGCAGATGCCCGACGCCACATTTCGCCCAATGCCGGCTGGCCCGAGGCTGCGATGGCCCGCGCGCTCAACGTGGCTCTGGCTGGTCCTCGAAGTTATGACGGGCAAGTGCGTGATCTGGCCTGGGTCAACGGCAACGCACCGCGCGAAATCGACGCGCCGGAAGTTTTCCGCGCATGTGACATGCTGTGGCGCGTTTGGGGGCTTGCACTTGGTCTTCTGTCAGTGTGGGTTGGGGCCAGCTTTTTCTTGTGACGGAACTGTTCATGCGCATTCTTTCCGGCCTGGTGGCCGCCGCTTTCATCGCCTCGCCCGCTTTTGCCCAATGCGGCGGCGGGTTCAATTCCTTTGTCCGGGGCATGAAGGCCGAGGCTGCGCAACAGGGGTTTGACGACGCCACCGTAAACGCGTTCTTTCAGGGCGTGCAGCAGGACAGCGCAGTGCTGAAAGCCGACCGCGCGCAGGGCGTGTTCCAAAAGCCGTTCATCGAATTTTCCCGACGTCTGATCTCACAAAACCGGATTGAACGCGGCCAGGCCATGTCCCGCAAATACGACGCGGTTTTTGACCGGATCGAACGTGAATACGGCGTCTCGAGGGGGGTTTTGCTGGCGTTTTGGGCCTTCGAAACGGATTACGGGGCGTTTCAGGGCGACTTCAACACACGCAACGCGCTGGTCACTCTGGCCCATGACTGCCGCCGACCCGAATTGTTCCGACCGCAGGTCTTTGCCGCAATTGAACTGTTCCAACAAGGGAGCTTTGACCCCAACCGGACAACCGGCGCCTGGGCCGGTGAGATCGGCATGGTACAGATGCTGCCCCGCGACATTCTGGAAAACGGTGTCGACGGGGATGGAGACGGCAACGTCTCGCTGAAAAGCTCGGCGCCGGATGCGCTGATGTCGGGCGGCAAGATGCTGTCGCATCTGGGCTGGCAGGCGGGCCAGCCCTGGCTGCAGGAAGTAACGGTGCCCGCACAGATGGACTGGTCGCTGTCCGGCCCCGGCAAGCCGCGCCCGGTGTCCGAGTGGCAGGCGATGGGCGTTCAGGCACGCAGCGGATCACTGACCAACCTGCCCGCCTCGCTGATCCTGCCGCAGGGGCATAAGGGTCCTGCCTTTCTGGCCTATCCGAATTTTGACGTCTATTTCGAATGGAACCAGAGTTTTGTCTATGTCCTGACAGCCGCCTATTTCGGCACCCGTCTGGAAGGCGGCCAGATCTATGACGCAGGCAACCCGGCGCAGGGTCTGTCAGGCGCGCAAATGAAGCAGTTGCAGAGCAAACTACAGGCACGCGGTTACGACGTGGGCAAGATCGACGGGATTCTCGGGGCCGGAACCCGTGCGGCGGTGCAGGCCGAGCAATCAAGGCTGGGGCTGCCAGCAGATGCGTGGCCGACGGTGGATCTTTTGAACAAGTTGTAAGGTGGCAGGTCTGCCACATTTCCCAAGTTGTCGGTGTTCATCCTTCTGTCCGGATGGCGCCGGCTAACATCGGCCAAACCATTGACTTTACAAGATTTTATTAAAAATTTTTTTAACGGCACCCGGATTTTTAACCAAGGCAAAGCGGCTCATTCACATTGAGTTCATTCTGAGTTCATTTTGAGTAATTTTATCTCCAATTTTGCGGCAAAAATCGGACAACATCACTTCGTATGATCATTCGGAAATCTGAATACAACGGAGTTTCCCATGTTCAAACGACAGCCTCAGAAGGCTTCGAACATTGTGCGCCCGAGTAAAGGTTTTAAAGAGTTTCAGAGTTTTGTTTCCAAGGAAGATGGCGCGCTAACAATTTTCACGCTTTTTGTCTTTCTGTGCATTCTGGCTGCTACCGGAATGGCCGTAGACTTGATGAACTACGAGAGAGACCGCGTAAGATTGCAATGGGCATTAGATAACGCCGTTCTGGCCGCCGCAAACCTTGAACAGGAAATGCCGCCGGCTGATGTGGTGAATGCCCATTTCGCAGCCCAGGGCCTTGCTGACTACGAAAAAGACATCGACGTTCAGGATGCCTATCTGGATCGGACGGTCACTGCCGGCGTCTCATCAGAGTTCACGACAAATTTCATGCGCCTAAGCGGCATTCCGACCCTTCAAATGGGAGTTGTCGCCGCTGCAAACGAGGCAGCACCGCATACCGAGATTTCCATGGTCCTGGATATTTCAGGAAGCATGGGAACCGGCAATCGTGTCGCACTTATGCAGGCAGCTGCCAAGGCGTTTGTGACAAAAAGCCTGAGCCGCAATGCTGATCCCACCTCCGGAGCAAAATCCGAGACACAAACCTCGATCAACATTATTCCTTTCGCAGGTCAGACAAACCCGGGTTCTACGATGTTTGAATACTTGGGGGGTGAACGCTTCGGCACGACCACGGAAGAAGACTATTTTGATGAATGGACACAGGATGTCTCGAACGTTGTTTTCTGGTTCGATACCGACAATGACAACGACGTCGATTTTTCGGCAAAGATCGAAGGGTATCCGGGCCGCGATGTCGAACTGTTCAACAAGGATGACGTCGACACATATTACCACTATGTCAAAGACTTCATCATAACCAAAACGTCCGAACTGCCGGAATCCGCCGAAATGCTGGGCGCGTCCATCAAGGGCGGCAAGCAGACCACAACCTTTTTCAGCATAACCGGGGAAACGATTACCGGATCGACAAAGTTCAATAATGTCGACCTGGAATACCAGTTTGACGAGTTCTATTCCTATGTCGAAACCATTCCGAACAACGTCTCTTCCTGCCTTGAGCTGACCTATTCGGACTTTCTGAATTCCGACTTGCCGTCAGGCTCGACGGAGCAGGTGCCGTATTTCGTGAACTGGGACTATGACGAAACAACGCAGAACTGGGGCTGGTGCCCGGATGACGAAATGAGCATCCAATACGCGCAGAACGATGAAACCATTCTGCACAACTTCATAGATGGTCTGCGGTTGTTCGACGGCACCGGCACCAATTACAGTCTGAAATACGCATTGGCTTTGCTGGATCCTGCTGCCCGAGACGCGTTCGCTTATCTTAGTCAGGTCGGAGAGATTCCAGCGGAATTTGCAAGCCGTCCGCTTGATTGGGATGCCCGGGACACCTCCAAGTACATCGTTATCATGACGGATGGCCGGACCAGCCCGCAGGTACGTCCGTCTGATGAGATGGAAGAGGAAAATGGCACTACAGAGCTTGTAGCCAGACCGTCAGAGGACACTACTGTAACCTCTTCGCAACTGACCAACCTTCAGCTGTTCAAAAAGCAATGTGAACTGGCCAAGGAGAATGGTGTAACCATCTATGCAGTTGCCTTTGAGACATCGGAAGTGGCCGCGGCCGAGATCAAGGCCTGCGCATCCTCTCCGTCGCACTACTACGAAGTGACCGGTGAAGAGATCATCGACTCATTTGTGTCGATCGCCGGTTCCATCCAAAAATTGAGATTGATCCAATAGTGAAAGGCGGGATTGCGGCTTTCACTCCGGTCTGACCGGATAGCGATCCCCCTTTTCATCGATCAGGATCAGCCGTTGGCCACTGCGCACATACAGGTCGCAGCGGCTGAACCCGTTTCGATAGGCGATACAGACGCTGCCATCCTCGGCGATGGAATAGGTGCCAAAAGCGGATTCTCCGCTGGCATAGGTATAGGAATAGGCACCGCCGGCCGAAAACCGGGACTGGCCGTCATCGAAGAAGGTGAGGGTTTGCCCAGCCAGAGAGTCCAGCTCCTCGGGCGTCAGTGGGACGTCGCCGGGTTTGGTGGGCCACTCTGCGGCCCATGCGGGGCCTGCGATCAGCAGGGCAAGGATCAGAACACGGGTCATGCGGCCAGCTTACCCTGATCGCCCGCAACATGGTCATAACGTTGCGGTGAACGGTCAGGCCACCATCTGCTCGGCCTTTTTCAGATCGACCGAGACCAACTGGCTGACGCCCTGTTCCTGCATGGTCACGCCAAACAGCCGGTCCATCCGCGCCATGGTGACCGCGTGGTGGGTGATGATCAGGAACCGTGTGTCGGTCTGGCGGCACATTTCGTCCAGCAGGTCGCAGAACCGGGTGACATTGGCATCGTCCAGCGGGGCGTCAACCTCGTCCAGCACACAGATCGGCGCCGGGTTTGCCAGAAACACGCCGAAGATCAGCGCCGTTGCGGTCAGGGTCTGTTCCCCGCCCGAGAGCAAGCTGAGGGTCGACAGTTTTTTGCCCGGCGGCTGGCACATGATTTCAAGCCCGGCATCCAGCGGATCGTCGCTTTCGACCATGACCAGATTGGCCTCGCCACCGCCGAACAGATGCTTGAACAGCATGGCGAAGTTTGAATTCACCTGTTCGAACGCGGTCAGCAGGCGTTCCCGCCCCTCGCGGTTAAGGCTGGCGATGCCGCTGCGCAGGGCCTTGATCGCTTCTTCCAGATCGGCCTTTTCCGTGTTGAGCGTATCAAACTCTTCCTGAACGTCCTTGGAATCCTCCTCGGCCCGCAGGTTCACCGCGCCCATCGCGTCGCGCTGGCGTTTGTGGCGGTTCACTTCCGCCTCCAGCGCGTCGGCAGCAGGCATCTGGTCGGGGTTCACGTCCAACTGGTTCAGCAATTGGTTCGGGGTCAGTTGCTGATCCTCGGCGATGCGTTCGGCTGCAGCCGTCACGCTTTCCTTTGCCGCGTCACACCGCGCCTCAGCCGCCGCGCGTGCCTCGCGCGCTTCCGAGGCCAGACGCTCGGCTTCGCGCTCGGCCAGCACGACCTCGCGTTGCTGCGTCTCCGCCTGGGCCAGCTTGTCCGCGGCTTCCGCCCGGCGGGCCTCGGCGGTTTCGATCAGGTCATTCAGTTCTTCGCGGGCCTCAGCGATTTCACCCGGCGCCGCCATGGCCTCGGACAGTTCCTCTTCGGAGCTTTCCTTGCGTTCGGCCAATTCCGAAATCCTCTTTCCGGCGCTGTCCAGACGGTGCCGCCAGCCGCTGAGATCCTTGGTCACCTCCTGCGTCCGGCGGGTGCGGGCCTCGCCCTCGCGGCGCAGTTCGTCATGGGTCGAGCGGTGGGTCAACATGGTGATCCGGGCCGCCTCGACCGTCTGCTTGATGTCTTCGACCTGCGCGCGGGCACTGTCGAGATCGCCCAGCCCGGTCAGCGCGCCCTCGGCCTCGCGCAGTTGCGCACGGGCGGACATGGCGTCTTCCTTGTGGCGATCGACGGCCAGTGTCAGGGTTTCCAGCCGACCCTGCGCCAGATTGCGGTCAGCCTCGGCCCGGCTGAGCTGGCGGGCCGTTTCCGCCATGCGCTGATCGGCTGCGCGACGCGCCTCCCGCGCCCTGCGGTCGGCTTCGGTGACGTCGGCCAGTTGCTGCGAGAGCGCCTCGTGCGCAGCGCGCGCTCCATCGGCCTGCGCCTCAGTGCGGGCCAGCTCCTGTTTCAGCGCTTCCAGCTTGTTCAACTGTTCCAGCCGCAGCGCCGCAGCGCTTGGCGCATCCTCGGCCCAGGCCCGGAACCCGTCCCAGCGCCACAGATCCCCGGAGCGCGACACCAGCCGCTGACCGGGCTTGAGGGACGCCTGCAGCCGGGCACCCTGGTCCGCGTCGACCAGCCCGATCTGCGCGATCCGGCGGCTCAGGCGATCCGGGCCCGAGACATGCAGAGCCAGCGGTTCGGCCCCGTCCGGCAGGGGTTGATCGCTGTCATACCCCGCCACTTGCACCCAGCCCGAAGGCCCCTCGCCCTCAACCAGCGGCGCGCGCAGGTCGTCGGCCAGCGCCGCCCCCAAGGCTTTTTCATAGCCAGGCTCCACACGCAGCAGGTCCAGCACCTGCCCACCCTCGGCCGTGTCACGCTCGACAAGTTTGGCCAGCGCCGTTGTCTCGGCACGAATGGCGCCAAGTTCACCTTCGGCCTCGGACCGCTGGGCGCGGGCCTCGGCCTCGCGCGCCTGTGTCTCGTTGCGCAGTTCGTCCGCCGCGGCCAGTGCTTCCTCGGCGGCCTCGGCGGCTTCGCGGGCTTCTTCCTCGCCTTCCTGAGCGGCTTCGAAGGCCTCGCTGGTGCGGGACAAGGCACCGCGCGCTTCTTCCACAGCGGACCGGGCCTTTTCTTCCTCGGCTTCGGACCGGGCCAATGTCTTGCGGCTGTCTTCGACCAAACGCTGTGCCGATTGGTGGCGGGCGACCAGACGGGCCATATCCTCGGTCTGTTGCGACAGGGTCTCTTCGCGGTCCTGCAGCACGGCGGCGGCGTCATGGGCGATCTCGGCTGCTTCGGCCAGCTTGTCTTCATGCCCTTCGGCGGCCTTGGCCAGTTCGCGCGCTTCCCATTCCAGACGCTCGATCATCTGGCCGGCATCCCGGTTCAGCCCGGTCTCGCGTTCGATATCGTTGCCCAGTTGCTGAATGCGATTGCTCAGCGTTTCGATGGTCTGGCGGGCGCGGGTTTCCTGATCGGCCAACGCGTCGCGCTGCACCTGCTGGCGTTGCAGGACGGCGGCGGCGATGGCCTCTTCTTCGCGCAGGGGCGGCAGGGTTTCTTCGATCTCAGCGCGTCTGGCACCTGCGGCACGGGCTTCGGCCTCGGCACGCGAGGCTTCGGTGATGCGGTCGCGCAGCTTGTCTTCGGCCAGCTGGCGGGCGATGTCCGCCTCTTTCCAGCGGCGATAAAGGAGCATGCCCTCGGCCTGCCGCAGCAACTCTCCGATTTCGCGATACCGGGCGGCCTGACGGGCCTGACGGGCCAGTTGAGCCAGCTGCGTGCCCAGTTGTTCCAGCACGTCATCCACGCGCGTCAGGTTGGCTTCGGTCCCTTTCAGCTTCAACTCGGCCTCATGCCGGCGCTGGTAAAGACCCGATATCCCGGCGGCCTCTTCCAGAATACGGCGACGGGCGCGGGGCTTGGCGTTGATCAGTTCGGCGATGCGGTTCTGACCCACCAGCGCGGGCGAGTGCGCCCCGGTCGAGGCATCGGCAAACAGCATCTGAACGTCCCGCGCGCGCACATCCTTGCCATTGGTCTTATAGGCGCTGCCGACATCGCGGGTGATGCGGCGTACGATTTCCAGCTGATCGCTGTCATTAAAGCCTGACGGTGCCAGCCGTTCCGAGTTGTCCATGGTCAGGACGACCTCGGCAAAGTTGCGGGCGGGGCGCGTGGCGGCACCGGCAAAGATCACGTCCTCCATCGCGCCACCGCGCATGGATTTCGGGCGGTTTTCCCCCATCACCCAGCGCAACGCTTCAAGCAGATTTGATTTGCCGCAGCCATTGGGACCCACCACACCGGTCAACCCATCCGCAATGATCAGGTCCGTCGGATCGACAAAGCTTTTGAAGCCGGTGAGTTTGAGTTTGCTGAAACGCAAAGGCAGGGGTCCTGTGATTCCTATATCTAGAAGTTTGCGCAACTGATTGGGGCTGAGTCAACGAGGTTGCGCAGGATATGGGATATCAGCCGGAGTTATCCACAACATCTTGCCGAAATGCGCAGGAAAACGCGTATCTCAATAGGGCGTACACTCGAACACCTGATAGCCGTGGTCAGAGCCCACATCTTCGTAGACACCGTAATCGACGCATTCGTAAATCGGCGTTGATACAGCCGTCAGAAGCAGACGTTCACCCGCCGCCCTGTCACAGCCAAGAACGCCGACAGTCACCGCCGCGTCGCCCAGCACATCCAGAATAGGACAGCCCGAAACCTGCGCCATGGCCAGCCCGGCCCGGTCGCGGATCGGGCCTAGTCGCGGGGCGTACTGCATGTTGATCCGAACCGCCTCGGCAAGATTGCCCCGTACGCGCACGTCAAAAACGCTGCCGTTCACCGCAACGCGGGTGGCGGGCACATCGCGAAAATGAGGAGTGCCGGCCGAACAGGCGGCCAGCATCAGCAGGCACAGATAGCGGATCATGCCGCCAGTCTTGGCGCAATAGGGTTAACAGAACCTTTCCACGACCTTTGCCTGCGGTCAGGCGCGCAGAACCGTACCCAACCGGCGGATACCTTCGCGGATCGTCGGTTCATCCGAGTTGGAAAAGCTCAACCGGATCGTATTGCCGCCCGTTCCGTCCGGGAAAAAGGCGCGCCCCGGAACAAAGGCCAGTTTCACGCTTTCCAGCGACCGTTCCAGCAATTCGGCCCCATCGTACCCGGCGGGCAGAGTCAGCCAGACAAACATCCCGCCCTCGGGCCGGGTCCAGCTGACGCCATCCGGCATATGTTCTTTCAATGCGGACAGCATGGCATCGCGGCGTGCGGCATAGGTTCGGCGCAACATGGGTATGTGGGTGTCAAAACAGGCTTGCGCCACCTGATGCACCGCCATTTGATTAACCGTTGCCGAATGCAGGTCGGCCGCCTGTTTCAACAGCACGATCTGGGAAATCACCGGCTTTGCGGCAACAACCCACCCGACCCGGAGCCCCGGCGAAAGTGTTTTCGAGAAACTGCCGCAATAGATCGTCCGGCAACGCTCGATCGAGCCCTTCCGCGCCAGTTCCAGCGCCAGCACCGGCGGGATCGCCTCGCCGTCATAGCGCAGCGCCTGATACGCGCCGTCCTCGATCACGGCGCAATTCAGGTCCTCCGCAAGATCCAGCAACGCCTCTCTGCCGCGCAGGTCTACGGTCTCGCCCGTTGGGTTGGCAAAATCCGGAGACAGGTAGGCGAATTTGACCCGACCCTCGCCTGCCGCTGCGGCGTATTCCGCCGCGCCCAGATTGCCATCGACGCTGAGGCGGTCAAAACGCGGCTCATAGGCGTCGAACGCATTTATCGCACCCAGATATGTGGGCCAGCCGACCAGCGCGGTGTCGCCGGGCGATAGATAGAGTTTACCCAGGTAATCCAGCGCCTGTTGCGACCCGGAGGTGATCAGGATGTTGTCGATGTCACACTCGATCCCGATCTGACGCATGTGATCGACCAGCCATTCGCGCAAAGGCACATATCCCTCGCTGATCGAATATTGCAGCGCCTGCGCCCGCTGTTCCGGTGACAGCGCTGCCTGAAAAGCCTGCTGAAACGCGTCCCCGGGGAACAATGCCGGGTCAGGAATTCCACCCGCGAACGAGATGATGCCCGGCTGATCCAGAAGCTTGAGCAACTCGCGTATCTCGGACGCCTTCATCCGGGCCGTTCGTGTAGCAAACAGGTCTTTGGTCAACATGAGTCTCCTCCACTCTCACGTGGGGTCAGCCTAGGTATCGCAACGTTAATGTCAACACTTCTGACCTAATATTTCAGAACATCGGAATGGCATTCTTGAACAGCTCGGAAATACGTGGTCATATGATTTGACCAATCCCAAAACACTAGCAGAATGCCCTTTCAAAAAGTTCAGACCGAAAAGCTGTCCATCGCGGTGGTCAAACAGATCGAGTTGCTGATTTTGCGCGGCATCCTGCGCCCCGGCGAACGCCTTCCGCCCGAGCGTGAACTGGCCGACCGGATGGGCGTTTCACGCCCATCCCTGCGCGACGCGATCGCGGAACTGCAGGATCAGGGACTGCTGACCGCCAAAGCGGGTTCCGGCATTTACGTGGCCGAGGTTTTGGGTTCGGCCTTTTCTCCGGCGCTCGTCCGATTGTTTGGTAGTCACGAGGAAGCCGTTTTCGACTATCTCTCGTTCCGGCGAGACATGGAAGGGCTTGCCGCCGAGCGTACCGCCCGGCTGGGATCGGTCAGCGATCTGAAAGTCATCCAGGCGATATTCGACAAGATGGAAGCTGCGCACGCCCGCAACGCCACGGAAGACGAGGCCCATCTGGACGCGCAGTTCCATATGGCCATCATCGAAGCCAGCCACAATGTCGTGATGCTGCATATGATGCGGTCCATGTATGACCTGCTGCAACAAGGCGTGTTCTATAACCGCCAGATGATGTTTCAGCAGCGCGCCACACGCGAAGCCATTCTGGACCAGCATCGTGCAATCAACACCGCGCTACAGGCGCGTGACCCGGAGGACGCGCGCGACGCAGTGCACCGTCACCTGAGCTTCGTCCGACGCTGCATGGAAGATCATCAGAAAGCCGCCCGGAACGAAACCATCGCGCAGCAGCGGCTGGAGCATGAGACAGGGCAGACCTGATGTTCATCGGACATTTGCCGGGTGCCTATCTGGTCTTTCGCGCCGCGACACCGAACATTGGAAGACTGGCGTTTGCAGCCGCACTGGTGGGCGCTGTCGCACCTGATCTGGACATGTTCTGGTTCTATTTCGTCGACGGACGCGCGCATCACCACCATGCCTACCTGACGCATCGCCCGATTTTGTGGGCGGGATTTTTGCTGGCGGGATTTCTGTTGGGGTTGCGCTGGCCACGATCAGGCCGCGTTCTGACCTTTTTTGGTGCCGGTGGGCTTTTGCATATGGTACTGGACTCGGTCGTCGGAGAGATTGCCTGGGCCTGGCCGTTATCAGACGCTTCGCGCCCCCTGGTAACCGTACAGGCGACGCATTCGCACTGGATCCTGTCTTTTCTCAATCATTGGACCTTCGCGGTCGAGATCGCGATAACCGTCCTTGCCCTGATCGTGTGGTTCCGGACCCGAAGACAGGCCGTCAACACCCGTTAAAGCAAGACCCACCTGCTCGCGCGGGCGTCAAATCCTGTGCAATAATCGCATGACACCGTGCTTCCAAAGCTGCAGGCGCTTCAGAGGCAACGGGTCCTCCTCACTCAGCGAGGGAAAACTGCCTTCAGCCTCATCCTGGCTGCGCAGCACAATGGGTGTGTCCAGAATGGACCGGATCAGCTTGTCAGCGCTGCACTCCATCCGCCGTTCGCGACGGATCGCTTCAAGCATTTCCTCATGATATTCATCCTTGGCTTCGGATCGCTGACCTTCCCGGAACCGGAACGCTCCGATCTGGGCGTGAACCGGAACCAGATCAGCATGGCGCGAGAACCGCAGCCAAAGTTCGCCGTCGACGGCAAGCTTCAACGTCTCGTCAAACTGACCGCCGGCGCACTCCCACAGGCTGCGCCGCCAATATGTCGATTCCTGCTGTACCCACTGGTAGTCGCCCGCCAGCAATCTGGCCCGGGATATCGGCTTGGGCCGGCGGACACTCAGAACGTTGTCCTCTTCGTCAATGCAGGTGATGCGACCAGTCAGCCATTCGATGTCCTTGTTCAGCGCAAACAACGAGCCAACGACGGAAAGCCCCCCCTGAACCAAAGTGTCGTCCGAGTTGATCCAGCCCATCACCTCTCCGCGTGACACCGCAAAGCCCTTGTTCAGGGCATTTGCCTGACCGGTATCAGGCTCAGAGATGATATGTGAGAACGCATCGCGATATCGCTCAGCGATTTCAAGCGATGCGTCTGTACTGCCGCCATCTGCAAGGATCAGGTCAAGGTTGGGGTATTCCTGATCTAGCACGGACCTGATTGCGCGTTCCAGAAAGTCGGCACAGTTCAGGTTTGGAATCACAACGCTGATCAGCGGCAGCTCAGCCATGGTATTCTCGCATTAAATCAATCCTGCTGGAAAAGTCGGCAGGCTGTAAATATCGCTTTAGGTTAGCTTATTTCGGGCTTCGCGCAATAGCGGAAGAAAACCGAGGTCCTGCAACAAGTGACAAAGCCCTGACAAAGGGTCGACCCGGCGTCATTTCGCCGGGTCGCGCGAGGTTAGTGAAGCTTGTCTCCGACGTCGGCAATTGCCGCGTCGATCAGCTTGTTCGCTTGCGTCGCTGTCATTTGCTTGGCCAGCACTGCGTTGGCAGCCGAAACCGCCACGGTGATAGCCTGGTCGCGAACTTCCTTGACCGCCGAAGCCTCGGCTGACGCGATCTGATCCTGTGCGGCGGCCAGACGCCGTGCGATGGATTTCTCCAGATCAACCTTGGCTTGTTCCGCCGCCAGTGCCGCGTCCTCTTTCGCCGCAGCCACAATGGCATCTGCCTGACCCTGCACTTCGCGCTGCTTGCGCTCGTACGAGGCCAGCAGGCTGCGCGCTTCTTCGTGCAGGGCGCGGGCTTCGTCCAGTTCGGACTTGATGCCTTCGGCGCGGTTGTCCAGCGCGCCACCGATCATGCCCGGGACCTTGAAGTAGAACAGGACCGCGATGAAGACGATGAAGCCCAGAAGGACAACAAAGTCGGTATTGCCAAGCGAGAAGAACGGGCCGCTTGCGGCCAGCGCGGGGCTGGCGGCACCAACAGTCAGGATAAGGGCAAGAGTGTTCCGCATGTCGCTTATCCTTTCGTCTGCGCGTCTACGGCATTGTTGATGGCATCGGTATCCGCCTCGCCGCCCAGTGCTGTGACCAGTTCAGCCGCCGTATCCTTGGCAACCACTTGAATGCTTTCCAGCGCACCGGCACGGATGTCGGCAATTGCCTTTTCCGATTCAGCCGCCTTTGCAGCGATTTCCGCGTCTGCCTTGGCAATCGCGTCATCCAGACCAGACTGGATTTCGGCGCGGGCTTCCGCTGCGATACGCTGTGCCTCAGAACGGGCATCGGCCAGCGCCTTGTTATAGGCCTCTTCAGCCTCGACCGCCTTGGCCTTCAGATCTTCGGCCGCAGCCAGGTCATTTGTAATGGTCCCCTGACGTTCCGCCAGGATTGCCGCGATGCGCGGCAAGGCCACGCGGGACAGGACCAGAAAGATGACGACCAGCGTAATGACCAGCCAGAAAATCTGGTTGGGGAACCAATCGAAGCAGAGCTGCGGCATCCCGATGGCAGAGCCATGCGAGTCGACGCACGAGCCAACCACTTCTTCGCTAATGGGTTCAGTCGCCATGATGTCCTCCGTCGGAACGTTGTCTTTACAACAGGTGGGCCGCTATGGCTTGGGCCCACCTGCGCGTAAGGATCAGGTTCCGCAGATTAGACGGCGAACATCAGCAGCAGCGAGACCAGGAATGCAAAGATGCCCAGCGCTTCTGCGAATGCGATACCGATGAACAGGGTTGCGGTCTGCGAAGCAGCCGCCGAAGGGTTGCGCAGGGCGCCGGCCAGGAAGTTGCCTGCAACGTTGCCAACCCCGATTGCGGCTGCGCCGGAACCGATTGCTGCCAGGCCTGCGCCGATGTGTGCGAGATCGCCTTCCATGATGTATCTCCTTACGAATTGGAAGTTTCGATGTTGGGGTATCGGACCTTAGTGCGAAGGATGCAGCGCATCTTTCAGATAAACACAGGTCAGAATGGTGAAAACGTAGGCCTGGATAAAGGACACGAGGACCTCAAGACCATACATTGCGGTGATCGCCAGAACCGACACGGGTGAAATCACGGCAATCGCGGCAAAACCTGCGAACACCTTGATCACCGCGTGGCCTGCCATGACGTTACCGGCAAGACGAATAGAGTGGCTGACAGGGCGCACGAAGTACGAGATCAGCTCGATGATCGCCAAAACCGGACGCAGCGCCAGCGGCGCGCTGGAGACCCAGAACAGGCCCAGAAATGCGGCTCCGTTCTTGACGAAACCCAGAACGGTCACGGTCAGAAACACGGCCAGCGCCAGCGGGATGGTTACGGCGAAATGCGATGTGGTTGTGAAGGATGTGGGGATCATCCCAAGGAAGTTCGCGCAGACAATGAACATGAACAGGGTCATGACATAGGGGAAGTACTTGACGCCTTCCTTGCCGCAGATGTCTTCCAGCATCTTGTAGATGAAACCATAGGCCAGTTCGGCGATCGACTGCATCCGGGTCGGGACAATCGCGCGCTTCGAGGTGCTGAGCACCAGCAGGCCAAAGATCGCCGCAATCGCCAGGAACATCCACAGGGTCACGTTGGTGGGCGTGTACCATGCAATTGCACCGTCGCCGAACAACGGCTTGACGATGAACTGATCCATCGGATGGAAAACCAGGCTGCTGCCTTCTGCTGCGGTGGTCTCGGTCGCCACGTTCAGTCCCTCTCGTCCTTCTCGGCCACGCTTGCAGCCGCTTGTTTCTCTTGAACCTCTTTCGCGCTGCGGAGCATAACCTTCACACCCGCGACAAGGCCCAGCAATGTGAACAGCACCAGAAAGATCGGGATCGTCCCGAACAGGCTGTCCAGCCCGTATCCGATGCCAAATCCGATCCCCAGACCGGATACCATTTCGATGACCATCCTCCAGGCAAGTTCGCCCCCGGACACGTCAGCATCTGCACGAGGTTTCGGCGCTTTCGCCTTTTTCGCCGCTTCGATCTTGGCCTCAAGCTGCGCCATACGCTGCTTTTGGTCGTCATCGGTCACGGGCGTTTTCCTCGCACAATCTTGGGCACGGTGCTAAGGGGCCGGGCGCACAGAGTCAACGCCGTTGAATCCCCGAATTGTCGCGGGTTAAGTCTTTGTAAAATATTGATTTTATCAAGTCACCCGACCCGTGCCGACAGCCTGCGCCGGCACTGTCCGTCAAAAATGCGCTGAATCCGCATATTCAACCAAATGGTTGACCAATCCCTGGCGCTGTGGTTCAGCCAGAGCATGTCCAACGATCTCGATACCGTTTTCGCAGCCCTTGCCGACCCCACGCGCCGCGCCATTCTGGCGATGCTGCTTGAGGATGACATGGCGGTCACAGACGTGGCCGAACCGTTCGAGATGTCGCTGGCCGCGATTTCGAAACATCTGGTCATTCTGACCAGAGCCGGGTTGATTTCGCAGGAAAAACGCGGGCGCGTGAAATGGTGCAAGCTGGAACCGGATGCCCTTCGCGCGGCCTCGGTCTGGATGCAGGGGTTTGGACAGTTCGAGCCGGTCAATCTGGATGCGTTCGAACGTTTTCTTGAGGTCGAGTTGCCCGCGACCGAAGACTGAAGCCCGGTATCAACGCACGACGAAAACCGAAACCTTCGCGTGATTGGCCAGATACCCTGCATGGCTGGAAAAGATATAGTCGGTGATCCTCGGCGCATGGGTGCCAACAACGATCAGGTCTGCGCCGATGTCTTCGGCCGCGCGCATCAGGTCACCATCGACTTCAGCCGCGACATCGACCGAGTGTATGTTTCGAAAACCAACCTTGGTGCCGCTGTTACTGGCCAGTTGTTCGGCAAAACTGCCAAGGTCGCGTTCAATCGTCTCGTCGGTCTGCACGGGATCGCCCGGTTGTGTCCCCGTAACGCTGACAACCGTAATGTCAGCGCCCTGCCACTTGGCAATTTGCGCAGCGACATCGGCGGCCTTGCGGACCTCGGGCGGCAAATGCAGATCAACGGGTATCATGATGTGGCTGAACATGGCTTCCTCCTCTAACCGGCTCATAGGGTAAAGTGTTTGGGCGGCCAAAGCCTTGATCTGCCTCAAGGGTGGAGTTGCGGGCATCCGGCGCACAGGCAGGCGCCGCCGGACCTGGCTTCAGCCCATGGGGCTGACCTCAACTCCCGTGATCACACCAAACGGGTCTGCGGCGCACAACCACGGCGTCTGCGCCCCTGCAACTGAGACCGTGGTTACAGAACCGGTCGGTCCGGTCTGCGTGGAAACGGCCGTCACGTCGTCGGGGCGGATGCCGGTTTCTGCGGACACCAGCGCCGCGCAACTGCCCTGCAAATCCGCTTCGCTGACGGTGTTGCCGGTGCCGGGCTGCGTGCAGGCCGTCAGGGTCGCGGCTGAGATCAGGTGTAGGGCGTGCTTCATTGATGTTTACCTTCATTAAGCCTGCGATCAGTGCGGGCATGAACTGAGACATGCTCAAGTGTCATTCGCGAACCGGGTCCGGCGCATTGACGGGCTGATCTTCTGCCTTCAGCAGCATTACAAGCGCCAGGATCGTCAAGCCCGCTCCGACAAAAACCAGCGCGGCTGGCGCGTGCTGGCCCAAGGCGACCTCCCACAGGATCACCCAGCTGGGCGTCAAGTATGTATAGGCCATGACCTTGGCCGAAGGCAGGCGCAATGTGGCGAACTGCACCAGCACAAAGCTGGCCGCCGTGGCAAAGATCGAGACATAGAGAAGCCCGACCCAGACAATCAACGGTAGGTTGGCCCAATCGGTCGTCCGGATGTCGGACCAGCCGTAGAGGGTCAGCAAAATAAATCCGGCCACCAGCGTGCCAAAAGTGAACACCACCGCCGGTTCGCCCCGGTTCAGCTTGCGCACCATTGGGGTATAGATCGCGTGCGCCATGCAGCCCCAGAAATAGATGATTTCGCCGCCGCCGATCTGGAACGCCGTGAAAGCCTGCCAATCCGCGCGAAAAATGACCCAGAGCGCCCCCGCGGCCCCAACGGCCAGCGCCAGCGCCATTCGGGGCGTTGTGATCTGTCGCAGCAGCACCCAGCCGGCCAGGGCTGACATAATCGGGGTCAGGGTGAACACTGCGGCGGCACTGACGGGGGGCGCGGTTTTCAACCCATGAAACATCAGCACGAAATAGCTGGCGAATAATCCGCCCAGCACCAGATAGCGCCAAGGCGCCTGTGCGGCGCTGCGCGGCAGACCCGTGGTCATCAACGCCGCAACGCCAATCACTACAAAAGCGATGGCGAACCGGGCCGCAGTAATGGCTTCGGGGGCAATCTGATTGGCGATCAGCGCGCCCAGAGAAAAGCTGCCTGCAACCAGCGCCGAAAAAACAAGCATGGCCAGATGCCCGCTGGCCTGCGGGGTCATGGCAGCCAGCCTTTGGATTGCTCTTTCAGGTAGGTCAGGAATGCCTGAACCTTGGTGGTTCTGTGCAGATCAACATGGGTGACCAGCCACAGATTGCCGAACCATTCAGGCAAGGGGTCGATCACCTCGATCAAGTTGCGGTCGCGCGCGGCTTCCCACCGGGCCATAAAACCGATGCCGGCACCTGCCAGAACGGCCTCGCGGATACAGAAATTGTTGGTGCAGCGAAAGGTGATCCGCTCATCCGGAACATTCGCCCGCAACCAGCGGGAAAACGGGGCGCGGCTGTTTTCATCATCGGTGCTGACAAAGAAATGGTTGCCGAAATCTTCGATACCGGTCGGTTTGCCGTGACGCTCGATATAGCTGGCACTGGCGTAGAGGCCGACCTCTTGCGTGATGAAGGGTTGCACCACATTGTCCGGTTGATCCGGGGCCGAGCCTGCGCGAATGGCCACATGCGCCTCGCCATATTCCAGGCGAAACAGACGGTCCCCGGTCAGATAGCGCACGATCAGCCCCGGATGGGCCCGCTGGAATTCGCTGAGCGCAGGCACCACCAGCGGCGCGAACGAGTTCAGAGAGGTCACGACCAGTTCGCCTGAAACATCATCGCCCCGCCCTTTCATCCGCCCGACCAGCTGGTTGAACTGATCTTCGGTTGCCTGCGCCACGCGCAGCAGGTCCTCGCCGGCCTCGGTGGGCGTGTAGCCGCGCGCGTGGCGCTGGAACAGCTTGACGGCCAGCCGCGACTCGATTGCGTCGATATGGCGGATCACCGTGGCATGGTGCACGCCCAGAACCTCGGCCGCGCCGCTGACCGTTCCCATACGCGCCACCTGATAGGCGGTTCTCACTTCGTCCCAATTGTCCATTGCATCTGTTCCACTGTGCAAATTTTAACAGCACTTGTTGACTTATCAGAGTTTTGTTCATCCACGCAACATTCATATTTGGATCAGACGCGATTTCCACACTCTAGGGACACTTAGACATGACCAAAACAATCCTGCATATCGACGCCTCGGCCCGCCGCGACGGCTCTGCTACCCGCGACCTGTCCGACCGGATCGTCAAGCATCTGAAACCCGGGCGCATCATCCGTCGGGATCTGGCGACACCGCTGCCGATGCTGACCGAAGGCTGGATCAACGCCAACTTCACCCCTGCCGATCAACGTGACGACGCGCAGCGCCATTTGCTGTCGCAGTCCGACGATCTGGTGGCTGAGTTGCAGCAGGCCGACACGATCGTCATCGGCCTGCCGATCTATAACTACTCGGTCCCCGCCGCCTTAAAAGCCTGGATCGATCTGGTCGCGCGCGTCGGCCTGACGTTTTACCACACAGAAAGCGGACCCGTCGGTCTGCTGAGCGGCAAGCGGGCCGTTCTGGCCGTTGCATCCGGCGGCACAATTGTCGGCTCGGACGTCGACTTTGCCACAAGCTACGCAAGGCATTTTCTGGGTTTCATCGGCATTCAGGACGTTGACGTTGTCGCCGCCGATCAAATGGCACTGGACCCCGACACCTCGATCAATAACGCCCGCAGGGCAGTCACAGAGCTTGCCGCCTGATTGGCCTCTGGCAATCGGCTGACGAAACGTCCAGTCTGCGCCAGAATGATATTCGGCAGACTGGGCGTTTCTCATGAAGAAGATTGGAATTCTGGGCGGTGTTGGCTGGGCGTCGACCGTGGATTATTACCGCGCGATTGCGGAAGGTGCCGGTCGTTATTTTGCGGAACGCGGCCATGGCTCGCCCCTGCCTATTCCGGCAATGACCATCGAATCCGTCACACAGGCCAGAACCCGTGCTTTGCGGGGCGAAGCCGGCAACGAAGAAAGCTGGGCCGCATTTGACGCCGTATTTCGCGAAGCGCTGATGACACTGGAACGCGCGGGCTGCGATTTCGGCATCATCGCATCCAACACCCCGCACACCCGGCTGCACGCAATTCGACGGGGCGTTTCGATGCCCATCCTCAGCATTTTCGACGCCGCAGCCGGGGTCACCGCCAAAACAGGAGCAACCAGCGCCCTCGTTTTGGGGACAACCGTCACGATGCAGGCCGGCAATTACGCCGACCACCTTGCCGATGTGGGCGTCACCGCGAACCCACGCCTGCCCGAGCCTGAAATCGCCGAAATGCAAGCCATGATCGACACCGATTTTTACGGTGGCGCATCCGATGCGGCCCGCGACCGGCTGCTGGCCTTCTGCAACAGGCACGCTGAACCGGGAACCGCCATCCTGCTGGCCTGTACCGAGCTACCGCTGGCCTTTCCCGATCATCTGGACGATCCGGTGTTCCGGGCGGACGGGCACCTGTTCGTCAACCCGTCGGCTGCACATGTGGCGGCTGCATTGAAGGAAGCGCTGGAAGGCTGATCACGGCAACCAGGTCACCTCACACCCGATCCGGTTAAAAAACGCCATCAGATCGTCACGCGGCATCGCCACCGTGCGATCGTTGACCAGCGGGTGCATGAAGATAACGTCGGCTTGCCGCGCAGCCCCATCTATAAAGAACCGCACATTGTTTTCAGCCCCGGTGATCATCGCCAGAGGGCTGACCGCGCCGGGACGGATGCCGAGATTCTGCATCAGCCGGTCGGCGGACCCGAAAGACAGGTTGCGCGCGTCGATCTCGACCCCCAGAGCCTTGAGATCAATTTCACGGCTCTGCTCCAGCGTCACCAGATAGTTCCGCTTTTTCTTGTCGCGCAGATACAGATTCTTGAGCCGCAGCGCGTTTTCCCCCGGTACCATGAACTGGTGTTCCACCCCCTTGGCATCCTCGACCGTGCGCAAAGGGATGTGGGTGTACAGGCGATAGCGCAGACCCCATTCGTCCAGTTGCGCCATCAGGGCGTCTGAACTCAGCGGCAATGTATCCTGAAAGGCGGATGATGCGTCCATGGGAACCTCCTCGTGTGATGCGCTCATCGCGCAACGGACCGGTAAATTCAAGCGGCGACAGCCCGGACGATCGGTGTTAGCTTGCCGCCATGAAAGTAACGCGCAATACCTCCGATCAGCTTATCCTAGCCGACACGCCCTGGTTTATCGGGGTCATGCTGATCATATTCATTCTGGCATTTGTCGGCCCCGGCATTTTGTTGATGAGCACCGGCGGCGAAAACATCTGGTTCGGCCTGATCTTTGCCCTGGGCGGTGGCGGTCTGGGATTTGGCGCCTTTTGCGTGTTCGTCCGCCGGGTGCAGGTCATTCTGGATCGCAGCAAAGACCGCATTCTGATCCGGCGTCAGTCGGTTTTTGGCTATGACAGTGTCGCGCATATATTGTCGAACCTGTCCCACGCCGAGTTGGAGCGCACGATTTCTACCCGCGAAGGGCGCACATCGACGCTGTATCGCCCGGTTCTAATTCTCGACAAAGGCATGAGCGCGGGCCGTCACCCCATTGTGGACGCGTTTTCCAACGGTCGCGGTTCGCAACGACTGGTTGACGCTGTCAATGAATGGCTGCCCGCGCGCAAGGTTGACTCTGCCAGCCAATCGGCCTAAAGCCCACGCAAACATCCGGAAGAGACCAACCTTCCGGTCCCTTGAGTCGTTCAGGGATCGCCCCCCACCAGCGAGTTTCGCCCGTGGGGGCGTTTGTGCATTTAACCGACGCATCCTATCTAGGATGCGCCACGAGATAACCGGCATAGGAGGCCGAAGGCATGTTTGAAAATCTATCCGAACGCCTCTCTGGCGTCTTTGACCGGCTGACCAAACAGGGTGCTCTGTCCGAAGAAGACGTCAAGACCGCCCTGCGCGAGGTCCGCGTGGCGCTGCTTGAGGCTGACGTCTCGCTGCCGGTGGCCCGCGCATTCGTCAAGAAAGTGCAGGAACAGGCGACTGGTCAGGCCGTCACAAAATCGATCACCCCCGGCCAGCAGGTCGTCAAGATCGTACACGATGCGCTGGTCGATACCCTGCGCGGTGAGGAGGATCCCGGCGCGCTGAAGATCGACAACCCGCCCGCGCCGATCCTGATGGTCGGTCTGCAGGGCTCGGGCAAGACGACCACCACCGGTAAGCTGGCCAAGCGCCTGAAAGAGAAAGAGGGCAAAAAGGTCCTGATGGCCTCGCTCGACGTCTATCGCCCGGCGGCGATGGATCAATTGGCCGTGCTGGGGACGCAAGTCGGCGTCGATACGCTGCCGATCGTTCCCGGTCAGAAACCCGTCGATATCGCCAAGCGCGCCAAGCAACAGGCGACGCTGGGCGGCTATGACGTCTATATGCTCGATACTGCGGGCCGTCTGCATATCGACGAAGTCCTGATGGACGAAGTCGAGCAGGTCCGTAATGCAGTCGACCCGCGCGAGACCCTGCTGGTGGTCGATGGCCTGACCGGTCAGGTCGCCGTTGAAGTTGCCGAAGAGTTCGACGCCAAGGTCGGCATCTCGGGCGTGGTTCTGACCCGGATGGATGGTGACGGGCGCGGTGGTGCGGCGCTGTCGATGCGTGCGGTCACCGGCAAGCCGATCCGCTTTGTCGGCCTGGGTGAGAAGATGGACGCGCTCGAAACCTTCGAGCCGGACCGGATTGCCGGTCGCATTCTGGGCATGGGCGACATCGTGGCCCTGGTCGAAAAAGCCCAGGAAACGATGGAGATCGAACAGACCGAGCGCATGATGAAGCGCATGGTCAAAGGTCAGTTCAACATGAACGACCTGAAAATGCAGCTGGAACAGATGATCCAGATGGGCGGCATGCAGGGCATGATGGGCATGATGCCGGGTATGGGCAAGATGGCCAAGCAGATGGATCAGGCCGGTCTGGACGACAAGATCCTGCGCCAGCAGATCGCTATGATCCAGTCCATGACCAAGCGCGAACGCGCCAACCCGCAACTGCTGCAGGCCAGCCGCAAGAAGCGCATTGCCGCCGGTTCGGGCATGGAGGTCAGCGACCTCAACAAGCTGCTCAAGATGCACCGGCAAATGTCGGACATGATGAAGAAGATGGGCAAAATGGGCAAAGGCAAGATGCTGAAACAGGCCATGAAGGGAATGTTCGGCAAAGGCGGCCCCAGCCCCGAGGAAATGGCCGCGGGCATGGACCCCAAGGCGCTGGAACAGGCGGCCAGGGCGATGGGCGGCAAGATGCCCGGCATGGGTGGCGGCATGGCCCTGCCGCCGGGGCTCAGTGGCTTTGGGAAAAAGAAGTAATGCACGCCTTTGCGCATCATATCCCCCGGCTTGAGACGGAGCGCCTGATCATGCGCGCGCCGTCCGAGGCGGACTTTGAGGCAGAGGCCGAGTTTTTCGCGTCGGACGCTTCAAAATTCGTCGGTGGACCATTGCGCCCGGACGAAACCTGGCGGGCGATTGCCATGCTGCTGGGGCATTGGGCGATGCGCGGGTATGGCTTTTGGGGCGTCGAGGAAAAGGATACCGGCGCTTATGTCGGCCATGTCGGCCTGTGGTGCCCGCACAGCTGGCCCGAACCCGAAATTGGCTGGACGCTGATGAACGGCGCCACCGGCAAGGGTTATGCGACCGAAGCTGCGCTGGCCGCCCGCACCCATGCCTATGACGTGCTGGGCTGGGAAACCGCCATTTCTCTGATCGACCCGGACAATGAGGGCAGCAAGGCGGTTGCCACCCGTCTGGGTGCACGGTTCGATTCACTGTTCGAACACCCCGGCTTCGGAACCATGCAGATCTGGCGTCACCCTGCCCCCTCTGATCTGGTGAATGGCGGGATGGAGGCCTACGCATGACCTCATTCACCATTCCCACCGTTGAAACCGAACGTCTGATCCTGCGCGCGCCACGGCAGGACGATCTGCCTGCGATGACTGCGGTTTTCGCGTCCGAACGCAGCCATATGGTTGGCGGTCCGAAAACCGCAATGGAAAGCTGGCGGTCTCTGTTGGGGCGTTTCGGGCACTGGGCCGTGATGGGCTATGGCGGCTGGCATATCTCTGACAAGGCCAGCGGCGGTTTTGCGGGTTGGGTCGGGATCATCAACGCTCCGGGCTGGGACGAGCCCGAGCTTGGCTGGACAATCATGGAAACATTCGAGGGTAAGGGTATCGCCTATGAGGCCGCCTTGGCCGCACGCACCTATTCCGCGCAGCATCTGGGTGTGAACGGACCGATTTCCTACATCGCCCACGAAAACGATCGATCGCGCGCATTGGCTGAACGGCTTGGTGCCACCTATGAACGCGAAGGCGAAGTCATGGGCACGCCCTGCCAGGTCTGGCGGCACCCCCGGATCGACATCGCGGCCCCCGCCCTGACCCCCGAAAGGATCGGCCAATGACCAACCCCGTGACCCAGGCCGCCGCGCTGTTGAAGGACCATCGCGAAAGCATCGACCGGCTGGACGCGATCCTTGTCTATACGCTGGGCGAGCGGTTCAAACACACGCAGGCTGTTGGCAAGCTCAAGGCCGCACACGACCTTCCCCCGTCCGATCCCTCGCGCGAGGCGGCGCAGATCGCACGGTTAGAAGACCTGGCGAAAGAGGCCGATCTGGACCCCGATTTCGCCAAGGCTTTTCTGAATTTCATCATTCAGGAAGTCATCCGACACCACCGGAAACATCAAAAGTGAACCTCCGGTTCAACAAACACCAGAACTAAACCGGCCTTTTGCCGGATACGCCATTCAAAGGAGATACCACCATGGCAATGAAAATTCGTCTCGCCCGCGGCGGCTCGAAAAAACGTCCCTTCTACCGCATCGTGGCTGCTGACAGCCGCATGCCCCGCGACGGCCGTTTCATCGAAAAGCTGGGCACCTACAACCCGCTGCTGCCGAAAGACAGCGAAGAGCGCGTGAAAATGAACATGGAGCGCATCCAGTACTGGCTGGACCAGGGCGCTCAGCCCACCGACCGGATCGCCCGTATGCTGGAAGCTGCCGGCACCCGTGACAAGGCCGAGCGCAACAACCCCAACAAGGGTACCCCGGGCAAGAAAGCTCAGGAACGCGCGGAAGAGAAAGCTGCAAAGGCGGCTGAAGCTGCCGAAGCGGCGGCTGCTCCTGCTGAAGAAGCAGCCGCAGAAGAATAAGCAGGCGGGCGCGTGCAGGATCAGGCCTTCACCGACGATTTCCGCACGCAGTTCGATCTGTTGATGCGGCTCCGGCGCGACGTGCGCCGGTTCCGCACCGACGCGGTAGACGAGGCAGTGCTGATGCGCTGCCTCGACGCATTTCGGCTGGCCCCTTCTGTGGGGCTGAGCGAACCCTGGCGCGTGATCCGCGTCGAAAGCGCTGCTGCTCGTGCGGCCGCGCTGAACAACTTTCAAACCGCCAATAACGCCGCTTTGGCCGGATATTCCGGCGAAAAGGCCAAGCTCTACAGCCGCCTGAAACTGTCCGGGATGCAGGATGCCCCGGTGCAGTTGGCCGTGTTCTGCGACGATGCGACCGACAAGGGTCTGGGTCTGGGCGCGGGCACCATGCCCGAGATGCGGCGCTATTCGGTGGTATCGGCCGTCACCCTGTTCTGGCTGACCCTTCGGGCCCAAGGGCTGGGGCTGGGCTGGGTGTCCATTCTGGACCCCGACCGTATCGCGCAGGATCTGGGCGTACCGGAAAGCTGGCGCCTGATCGGCTATTTCTGTATCGGCTGGCCAGAGGAAATGTCTGACACCCCAGAGCTGGAGCGCGCAGGCTGGGAATGCCGCGACGGCACCCTTCCGGTTGAGGTGCGATAAGAAATGTTCGGACTTATTCGACTTCCCATCCTGCTGCTGATCGCCTTTATTGTCGGCGTGTTCTTTGAACGCAGCAATCAGCGCGAGGCCTGCGCCGACCGCGGGCAATGGCGCGACGGAATATGTATGACGACGGATGAGCCAAATGAGTGATCTGATCTGCGTGGGCAGCATTGCGGGCTCTTACGGGGTGCGGGGCGAAGTGCGCCTGAAAAGCTATTGCGCCGTGCCCGAGGACATCGAAGCCTATTCGCCGCTGACCGATGAAAGCGGGGCTGAACGCTATCCTCTGGTCCTGACCCGCACGATCAAGAACGGTTTCGCCGCCCGGCTGGGCGGGATCGAAACCAAGGAAGAGGCCGACGCCATCAAAGGCCTGCGCCTGTTTGCGCGGCGCGATCAGTTGCCATCTCTGCCTAATGATGAGTTCTATCATACCGATCTGATCGGGTTGGAGGTCTATGACACTGGCGGCACTTTGCTAGGCCGGGTCAAAGCCGTTCAGAACCACGGCGCGGCGGACCTGCTGGAATTGCATGGCCCGGGTCTGAAATCGACTCTCTTGCTGCCCTTCACGCTAGAGGTCGTGCCGACGGTTGATCTGGACAAGGGCCGCATCATCGCCGATCCGCCCGAGGGCCTGATCTAATGCGGCGCGTTTTGCTGCATCTGGGCCTGCACAAGACCGGGACCACAGCGGCGCAGTCGTTCCTCTATGAAAACCGCGAGCTGATCTGGCCCCATTTCGCATTGATTCTGCCGTATCGCACGCGCAATTCCGGCCTGTCGCGGGCGGCCACCAACCATTCCGTATACGGCACCGTTGGCACGCTGTCCGAGTTTGGCAGCCAGTTGCGCGCCTTTCTGGACACGCTGGATTTCGGCGACAAGCGCGGACTGATCATCAGCGAGGAAAACTTCGCCGGTCTGCGCCCCAGCCGCAATGTCGAACAGGGCTATGCGGCGGCGCCGGAACTGGCGGCCTGTCTGGTGGATGCGGTCCGGCACCGGTTTTCCGGACAAGAGGTCCGGATCACAATCTATCTGTCCCTGCGCCAGCGCGGCGGCTGGCTGCGCAGCCTTTGGGCCCATGATCTGGAACGCATGCGGCAGGTGCAGGATTTCGAAACCTTCCGGGCCGGCATGGACCATTTGCCGCCGCTTGAGGACACCGTGAACCGGATCCGCGACAGGTTGCCCGCGGTCGAAGTAACCTCGGACTGGTTGGAAGAGCTGCGGCTGCGGCGCTTTGGACCCGGTATGCCATTTGCAGAGTTTCTGGACCTGCCCCGGGACAAGGCAAACCTGCTGGTGCCGCCCGCCCGGGTCAACAACCGCCTGCCCGAAGATGTCCTGGCCGAATTGCTTGACCTGAACCGCTCGCGGCTGGACGAGGCGGCGTTGACCAGGCAGAAAGACGCCCTGATAGACCGCGCGAAGACAGCGCTGATCGGCACGACATGACAGACAAGCCCAGCAAATCCCACGGCCGCAAGGCGATCCGGCCCACCCTGAAGCCACGCGAGCTGTTAACCCCCACTCCCGATCTGCATGGCGTGTGGAAGACCAAGATCATCACCCTGTTTCCGTCGGCCTTTCCCGGTGTGTTGGGCGAAAGCCTTACGGGCAAGGCACTGCAGGACGGGCTGTGGCAACTGGAAACCGTCGACCTGCGCCAGTTCGGCATCGGCAAGCACCGTAATGTCGACGACACCCCTGCCGGGGGTGGCGCGGGCATGGTGCTGCGCGCCGATGTGCTGGGCGAGGCGATTGAGCACACGATGGCGGGCATTCAGGGCAACTGGCCGCTGATCTACCTCAGCCCACGCGGCCGCCGGATGGATCAGACGATGATGCAAAACCTGGCCCGCTGCGACGGCATGACCCTGCTGTGCGGGCGTTTCGAAGGCGTCGATGAACGGGTTCTGGAGCATTACGGCGTTCAGGAGGTTTCCTTGGGCGATTTCGTCATGACCGGCGGCGAAATCGCAGCGCAGGCTCTGATCGATGCGACCGTGCGACTGATCCCCGGCGTGCTGGGCAATCAGGCCTCGGCCGAGGAAGAAAGCTTTTCCTCGGGTCTGCTGGAGCATCCCCAATACACCCGCCCTGCGGAATGGAAAGGGCGGCCCATACCCGACATCCTGATGTCAGGCCATCACGGCCGGATCGCCGAATGGCGTCACGACATGTCGGAACAGATCACGCGCGAGCGGCGCCCTGATCTTTGGGACAGCTATCAGAAGAAAGGGGATTAACCCCCCGTTTTCCAGCGTGCCCAGATGTCGGGCTGACCGTTGAAAGTATTGATGTCCACCGGCCCCTGTACGCCCGGCACCAGCCCGGTGCCGGTATATTGCCAGAACCGCCAGACCGCTCTGGGGTAGACATTCCGCGGATGTCCCGCCACCGAGCGCAGCCAGAATTCAGTCTTGGGTAGGCGGCCGATATTCGTATCGCCATAAAAATCCACTGTCGTATAGACAATGGGGCGGCGGCCATAATGGCGTTCCAGAATATCGAGAAACCGCTGCGCTTCGGCCCGGACGGTCGCACCATCCGGACGCAGCCTGCAGGTCTTGGAATGCGGCGTCCATTCCATATCCAGCACATGCGGCAGGTCAGCCCCTCTGGGGACGTTGCGGATGAACCAGCGCGCCTGCTCATGGGCCGGGCGGCAGAAGTAGTAGTAATGATACGCCCCCCAGGGCACGCCCGCCGACTGCGCACCACGCCGGTGCGCGTCAAACATCGGATCGGCCACGTCTCCGCCCTCGGTCGCCTTGATGAAGACGAAGCTGACCCCGGACGCCTTGGCGCGACGCCAGTCGATCGGCCCCTGCCAGCGTGACACGTCCAGCCCGTGCACCGGATATTGGCCGGGATGCCGCCCGTCCCAGTCATGCGGATCGGCATCGCCAAAGGCCGGATAGATGACCGAAGGCGAGGTGGTGCCCAGAAAGGACTTTGCCTCAACCTCTTGCGGCCTGGCGCCATTGCGACCGCAGGACATGATCGCCAGAGCCATAACGGCCAGCATCAACGCTTTGCGCATGATCCATTCCTGTTTCAAATTTCTGCTCGTATAATTGGTTCCAGAATGCCTGATCGCTGGCACAAGGCAACGGTACAGTTGCCGGACGGCGAAATCTCACCGTCCGAACCTGAAATCTTTGGCGATTTAGGCTTGATCCCCGTGCGCAAAGCCCTTAAACGACCGCAATCCGGTGCCGCAATCGCGCGACTCCGGTGTTTTGGTTTGCATCATGGCGCAACGCCGGGCTTTCTTCAGCCGCAGCGTGTCAGGGCGGACCAGACCAAAGGAACATTCGATCTGACCTCTGGCGGGCTGTTCGCAGGACCCGGTGAAGACCAAGAGCTCTCAGGCCGTGCCCAAACTTCGTGGACCAACCACGAGCAGATAGGAGTAACTGCGATGGACCTGATCGCACAGCTTGAGGCGGAACAGATTGCCGCCCTGGGGAAAGACATCCCCGATTTCAAAGCCGGTGACACCATCCGTGTCGGCTTTAAAGTGACCGAAGGGTCGCGCACCCGTGTGCAGAACTACGAAGGCGTCTGCATCGCGCGCAAAGGTGGCAGCGGCATCGCCGGTTCGTTCACCGTCCGTAAGATTTCGTTTGGTGAAGGCGTGGAGCGTGTGTTCCCGCTGCATTCGACCAACATCGACAGCATCACCGTTGTCCGCCGTGGCCGCGTCCGTCGCGCCAAACTGTACTATCTGCGCACCCGTCGCGGTAAATCCGCCCGTATCGCAGAGGTCACCAACTACAAGCCCAAGGCTGGCGCCGAGGCGTAAGGAGCGGAAAGATGAAAAAAGACATCCATCCCGATTATCACGTCATCAACGTCAAAATGACCGATGGCACCGTGGTTCAGATGAAATCCACCTGGGGCAGCGAAGGCGACCAGCTGGCTCTGGAAATCGACCCCTCCTCGCACCCTGCGTGGACCGGTGGCTCGTCGCGCCTGATGGACGCCGGCGGCCGCGTGTCGAAGTTCAAGAAGAAATACGAAGGTCTGGGCTTCTAAGCCATTCCTTTTTGTGTTGCGAAGGGCCGTCCCGGTTGGGGCGGCCTTTTTTATTTGGCTGCAGGTCGGTTTGGCACTCGCCCGCTAATTCTATTGCAGCCAACAGTGGGCAATGACATTTAGCTTCTATGTTCCCTTCTGTTGTCGTTCACACTCTTATCATTCTGGTTTTGACACTTCTGACACAGATTGGCGGGCTTGCCTGGATCGTCGCGCTTTTCTTCAAGAGAAGACTGGTTTCATTTGTAGTGGCGTATGTTGCGCTCCTTCTCGCTGCGATTTGGATCGCTCCGCTTTTCGGGCGCGTCGCGTTGAGCTGTTCAGAGAGCGGCCCTCTGCAGGTTCAAAGCTGGGTGTATTGTGCCCTAATCAGAAACTACGTTTCTCCGGAACTCGCGGATGTACTGCAACAGACCGCTGAAAAAATGGACAGGCGTCATCCGGGAACCATAACCTTGGTTCTTGATGCCAACTTTCCGTTTCTGGATGGGTTCCCCTTACTGCCGCATCTGTCACACGACGACGGAGAAAAAGCCGACCTTGCGTTCTATTATGCAGATGAAAATGGCTACCCGAGCGGGGCCACCCGATCGCCGGTCGGGTATTTCGCATTTGAACAAGGGACCAGCACCTGTTCGGAGCGTTGGCCCACCCTAAGATGGAATCTGGATTTCTTACAGCACCTTTGGAAAGAGTTCGGTCTCGACCAGGAACGCATGCGTTCGCTGCTGCGAATACTGTCCGATGATGCGCGTGTGTCCAAGATTTTCATTGAACCGCATCTAGCCCAAAGCCTGAAAGTTTCTCATCCGAATATCCGTTTCCAAGGATGCCGGGCGGCGCGCCATGATGACCACATACACTTTCAGCTGTAGCGAACGGCACAAGCCCCTGGGCGATTTCGTCCAGGATCGGTAAGTGGTACACTTAGCCGCAACATGCTCTCAGATTCTGCGGAGACCTCGTAAATGCCCCAGTACAACGATATGTTCGAGCTTTCGGTCGAGGATTTGGATCTGATCGAAACTGCATTGCGCGGCTCGGCTGCTTCATTGTCGCAGGCCACATTGGATGAGACGGTGGACAGCAAGGCGGACCGCGAAGATACCTTGCGCCGGGTACACGATCTTCTCGGCAAGCTGCACGACCAGAAGGTTTTTTACCGCCCCAAAGACGGCGTGTATCTGGGTGGGTAGGTCAATCTACGCTGACTCTGACGGCACCCAAAGATCCGGCACATTCAACGGGGCGCGCGCGTCAGTTCCGCCGCGCTGTGCAAGGGTGGCACCGGTCCCCTCAGCAACAGCAGCGCCAGCGCCATTCCCAACAATGCAGCGATCGCAGCGATGACCATGGTGCTGTCAAAGGCGTTGTCCTGCACGTCCCGCAGCGCTTTGGCCAAAGCGGTTCCTACGTCGGGCTTCATTCCAGCGATCAGCTGCTGGATCTGGCTGGGCGTGCCGTGGGTCAGTGCATGGGCCAATTCCGCGCGCTGGGTCGATCCGGCGGGTAGCGCAGCGATCACCTCGGACAGGCCCCGGCGGGTTGTGACCGCCTCGGCCAGACCGCCAACGACCGCGCCAAGGGTGGCACCGAAATACAAACAGGCGTTGATCACACCGGACCCCTGCCCCACATGCTCTTCGGGCAGCAGGCGCAGGCCGAGACGTGGCAACAGGGAAAAACAAATGCCCAATCCGATCCCGACGATCAGAAGCTTCCACCAGATTTCGGCATATTGCGTGGTATTTGTGGTCGTCATCAACAGCAGGAACCCGCAGGCCATCGCGCCCAGCCCAATCGCAATCGGCCATTGAAAGCTGTAGGGCGCCAGAAACCGAGGTGCCGTGACCGAAATGACGAACATGCTGAGGCTGAGCGGCATGATCGCCAGCCCCGCGCCGATGGGGGTATAGCCAAAGGCGTCCGGCGACTGGACGAAGGTGTTGAAATACACAAAAAAGCAAAACAGCGTAAAGCCAGTAAAGAACATGCCAGCCGCGGCCATGAAGTACCGGGGATGGCGGAAATAGCGCAGCTCGATCAGCGGGTCGGGGCTGCGGCGGGACACAATCACCAGAACCAGCGTCGCCACCGCCGCCACACCCAGCGGCACAAGTGTCAAAGTCGTACCCCACCCGCCGCTTTCACCATTGCTGAGCGCAAAGGACAGCGGCCCCAGAAACAGCAACACCGCACATGCGCCGGGGTAATCGAACCGTGCTCCGGCAAGGCGGGTATCGGGCACGTAGTTCCGTTTGCTGACGCGCAGCCCGATGACAAAGGCGATGGCCAGCAGCAGCAGATCGGTCGCGAACACTCCGCGCCAGCTCAGGTAATGCGCAAAGGCGCCGCCCACAATCGGTCCGACGCCGATAGCAAGCCCCACTATGGCCCCCCAGGCCCCGGTGACACTGGCACGCTGCTCCTCGGGCGTGGCGGCTGTCAGCAGGGACAAAGAGGTGCCGAACAGTGCCGCCGCCCCGGCCCCCTGCGCGCCGCGGCCAAACAACAGCATCGGCGCGTCCTGCGCAAAAAGAACCGACGCGGACCCGATGGCAAAGACGATCATGCCAAAGAAAAACACGCCCATCTTGCCGGTGATATCGCCCATGCGGCTGACGATTGTGACAAGCGTGGCGCTGGCCACAGTGTAGGTCGCCATCACCCATTGCAGCCCCGACGGGGTTAGGTCGAACTCGGCCTTCAGGTTGGGCAACACGGTCGCAACGGCGGTCGTGTTAAAGCCAACGACCATCATACAGATGGCCGTCATCGCCAGTACAACGCGGGCGCGCGCCTTTGGGGATGGGTCCGGGGAGGTCTCGCCGCTCATCAACTTTTCCTGAAACTGTGGTTCTTTAATGCAATTTATCAGCAGTTTAGCGATTTTTATCGCTGCGCATAGGGTGCGCGTCAGATCCAGTAGGACAGCGCAACCGGCAGCACGACAATCGTGGTCAGTGTTGAGACCAGAATGAACCCAGCCACGTCCGGCCCGTACTCCGGCACATGCTGGTCGATGAAAAGATAGGTCGCTACTGAAGAGGGCATAAGGCAACACAGGATCACAGCGCCGCGCTCGGCCCCGGTAAAGCCAAATGCCCAGACCAGCGCCAAGGCGATCACCACGGCCATCACCTGATGCAACAGGGTCAGGATCACCGCCCGACCCAGGCATTTGATCCGCAGTGTCGCCAGCGTGTGGCCCAGCGTCAGCAGCATCAGCGGTATCGACAGACCGCCGAGGATATCGAAAGATTTGGCCACCGGCTGCGGCAGGCTGTACCCAGTGGCCATAAGGATCAGCGAGATGACCACAGCGTAGATGATCGGGGAAGTGGCGATTTTTTTGGGTGAGAATTCTCCGGCCGGGATCCACATGCCGACCGTGAAAATGCTGATCAGCACGACAACCACAAATCCCATCGTATAGGCCATCCCGGCGTCGCCCAGCGCCAGCAAGGTGATCGGCAGGCCAATATTGCCGACATTGCCATGCATCAGCGGCGTCAGAAAGGCGCGTATCGGCAGGCGCATCGCCCTGAGCGCAACGGCACCCAACACACCGAAGCCCGCAATTGCCAATGCTGCGGCGGCCATCACGTCCAGAAATGTGCCAACGGCGATCTTGGTTGCAGAGAGGTGCGAAATGATCAGTGTCGGGTAGCCCACACGCGACACGATCCCCCCAATAATCTTATTGTCGAACGGCGCCTTGATCAGCGCCAGACAATACCCGATCCCGGCGCAGATCAGTACCGGCAGAACCACGTTCAGAACGTTCAGAAACAGATGGTCCAACCAGTGCCCCTGTTGCAAATGACTGTCCGGGACAGTGAAACAGGGTGGCTGATTTGGCAAGCGCGCGCCCTAACCTGCCCCGCTGCCTTGGTTTTCCAAATTAGAGCCTGTTATCGCCCTGCAACAACGCTTGGGGTTCTTCCCTTCCAGGCTTCCACAACATATAGTGGCTGACAACAACGTGTGGGTAAGCACGGCGGGACATGGGAATACAGGCATGGCACATATCATCGTAGTGGGGAACGAGAAGGGCGGCGCGGGTAAATCAACCGTGTCGATGCATGTGGCCACGGCGCTGGCGCGACTGGGGCACAAAGTCAGTTCGCTGGATCTGGACCTTCGGCAGCGCAGTCTGGGGCGCTACTTTGAAAACCGCGGTAAGTTTTTGAACGGGTCCGAGACGACCCTGCCCACCCCACGGCATCACGACCTGCCCGAGATTGACGCCTCTTCGTTGAAACCCGGCGAGAACATCTATGACCATCGCCTGTCTGCCGCCGTGGCCGAACTGGAAAGCGACAGTGATTTCATCCTGATCGACTGCCCCGGCTCGCATACGCGGCTCAGCCAGGTGGCGCATTCGCTGGCGGACACGCTGATTACACCGCTCAATGACAGTTTCATCGATTTTGACCTGTTGGCCCGGATTGACTCGAAGGGTGAAAAAATCCTCGGGCCGTCGGTCTATTCCGAGATGGTTTGGAACGCGCGGCAATTGCGGGCGCAGGCCGGGTTGAAACCCATCGACTGGGTCGTCGTGCGCAACCGCGTCGGGACACAGCGCATGGTCAACAAGGAAAAGATGCAGCGCGCGATCGAAATGCTATCGCAACGCATCGGCTTCCGGGTCGCATCAGGCTTTTCCGAACGCGTTATCTTCCGTGAACTGTTTCCGCGTGGTCTGACGCTGCTGGACCTCAAGGATATCGGGGTCAAGCAGCTGAACATCTCGAACATTGCCGCGCGGCAGGAATTGCGTGACATGATGAAAGAGCTGAACCTGCCCGGCGTTGAAATCGACTTTTAGGCCGACGGCGCGTAAACGGTGAACAGCTCTTTGGGTTCGGTCACACCGCGCAGCATATACCGCCCGACCGAGATCAGGTCCTGCGCGCAAGGCTGCGCCGCGCGGGCAACGTCATCCGAGATCAGAATACGCTGACCCAGCGAACGGTGCATTCCGGCGATCCGGGCAGCCTGATTGACGGCCGGGCCGATCACGGTGAAGTCCAGCCGGGTTTCCGACCCGATGTTGCCATACAGGATTTCGCCCGAATGCAGCGCCAGCGTAAACTTGGCAACAGGCAGGCCTGCTGCTTGCCGACTGGCGTTCAGCTCATCCATCCGTTCCTGCAACAAGGGCACGGCTTTCAGCGCCGCGCGCGCGTCTTCGTCTATTTCGCCCACATCGAACATGGCCATCAGGCCGTCACCCATGAATTTCAGGATGTTCCCGCCGCTGTCATGGACGACGCTGACCGCGACGGCCAGATAATCGTTCAGCATGTCGATGATCTCATTGCCCGGCAGTTCCTCGGACATGCCGGTAAACCCTTCCAGATCAAAATTCCAGATCACGGCATCAATCTGCTGAAGCGAGCCGCGCCGGATTTCGCCCGACAAGACGCGGCGGCCCGCATCACGTCCCAGATAGACACGCATAAGATCCTTGGAAACCCGCGCGCTGGCCGCGGATTTCAGTGCCAGCCCCAGATGCGGCATCACCGTATTGATCAGCGAAAGGTCGTCGTCGTGAAACCCGTCCGGCGCATTGGACGTCCAGGACATCAGAACGCCATCAACAGCCTTCTTGGCGTCTTTCGGACCGTTATGCGTTGGCACGTCAAAGGTGACGCCCGTTGCATAGTAATCGGTGGCGCCAACTTCGCGCAGGTCGTTGAGCAAGGGGAAGCGACTTGCCTCGTTCTGATCGACAAGCCGTTCATGGATCACGTCCACTTCGTCGTTCAGAATGGCAAAGAGCGGGCTTTGCATCCACTGTTCGCTGGGTTCCTCGGTATATTCGTAGGTTTCGGATTCGCCACCCTGTCCCTGGTACCAACTGAACCCTGTGCCCCCGTAAACCGGATGCAGCGCCGATTGCGCGGCATGAAAACGCATCAGCGGGACACCCAGGTCGACCAGCCTGTTGCAATAGCCGTCCAGCAGTTCTTCTTTCTCGGCGCCTTCCAGTCCTCGTGAGACGAGCCAGTTGATCAGATCGGTTGATTTTGCCGCGTTGGGGTCCGGGGCTGTCATTTCACATTCCTGTTATCATTTGCGCTTGATCTGGTGTCGCCGGCCCCTGATTTCCAGTCCTCAGCCCATATGAGCCAGCCGTCGCAGCATTTTGCGCAAAAGCGCGGCCTCATCGGCCGTGAACATGCCCGCCAGCGTGGCATCATATTGCGCGGCAACGGTGCTGAGTTCGCGATAGACGGACAGCCCCATGGGCGTCAGGGTCAACTGTTCGACCCGCCGGTCGGTTTCGCTGCGCTCACGTTTCAGATATCTGCGCCCTTCCAGCCGATGCACTGCGCGACTGATCTTGGTCTTATGTATCTTGGCGCGCGCGCCGATCTGCTTGGCTGTCATCTGGCCATAGTTGCCCAGATGAAACAGCACCCGCCATTCGGTCCGCAGCATGCCATAGCGGTCCTTGTAAACCTTCTGGAATTCCAGGGCGCTTTCCTCGGCCGCGCGATTCAGCAGGTAGGGCAGAAAATCCTGCAGATCAAACTCATCATTTTTGGCTGATTTTTCCTGACTCATGCTTGTTAGTTACAAAATCAACTATTATCGGACAAGAAGCAAATGGAGGAACACAGGATGAATCATCCGACTGATCCGCACAAAATGACCCAGGCCAGCACGCCGGTTGGCACCCATGCGGGGTACATGCCCGGCTTTGGCAATGACTTCGAAACCGAGGCCCTGCCCGGCGCGTTGCCGCAGGGCATGAACAGCCCGCAGCGCTGCAATTACGGTCTGTACGGCGAACAACTTAGCGGTACGGCATTTACGGCGAACCCGCCCGAACGGACATGGTGCTATCGCATCCGCCCGTCGGTAAAGCATTCGCATCGCTACGAAAAAATCGACCTTCCCCATTGGAAATCCGCACCCTTCGTTGATCCAGACGTGATCAGCCTGGGCCAGTACCGGTGGGACGCCATACCCCATTCGGATGAGGGGCTGACCTGGCTGACCGGCATGCGGACGATGACCACAGCCGGGGACGTCAACACTCAGGTCGGCATGGCCAGCCACATCTATCTGGTCACCGAATCCATGGTGGACGACTATTTTTTCTCGGCCGATTCCGAATTACTGGTGGTGCCGCAGGAAGGCCGTCTGCGCTTTGCCACCGAATTGGGGATCATCGACCTTGAACCCAAAGAGATCGCCATCATCCCGCGCGGTCTGCTGTACCGGGTCGAAGTGCTGGAAGGCCCGGCGCGCGGCTTTGTCTGCGAAAACTATGGTCAGAAGTTCGAACTGCCGGGTCGTGGCCCAATCGGTGCAAACTGCATGGCCAATCCGCGCGACTTCAAGGCCCCGGTTGCGGCGTTTGAAGACCGCGAGGTGCCTTCGACCGTGACCGTCAAATGGTGCGGTCAGTTCCACACCACCAGGATCGGGCAAAGCCCGCTGGACGTCGTGGCGTGGCATGGAAATTACGCGCCCTACAAGTACGACCTGCGCACCTATTGCCCGGTCGGCGCGATCCTGTTCGATCACCCTGACCCGTCGATTTTCACCGTCCTGACCGCGCCTTCGGGGCAGCCGGGCACGGCCAATATCGACTTTGTCCTGTTCCGCGAACGCTGGATGGTGGCCGAAGACACGTTCCGTCCGCCCTGGTATCACAAGAACATCATGTCCGAGCTGATGGGCAATATTTACGGCCAGTATGACGCCAAACCGCAGGGCTTTGTTCCCGGCGGGATGAGCCTGCACAACATGATGCTGCCCCACGGGCCGGACAAGGAAGCGTTTGAAAAAGCGTCGAATTCCAATCTGGGCCCGGACAAGCTGGACAATACGATGTCCTTCATGTTTGAAACCCGCTTCCCTCAACATCTGACGCCGTTTGCCGCCAACGAGGCGCCTTTGCAGGACGACTATATTGACTGCTGGACGTCGCTTGAGAAAAAGTTCGACGGAAGCCCGGGCAAGAAGTGATGGATGCTGGCTACTTAGTCATTGCGGTGTTCCTGGGCTTTATTGGGATGTCGATATGGGCACTGCGAGGACGCTGGAACGGCAAGAGCGACCACTATAAGCACAATCCAATGCCCGGCCATCGCCAGGAAGGCTCATCCGGCGGAGCCGATCCCGGCGGCGATTGAAAGATGAAAACAGAATAGTGCGGCACGCCCGTTCCCGGTGCCACTTTCGAAACGACGACAAAGACGACAAGGATCACAGATGCCTTTGATGAAATCCTGGGTGGCGTCGGCCAACGATGCAGACCACCCTTTCCCGCTGAACAACCTGCCATATGGCGTGTTTTCGACCGATGGGTCCGACCTTCGTTGCGGTGTGGCGATCGGGGATATGATCCTCGATGTCACCGCCGCCGAAGAGCAGGGGCTGATCGCACTGGCGGACGAGCCGCTGTTCGATTTGCCGTTCTGGAACCCGTTGATGGAACAGGGGCCTGCCGTTTGGGCGGCGCTGCGCAACCGGCTGACCGAGATGCTGGCCGAAGAGACAGAGGAACGGGAGCAAGTCGAACCCCTGCTCGTGGCGCAAGGCGACGCCGAACTGCACATGCCCTTCGCGGTCAGCGAATATACCGATTTCTACGCTGGCCGGCACCACGCCCAGAATGTGGGAACGATGTTCCGCGGCGCTGAAAACGCGCTGCCGCCGAACTGGCTGCACATCCCCATCGGGTATAACGGGCGCGCGTCGTCGGTTGTGGTCTCGGACACCGATATCCGCCGCCCCTGGGGTCAGTTGAAATCCCCGGACCAAGAGAAACCCGCCTTTCTGCCCAGCCGCCGATTTGACATCGAGCTTGAGATGGGCGCAATCGTCGGTACGCCGTCGGACGGCCCGATTTCCGTGCAGGAGGCTGATGATAACATCTTCGGCTATGTCCTGCTGAACGACTGGTCAGCGCGCGATATTCAGGCTTGGGAGTATCAACCGCTCGGGCCCTTTCAGGCCAAGGCCACCGCCACGTCGATCAGCCCGTGGATCGTGACCAAAGCCGCGCTGGAGCCATTCCGGTGTAATACTCCGCCGCGCGAATTCGAGTTACTGGACCATCTGAAGGACTGCGGCCCGATGTTGTATGATATCGAGCTTGAGGTGACGATGGCTCCCGCTGGCAAAGACGCGACAACCATCGCGGCGACGAACTATAAAGAGATGTACTATTCCGCCGCGCAGCAACTGGCCCATCACAGCACGTCGGGCTGCCCGATGAATACCGGAGACCTGCTGGGGTCCGGAACCATCTCGGGGCCGACCAAGCCCGAGCGCGGCTCGCTTCTGGAACTCAGCTGGGGCGGGAAAGAGCCGCTGACGCTGAACGGCGGCGAGACGCGCAGTTTCATCGAAGACGGCGACACACTTAAGCTGAAGGGTGCGGCAAAGGGTGACGGATACAGCATTGGCTTCGGCGACTGCACCGGCACAGTGCTGCCCGCGCTATCCGATCCCTACAGCCGCTGATCCATGACCGCAAACACCAAATATGTCGGCTATATCGCGATGAGCCTGGACGGGTTCATCGCGGATGAAGACGGCAGCGTGGATTGGCTGAACCCTTTCAACGAAGCCTTGTCCACCGATGGGGGCGACGGCGGCTATGGTGTGTTCATTGAACAGATCGACGCGCTGATCATGGGACGCCCGACCTATGAGCAGGTGCTTGGCTGGGGCTGGCCCTATGGCGAGCGCCCCGGTTACGTGCTGACGCATCAGACAGATTTTCAGGGCAAGCACGTCGCGGGTTCGGGCGACATTCAGGTGTTGCGTGACGCGATTACCCAGGCCGGGCACTCGAAAGTCTGGATCATGGGCGGAGGCAAAACCCAGCGCGCCGCAATGGATGCAGGCATGTTCGATACGCTTCGGATTTTCATCATGCCCACACTTCTTGGCCGGGGACTGCCCTGTTTTGCAGCGGGAAAGCAGGTTGGCCTGACATTGACCTCCGTCTCGGAACAGCCGGGCGGGATTTTACAGATCGACTATGACATCAAGGACTGATCCAATGGCCAAAGCCTTCGCCTCGCAGGCAGACATGACGGAAAAGAAGATCTCATTTACCGAGATCGGCGAAGGGCTCTATGCCTTTACCGCCGAAGGCGATCCGAACTCGGGCGTGATCATTGGCGATGACAGCGTGATGATTGTCGAGGCGCAGGCCACGCCGCGCCTGGCCAACAAGGTGATCGAATGCGTGCGCTCGGTCACTGACAAACCGATCACCCACGTTGCGCTGACCCATTACCACGCTGTTCGTGTACTGGGCGCCAGTGCGTTTGGCGCGCAGCAGGTCATCATGTCTGATATGGCGCGCGCGATGGTCGTGGAACGGGGGCAGGAAGACTGGGACAGCGAATTCCAACGCTTCCCCCGCCTGTTCGAAGGGCATGAAGGCATTCCCGGCCTGACCTGGCCCACGACCACCTTCAGCGATACAATGACCGTTTATCTGGGCAACCGCCGGATCGACCTGATGCATCTGGGCCGCGCCCATACCGCGGGCGATATCGTCATCCATGTGCCGGATCAGAACGTGATGTTTACGGGCGACATCGTCGAATATCACTCGGCCTGCTATTGCGGTGACGGTCATTTCGCGGACTGGGGCGATACGCTGGATGCAATCAGATGGTTCGGTGTCGATGCCATCGCCCCCGGACGGGGTGACGCCCTGATCGGCAAGGAAATGGTGAACGCCGCCATCGAAAGCACCCGCAATTTCGTCGACAGCACCTATCGGCCAGTGGCGAAGGTCGCGGCGCGCGGCGGTTCCCTGAAAGAAGCCTGGGACGCGGTACGCGCCGAATGCGACCCGAAATTTGCCGATTACGCGATCTATGAACACTGCCTGCCGTTCAATGTCGCCCGCGCCTATGACGAGGCCCGCGGCATCGACACGCCGCGCATCTGGACAGCCCAGCGCGACCTTGAGATGTGGGAGGCCCTGCAGGGCTGAGGACATAGTGTCGCATTTGATCCAGATCGTTTTGCCCCGGAACCATCGGTGAGAGCATCAGGCAAGACCCCGGTGCGGCCGCGCCGGGGAACTGGACCTTGGCGCCCAGGCGCATCAGCATCGGGGGAGAGCCCATGAACAAGATCTTCGAAGTCCCGCTTTATGCCTACAACCGCAGCCCGGATCAGGACGCGACAAGGCCGGTGCGCCACAAGGTCATCGTGATCGGCGCAGGGCCTGTGGGTCTGGCCACAGCCATCGACCTGGCCCAGCAGGGGATCAGCGTTGTCGTTCTGGACGACAATGACAAGGTCAGCTTTGGCAGCCGGGCGATCTGCTTTTCTCAGCGCACGCTGGACATTGCCGACCGTCTGGGCGCCGGACGCCGGATGGTGGACAAGGGCGTGCTGTGGAATGTCGGCAAGGTCTATTTCGACAACCGCCAGGTCTATGATTTCAACCTGCAACCGGACGAAGGATATGCGAACCCGGCCTTCATCAACCTGCAGCAATACTACTTTGAAAACGCCCTGGTTGACCGCGTGCGGGAATTGCAGGCCGACGGCGCGCCGATTGAAATCCGTGGGCGCAACAAAGTCGAAGCCATCGGCACCCATGACGATCATGTCAAACTCGAAGTCGAAACGCCGGAAGGACCGTATAACGTCGAGGCCGACTGGCTGATCGCCTGCGACGGGGCCAATTCGCCGACCCGCCGGATGCTGGGGCTGGATTTCGAAGGGCGCGTGTTCGAGGACAACTTCCTGATCGCCGATGTGGTGATGCAGGCCGATTTCCCGACGGAACGGTGGTTCTGGTTCGATCCGCCGTTCAATCGCGGGCAATCCGCGCTGTTGCACAAGCAGCCGGACAATGTCTGGCGCATCGACCTGCAACTGGGTTGGGATATCGACAAGGAACGCGAAAAGCGGCCTGAAAACGTCATCCCGCGCCTGAAGGCGATGCTGGGTGACGATGTCGAGTTCGAGCTGGAATGGGTGTCGATCTACACCTTTCAGTGCCGCAGGATGGAACGGTTCCGCCATGGCCGCGTGCTGTTTGCAGGCGACAGCGCGCATCAGGTCAGCCCGTTTGGCGCGCGCGGAGCCAACTCGGGCATGCAGGACGCGGATAACCTGTGCTGGAAGCTGAAGCTGGTTATCGACGGAACGGCACCTGACCTTCTGCTGGACAGCTACAGCCGCGAACGGGTCCAGGCCGCCGATGAGAACATCCGCATGTCCACCAGCTCGACCGAGTTCATCACGCCGAAATCCGAACAGTCGCATCTGTTCCGGGACGCGGTTCTGGACCTGAGCGAACATTACGAATTCGCAAGACCACTGGTCAATTCCGGCCGGCTGAGTACACCCTGCACCTATGAGCGAAGTTCGCTGAGCTCAGCGGATGCGCTGAACGGCCCCGATCTGACACGTCCGGGGTCGGCCTGCCCGGATGCGCCGCTCGGGGACGATTTTCTGTTGCCAAAACTGGCGGGCAAATTCACTTTGTTAACCATAGATGCCGATGCGCCGGACCGGATCGAAGAAGGCGGGGTCGAAGTCGCCCGGCTGGCCCTGTCGGTCAAGGATGACCTGACGCTGGAACTCAAACGCCGGTATCTGGGCGATGCCACCAGCGCGGTCTACCTGATCCGGCCGGACCAGCACGTGGCCGCGCGCCGCGACAATTACGAAGAAAACGCGTTCCGGCAGGCGATCCGCCGGGCGACCGGTAAGGAGTAAGCGACATGACCGATCTGATCCTCACCCCGAATATCGACGATGCCGATGCCTTTTACGCCGGTCTTCTTGCCACGCATGAAGGTCTGGACAATGCCGAAAGCGACGCCCTGAACGCGCGGCTGGTGCTGGTGCTGGCCAACCATATCGGAAAATCCGATGTGCTGGCCCAGGCCCTGGATGCCGCCGCGTTCAAAGGTCACTGACCGCATGGGCGAGGTGGTGCTGTATGACTACTGGCGGTCTTCGGCCAGTTATCGGGTTCGGATTGCGCTGAACCTTGCCGGGGTCGCCTATCACGCCGTTTCGGTGGATCTAAGGGCCGGGGAACAGACCACGGACAGCCATCTGGAACGCAATCCACAAGGGCTGGTTCCGGTGCTGGAGATTGACGGGCTGCGGCTGACGCAATCGCTGGCCATCATCGACTATCTGGATCAGACGCGAGGGCTGGGTCTTTTGCCGGCGGACCCCGCGCACCGTGCGGCGGTGATTGCGCTTGCGCATTCGCTCGCTGTGGATGTGCATCCGGTGTGCAACCTGTCGGTTGCGCAATACGCAACGCGCCTCAGCGGACAGCCCGAAGGGATGCCCGGCGACTGGATGCGGCACTTTATCCGCCCCGGCCTGCTGGCATTTGAGACGCTCCTGAGCGGTTTCGAACAGGCCCCTTATTGTGGCGGCAATCGGCCCGGACTGGCGGACCTGTGCCTGATCCCGCAACTGTACAATGCGCGCCGCTGGCAGGTCGACCTTTCCGACCTGTCGCGCGCTCTGGGTGTCGAGGCCGCCTGTGGGGAACATCCCGCATTCGTGGCCGCCCACCCGGACGCTCACGCCCCCACCTGAGACGATGCACAGGGTCTGTGTTCTGGCGCGGATAGGAATTGCCGAGCGGCAATCCTACCCTCGGTCAGACCTATGAAGGAGACCCCGATGCCTGAAATCACCGGCTATCACGCCCATGTCTATTTTGATGCCGATACGCAGGACATCGCATAACAGGTCTGCGAAGAGGCAGCGCGTTTGCTGCCCGTTCGGATGGGTCGGATGCTGACCCGCAACGTCGGCCCGCACCCGCGCTGGAGCTGTCAGCTGGGCTTTGACGCCGCAGATTTTGACCGGGTGTTTCCCTGGCTGATCCTGAACCGCCGCGGGCTGACCATCCTGACCCACCCCGAAACCGGTGACCACCTGGCCGATCACCGGGACCGCAGTGTCTGGATGGGTGAAATGCTCGACCTGGACCTGTCGATCTTTGACAGGACGGGCGCCTAAGCCAGCGCCCGCGCCTGGTCCCGCAGCTTGAATTTCTGGATCTTGCCCGTCGAGGTTTTCGGCAACGGCCCGAACACCACCGTTTTGGGGGCCTTGAAATGGGCCATGTTGTCCCGGCAGAAAGTGATGATGTCTGCCTCGGTCGCCTGCGCCCCGGGTTTGAGTTCGACGAATGCGCAGGGGGTTTCGCCCCATTTGTCATCCGGGCGCGCAACCACTGCGGCCTCCATCACCGCCGGGTGTTTATAAAGGATATCCTCCACTTCGACCGACGAGATATTCTCGCCACCCGAGATGATGATGTCCTTGGACCGGTCCTTCAGCGCGATATACCCGTCCGGATGCACCACCCCCAGATCGCCCGACGCAAACCAGCCGCCCCGGAACGCCTTGTACGTTGCCTCGGCGTTTTTCAGATACCCTTTCATGACGACGTTGCCCTGCATGAATATCTCACCCAAGGTTTCGCCATCGGCGGGCACCGGGTTCAGCGTATCCGGATCAGCCACCATCAGCCCGGACAAGGCGGTATAGCGGACCCCCTGTCGCACCTTGAGCGCGGCGCGTTCCTCGGGCTCTTTGCTGTTCCATTCGTCCTTCCAGGCGCAGACGACCGAGGGGCCATAGGTCTCGGTCAGGCCATAGACATGGGTTACCTCGACACCCATGTTCTCCATGTTTGCGATGACGGCGGCCGGTGGTGGTGCTCCGGCAGTCATCACCTTGATCTGATGATCGAAATCCTTGAGGTGATCGGGCGCATTGGCCAGCATGTTTAGAACGATCGGGGCGCCGCAGAAATGGGTGACTTTTTCGTCCCGGAAAGCCGCGTAGATCGGTTCGTCCCGGACCGCGCGCAGACAGACCGAAACACCGGCATTGGCCGCCATCGCCCAGGGGAAACACCAGCCGTTGCAGTGGAACATCGGCAGGGTCCAAAGATAGACCGAATGTTTCGGCATATCCCAGTCCAGCAGGTCTGACTGCGCATTCAGGGCCGCGCCTCGGTGGTGATAGACCACGCCTTTGGGATTGCCCGTCGTACCGGAGGTATAGTTCAGCGTGATCGCATCCCATTCGTCATCCGGCAATGACCAGGCGAACTCGGGATCGCCCTCGGCCAGCAGCGCGTCATAGGTCTGGCTTCCCAGCTTTTCACCGCCGTCATAACTTGGGTCTTCGATATCAATGACCAGAATATCGTGATCGACCTGATCCAGCGCCTGTTTCACCACACCCGAAAACTCGGGATCGACCAGCAGCACCCTGGATTCCGCGTGGTTCAGGATGAAGGCAATGATCGGCGCGTCCAGCCGGGTATTGATCGCGTTCAGCACGGCGCCCGTCATCGGAACAGCGAAATGGGCCTCATACATCTCGGGGATGTTGGCCGCGATGATCGACACGGTGTCGCCCTTGCCGATCCCACGTGCGGCCAGCGCACCTGCCAGACAACGGCAGCGCGCATAGGTCTCACCCCATGAATAGCGGCGGTCCTGATAGACCACCGAAGGGTAATCCGGGTAGATCAGCGCCGTCCGTTCGATAAAGCTGAGCGGGGACAGGGGCGTGTAATTCGCCCGGCACTTGTCCAGATGACGCTCGTATATGTTGGCCTCTGTCATTGGCTGACCCTCCCACGTCAAAACCTGCGCGACTTGAACACAAACTTGGACGTCTGACAAACCCGTAGAAATACGCCGAAGGCATGGACTGGCGCTACGGGATGATGCAATCTGGCCCTATCTACCGATGGCCATTCGCGGTGATCTGAGCCATCGAAAACACAAGCCGGGGCGGCATCGTTCCCGCACCCAGAGCACCCAATTTTTCTGAAAGGACATGTCATGGACGGCACGTTCAACGAAAACGATCTTTCCCGCGTGGTCGAGGCTGACCGCGCCCATATCTGGCACCACCTGATCCAGCATAAGCCCTTTGAAACCAACGATCCGCGCATCATTGTCGAAGGCAAGGGCATGCGCGTCTGGGACCAGAACGGCAAAGAGCATCTGGATGCCGTTTCCGGCGGCGTCTGGACGGTGAATGTCGGCTATGGCCGCGAATCGATCTGCAAGGCGGTCTATGACCAGTTGATGAAACTGTGCTATTTCGCCAATTCGGCAGGTTCGATCCCGGGATCGATCTTTGCCGAAAAGTTGATCAGCAAAATGCCGGGCATGAGCCGCGTCTATTACACCAACTCGGGGTCCGAGGCGAACGAGAAGGCGTTCAAGATGGTGCGCCAGATCGCGCATAAGCGCTATGGCGGCAAAAAGACCAAAATCCTGTACCGCGACCGCGACTATCACGGCTCGACCCTCGCGGCGATGTCAGCGGGTGGTCAGGACGAGCGTAACGCGCAGTACGGCCCCTTTGCCCCTGACTTTGTTCGCGTGCCCCACTGCATGGAATACCGCAAGCATGAACTGAACGGCGCACCCGAGGAGAACTTCGGCGAATGGGCGGCGGATCAGATCGAAGAGGTGATCCTGCGCGAAGGCCCTGAAACCGTCGGCGCGCTGTGCCTTGAGCCGGTCACTGCCGGCGGCGGCGTCATCGAAGCCCCCGAGGGTTACTGGCAGCGCGTTCAGGAGATCTGCAAGAAGTACGACATCCTGCTGCATATCGACGAGGTCGTCTGCGGCGTCGGTCGGACCGGCACCTGGTTCGGTTACCAGCAATATGGCATCAAGCCCGATTTCGTGACCATGGCCAAGGGCGTTGCCTCGGGCTATGCGGCGATTGCCTGCCTTGTGACCACCGAAGACGTCTTTGACATGTTCAAGGACGACGCGGCGGACCCGATGAACTATTTTCGCGACATCTCGACCTTTGGCGGCTGCACCGCCGGTCCGGCGGCGGCGATCGAAAACATGCGGATCATCGAAGATGAGAACCTGCTGGGCAATTGCTCGGATATGGGCAACCGCATGATGGGCAACCTGCAGGCGCTGATGGAAAAGCACAAGGTCGTGGGCGACGTGCGCGGCAAGGGCCTGTTCCTGGGCGCCGAACTGGTGGCTGACCGGTCGACCCGCGAACCGGTGGACGAAAAGCTGGCGCAGGCTGTCGTGGCCGACTGTATGGCGCAGGGTGTGATCATCGGCGTCACCAACCGCTCGGTCCCCGGCAGGAACAACACGCTGTGCTTCTCGCCCGCGCTGATCGCCACGGCGGATGACATCGACCAGATCACTGACGCGGTCGATGGCGCGCTTGGGCGGGTATTTGGCTGACGCCTGACACGGAACGCCGCTTGCCGCAAAGGCGGGGCGGTACAAAAACAGAAGCCGGCGCATCCCAGCGCCGGTTTTTCTTTGGGAACAGACAAGTCCACCGCGCATTTTCGGCGTCCCGGGTCGGAATGGCATGTCCCAGCCGCGATCCACCTGAACGAACTGCTGGCGTCTGGCCAAGCCTTTGCCTAAGGTCCGGAACATGTTGACCGGTCAGAGAATTTGCCAGGAACGAGGCTTTGCCTTCCCGTCGGTTTTTCTTCATCAATTTGTCCTGTCGCAGGCGCCCGTTCCGAACCTGACCGATTGGGAAACCCCTGATCCCGCGCAGGGTTGGTTTCTAAGCCACTGCCCCAAACTGGATCGTCAGAACATTCTGGATGCATCCGGGCAGCCTGTCGGATGGCTATTGGGTGTTGCGGTATCGGCTGCGGGCGAGGTTCAAAGCAAAAGTCCGCTAAAGCTGGATGCGGCGGCTTCTGACACCGATTTCTGGACCAATATTGAAGACACCATATGCCGGATGGCCGGCAAATATGTGACCATCATTCTGTGCCAGGCTGGCCAGCGGGCCTATTTCGACCCGGTGGTGGATATGCCGGCTGTGTACAATGCAAAGGACGGTCTTGTTGCCACCTCGCCGCTGTTGGCCTCTCGTGGCGAACTACAGGTGAACCCGCACATTGATTATAACCTGATCCTGTCGCGTGGCGGAAATTTCGGGATGCAGCACACCTGTCACCCGGATGTTCTGCGCGCTATGGCCAATCACTATCTGGATTTGAGTTCGTTCAGGCTGATCCGACACTGGCCTACTGAAACCACAAATCTGGCCGAGATTGATGATATCGACTCTGCCGCGCAAACCATGACAGCGCGTTTGCAACAGACGATAGCCGCCCTTATCGGCAGCTATTCCTGTGCCTTGCCCCTGTCAGGCGGCAATGACAGCCGAATTCTGGCCTATCTGGCGCGGAATCAGATCGGCGACGTGAAATTTTGTTTCACCCACAGGATCAACTGGATCAGCAAGGTCGACTGCTTCGTCGGTGCGCAGATCGCGGCGGATCTGGGCCGGACCCTAACCCTTATCGACGGACGCCGGGCCATTCAGGAAGGGCATATGTCGCGGGTACAGATCCGGCAGTTGAAGCGGATGTTCAGGATGCGCACCGGCTTTCACAAAGAGGGGTCCGAGGACGTGCTGGTCGCCGCCGCCCTTGTGCCCGATTGCGAGCTGGTCCTACGCGGGAACGTTCTGGACATTGCCGGGGCAAACCAATGGCCGCGCAGGAATTTTGCGTTTTCCGTTGATCATGCAATTGCAAAACTGGTCCTTGGCGGTCGTCCGGCCGAGGAAAACACGGCGTATTGGGGCGACCGCTATCGTGCCTGGATGGCGACGTTGCCGGAATGCGCCCGGCATCGCACATACGATCTGGCGTTTACGGAGCTTTTGCTGCCCAACACTCTGGGCGCGAACCTGATCGGGCTGGGCACCCCGAACTATGTCAACCCGTTCAATGACCGGGACCTGATTGCGTTGTGCACGCGAATCTCACCGGTCGCGCGCGCGCTGGGCAGGCTCTATTCCCTGTTGCACCACCATGCCGGCGCGTCTTCGATCCCGACCACTTCCGACGTCAGGCAGAGCGACGACAGCAAACAGGCCATGAACAGGTTCTTCGATGATCTGGCTGAGGGGCCAGTTGTGGCTGAAATTGATGGTCGCAAGTACCCTGACCTTGTCCAATCGCCCTGACCGCCTGCTTTCAGTTCAAAGCACTGGGTTCTGTTGTCCTAATCTGTCGCGAAAACAAAAAAGGGCCGCTCCGGTTCGGAACGACCCTTTCATTCACTGTCTCTCGAAAGAGGATCAGGCGGTCAGAGCGGCCTGAGCTTTGGCGACGATCGCGCCGAACGCTTCCGGTTCGTGCACGGCCAGGTCGGCCAGAACTTTGCGGTCCACTTCGATACCGGCCAGGTTCAGGCCGTTGATGAAGCGGGAATAGGTCAGAGCCTCGTCATGCGAACGGACAGCAGCGTTGATACGCTGGATCCACAGTGCGCGGAAGTTGCGCTTGCGGTTCTTGCGGTCGCGGGTTGCGTACTGGTTGGCCTTGTCGACGGCCTGACGGGCAACCTTGAAGGTGCTCTTGCGGCGGCCATAGTAACCTTTGGCGGCCTTGATAACCTTCTTGTGACGGGCGTGAGTTACGGTTCCACCTTTAACGCGGGACATCTCTTAATCTCCTCTTAGCGGTCGTAGGGCATGTAGCCCTTGACGATCTTGGCGTCGGGGGCGGACAGGGTGGTGTTGCCACGGGCGTCGCGGATGAACTTCTTGGTCCGCTTGATCATGCCGTGCCGTTTGCCGGCCTGGCCAGCAAGGACCTTACCGGTCGCAGTCACCTTAAAGCGCTTCTTGGCGCTCGACTTTGTCTTCATCTTAGGCATTTCCGTCTCCTTTCGGGGTTCGGTTTCAGACGCGACTCGGCATGCCATCTCGGCCGGTCACGCGATCAGAAGCGCCGTTTACGCAAGTTCGCTCATACTGGCAAGGGGGTTTGGACCAGAATCTGCGCTTTTTGCGATCCCGGGGGACACCGGGGCGACGTATGCCGCCCCGGTGTCAGGTTTTAGTGGCCGAACTTGCGGATTTCTCCGGTTCTCAGCCGTTCGGCGTAAGACGCCAGTTCCTGACGCACCACTTTCATCAGGAAGTAGAGCGCAAAGACGTTCACAACCGCCATCGCAAAGATCGCCGCGTCCGAGAAGTCAATGACCGGGCCAAGATTGGCTGCGGCACCGATGACGACGAAGATGCAGAAGATGATCTTGAACACCAGTTCCTTGGTGTGACCTTCACCGAACAGATAGGTCCAGGCCTTAAGACCATAGTAGGACCAGCTGATCATGGTCGAGAAGGCAAACAGAACCACCGCGATGGCCAGCACATAGGGGAACCAGCCAAAGGCGCTGGCAAAGGCCGCCGAGGTCAGGCTGACGCCCGAGTTCCCGTCTACCGTCGCAATCGCGCTGCCGTCTTCGGTCAGCATGTAGAGACCGGTTTGCGGATCGACGATCAGTTGCTGGGTGATGATGATCACCAGCGCAGTCATGGTACAGATCACAACGGTATCGATGAACGGCTCAAGCAGGGATACGAAGCCTTCGGTAATCGGCTCCTTGGTCCGCACGGCCGAGTGCGCAATCGCAGCTGAACCCACGCCCGCCTCGTTCGAAAACGCCGCGCGACGGAAGCCCTGGATCAATGCGCCGACCATGCCGCCTGCCACACCGAGACCGGTGAAGGCGCCTGCAAAGATCTGACCGAAAGCCCAGCCGATCTGATCGGCATGCATGATGATGATGACCAGTGCAGCGGCCACATACATGACGCCCATGAACGGCACCACTTTTTCGGTCACGCGCGCGATGGATTTGAGGCCACCCACGATCACAAGGAAAACGATAGCCGCGAAAACCAGACCGGTGATCCACCCGGGGTAATCCCCGACGATGCCCGCGATCTGCTGATGCGCCTGGTTGGCCTGGAACATGTTGCCTCCGCCCAGCGCACCAAGGATACAGAAGATCGAGAACAGGATGGCCAGAATCTTGCCGCCGGGCAGACCCAGTTCGGCAAAACCCTTGGACATATAGTACATCGGACCACCCGAAACGGTGCCGTCATCGTATTCATTGCGGTATTTCACACCCAGCGTACATTCGGTGAATTTCGACGCCATGCCCAACAGGCCGGCCATGATCATCCAGAACGTCGCCCCGGGCCCGCCGATTCCGACAGCCACCGCCACACCGGCGATGTTCCCAAGACCGACCGTACCGGACAGAGCCGTGGCCAGAGCCTGAAAGTGGCTGACCTCACCCGCGTCGTTGGGATCGGAATAGTCGCCTTTCACAAGGCTGATCGCGTGGCTAAAGAACCGAAGCTGCACAAATGCGAAATATAGCGTGAAGACCGTCGCCGCGACAACCAGCCACCCCACGATCCACGGGAAGCCCGTTCCCGGAAACGGTGCGAAGATAAAGCTGACAAACGGCCCGGTAAAATCGGCAAAAGCCTGATTGATCTTGTCGTCCAGACCGACTGCCTCTTGCGCCGCTGCGGGGCCGGCAATCAGGGCGGTGGTCGCGGCAAGACCCAAATGTTTCAAATTAGTCATCTCGTCCCTCCCTCAATTCACAACGGTGACCGGAACATCGGCATGCATGACCAGATTCTGGGTCGAGCTGCCGAACAGGCGTTTCTTGAACCCGTCCGCCGAGGCGCGGCCGACGATGATCTGCGAGCCGCCATTCTCAACCGTGATCGTGTTCAGCGTCTCGGCCACGTCGCCATGGCGCACAATGCCATGCGCGGAAAAGCCCGCGCCGTTCAATGCGTCGACCGCCGGTGTGACGATGCGTGTCGTTGCCAGATCCACCTCTTCCTCGCGCCGTTTGTGACGCAGGGCGTTTTCCTCTGGTGTCTGAAAGGTAAATGGGGACCATTCGATGACATAGACCACAAGCAATTCGCATGTCCCGATCCGCTCGGCCAGGTCTTTGGCAAAGGCGATCGCGCGCTCTCCGGTTTCTGTCCCGTCCAGTCCTATGACAATTTTCGTTGTCATGACGTTCCTCCGTTATCGTTGATTGAACCGGGGCCCGTGCCCCCGGCGGAGCAGCCGGAACCTGGAACTTATGAATAGACTGCCCCTGAGAAGGAGTATCCGGGAAAATCACCGAAAAATAGAGAGGATTTTGCCGGGCTCAACCAATAACCCGGCAAACATATGTAATTATTGTACTTTTTCCGCCTAAAAAACAGGCATTTCCGCGCCATGAGCGAAAATGCCAGCTCGGATCAACCCGGATCGGTGTTGTAGATCAGGCGTTCGTCACAAGGCGCGATGCGCAAAATATTGGTTGTTCCGGGCACGTTAAAGGGAACGCCGGCAGTGACAACGATCTGATCGGACTCGGACGCGAACCCGCCTGCGCGGGCTGCGCGGGCTGCGTTCACAACCGCACTCTTGAACCGCTCCAGCTCGGGCGTCATCACGCAATGGCAGCCCCAGCTCAGGCACAGACGGCGCGCGGTGCCGGTGGTTGGTGTCATCGCGATAATCGGAACCTCGGGGCGTTCCCGGGCCGTCAGCAGGGCCGTTGTACCGCTTTGAGTAAAGCAGCAGATGGCCTTGATATCGGTCTTTTCCGCGATTTCGCGTGCAGCGGCCACGATACCGTCGGCAATCGTTGTACCCTGCGCCGTACGCGATGCGGCGATGATCTGCATATAGGTCGGGTCGGCCTCAACCTCGATCGCGACCTGGTTCATGGTCTGCACGGCCTCGACCGGATAGGACCCGGCCGCGGATTCCGCGCTGAGCATAATGGCGTCCGTGCCTTCATAGATGGCCGTGGCCACATCCGAAACCTCAGCCCGCGTTGGCATCGGGCTTTCGATCATGCTTTCCAGCATTTGTGTTGCAACGATCACCGGCTTGGCTTCGCCGCGGCACTTGCGCACCAGGCGCTTTTGAATCGGCGGCACTGCGGAAACCGGCAGTTCCACCCCCAGATCGCCCCGCGCGACCATGATCCCGTCCGATGCATCAAGGATATCGTCAAACGCCTCGACAGCGGCGGGCTTTTCGATCTTGGACAGGATCGAGGCTCGGCCATCGGCCAGCGCGCGCGCCTCGAACACATCCTTGGCGCGCTGCACAAAACTCAGCGCCAGCCAGTCGACCCCCAGCTGGCAGACAAATTCCAGATCGTCGCGATCCTTGGCCGAAAGCGCGGCCAGTGGCAGCAGGACATCCGGAACATTCACGCCCTTGCGGTTTGATATGGTTCCACCAACCTCGACCGTACAATTTGCAAAGTCCTGGCCGCAATCCTGCACGATCAGACGGATTTTGCCGTCGTTGACCAGCAGGCGTGCGCCGGTTTCCAGCGCAGCAAAAATTTCGGGGTGCGGCAGGCAGACGCGACCGGCATCACCGGGCGCAGGATCCAGGTCCAGCCGGAACGCGGCGCCCTCTTCCAGTTCTTCGGCATCATTGGCAAACACGCCGACGCGCAGCTTTGGCCCCTGGAGGTCCGCCAGAATCGCAATCGGGCTGTCCAGGTCCTTTTCCACTTGCCGGATGATGCGGTGGCGTTCACGGATTTCGTCATGGCTGCCATGGCTCATGTTCAGGCGGAACACGTCGGCCCCTGCCTCGTGCAGGGCGCGGATGGTGTCATAGTTGTTGGACGCCGGCCCCAGCGTCGCCACGATCTTTACACTTCTCAGGCGTCGCATTGGTCTTGCTCTCCTCACGTCGTCGATGTTACCGCAAACATAGCTTGAGCCGCTTATTGCGCAATTCCCTTTCCGAAGCAACTGCCCTACACCTGCGGCAAACTAGATGACAGGCTCATGACGTATTCTCCGTTTTTTATCCATGGCGCGGATCGCCCGGCGCGCTGGCTGATCACCTGCGACCACGCAACCAACACCGTGCCACCGGGAATCAACGGCGGTGACCTTGGTCTTCCGCGCGAGGACATGGAACGTCATATCGCCTATGACGTCGGCGCTTATGAGGTGTCGAAGCATCTGGGAGAGATCCTGAATGCGCCGGTGATTGCGGCAAATTTCTCGCGTCTGGTGATCGACCCGAACCGGGGTGAGGACGACCCGACCCTGCTGATGAAGCTTTACGATGGCTCGATCATCCCCGGAAATCGCCATGCGGATGCGGCCGAGCGCGAACGGCGCCTGAACATGTGCTATCGCCCTTACCATCAGGCGCTGGGACAATTGTCGGCGCTGCCGCACGCGATCATCGTGTCGATGCATTCCTTCACCCGGCAACTGCGGGGACGCGCACCGCGCCCGTGGCATGTGGGTGTGCTGCACACTCCGGATGAACGGTTCGCGCGCCCGCTGATCGACCGCCTGAACGCAGAGGATGACCTTTGTGTCGGCGTAAACGAGCCCTATACCGGCGTCCTGCCCGGTGACGCCATTGACCGGCACTGCACGGCACATGGCCGCCCGAACGCCCTGATCGAGCTGCGAAACGACCTGATCGCCGATCACGCCGGACAGCGCGCCTGGGCGGAACGTCTTGCCATCGTTCTGGAAGATGCACTGTCCGATAGTGACCTTTGAAACAGACACTTACGACAATATGTCCAGTCCTGCATTCTTGCGAGAACCGGCCCTGACCCCCATATTCCAAGGGAAAGGAGGTCCTGATGACCCAGGAGTTTCTAACGGCCGTTTTCGGCTGGATGACCGTACTGAATTTCGCGGTTTTGCTGTTCACCACGCTGATGATCGTGCTGATGCAGGATCGGATTTCAGGTATTCACGCCCGGATGTTTCAGATGGAGCGCCCGGAAGTGAAGCGCGCGTATTTCCGGTATCTTGCGAACTATAAGATCCTGACGCTTATCTTTTGCCTGATGCCGTGGCTGGCACTGAAACTGGCTTAAGGCGTGGTCGCATGTATTTGACAGCCTGCCGTTTGTTGTAACACCGCGGCCAGGTTGTTAGGTCAAAGCCAGCATTTATGAACCCCACCCGGAGCCAGACAATGGACAAACAAACGGAAATCGAACTTCAGGCAGCCGCGTTCCGCCGGTTGCAGAAACACCTCATGGAAGATCGCACCGACGTTCAGAATATCGATATGATGAATCTGGCCGGGTTCTGCCGCAACTGCCTGTCGCGCTGGTATCAGGAAGCCGCCAATGAAAAGGGCATCGAGATGGGCAAGGATGAAGCCCGCCAGATTTTCTACGGCATGACGATGGATGAATGGAAAGCCAATTATCAAACCGAGGCCAGCCCAGAAAAACAGGCGGCTTTCGAGGTCGCGTTCGAGGAAAACGTCGGCAAAAAGAGCTGACGCGCTGATAAAAGAAAGGCCCGCCGTTCCGGCGGGCCATATTGTCAGATCGCGGCCTTGCGGCTTTCGTCCAGATAAATCTCACGCAGACGCTTGGCGATCGGGCCCGGCGTCCCATCGCCCAGTGCCACGCCATCAATCTCGACCACCGGCATCACAAATGCGCTGGCCGAGGTTGTGAACGCCTCATCCGCCTCTTTCGCCTCATCAATTGTGAAGAGGCGTTCTTCGACTTCCATCTGCGCCTCGGCTGCCATGCGAAGAACCGCCTTGCGGGTGATCCCGTGCAGGATGTCGTTGGACAGCGGACGGGTGACAATCTTGCCGTTTTTGACGAAATAGGCGTTGTTGCTTGTGCCTTCGGTCACATAGCCGTCTTCGACCAGCCACGCGTCGTCGCAACCCGCTTTCTTAGCCATCATCTTGCCCATCGACGGGTACAGCAACTGCACGGTCTTGATGTCGCGACGACCCCAGCGAATATCCTCGATCGAGATGACCTTGGCCCCTTTCCGGGCTGCCGGGCTGTCGGCCAGCCCCGGCTTGTTCTGGGTAAACAGCACGATGCTGGGCTTGGTATCCGCCGAAGGGAATACGAAATCCCGGTCGCCATCCGATCCACGGCTGACCTGCAGGTAAATGAGACCCTCCTCGATGCCGTTCAGTTCGACCAGCTTGCGGTGAATTTCCAGCAGATCCGCTTTGCTGCAGGGCGCGGCCATGTCCAGTTCGTCCAATGACCGTTTGAGACGCAGGGCATGGCCTTCGAAATCAATCAGCTTGCCGTCCAGAACGCTGGTGACTTCGTAAACCGCGTCAGCGAACAGAAACCCTCGGTCGAAGATGGATATCTTGGCCTCGGTCTCGGGCAGGTAATCGCCATTCACGTAAACGGTGCGGGTCATGTCTTGTCTCCTCAGCCCCAGAGCGCCGCCGCAGGCGGGTGCACTCCGGCGTCATCAAAATTCAGCGGGTTGTCGCGGTCTTCGGCCAACAGAAGCGGCCCGTCAAGGTCCGTTACCATCGCACCCTGCGCCAGCAGTGTCGCAGGTGCCATGGCCAGGGAACTGCCGACCATGCAGCCGACCATGATCTTGTAGCCTTCGGCCAGCGCCTGTTCGCGCAGCGCCAGCGCCTCGGTCAGACCTCCGGTCTTGTCGAGCTTTATGTTGACCACATCATATTTGCCTTTCAGCGCTGGCAAGCTGGTGCGGTCATGGCAGGATTCATCAGCGCAAACCGGCACCGGTCGCTCCATCCCGATCAGCGCGTCGTCGCTACCCGCCGGCAATGGCTGTTCCACCAACGCCACACCCAGCCGCACCAGATGCGGTGCGAGGTCAGCATAAACTTCGGCTGACCAGCCTTCATTGGCGTCAATGATGATCGTTGAATTGGGCGCGCCCGCGCGAACGGCCTCCAGCCGGGGCATGTCATCCGGCGTGCCCAGCTTGATCTTCAACAAAGGGCGGTGCGCGTTGGCCGCTGCCTGGGCCTGCATTTTCTCAGGCGTGTCCAGGGACAGAGTATATGCGGTAATCTCAGGCCCCGGCACGGGCAGCCCGGCCAGTTCCCAGACGCGTTTGCCCGCGCGCTTGGCCTCAAGATCCCACAGCGCGCAATCCACGGCATTGCGGGCCGCGCCGGCAGGCAGCAGGTCCATCAATTGAGTGCGATCAAACGCATCCGGCAAACTGGCTATCTCAGCCGCGACCGAGTCCAGCGTCTCGTCATATCGGGCATAGGGCACGCATTCGCCCAACCCCTGATGGCCTGCATCGGAGACACGAACCGTCAGCACCTTTGCCTCGGTCCGCGACCCGCGCGAGATCGTAAAGACCTGAGCCAGCCGGAATACATCACGAGAGACCTCAATCTGCACGCGCCTGCTCCTTTATCTATTCGAAAATTTCCCGCCGAAAGTATCCTCCGGCGGGGTCCTTTGATCACATTGCGGCCAGCGCGTCGACCAGCTTGCCCGACCCGAAGCGGAACGGGTCGGTTGCAGGTAGACCCATGTCCGCCTCCAGCTTGGCCAGATAGGCGGTCGCGTCGGACTCGCTCATGTGCTGGGTGTTGACCGAGATGCCCACGACCTGACATTCCGGGTTTGCGACCTTGGTCAGCGCAAGTGCGGTATCGCGCAGGGTTTCCAGCGACGGCAAAGTATAGGTCGGCAGGCCGCGCATATGTTCGCGGGTCGGCTCATGGCATAGGATCAGCGCATCCGGTTGGCCGCCATGGATCAGAGCCATGGTCACGCCCGAAAACGACACATGGAATAAGGATCCCTGCCCTTCGATCAGGTCCCAATGGTCGTCATCATTGTCCGGCGTCAGCCATTCGACGGACCCTGCCATGAAATCCGCGATCACGGCATCCAGTGGAACGCCGTCACCGGTGATCAGGATCCCGGTCTGGCCGGTGGCGCGAAAGGTCGATTTCATGCCCCGCGCGCGCATCTCGGCATCCATCGCCATCGCCGTGTACATCTTACCGACCGAACAATCGGTCCCCACGGCCAGACAACGCTTGCCCTTGCGCTTGATCCCGTTGGCGATCGGGTATTCGACCTCGGGCACGCGCACATCGTGCAGTTTGCGGCCGGTGGCTTCGGCGACGGCGACCAGATCCGGCTCGTCCCGCAGCAGATTATGCAGGCCGGACGCCAGATCGAACCCTTCCTCCAGCGCCGTCACCAGAACCTTTTTCCAGTCCTGGCTGATCACGCCGCCACGGTTGGCAACGCCGATCACCAAGGTCTTGGCGCCGGCCTCTTTGGCTTCTGTCAGGGACATGTCGGTCAGCCCCAGATCCGCCTTGCAACCGTCCATCCTGTATTGGCCAACGGCATTTTCCGGGCGCCAGTCGCGGATTCCGATTGCGACCTTGGCCGCCAATTGGTCGGGCGCGTCGCCCAAAAACAGCAGATACGGTGTCTCGATCATTGCCGTGCACTCCTTTGATTCCGACGCAGGCTATGGGACGGGCCAGACGAGTGTTTCGCGTTTTCGACCGCCAACGCCCCGCCGTGCGGGAAAATTTTGCGTCAGTTTTTAAATCCGTGCACGAATCTTTCAGGTTTTCAAAGCGATTAAACTTTAATCACCTCATATTTCCCGCAATCCGGCAAATGCTGCGGATGCATTGCCGCGACTGCACAAAGACGCTTGCGCATGCTTGCGCAATTTAATACCCCATGAGGCAAGAAAATCGCAATTTCCTTTCTTGCACGAGGTCCAGATGAGCTTTCGCATTCAACCCGCCGCACCCGCGCGCCCCAATCGCTGCCAGTTGTTCGGGCCGGGATCGAACACCAAGCTGTTCCCGAAAATGGCCGCGTCGGCCGCGGATGTGATCAACCTCGACCTCGAAGATTCGGTGGCTCCGTCGGACAAGGATGCTGCCCGGGCCAACGTCATCGACGCGCTGAACACAATCGACTGGGGCGGCAAATACATGTCGGTCCGTATCAACGGTCTGGACACGCCTTATTGGTACCGCGATGTGGTCGACCTGCTGGAACAGGCGGGCGACCGGCTGGACCAGATCATGATCCCCAAGGTGGGCTGCGCGGCAGACGTCTATGCCGTCGACGCGCTGGTCACTGCCATCGAACGCGCCAAGGGCCGGACAAAACCAGTCAGTTTCGAGGTCATTATCGAGTCCGCCGCTGGTATCGCGCATGTCGAGGAAATCGCCGCCGCATCCCCCCGCATGCAGGCGATGAGCCTGGGTGCTGCGGATTTTGCCGCCTCGATGGGCATGCAGACCACAGGGATCGGCGGCACGCAGGAAAACTATTACATGCTGCGCGAGGGTGAAAAACACTGGTCAGATCCCTGGCACTGGGCTCAGGCCGCCATCGTTGCCGCCTGCCGGACCCACGGCGTTCTGCCCGTAGACGGGCCGTTCGGCGATTTCTCGGATGATGAGGGGTACATCGCACAGGCCAAACGCTCGGCCACGCTGGGCATGGTGGGCAAATGGGCCATTCACCCCAAGCAGATTGCGCTGGCCAACCAGGTCTTCACCCCGTCGGACGAGGCCGTCTCGGAGGCGCGCGAGATTCTGTCAGCGATGGAACAGGCCAAAGCCAATGGCGAAGGTGCGACCGTCTATAAGGGGCGTTTGGTCGATATCGCCTCGATCAAACAGGCCGAGGTGATCGTGGCGCAGGCCGAACTGATCGCCGCCAACGGCTGATCCCGTACTAATGTAAGGCGCCCCGATGGGCGCCTTTTGTTTCATCGGCCAAACACGTTGTTGGGGGTCCAGGTGAACCGCTCCCCCTGTTTGCCCCATTTCATCATCAGGCAGGACGTACCGTACTTCTGGAAATAGCTGATCTTCAACGGGTACCACCCGGCTTGCGGTACCTCGACCTCGGTGCGCTGATTGGCTTCACAGCCCTGACGACCGTTGAAATATCCGATCTGCTGCCCGCCGACCCAGGCGTCGATTCCGTCATTCGACCAGGTTTCCAGCTCATAAATGCCGGGCGAGTCGAACCGGATGTAACCCGAGATTTCCGCCGCCACGTTGAAGGCTTCGTTGAAGGTCAGAACCGGGTCGCCCTCGGTGGTGTCGCGATAGTCCAAACCCCGAAGTGGCTGACCCGGCTGCATCTTCTTGGCCATCTGCTTGACCTTGGTGAGGTTCTGAATCTTGCGCGGCGGGTTCCCTTCCCACGCATATTTCACATTCAGCCCCGCCTTTGGGCTGGGCTGCGGGCTGGCTGGTTGCAGTTTCAGCGGGGCGGCCATAACTGCCCCGGCGATTAACGCCACAGCTGCGGCCAGCGCTCCGGTCCGAACGAATTTCATGATCTTCTCCCTGAGTGTGGACCCCTTGGGTTTTCCCGTTCTTATAGGGTTATCCCAAAGACAGTAGGACGAGAGGATTTGCCCCGCAAGTCGGTTGAGGATCACATTTCCCGGTCAGGCACGCATGTCCTTGGGCGATCCCATCACCACGTATGAGGTGATGGACGTCACATGCGGCAGGGTGCCCAGCACCTCGGTATGGAAGGTTTTGTAGGACGGAAGATCGGCGCACTCGACCCGCAGCAGGTATTCGATGGTGCCGGTGATGTTGTGGCATTCCACCACTTCCGGCGCGCGCTGCAACGCACGTTCGAACCCTTCCTGTGCAGCCTTTGTATGCTCGCCCAGCCCCACGCCGATATAGGCGACAAAGCCGACGCCCATCGCCGCCGGGTTCAGCACCGCACGATAGCCCGAGATCACACCAGCCCGTTCCAGATCCTGCACCCGGCGCAGGCAGGCCGAGGGCGACAACCCGACGCGATCGGCCAGTTCCAGATTGCTAATGCGGCCATCGCGCGACAATTCACGCAATATCTTTCGGTTTATCTGATCAATCTTCGTCATTAATTGCAAAACTAACGCACTCACGCATTATAACGCAATTTCATTTGGCAGATTTGCCGCAAATATCCGCGCCATGACCTATGACATCCTGCTGGCACTGATCACCTTTGCTTTCGTCTCGTCCATAACGCCGGGGCCAAACAATCTGATGCTGATGGCATCCGGGGCTAATTTCGGGTTTCGTCGAACGGTTCCGCACATGCTGGGGATCGGGTTGGGTTTCACCTTCATGGTACTACTGGTTGGGGCCGGTCTGGTTCAGCTGTTCGACCGTTACCCTGTCAGCTACACGGTGCTGAAGCTCGGCTCGGTGGCCTATCTGCTGTATCTGGCCTGGAAAATCGCACACGCCGCCCCTGCTGGCACAGGCGCCACATCAGGTTCGCCGATGACATTTCTGCAAGCGGCCGCGTTTCAATGGGTCAACCCCAAGGCGTGGGCCATGGCGCTGACGGCCACGACTGCCTATGCGCCGGATCATACACTGACCGCCATCGTGATCGTGGCGCTGATCTTTGGAGCCGTGAACCTGCCTTCGGTCAGCACATGGACGGTTCTGGGACAGCAGATGGCGCGAATCCTGACGAATCCGCGCCGCTTGGTTGTGTTCAACTGGACCATGGCCGCCCTGCTGGTGGCATCACTCTACCCGGTCCTGTGGCCGACCTGAGCTACTTCAGCGGCAGGCAGATTTCGGTCAACAGCTCCTCCGGGGCCGTATCGCGCGGATTGTTCAGGTAGATCTCATAGCAAGGCCGATCCGCCGGTTCCTCGCCCGATTCCGGCAGCCAGTTGCCGAATAGGGTGTGATAGGCGGCGGCCAGGCCCGAATACGGGCCTTTGTAGGTCAGAACCGCGGTCTTGCCGCCGGGTATCTCCATGCCTTCCATGCCCTCGGGCGTCGCGTCGCCGCGGAATTCAGCCCCGGCAAAGCTGCGCAGCTGATCCTCGGGCACGTCATCGGGACTGTCGAGGTACAGCCCGATGGCCGGTCCAAGCTGGGGCCAAAGCTGACGGGATTCGCACAGGGCGCCAAAGGCTTCAAAACTCTTGCCGATCTCGGCATAAGCGCCTTTGTGCGGCAGGGCGATGACCCGGCGCGCGGGTTCGGTTCGGGTGGTCACGGGATGCATGGGATATCCTCCGGTTCTGAAATGTGGATGGGCGGGCAGAAACTGCCCGGCCCTGCGAAAGGCAGCGGGGCTGCTGCCATAGGCCTCGGAAAAGGCGCGCGCAAAAGAATTCAGATTGGGATAACCGATATCGGTCGCAACCTGCGACATCGGCCTGTCCGACTGTACCAGCCAGCAGGCGGCGCGGTGCAGCCTGATCCGGCGAACGGCCTGCGCACAGGTTTCACCTGTGATGGCCCGAAACACACGATGCCAGTGAAACCGCGACATGGCGGCGACATCTGCCAGCGCGTCCAACGACAAGTCGCCGGCGGGCTGGTCGTGGATATAGGCCAAAACGCGCAGAACGCGATCCTCGTAGCTGGTTGCCATCGGCATCCTTCCTTCTCTTTGCATTTCCCAAGTCGCATATTCCGTATCCACAAATCTTGCTGAGTTGCATCCGGGGCGACGTCAGGTCATATAGCAGGGAACTTCCGCGTTGAGAGGCGTCATGACCCAGTATCTGGATTTCGAAAAACCCCTGGCCGAAATTGAAGGCAAGGCCGAGGAATTGCGCGCCCTGGCCCGCGCCAACGAAGAGATGGACGTGGCTGAAGAGGCCGCCGCTCTGGACGCCAAGGCCGCCAAGCTGCTGGACGAGTTGTATGGTGATCTGACCCCGTGGCGGAAATGTCAGGTGGCCCGCCACCCCGAACGCCCACATTGCAAGGATTATGTCGAGGCGCTGTTCACCGAATTCACGCCGTTGGCGGGCGACCGGAACTTTGCCGACGATCTGGCCGTGATTGGCGGTTTGGCGCGGTTCAATGACCAGCCCGTGATGGTGATCGGCCACGAAAAGGGATCGGACACCAAATCGCGGATCGAGCGGAATTTCGGCATGGCCCGCCCCGAGGGCTATCGCAAGGCCGTGCGTCTTATGGAAATGGCGGGCCGGTTCGGTTTGCCGGTGATTACCCTGATCGACACGGCGGGTGCCTATCCCGGCAAAGGGGCCGAAGAGCGCGGGCAATCCGAGGCCATCGCGCGTTCGACCGAGATGTGCCTGAAAATCGGCGTGCCGCTGGTGTCAGTGATCATCGGCGAAGGCGGCTCGGGCGGGGCTGTGGCTTTTGCGACGGCGAACCGTGTCGCGATGCTGGAACATTCGGTTTATTCGGTAATCTCGCCGGAAGGATGCGCTTCGATTCTGTGGAAGGATTCGGAAAAGATGCGCGAAGCCGCCGAGGCGCTGCGGCTGACGGCACAGGACCTTCATAAACTGGGCGTCTGCGACCATATCATTACGGAACCCAAAGGCGGTGCCCATCGGGATCGTCCCGCCACCGTGGAAGCCGTGCGTGCCGCGATTGCTGCCATGCTGAATGAGCTGGACGGCAAGGACGCGGCGGCTCTGATCAAGGACCGCCGCCAGAAATTCCTGGATATCGGATCGAAAGGGCTGGCCGCGTAACCCGTCAGCCGCCCAGCCTGCGCAGCAACGCAAGTGACGGCTCACCGGTTGCCGAAAGACCATTGGCACGTTGATAGGCACTGATGGCGGATTTGGTGTTGTTACCAATTACCCCGTCTGCGCCCTGCGTGTCATAGCCCGCAGACGTCAGACGGCGCTGCAAGTCCTTCCTGTCCTCCAGCGTCAGACCGGTTGCATCCGGCCCGAACGACGCCTGAAACGGCGCGCCGCCCGCAATCCGGTCGGACAGATGCCCGACGCCGATCGCATAGCTGTCGGAGTTGTTGTAGCGCTTGATGACCTGAAAATTGCGGAACACCGCGATGCGCGGTCCCGGCTTCTGCGGCTGCAACACGGCGACCGGAGTGCCCGACACCGCACCGACCTCGCCACCCCATGGCTGCCCGCGAACCCATCCGGCGCGGGCCAGATAGGCCGCAGTTGAGGCCAGCGAATCCGTCGGGTCGTCAGACCAGATGTCCCGCCGTCCGTCGCCGGTGAAGTCCACCGCATAGGCCAGATAAGAGGTTGGGATGAACTGCGTGTGGCCCATCGCACCCGCCCAGCTTCCGGTCATGTTGGCCGGTGACGTGTCGCCCTCCTGAATGATTTTCAGGGCGGCAACCAGCTGCTTTTCGAAAAACGCGCCGCGTCGCCCGTCATAGGCCAGCGTCGACACTGCCGAAACCACCGACACATCCCCGCGCCGGGCGCCGTAGCGACTTTCCAGCCCCCAGACGGCAACGACAACTTCCTTATCGACCCCATATTGCGCCTCGATCTGCGACAGAGTGCCGGCGTGCCGCACCATCATCTGCTGGCCGGTGCTGATCCGCTCGTCCGAGGCCGCGATGGCGAGGTAATCCTCAAGCGACCGTTTGAATTCGACCTGATTGCGGTCCCGTTCGATCACCCCCGGCAGATACCCCGCACCCTGAAACGCCCGGTTGAGCGTGGTCTGCGAAATTCCCTGCGACGCGGCACGCCCTTTGAAGCCCGCAACCCAGGCGTCCCAGCCCGCATTGGGAACTGCTCGCATGCGCGATGCGGGGGCGCTGGTGGGGGATCCGGTGGAACAGGCGGCCAGCAAGGCCGACCCAAGCCCAATTGAAAACATCCGTCGATTGATCATGGCTGAAATCTGCTCTTGTTGTGATTTGGGTCAGGATATCGCAGACCCGGCGCGCAAGCCAGAACGACCATGCCGAACCTGCGTCTCCCGGCGGCCTCGGCGACATGCCGCCTAACTGACCAGCATCCGCAGACCCTGGGTCACATCTGAACGAACCGCCAGACGCAAACCGGGCTCGTCGCCCGCCTTCAGCGCGGCGATGATCAGCTTGTGGTAATGCGGCGGTTCGGTCCGCCGCAGCCGCCCGTAAAGCGCCCGCATGGTCGGCCCCAGTTGCAACCAGACCGTTTCCGCAATCGCCAGCATCGCCGGGGCCTGCGCCCGCAGGTACAGCGTGCGGTGAAATTCAAGATTGGTGCGGATATACCCGACCGCATCACGTTTCGTCACCATCTCGGCAACCGTCATGTTGATGCTCTGAAGCCGGTCGATCAGCGCGATATGCGCCCGTGGTAACGCGCGGCTGGCCAGTTCCACTTCAAGCAACGCGCGCAGCGCCGCCAGCTCTTCGATCCGGTCATTGGTCAGCTCCGGCGTCGAGACCCGGCCCGAAGTTGACAGAAACAACGCCCCTTCGGCAGCCAGACGGCGCACCGCTTCGCGCGCCGGCGTCATAGACACGTCGAACTCCTTGCCGATTCCGCGCAGCGTCAACGCCTGACCCGGCGCGATTTCACCATGCATGATCCGCGATCGCAGGGCGCGATAGACCCGGTCATGCGTTGCGGTCTGAGAGTCTGAGGAACGTGCGGTCAACATGGCCCCATGTGATCACATCCTGCCCCGGGGTCAACTCGGGTTGGTGTCGAATCTGTACTGGTGCAGCTGCGCCCCGTTGTCGCGCAGCCAGCGCCTCTGATCCCGGTAGTCGCCGAAAATCCGTTCGACCTGAGCCCAGAAGGCGGGCGAGTGGTTCATCTCGGCCAGATGCGCCACTTCATGCGCGGCCACATAATGCAGGATCTCGCTGGGCGCGAGGATCAGCCGCCAGGAAAACATCAGACCGCCCGCCGAACTGCATGACCCCCAGCGCGAGCGTGTATCGCGGATGGTCAGGCTGGTATAGGGACGTCCCAGCATCGCCGCGTAATCATCGCAGGCCCCGGTCAGACGATCGCGCGCCAGCTCTTTCAGGAACCTGGCAAGACGCCGCGCCTCGGCGTCCCGGGGCACCGCAATTTCGCCCCCCCGCAACTGAACCCGGCGACCGCTTGCCGGGACGATTCGCCGCTCAATCCCCTCAACGGGGATGGTCTGCCCGAACTGAATGGTCGCGGGGTCGGGGCGATCCAATAAATGCTGGCGTATCCACTCTTCCTTCGTGCGCGCGAAATTCAGCGCTTCGGCCTCGGGGACGCCCTGCGGATAGGTCAGTGTAACCCGCCCGTCCAGCTGAGAAATTCGCAGGCTGATGCGCCGCGCGCGTGCCGATCTGCGCAGCTTCAGTGGCACCGGAGGCTTGCCGGGCAGTGCGTGATCTCCCATATGCCTGTTTCTCCTGCTCAAAGGCTTTGACAGTGCCCGCCGCATGTGGCACGTGACCTGAATCGTTATTACGACTCACCTGATATCAAGGGGATTTGACATGCCCAAGGAAGAATGGGGCGTTAAGCGCGTTTGCCCGACAACCGGCAAGCGGTTTTACGACCTGAACAAGGACCCGATCATCAGCCCCTACACTGGCGAGATCGTGGAGCTTGAGACCGGCAAAAGCCGGATGATCGCCGCAGATGCGGAAGACGCCGCCTCGGCCAAAGCGCGTAAAGACGCTTCGGATGAGGATCTGGTTCTGGACGATGACGACAACGTCGATGTCGATCTGGATGATGATCTGCTGGACGATGACGCCGACGACAATGACAATGTCTCGCTGGACGACATCACCGATATGTCGTCGGAAGACGAGAGCTGATACCGGTCAGAGGCGGCCCCGCGCCGCCTCGAACCACCTTCGGACCGGGGCCGGAAAGTTTTTGGCGATTTCCATTTTTTGGACTTGCACTTGCCGCCGCCGTCTCATAAACGTCCGTCCACTGCTTCGGCAGTCCCTGGATGGGGCCTTAGCTCAGTTGGGAGAGCGCTTGCATGGCATGCAAGAGGTCAGGGGTTCGACTCCCCTAGGCTCCACCAAAACCTAACAATACAAGTAGATAGCAAGCACTAGAGCGGTGTGACACACAGGTGTGACACAAAATGAAGCTGCATGCGTATCTCTCACTGTCCCGACATGGCATCTACTACTTCCGTTGGCCACTGCCCGACACAAGGTCAAATCCCCACATTAGACCAAGCACCACACGTAGGACCCTTCGGGTGTCTTTGTGTACGCGATGCCCTAAAGAGGCTGGCACTCTGGCACGGCGTCTTGCAGTGTGCGGCGACACAATAACAAAGCAAATAGAACAATCAGGCATGAACTACGGCGAACTACGCGCAAATGTGCACGGGCATTTCAAGAGAGTGTTGAAAAGGGCAAAGGCGCGCAGGGATGAACTCGGCCCATTCACTGGTCCTGAGAAGGAGCGCATGATTGATACCCTCCAATACTACTAGATGGATAACGAAGACTATTGGCAGTTGATGGGTAAGGAATATGCCACGCCGGAATACCAAAATTTGGCGATGCCGCTGATGTAGTACAAACCCAATCGATTGAGACCAAATGGGCATTCCTTGATGAAATTCGAAAAACGCAAGCCAGTTTTTACAAGGCTCTGCTGGAACACGATAAGACGTTCGAGAGCTACGATTTCAGCACGAAGCCCAGCGCGATTGTAAGCACCGCAGAACGCGCTCACGCCAATTTCAGCAGTGCTCCAGTCACAATTTCAAAGAAGCCCCCACAGGCGCTTTCGGCAGTGCCGTTCACAACTTGAGCGGCTTTCCTGCTCGCCATACTGCTCCTCTTCTTCTGTTGGCATGTGCCAATCTATTTATAGAAAACGTGAGTCGCGTCACCATGACATCGCTCAATGTCGCTGAAAACGACTTCTGATTTGATCGGATTGTCGGCGCAGCCCCTTAGCAAAAGAGACCAAATTTATAATTATTTGTCAAATGGTTGTAACTTTTTCTTCTATATTATCTACTCTCAGACAATGCGGGTGCGACAGATTGAACTCTGGGCACTTGAACCCCGCGCCAAACACACACCCGCCATACGGATAGCTGTTGTCTGCACAACTTTGAAGCGGCCTGCCCGTATCAGACGTTTGTTACTTGGTCGCCTGCCTCACCCCAAGGACTGTCACGACGAGCCATGTCAGACCTTCCGACTTTACACATATTTTTCGCAGGCAGCCCGTCGAAGCCATACGGATTCAATTCAAGACCACGAAGTTCGGCCTTTATCGCCGCGAACTCATGTGACGGGGCTTACTTCGACATCGGTAGGAAACGTTCTTTGTCTCGATCTTAGCTCGCCCTGTAGGACGCTTGACTTTCGAGGTGGGGGTCATCCGAATGAAGAAGACAAGCGCTCACAACGAAGGATCAGTCGCCGCTGCCAGCGAAGCTATCAAGTTTCATACGCATCACGTCGAGAAATCGATTTCCGTTTATCGGATCGATACTTTCAGCCTCCGCCCTGACAAATCTCGCCCAATCCATTGTATTTTCTTCGATGGCATCGCCCTTTTGAGCAAGTACGTCATCCACCATACGGCGCAGTGTTCGCGCGTGATCGAGGTCGCGAGCATGCCCAAGGAGCATTTCACGCTTCGCAGCTTCGAATTTTTCGTTCTGGATGCGAAGCCTTTCAAGTCGCGCCGCCTCAGCTTCTGCCTTGCGTTGTTCGTCGTCCGCTTTTCGCTCCATTCGCCATTCATGTTGGTGCTGCTTGCTTTCGCGATACGACCCTTCAGCTTGCACCACAAGTTCCACAGTGATCTCGGTGAGATGCGTTTCAAGCTTTGTGTCTGGCGTATCCACCCATGACATCCGGACATCGTTACTGCGCATGTAGTTCGGAACGATTAGCGACAAGGGTTCTTTGGCAGGATGAGGGTTGTCAGCGCTACGGTAGTTGTTGTTGCGCTTTAAATCTGAGGTTGCCAGTAGTTTTAGCGGAACGTGTTGCTGATTCACGCTAATCGAGATGTTGACGGCCTCCTTGCCCGCAATACCGGGTTTGCCACCGCATTTGGCGACACCCATAAAAATAGCATGCAATATCTTTAGTCTTCGCAACTCGAACGGATTGTCAAAGAGTGGTTTGTCCCACAAGTAGGCCCACTTGCTTTCGGCAATTTTGGCACGCCTCTTATCTTCTGCCGCGAACAGGCGTTGAATGACATGATGCCATGCGTGCTTACCTCTCGGCATGGTCACTTTGCCAATTTTTTTGGCAACCGCCGCCCGCACATCTTCTATAGGCGTTTCAAAAGTTGGTGCCGGTGGCAAGGGCGCGTCTAAGTCTACCGTCGAGCCATACCCATAATGATATACGCCAAAAGCAACTTCGTCGGACATTCCAGGCGCTCGATCCGGCAAACTGGCTGGCTTGGGTGACTTTCCGGCCCTCAGCTTTGCCCAGTGCCCGCGATCAGGCACAGGAATGTCGAACTTTCTGCAAGCGTTTTTAACCGAAGCGGCGGAAACACCAACGACCTCGGGCATATACTTCATCGGATTGCTCCACACCAACTTATTAAGCTCGGCTCTTTTGATTTCTGGATGCTTGGCCATAGTGCGCCCTCGAAATTTCATTCTTCCAGTCAGAACATTGGGGTCAAACTATCTGTGGGCAACGAGGACATATAGACTATCGAACTTGGAAGATTGGGACATCCACAATTCACTCAAAAGGAAGTTAGACCGATGACGAATGACACTTCCTAAAGTCGGGAAGACCGTGGAGGAATGCTTACGTCAAGATCCTAGATCACAAGCTGCACAATAAGCACCTTTCTCTATCGAGACTATCAATGTCCATGTTGGAGGTGGCTAAATGCGTTACTTTTCTGGCTAAAGTACGGACAAAAAGCCCCACTTTTTCCCGCAAGCATGGCGGTGGGACTAAATAAAACCGTAACCAACTGAATTCACTACGCCTGATTTCAGTAGTGGTGCCCGGGGGCGGAATCGAACCACCGACACGAGGATTTTCAATCAAGCTTCCAGATGTAATTTCAATGGGTTACATCAAAGTGCATCACTTCGTGAATAACTTTTGAAATTTGGAGTGGTAAATTAAGTTTAAGCTGCTGAAATATATTGATTTCCCAGACTTTAGCGGCTTCAATCGGCAATTAACACTGACATCAGGTTCGCACCGGCCAATCATTCGGTATCAGTTATTGACCGTTTGCCCTAGTCCAACGTTCTAATGTTGCAGCTACATAACGGGCATCACTTCCCATGTAGGCACGTTCGATCCCTGGCATTTGGAGACCTGCCGCTTTTGCTGTTTCCAAGAAGATGAAATCCAAAATTTTACAATAGCCCGCCGATCATCATTCTCGGACATTTCGTCAAGACTACGCTCATTCAGGGCATTTTCATCTTTTTGGATAATGCGATCGACTTATCTTGTCGAATACTAGCAAGTCCGCCGGCACCAGAAAACACCATCTCAATGGACAGGAGGCCAGTCAGCACTAACAATCAAACTAGACCAGTCAAATCAGGCCAACTACCGTTTAGAGGTTTCCAGTTGTTCAGATTCCCCTCGTCACATTACTGAAATCCCCACCAAAGACCGCGAAGCCAGCACCGGAAGCAATAAGCTTTTGCATTTTACACTCTAGAGGGTTATTATTTTGTTAAGTTATCTTTGATCTATCGGCACCTCGAACATTGGGCGTAAGTTGCAATCAATTGCGCCAGTCTCGTTGATTTATGTTAATGTAGTGAATTGTCGACACAGAATTCATCACTCCTTTAAGGTGTTAAATGCGTACTTCTAAATCTGCGTTGTGTTTATCGTTAGCCTCTTTGGCACTATCCAACTGTGCAGAACTTGACTACTCGGAGGTAAGTGAGAACGGAAAGTTTTCCGGAAAGCTCTTTGTGATGTGGGTTGGAGAAGGTTCATCCTACCTTGGTGATGGGAGCTTTGTGTTTGTACCGAACCCCGAAGATCCCTTAACTTTTACTCGGATCGACGATAATGGCGAAGTAATTGGCGACCCAATTTCCCCTGAAATCATGTATACCGATGGGGGATCGATCCCAAGAATTGCTTCAGCTTTTAATGGGTTCTCTCCCTGGGGTTATGCACCAGCTTACATGATCCATGATTGGTTGTTCATAGCACATCATTGTAATGTGGACGGAACTCCGACCGAACAGGAAAGAAAGCATGCGGAACTTGACTTTAGAGACTCCGCCTTGATCATTGCAGAGTCAATAAAAGCACTTCAAGTCGCAGGTAAAGTCGACAAAAATGACGTTGCAGGCGGTACAATTTCTTACACCGTGGCCGGCCCGATTTCCAGGCGCTTGTGGAACAGGTCTGGTGCATGTGCCGACCATCGAGTGTCCGAAGCAGATAAACTTGCGGCGCTTGCAGCTTTTCCACCAGCAGTTCAGGCAACAGCGGAAGATTTTGGTATCGTGCTCGAACCTGGGATGGGTTTAGACGAACCGATTCAGAAGGCATTGCTCGTTGGTGAATTTGGGTTTTAGTATACAAATTCGGGTAGGAACGCCGATACTAGATAAATTAACTGTCTTAGACTGGAGTTTAATTATGAAGATTTCGAGAAGAAGCTTCGTGGCATCAGCCTGTAGTTCGGCCTGTTGTGCATCCTTCCCAAATTTAGCCGTTAGTGCGGGCGACGATCAAACCGCAATCCCTTCAGAAGAGATTGAGATTTGCTCCACGATTGAGCCAACAGATGGCGGTTTAGTGATCGACAATTTTTCACCAACTCAGCAGGCAATTATTGAAGAGTTCAAAATAACAGAATACGGGACATTTCTACTGCCCAAACGTTGGAGAAAGAGTGACGGCTTAACACCCAATGGTAACAAGATAACCTTGGGTTGCTATTTTATGAACGGCACTCCAAAACAGCAAAAAATGGTAAAAGATGCTGCTATGGAATGGCTGGAAGGCGATCTTGGCAAATTAATAGACTTTGATTTTAGTGTTAACCAAGAAGAATCAGTCATTAGAATAAATTTGGGTGGAACTAGGAATAACTCCTATTTAGGGCGAGACAATCGCAAGCGTTCTAAATCAAAGGCGACTATGAACTTGGCCAACTTTAACCGAAGCGCAACGGTTCAACATGAGTTCGGTCACGCACTGGGTTTGAGGCATGAGCATCTCTTTCCAAACGGAATACAGTTTAATAAGGATAAAGTGATAAGCGACATGAAGAAACGTGGTTGGACTTCAGTAATGACTTATCGCAACATTCTCACGCCACTCGGTGAAAACGCAGTGTGCGTTGGCGACCAAAAATTAAATAAAGAATCCATAATGATGTACCAGATACCCAGTAGTTGGACTAAAGATGGTTCCAGCTATCAGAGAGCAGGGTTCATCACCCAACGCGACAGGAATTGCGTCATCGCAGTTTATTCATTGTAAACTTACATTAGTATTTCTCTTTGTCTCTCACGGCAACATTTTAGGACAAAATGCGTGTTTGGTCCAATGTCAAAGCTTGTAGACGAAAGGAAAAGGTGCTTCTAACCGAATACTCTGTAAGTCATTTTTTTACGGCCTTTACTTTGTATAGGACTTTTGCCCACCCGCCAGGGCCAAATGGCTGATCTGGAGGATCGCAAGCGATTTGAACGCAAACTTTCTCACCCGAAGAATCGTATTCCGCAGCTCCGAAAGTTGCAAACTTTCCACTCTGCTCAAGAACATCAATAGACCCATAGATTGCCATACCTTGAGGCGCGGCCAAACAAACTTGTTCACTTATTTCGACTGCCTCGCCGCCAGATGCTCCGCCACCCTTACATGTAACCTCTCCTTGAACGAAGTACTCTTGTGGCACAACTCCCTTTATAATTTCCGGTTTACTCGCTTCACACTGATACCCACGATTTTCAAGGTTACTTTTGACACGGCCTATTGGAGTAACAACTGTCATATTCTGACCTGCTCCGCCAGTAACTATCGCAACAATATTCCCTAATGAGTCAGTGATCGGGCCACCACTCATAGTATTTTCGAGTGCCAAATCCGTTCCAACTTTGTTTCCAGGTAATTCTGTTGAAATCACGGTACCGACAGGATGGCTTGATCCGGCTTGCTGATCTTCGCCACCAATAAATCCAGATCCTCTTAGACGTTGATCCAACTCAAGATCATAGCAACCGAAACCACCAAATTCACCGAAGTTCAAATGTATAAGCGACCCAGGGTTCACACTAACAAAGCAGATGTCTAGCGAGCCTGAAGCGCACTCGATATCGGAGGAATCGATAGAGATTGGATACGCTGATTTAGTAGCTATCGAAGCGACGATCCTTTCTCCCTCAACTGTCCCATTTACAACATGTTTGGCCGTCAAGATGTCGCCCTTGGCACTTAACAAGAATCCAGTGCCCAGGGCCCTCCAACTTTCAGAGCCGGGCGCTTCTGGGTCTTCGGCCCACAAGAAAACTAGAACGCGCTGATTGAACTTAGGCGGTGTTTGAGCAATCGCACTGTCGGCTAGCAACAACCCGGAAATAAAAGAAATTGATATCATAAGGTAGGAAAAGTATATTTTCATAGTAAAACCCCGAATCCAATAATCCTCATTTCTTCAGCTAGATAAATGATGTACCTTCATACGTATAAACACCAATATAATTCCATATATATGAAACAACTTCAATAAGTTATCTCTCGAACCAACGATTTTCTGAAGAGGCGCCAGGCTTCCTGTAGAGGTCACAAAACTCTTCCAAGAACAGCTTCTCGATTTCAGAAACTATTTTGACCAACAATAAACCCTCCCTTCGCTTAATCGAAATGGCTTGACCTGACTTTCAGTTGCTCAACACTAACTTTTCCTTTTAATCTAAAAGACTTTTTTCACGTCCCTTAAGCAACATACACTTTGGATTTTGCTTATGGCCTTATGGTAGGAGTTACTTAGTATTTCAATTTCACGCTCAGTTCCCAATACCCTTTTTCGCCCCATTAATGCTGCAGCACCCGTAGTGTTAAATGAAAGTGTGTTACGCAGACATTAATTTTTCTAGACAATCGCATTGTATTCAAGACACGCATATTGCCGAAACTCCTTGAAGCCTAAAGCAACCTAAATTCAAGACTCTAGCCAATCCGAGATTTCAAGTTTTTTAATGCAGTTGTTGATTTGTCTAATCGTTAACAGACGCCTTGAGGCTCTCAATTCGTTGCTTTGCTCTATCGTGCCTAGCTTGTCCGACAAGTGAGTTTGCGAGGATAGTTTCGAATGTTGCCAGAGCTTCGTGATACCGAGCGGCACGAGCAAGTGAAACACCATAAAATTCTAAGAAATTAAGATTCGAGGGGTCATAATTGGCAAGCTCCTCACAGTTATCAACTGCGGCTTCGACGTCTGAGCTTTGCAAATACGAAATACATGCCAAAAACACCAGTTCTTCTGAAGACCCAAAGTATTCAAAATTCCCTATGCCATGTTTGCTCATATTGTAAGCTGTGATATAGAACCTTCCCGCTGCATCGAAGTCTCGCTGCATTTTGTGCAGTGCTCCAATTTCCGCAAGAACATCAGGCACACGCCAAGGAAAAGAAGCCTCGGAAGCCCGAAGAAGCTCATTTGCCCGATCCTTTGCGCGGCCGATGTCACGATACTCAGCCAATGTTTGTATTTCATCGACAAAAACATCGAAATACTGAAGTGATGGTTGTTCTCGATCTAGTTCTTCTTTGTTCAAACCCTCAGTAAACGCTCTGACTTTCTCAGCAGCCATCTCTATAGAAGATAGTGCCTCATCGAGATTTCCCTCTTCACGAAAAACATTCGATTGCACTTGCAACAAGCCAACAACTCTATGGAGCGGGACGGTAGCTCCATCGCCGTCAATACGTTCGATTAGGTAACGAGCATCACCACAGTCTCTTCTTGCATCCACAAGAAGGTTCAATTGAAGGTAACTGTAGCAACGGTTGACCAGAGCAAATACTTTGTCTGTTCCAGGATACGAAATAACATTTGAAAAACTTGCTATTGCTTCGTCATATCTTTTCAGATTGTTATACGCATCTCCCAAAAGCTTTTGTTGCTCATTTCTTACTGCGTCAGATTCAAGTGTGGAATAGTTTAAGGGCTCTAGTACACTTAAAGCACGTTCATAGTTTCCATCTCGTATGAGTGTCTTCACCTCCTTAATAAAAGGAGGCTGTTCATTTTGTGAAGACTCTTCCGCAATGGCGCGCCCATCCAACAAGGCAACCGAAGCTAACCCCAAGGAAATAGCCACCAATTTGCTAAAGCGGCAATTCACCATTTAACAGCTAGGAGCACTTGGAGGGCAGCCTGGTGGGGAATTGAAAGTCTTTGGACTACCAACCACATCCGGACCTTCAAAAATGGAAGGAAAGCCTAGAAGGGCGGTCACCATTATCATTCGGAGCACAACCATTTTATTACCTCCTTGTCCGTCTTTCTCAACACCGAAATGTCATATTCCGTAATATCCGAGTCAGTTAGTGACCCGTTGCTGGCTAACAAATATGACAATCTAGCGACTTCGTCAGCTTGCTCAAGCCTTTTTTTCCAGCCACTTTTTTTAGGCAAGCTTTCCAAATAGATGCGTAGCCAACCTTGTTGCCGCCCACGCTGATCGTTCTCTTTGTCTTCCTTCACTTTATCGCAGTGTGTGAACGCAGCGAAATCCACCCAATGGCTACGCAAGTTAGTATTAAATGCGTTTCGAGCGTAGTCTAAATTGTCGACACCGTTTAACTCTTGCCATTCCCCCATGGTTTCCAGTGCCGTCATGTAAGCGAGTAACGCATTTCTTATGGTTTGTTTTCCCATCACGAATACGGCGTGATGTTTTCGGAAATCTTCAAGCGCAAGCGGGCAGTCCGTAGGCTCTGTTACACAAGTAACCTGAAGACGTTGAACCGCTGCTCTTCGGTAATCCTTTATGGTCCTATTACCCAAACTTACGCTCGACGTTGGAAATGATATTGATCGACTCAGGAGTCTGGCTAGCTCCTGATAAGAAGTGTCACCTCCAGAGACAGATTGCTGAGCGTTTTTCTTTCTCGCCAATACCAGAGCAAGTTGCTGAAATTTAGCAGCTCTTGTGGAGGGCGAAAGTTTCGAATATTCTCTTTGGCTAGGAAGCATAGACACTTTTTGAGCGAGCTTCGCAGATATATCACCCTTCTTGACAATGTGGTCAATCAGGGTTGTAGCCAGATTGAGAAAGTATGCATTTGTTTCTCCAGGCTCCATTTCAAATGCGAAAAATACCCTTTCAGCAAATTCTTCAGCGGCGAATATTTCCAGGCCTCCCGGATTTTTGAACCCTCCGCGGCCATTATAATTTGTTTCCTTTACAACTTGGCTATAAATCTCAATTGGCGTTGGATGCTTGTCGGCTACAATCGTGAAAACGGTTTTTAAAATAATTTCTGTGGAAAATGGGAATGATTGTAAGTTATCGCTTATAGATGCCAGTTCAATATCAGCATAGCCTATGAAGTACCCGTCTCTATTAGTAAGTAGCTTAAGATCAACATGATGCTCCGATAGCTGCTCAAGTTGGTAGCTGATTGCTTGCGCTATATCAATGTCGCCATCAGTGGCAACTTGAGCGTCCAACTCGATTGGAGCCGTAAAACCCAACTCTATCTTAAGGGTACGATTTTCATCAGTTTTGGCTCCATCAGCTTGCACAACATCTAACGCTTCAAGCCTTCCTGAACTGTAGTCCAAGTTTGCCTCTAACACTTCGCGCAAGTCAGGGGTTTGAACCTGCTGAAACTGAGGGAAAATGTTCTCTACTTTATCTGGAAAAGTTGCCACACCACTACTTTTTACCACGATTGGATCGAACAAAAAGTCATCTGCGAACGCTGCTCGCGTTCGTTCAAACACAACTGATGTAAGGACTATAAAGAATAAACACGCAAACTTTTTTGGATACATCGTGCTAGTATAGCAAAAAATATAGCGATTCGCCCATCAATAGATAAACTTAAAAATAATCAACTTATGGACATCAAACTTCTCATACTACGCAACATCTTGATATTGTGTTCGGCTATTGGGCTTGGCTCTAGCGTTCTGGCAAATGAAAATAGCTTCTTTCTGATTGGTACAGGGTCAGTAAAAGGTGTGTATATGCCCGTGTCCAATAGGATTTGCCAACGCATAAATGCAAACAGCGAACTTCATGGATATCGCTGTGGTGTGTCAGCCACAACTGGATCAGACGATAATTTGCGTCAACTACGAGAAGGCGAAGTTCAACTGTCTTTTGCGCAATCAGACTTGGTTCTGAGCCATTTTTCCGCGTATGAGCAAAATGAGTACGTGTCCGTTTTTTCCCTTCATGTCGAACCAATCCACGTCGTCGTTAGAAGCGACAGCGGGATCGATAGCTTAAGTGGTTTGGAGGGTAAACGAGTTAACGTTGGTCAGGAAGGTTCTGGCACGTTAGAAGTCGCGACGTCGATTCTTGGTTCGGTCGGAATAACTCGAGAAGACTTCACGGAAACAAACTTTAGTCCGAGCGACCAATCGTTTAGGCTATGCAGCGGTAATATTGATGCCTTTATTTGGGTCGCTGGCAAAGCAAACTCATCTGTCGCTGAAGCCTTTTCAAGCTGTGATGTCGAACTTCTGTCGTTGAACGAAAACACTATTGGACACCTGCTCGAAAAACAAATGGGATTCGAGGCAACGCTGATCCCAGCGGGTACTTATTTCGGCCAAGACTTAGAAGTCAAAACAGCTGGTCCTCGAGCGAGACTTCTAACGCTTGAAGGAGCACCGGAAGAGATAATCAAGTTAACCATTCGCGCACTACTTGATGAATTTGGACAAATTTCTCAGATACACCCTTCACTAGCCGATCTGGATAAAGAGTCTCTTTTGATTGGCCGTCCAGGTGAAAAGTGGCACCAATCAGCTCTAGAACTAATTTCTGAGAACAATTCTCGGTAGTTTTGAAACCCCGCAATTCAGGGCATCCTGTTAGCATTTCTAGCAGCCATCCTAATTTTTTGGGGCATGCTTTATGCTACCGGTGCTTTTGTTGGTTACTTGTCACTGTAGTCCATAGGCATTGGGTTCAATACACTGAATCCACTTGATGTACTCAAAGAAGTAGTGGTTCAACTATTCGATCTGCACATTACCCAAAATGCAACAGATAGGAGTTTTGCTAGTCCTCGCAGGGTCAGACGTGGCTCGATGCGATATCTTTCTGCATGATCCGGACTTACCGCGCCGCGTTGATAGGTCTTGGCCGATTATCATCCCCTATCGCTGATACCATCGTGTGCCACCCGGTTGCTTTGTTAAGTGTGAGTTTCTGGTCTTTCAGCTTACTATGAGTTAGAGCCGGTTTCCTGCACTTAGCACTCATCCACAAGGCAATGGGTCGCAAACCGATAATCACCTTTCGGCATCTACAGCATCTCAGGCAGGAAGATGTTAGCGGACGGCACAGTCCCATCGGGGGCGTTCAAATACAAAAGCCCCTGCACACCGAACGGCGCTCACACCTGCGAATGGACTGCCGTTGCGCGCACCAAAAAATCTGGCGGCAAGACAATTGGGGTAGCAACTGCACAGCGCCAGTATCCTGAGTAGGATGGGCCAGTCTGGTTTAGCTGGACTAGACAAAAAAACGCGCAGGGCAAAAATGGTGCCCTACGCCAACACTTCCTTTTATGCCGGATGCGCTCCGAGGACTACGCTCGAGCGTGTGGACTGATACGATCCACTTCGTATTGCCGCATACTCTCCTGTCGCCGCTTTTCATCAAGGGCTCTAAGTTCCCGCCCCCGCTCCAACTGCTTCGGGGACATTTCCTCAAGCGTGGGCATTGTGTTGAAACTCGCCAGCAAGTCCTTTTCGACCCCCGCGAACGAAAAGTCATGCCAATGCGACCGAGCTGTGATGTAGCGAGCCAGCCGAGCCGTAGCTGGCGGCAGTTCCTTCCCTGCAAACAGTTGCTTCATCAACCAGAGCATCAGATCGGCAACTTGCAGTCCAGGGCTCTCCGACGCTTTCGATATGACAAAAACCGAGCCCGGCACTTTACGTAACGAATACTTGTCATCAGGCATCTCGATAACGTCTGGTGCGGCGTTGGAAAACATCTCATGATGTGAGGCAAGCGCCTTCTGAAACTGGTTCTGTCGGTCATGTGTGATCCGAATGACTGGACGCTTCCAACGAACCGAAGCCTTTTCAAGCCCGTCGAGAAGGTTGCTGAATGCGACCATGTTCGGCATGTGGCCTTTTTGTGCTTCCTTGCGAGTGAGTGCGAAATCAAAAGCTTCGGGATGGTCTCGTGCCCACTCAAGTGCGCGCCCAATGATCTCTTGGGATCTTTCGTCCGGCAACACCGTCATTCGCTCAAGCAACGATGCACAAAAATCCGGAATTCTGCTGCGGGCATCGTCCTCTGTTCGAGCCAGCAACATCTCCCAGAAGGCACGGGCCAATGTTTCATCAAGTAGTGCAGCAACTTTGAATACAAGTGGCAGGCGAAGGTGCTTTGTATTGTAGTGCATCCAAGCGACCGCTGCGTTCTCACCGCTGTCGAAGAAGGTGTCGAATACCTTTGTGGCCAAGAGATAGCTTTTCTCAACGCGCGACAAATGGAACCGGGCACCTGCCTTTCGTAGGAGGTCCCGCACACCCGGCGCGAGTTCCTCAATCGGCCCGAGGCCGACATGGTTCGAATGCAGCTCATCAAGACCGCTCGCGGCAAGAAGACTATGCCACGCATCACCATGAACCGCGTCAAAGTCCTTTCGAGTCATCAACCCTGCCGTGTAGAAATCCGGCTGATTCTCATCAAAGAGATTCGCCCCAGTATTCCCTGTTTCATCAACAAATGCGTACATTTCGGAAGTCCGTTCCAAGTCAAATTGCTGAATGCCACCCCAGATGGACAAACCCGCCTAAGGTACAGAATGAGACATATCGGAATCCCGAAGCCACGGAAAGCCAAGAGTGCTCGGCGCAACCCTAAGCTGAGGAATCAGCGCATCTGGTTTGCTGATGGAAAGCGGCTATAGATAATTCAGTATGGCATTGAGCGCAGCTCGACGCACACACAATGAACACCCCCATCATTTATCTCAGGGGACTCCTCCGCCCTTCGACTAACCCTGTTGCCCACCCATCCGAAAACTCCGACCCCTTCTACAACAATCGTTGGTTTGTCGTTTACGAAGGGATGAAGCATGGTCGAGTATGTAGTTTACTATCGGGTTTCGACCGAACGGCAGGGACGATCCGGCCTCGGGCTAGAAGCGCAGAGGGCGATGGTCGAGCAATTCCTGACCCCCACCGATCAGGTGATAGCCGAGTTCACGGAAATCCAATCCGGCAAACGGGATGACCGAGCCGAACTCTGGAACGCCATCAATCTTGTGAAGAAGACTCGGTCGAAGCTGCTGATCCCCAAGCTAGACAGATTTTCCCGGAAGGTGTCGTTCATCTCCGGGATCATCGACCAAAGGATTGAACTGGTCGTCTGTGAACACCCAAACGTCTCAACGTTCTTCCTGCACCTGCTGGCCTGCTTTGCCGAGGAAGAGCGCCGACAGATATCAGAACGCACCAGAGCCGCACTCAGAGCAGCAAAGAACCGGGGAACCGTCCTTGGCCGGAATGCACATGCGTTAGCGGCACAGAGGCAGTCAGAGAAGCGAAAATTCCTCGAAACGATCCGCCCCGATTTTGAACAGGCAATGGCTGAGGCTGGATCGTTTTACGGAGCAGCAAGACTGCTGAACGAAAGAGGCGTTGCAACGTGCAAGGGCGGTCGCTGGTATCCGCAGACAGTCAAGAACTACCAACAACTTACGAAGCAGAAATTTCGCGGAGTGACGCAAACACTGGACAGTCGGAATACACCGCAGTAAATGGCCAAGCATCTCTGGCGAAGCCACCTAAACCAGACATCCTGCTAAGAAAACTCAGAAGTTAGAGCGAAATGGGCATCTTCAATTGGATTCTTGACAAGCTTTCGCTTTTGTCCCCAAACCAGTATTTTGGGCTATTCTGTGGGCTGACTTCCATCTTTCTGGCATACTGTATTTCCGACGAACCTTATGCCGTTTGGGTGGCACTTGGATCAGTGGCCGTGACGCTTAGTGTTTTTTTTGAAACGCTAACCACCAAACGTGAAGTAACTGTGATAATTGGGATTTGGGCCTCCTACTATACGATACCGCTCTTAACCGAAGTTATTAGCGGCCTGTTTGCTACAACTGAGAGCAGCAACTGCATCCTAGAAAAGATCGGAACAAACTCCACTCGTTACGGTCTGCCCAACGTTGACGAATGTGCAGATGGGCTCACGCAGTGGCTAAACTCCGAATAACGGAAAACAGTCTCTACCGCATTCAAATCGAACGCGGCCTTCGGCGTCAGGAACGCTCCACATCCAGTTCGGGGAACAACGCTCGCTTGATGCTTTCCAACAGCTCAACGGATTGTGCCGTCCGTGGCACCTAATACAGGAAGCAGATCGAATGTGCGTGACGGCGCACGAAGGCCTCTGCCGTAGCCCCCGACCAGTGTGTTGAACGACAAAATCCTTTCCCGAGAATGTAAAACGCAGTCATACATTTCAATTGCATTATACCATTCTACTTCCTAATCGTATCACCAGAACACATTCATGGACCCCGACTAAAAAGGAGACTCATATGAGCACAACGCTTGAGAGGCTCAAACGTGAGAGAGCCGAGATCGACGCTGCCATCGAACGAGAAAGCGGAAAAGAGGAAGCAAGGAAGAAGCTCAGAGCGCAGGCTGAAAAGTTAGGCTATTCAATTGAAGAGTTGTTTTTGTCAAACGACGATGAGCAACAGTCAAAGCAGCGCCGCCCCAAAGCAAAGCCAAAATACCGTGACCCGGAAAACCATCGCAAAAGCTGGGCGGGCGAAGATTCTGGTCGACCGATGCCGGACTGGTTGAGGAAGAAGCTCGATGCTGGCCACAAGCTGAAAGAGTTCCTGATCGAAGACTAACGATACGAAGTCAGTTTCGACACTAGGCGGGGCTTAAGCCCCGCCTTTTTTGTTTTCATGCTGACGTCTGGTTTCAAAATTTTCAGAGGATTACGAAACTGAATGCGCTTCTAATATACCTCTAATGACCACTCATTTCTGTGTCATATTGCCAATTAGTTCTAGAAATTTTTTCGAAAAAACATTACACCAGGCACTTGACAAAACATGACCTCTTCGATATTAACGTCGTGTTCCAGCAAATGCTCGAACCTTCCCCAAAAACTCAACACTAAACCTTTGTGAACACCCCTTATGAGGGCTCTAAAGGTATGATCAATCAATGAGGTAATTACTGTATGATGAAAAAACACCAGAAATCCGTCCCAACATACGCTAAATTCATCGTGGACTCGGTGGAACTGAGGAGCAAGGCGACGGATGTTCTGAAAAATATCTACAAAGAACGGGGACTAGATATTCCCTGTGCCAACACAGCAGCCCAGATGAAGAGTGATGTCATCAAACTTGTCGCTCTGGGACTGTGTTGGAACGAGGCCGCCCAACAGGTGGCCTCACTGAGCGGATCGCTCATCTAACCAAAATCATTGAAAACTTAAACTTACATCTGGCAGCCCCTACAGGGGGCCGCTGGGTGATGCCTGATACTTAAAAGAAAGAAAAACCACAATGAAAAGTAATTCCAACTTCACTATTTCAACACCGATGGGTGAGGGCGTCATGCACGGCAATGTGTGTGTTGTAACTCAAACCGGAAATGAGAATTGGTCACTAGAACTTTGGCACGAAGCGCTCGACGATTGCAGCCGTGAGTTCATTTCCAAAAACATTATGGTCGAGTTCGTTGGCCATTGGATTGATTGTGAAACTGGGGGCAAAAATGAGTTCTCTCCCATTTACTCCGCGCTCATTCTATCAAATGGGCTGGAATATGATGAGGTTGTTGATCTGATAAGTAAACGAGTATCAAAGCACCTTCCAGGAACCGCATGCTTCGTTCGATGGATGGATCAAAAACAGAGAGACAGCCAATTTATGGTTCGCCAATTTTACGTCCATGAAGACAGAATTCGGTGGTTTGACCGTCGAACTGGAGAGTCCTTAAGTCGATATAGATTAAACACCCTTTTAGACCAAGGCTTTGAGAACGAGCTGTGTCAGGTTGACGAGGCCGATGTGGTCGATTGGAGCCAATCGCTATTTGACATTGATCACTCCGATGAAATTTATCGCACATTGGAGATGTACTTTCTACAATTGGAGTACAGAGAGGAAAATCTGTATTGCCACCCACGTAATCTGCACACAACTGGCTTCACCCGTATGAACGAAAAAGGAGATTTCAATCAGACTGACGGATTTTGGATCGACGGAATATTCTACGAAGATGTATTTTGTAACAATCTTTCTGTCTGGGGGATTCCAAAAGAGGTTATAGGGTTCGATGATATGTCACACTTTGACTTGGAGTATGACGAGATCAAACGAGTATACGACGACAAAGGGCGGTTAGCAAAATACCTGCCGATCTAAAAATATACCCGCAGATCATTTTAACGGAATAGGCCGCATTAATGCGGCCTTTTCTGCCCCCAGCCTTGGTAAACGTGCATGGTGAACGGGCAATGCTGATTGAACACACGAGACTCAAGAACTACTGAAAAAGTTGCTTTTTTTCACCGGATCACCCGAAGTTCTGGGTCTCGGCCTTATAAATAGACCGATCAAAAGCCTTGGTGTGTGGATGGGTTGCCTTCAATTGTCCCCACGGGTCCACACACCAAGCACTCAATCGACGGAGGCTGACATGACCCAGAACAATACCCAATACACCGGAAACGTCGAAGCGCTTGGGCGCTCCGTTTTCACAAAACGCAATTTCCGCAGGCAAGCTGACCGCTGGATGCTGGACAACCACAAACTGGCAATGCGTATCGTCGAAGCCTACATCCGTGGCGGTCGTCCGGCTGCGGATTACTTCATGCAAGCATTTCAGTTCGGCTACACTGTTGAAGCTGTTGAACGTGCCCTGAAGATCGTCACCCAGAAACAACGGCTGGCATGGATTGCATCCGGTTGGATTATTAGCCTGTCCCCGGAAGACAAAGCTCGCAAACTGGCCAAGGTAGCAGCAACGGTAAAGGGTGTTCGTGAAGCCCTACGGATCAAGCAACAACGTGTGACGAAAGCCATCAAGGTTGGTTACAGCCCAACCACCGTGAAGACTGCATACGTCCGTGTGAAGGGCTACGCTGGCTGCACATACAACGCAGTTCTCAGCTATGTGTGGGCCAAATACAAAGATCAGCAGGAGTTGGCTGGAAATCCGGCAAGTGGTTAGATCAAGAGGCTCGGATGCCTCCTGAACCACGAACATCAACCCTCAGCTCCTGACACGGACCAAAACACTTTCAAACATTCAGCAAAACAATCTCTCGGCCCTGCCGAGTGTTCGCATGCCAGATATTCAGGTTCGGGTCGGATCAGTACGTTGATGCATAAAAGAAACCCAAAACAAATTCAGGACTTTAAATAGGAATGATAATAACAATCCAGAACACTGAAAGCTCATGGACGAGCGTAGCGAGGACATGAGTACATGGGGTTCAGGTGAATGCCGATGGAACCCAATGATCAATCCATGGCATCTACCGGACCGTAATGAACGTCAACAGGGCCAGATGAGACCTGAATGAACCCTATCTACAGACCCCTTCGGGGTCAGGTCTTCGACAGTCCTGATAGAATGAACAATAGAAACAACATTCGTGCAACGAATGTCTTGCGAAGCAAGCGATTGATCAATTATTGCCGGAGGATAACCAACAGATAGCTACCTGCTTCACTTCGTGAAGTGCTTCGCATGATTTGGGTTTTGTTGCTGGTGATAGGAACAGACCGGAAAGCAAAAAGTCCCATTGCGTTCCATCCGAACCCAACGGGACCATTTGAACGTCCAGAGCAACTGGTAGATGTCACTTTCCGAACCGGCTACGGATTGCTGTGGCAGCCGTCTCAAGGACCGCATCCAACTTGCCGTCACTCGTCAGGGATTTCAGCTTTTCAAGGTTTTGCACAACGTCTTCTGAATCCGTGCATTTGATCGCCGACAGGCCCGGAGCCAGTTCGAGAGACGCTTTTCCATACCTTGGCGAGATGAACCATTCTCCTTTGCTCGACTGCCAGACCCACGTGCTTTTCGAGGTATTGCTGGCTTCCCCCGCCGCCATTCCTGCCAACTGCTTGTCGATGGCAGCGATGAATTTCTGACGACGCTGATGGGAAGGCTGGGTCGTCTTGGGCTTTTCCGCTGCTTCCAGATTGAATTGCTTTTCAAGTGCCATTGGGGTCTCCTTTGCTACCCCAATGGCGTCCTATGACTCACGATTGCAGACAACAGGGCAGATGGCCGGTTGGCACAACAACTCGTTATTCCCTGTGCTGCAAGTTCTCAATGATCCCTGTCGTGGGAGCCATGTTCCTCAAATAGAACCGCTCCAACTGATCCACGGACGTTCCAGCATTCTTGGCCAGGGTGTGGGTGTTCACCTTCCCATTCGACGACCTCACCCGGGACTGAATGGAATAATGCCGAAGTGAGTAAGGAGACAGCTTACGGTCCTCATCCAGCAGATCGGCCCTTTCCAATATGTGGTTGAAGATACGCCGAGCCGTATTGATCGCCGTGCGCCGGTTTGGGTACTCCGGCATCCAGACATAGCCGTTCCTGTCAGGGCCACTCCCGTCGAACGGGTTCAAGGTGGCATGGTAGAGCGGAACAGCCAAAGGCATCGTCACGCTGACACGGCCACCTGTCTTACCGCCTCGCACATTCATTTCCAGATGCGCCGGTTTTCCCTTAATCTGAATGTCCTTATGCTTGAGGCCAAACAGTTCGCCCTCAGTCGGACGGAGGAAGGTGTGGACCACAAAGCGGAACATCTTGGCATGGTGGCCGGTAATCTCAACACCACGTACCTTATCACCCCGTTTGGCACATTCACCGGCAGCCTTCATGAACCGCTTGTATTCGTCATCGGTGAATGTGTGCCGGGGTGTATCAACCGTCTTCTGCTTTGGCATCACCGGCAGCACATCCAGCAGACCGTCCTCGACGGCCAGCGTCAGAACCTTGCGGATAATGATCGTGTGCTTGGCCTTGGTTGATTCTGCCAACCGCTTTGGCCGGTTCTCATCGAGATGAATCAGGTAGTCCCGAACCATACCCGTGGTGATCTTTCTGACATCATACTTACCGAAGTAGCAGATCAGCCCATCCTTGGATCGGTTCAGCAACTTGTTGTCACCGTCCGACCATTTGGACTTACCCTTCTGCACACCCATCAGCTTTTTCGCATAGTGCTCAAAGCTGGTGGCTTTCTTCTTGGCATGGTCGCTGTTGGCTTTGCTACGGAAGGTATCAGCAAACTCGTAAGCTACTTCGATGGCTTCCAGCCGTGATTCTTCCTTGGAGGAACGAGTCACGTATTTTCCCGCAATCGGGTCTCTGTATCGAATATACCAATAGGGGCTGCGTATCATCTTATAGATCGCCAGACCCTTTCGGAGGTGTTTCAGCTTGGAGATTTGGTTTTTTGAATCTTTGACCAAGGTCAGCCCGTCGGAGGAGTGTATAACTGTGTATCACTTTTACGACTGAAAATCAGAACGCTCAACAATCAAAATTAATCAAGTATTTCAGGGTGTTAATGGTGCCCGGGGGCGGAATCGAACCACCGACACGAGGATTTTCAATCCACTGCTCTACCCCTGAGCTACCCGGGCACGGGAACGGCTTTTGCCGTTGGGTGGAGGCCTTCTATGACTTGCCACAGGCAGTGTCCAGAGGCTTTTTGACATTTTTTCAGTGCGGCCGTTGCGGACTTCCCTCGGCTTCGGAAACATCCGTTTCGAGGTCCTCTGCGCGCTGCGACGGGACCGCGTAAGACCCGTTCAGCCATTTGGCCAGATCGATGTCAGCGCAGCGCCTGGAACAGAAGGGGCGAAACTTGGTCACCGTCTCTTCACCGCAGATCGGACAGCTCATTTCAGCACCTCCGCCAGGGGAATCCGGCCCCGTTTACGTTGCAGTTCGTAGTGACCCAGCGGCGTCCAGCCGGCCAGAGTTGTCTCGACAGAATCCGCCTTAAATGCAGCGCGCAAGGCCGACTCGAACCCGCGGCGGTCTTTCTTCGGCATGGGCGCAAGATCCAGCGTGATCTGGCCGCCGAGACCGCGAACGCGCAGGGCGCGGGCCAGCGCTTTGGCGCAGGCGAAGTTTGATTTTGTTCCGGCCGCCAGCGAGGTATCCGCACCGGTGTTTACGTCCACAGCCACCAGAGCACGGGTAGGCTGAATGAACAGGTGGCCACCTCCGGGCAAGGGTTCAGAAATCCCTCGTGCGACGTCAAGCGCGTCCAGCACGCCATGCGTTTCAAAACCGCCAGCCTGCGTGACGACTTCGGCGGGATCCGTCCAGTCGCGCCAGGCCAGAACATGCGGGGCGTCGCCTTCAAGCAGCAGTTCCGGCTCGGTCCCCGGGTCGTTCAGCACCTGTTCTGCATGAGCCAGCATCGCACTGATATCTTCTGCAATTTCAGCGGAATCTTCACCCTGACAGCAGGACCGGAGGATCAGCCCATATTCACTACCGTCCATGCAGTCATGGGCAATCTCCAGCAGCCGGTCGCGTTCATCTTCGTCCCGGATACTGCGCGAGACATTCAGACCGGGCGCGCCCGGCGTGACGATGGCATAACGGCTCTTGAACAGGATGCGGTCGGTCACAGGCAGCGCCTTGCCCGGTTCGGCATAACCCGTCACCTGCACCAGCATTGGCGCTCCGGGTGCCAGTCCCTTAACCTGCCTCAGAAATGCCGGGCCATCGGGTGTGGTCAGGAACATACCGCCCTGCCCTTTGACCGGACGTTCGGCGCGGGCGCGATAGATTGTGCCGGGGGCCGGGGCGTCTCCGGCGATCAGGAAATCGTCCAGCCTGCCATCGACCATCAGCGCCGCTGCTTCGCGGTTGTCGATGTGATCCAGAACGATGGTGCGACCCTTCATGGTGCCTCACGATACAGGGGGAAACCGATGCCCTGCAACAGGGCGGCGGTTTCGGACAAAGGAAGGCCGACAATTCCGGTAAAAGACCCGGAAATCCACGGGATGAATGCCCCGGCCGGTCCCTGAATTGCGTAGGCGCCGGCTTTGCCCTGCCAGTCACCGGTCGCAAGATAGGCGTTGATCTCAACGTCCGACAACCGTTTGACCTTGACCTGAGACACCACATCGCGCTGCAACACCCGGTCCCCGCGCCGCACGGCCACCGAAGTGATCACGCGGTGCCGCCGGCCGGACAGGGCATGCAGGAATTCGGCCGCCTGACCCACATCCGCCGGCTTGCCCAGAATGCGCCGACCCAACGCGACCGTGGTATCGGCACACAGGGTGACGTCATCGTCATCTGCCTGAACCGCCTTTACTTTTGAACGCGTGATGCGGTGGCAATAGGGAACCGGCAATTCGCCTTTCAGGGGCGTTTCGTCGATATCGGGGGCACGGATGGCATCGGGCTGCACGCCAAGCTGAGCCAGCAGGTCCAGCCGCCTTGGGCTGCCCGATCCTAAGATAAACGCCATTGCGGCAGGCGTTACTTGAAGCGGTAGTTGATCCGACCCTTGGTCAGATCATAGGGGGTCATCTCGACCTGAACCTTGTCGCCGGCCAGAACACGGATGCGGTTCTTGCGCATCTTGCCTGCCGTATGTGCGATGATCTCATGGCCGTTTTCCAGCTCGACCCGAAACGTCGCATTAGGCAGGAGTTCCTTCACGACACCGGGAAATTCGAGCGTATCTTCCTTGGCCATGTTGTCTCCATCATTACGTTGCACCCGCAGAATCTGCGGGGATGTGGGCTTAAATGAGCCTATTTTCGCCTTATTTCAAGGCCAGAATCACCTAAAGAGAGGATATTGTGACTGAATTGGCTCTGGGAGTTTGCTCCTCCCAATGGGTTCGGTTCAGCACATGACCATCGGCGCGGACCCCGGCGATGGCCGACAGGTCGACATCTGCATACGTCCATCCGGGCTGGTTCAGAGCGCCTTCTGCCAGAACTCCGGTCGACGGAAACCCCTTGTCGGGCGGGCCAAAGACGCCGCCGGTCCCGGTGTTCATATCCACCGCCTCGGACCAGTCGTTGCTGCCGACCAGTGACGCCATTACCGTAACGCACTGATTTTCCAGCGCACGCGACATCGCCCCGATGCGGACCCGCCAATAGCCCGAGAGTGCTTCGGTGCAGGAAGGGACGAGGATCAGATCGGCCTCCTGCAAGGCCCGCCCCAGCAGGGGAAACTCGCTGTCATAGCAGATCAGAACACCGATCTTCCCCAGGGCCGTATCAAAAAGCTTAAGCGGGCCGCCGGGGGCAATGTCCCAGTCTTCACGCTCGAACCGGGTCATAATCTGTTTGTCCTGATGATCCTGTCCACCGTCCGGGGCATAAAATGCAGCCCGGTTTACCGGACGCCCCGACCCTTCCGCAACCGGGGCCGATGCACCCAGAATGTAGGTCTTGTATTCCCGTGCGAGGCGCTGATGCAGGGTCTGCACATCCTCCATCCGATCCGAAACCGCTCGGATCGAACGCTCCAGATCTCCGGCCACCTCCGCCCCATCCAGCGTCGACAACTCCATCGCACCGTATTCAGGAAAAACCAGCAGCTCGGCCCCCTGCCCCGCGGCATCCGAAACCCAATGGTCCAGCTTGTCCTCATACTGCGCCCAGCTGTCGAGCCAGTTGAGATCATATGCGGCAGTTGCGACTCTCATCGGGCGGATCCTTCAACACTGGTTTGGCCAGACACTAATTGAGGATGTCTTGAAGTGTACAGCCGCCCTTTTCACATCATGACGCGAAGACGGGAATGTGAATTGGCATCCAACGCCTGATTTGGTTCAATAGGAACTGGAGGACCACCATGCAGAACCGGGAAAGCTTCGAAAAGTTCTATTTCGCCAAAGTAGGCATGGGCGAAGCCTGCGGCTGTGCCGAGCGCATCATCGACGTGTTCGAATTCAACCGAAAAAGTGGTGCGCAAACGAAAACGGCACTGAAGCAGGAAAAGCGGAGGCGCCGATCGTTCAGGGCGTGGGCTGTGAAATACGGCCTTCTCAGTCGCAAACGTCAGGCTTGATACGCAGAAACCACCGTCGCAATTACGCTGACAAATCCCTGATCCAAAACTGCAAAGGCTTCAGCGTCTCGGCCTCGTCCCCGATGTCCTTCCACGAGAATTGGGCGATGACGCCGGGCAGTGGCTCATATCCGCGCGCGCGCCAGAAGGCGTCCAGAGGCCGGTAGTTGCGGGGCCGCATCGGGTGATCCGCCGGGCGCTGAACGCCGCAGAAAGCGCATTTGGTGAAGCCCAAGGTAAGAGCATGAGCTTCGCGCAGGTCAAAGAATTTGTGGCCGACGCCCTGCCCGCGATAGTCCGACAGCAAAACGGATTCGGCGCAATAGAAGATGTCCGACAGATCCAGACCGGTGCCGTCGAAGGCGGCGGCAAAATCCTCGGCATGGTCTGTCAGAGGCGCCCCGGTCGAAGCGCCAACCAGGTCGTCGCCGTCGAATGCGCCCACGACAATCGCCTTGTCGCTGTCTCGGTAGGATTGCAGGTACTTCCGCTCGTAGGCCAGATCGCCGTCATAGAGATAGGGCCAGGCCCGAAACACCTCGATCCGCAGGCGCGCGACATCGTCCAGCGCGGTCTCCAGCGCCGCGCCGGTCAGGGCGCTGATGTCGGTGACCTCAGCCACCTGCCACCTGTTTGGTCCAGTCGGCGAGGTTGTAGAACGTGGTGACGCGGGTGATCTTGCCGTCTTTCAGGTCAAAGAACGACCCCGCAGGCAGGCGATAGGTCTGGCCGCGCGCATCCGGCAGGCCCTCATCCGTTTCCAGATAGGTGCCGTTCACGATAAACTCGGCCGCCGCGCGTGTGCCGCCCTCAGCCTCGAACACCACGATGTCGGTCAGATTCTCGCGATAGCAGCGGTTCATGTGGGCACAGAAGGCCGCAAATTTGTCCTTGCCGACGCGAATCTGCCCCTCGTTCACGTGATGGGCCACGTCATCGGACAGGCAGGCCAGCATGCCGTCCACATCCCCGGCATTGAATGCATCGAAATAGGTTTTGACGGTCTGGTTCATGATCACTCCGTTGGTTCGCCCCAGCGCTCTGTCAGATGCTGGATGATCTGATCGCGGGTCTGTCGGTAGTGATGTAGCTTTTCTTCGCGGCTTTCGCCCAGTCCGGTAGGGTCCATTATTGGCCAATAATCGACATCGAGATGAAAAATCCGGGTCAGTTCCAGCGCGCGGCGCTGACTGGCCGGCGACAGGGCCACGATCAGGTCGAACGAGCTGAGGTCGTCGCCCCATTCCTGCATCTCGTCGAACGAGCGTGACCGGTGGCGCGAAAGTTCGACACCGATCTCATGACAGGCCGCTATGCAAAAGCCGTCAATTTCAAGGTCGTTATGCACGCCGGCGGATTGGACATAAGTGCCGGTGCCGTAGAATTTCTTCATGATGCCTTCGGCCATCGGGGACCGAACCGAGTTGTGGTCGCAACAAAACAGGACCGACTGCGGCAGAGGCTTCACCCGTCACCCCCCGAAATGCAGCACGCAGATCAGCGTGAACAGGCGGCGTGCGGTATCGGTGTCGATGTCGGCCTTCCCTTCCAGCCGCTCCTGTAATACCCGGCTGCCTTCGTTGTGGATGCCGCGCCGGGCCATGTCGATGGTTTCGATCTGGCTGGGCGGCAGGGATTTCACCGCGTCGAAATAGCTTTCGCAGATCTGAAAATAGTCTTTGACCACCTGCCGGAAAGGACCCAGAGAAAGGTGAAATTCGGCCGCTTTTTCCTCGGCCTCGGTGGCGATGTCGAAGACCAGCCGTTTATCGCGGATCGACAGTTGGACGTGATAGGGGCCATCCGGCACCACCCGGTCGTCGCGCTTGGGCAGCGCAAAGCGGTTATCCTCTAGCAGATCATAGATCGCAACCTTGCGCTCCTGCTCGATCTCGGGGGTCGGCGGCGGCAGGTTTCGGTCGTCCAGTTCGATATGCGAAATGCGGGTCATTGGTGTCTGGTCCGTTCAGGTCAGCACAGACCTATAACAAGCGAAATGGATCGGCAACGCCCGGCGCGAGGGACGTTGCGCCAAATCATCCGTTCAGGCGTTTCAGCCGCGCAGTCACCGACAACCCGTGTGCCTCAAGGCTTTCGGACCGGGCCAACTGCTCGGCGGCGGGACCTATGGCGCGCAGTGCTTCGGGCGTCATATGGCTGAGCGTGGTGCGCTTGAGGAAATCCATAACGCTAAGCCCCGACGAGAACCGGGCCGAGCGCGCGGTCGGCAGAACGTGGTTCGGGCCGCCGACGTAATCGCCAATGGCCTCGGGCGTGTACTGACCCAGGAATATGGCCCCGGCATGGACGGTTTTCCGGCTCAGCGCCCGCGGATCGGCCACGCAAAGCTCCAGATGTTCGGGCGCGATGCGGTTCGACAAGGCCGCCGCCTCATCCAGATTGCGCACGGTGATCACCGCGCCAAAGTCGCGCCAGCTTGCGCCCGCAATGACACGCCGTTGCAGCGTTTCCAGCCGCGTCTCGACCGCCGCGGCAACGGCCTGGCCGAACGCGGCATCATCGGTGATCAGGATTGATTGCGCGCTTTCGTCATGCTCGGCCTGGCTGAGCAAGTCCAGCGCGATCCAGTCGGGGTCATTGTCCTTGTCGGCGATGACCAGAATCTCGGACGGGCCCGCGATCATGTCGATGCCAACCTTGCCAAAGACCCGGCGTTTAGCAGCGGCAACAAAGGCATTGCCCGGACCGGTGATCTTGTCCACCGGCGCAATGGAAGCGGTGCCATAGGCCAACGCCGCAATCGCCTGCGCCCCGCCGATGCGATAGATCGTGTCCACCCCCGACAGCCGGGCCGCCAACAGAACCAACGGGTTCGCCTGCCCGTCAGGCGTGGGCACGGCAATGGCCAGCCGTTCGACCCCCGCCACCTTGGCCGGAATCGCGTTCATCAGCACGGAAGAGGGGTAAGAGGCCAACCCGCCCGGCACATACAGCCCCGCCGCCGACACGGCCGACCAGCGCCAGCCCAGAGTAGCGCCGGCCTCGTCCGTCCATTCCTGATCGGCCGGCATCTGTTTTTCGTGATAAGCACGGATGCGGGCCGCGGCCAGTTCCAGCGCAGCACGGTCCGTATCCGAAACCTGTGCAACTGCCGCGTCGATTTCAGCGGCCGAAAAGGCCAGAGTTTCGGGTGTCAGGTCCAGCCGGTCAAATTTCGCGGTCAGTTCGATCACCGCTGCGTCGCCGCGGGAACGCACGTCCTGGATGATGTCGGCCACAACGGCGTCCACGTCGGGGCTGTCTTCACGCTTGGCCGACAGCAATGCCTGAAAGGCGGTCTCGAAATCGGACGAGGTGGTATCAAGAAACACGGGCATTGTCTGGCACTCCGGGGCGTTTCACAGGGACATATCGCCGGGGCCCGCCGGCCTCAACCCTTCGTCCGGCGGGTGCAGCGATTTGCGCATCGGGAATTGCCCGATGCCGTGCCAGTCATCCGGGATGCCGTCGTCCTGCCAGCCATACCTGCGGTAGAACTCTCTGGCAGTAGCGGTGGCAACCAGATGCGCCTGCGTGCACCCCAGCCGGGCCAGTTCGTCTTCCAGCCGGATCAACAGGGATAAGCCCACGCCGCGCCGCGCGTGGGCGGGATCGACGTAGAGCAGCGAAATTTCTGACCGATTGTCCAGACAGCCAACGCCCGCCACCTGCCCGTTTGCCTCGGCCAGCCAAAGCGCGGCACCGGACTGTATCCAGCGCCGTATCGTCTGCGGGTCCTTGTTGGCGGTCCACAGCGTCAGCAGGCTGGGATCATTGCGATGATCGGCAACACACAGGTGCGTGATTGATCGGGTCAGCACCCGGCTGATGTGGAACACGTCGAACACGGTCGCGCGGCGCAACACCAGACCCGTCGAAGGACCGGGAAAAGCCTGCGCTATGCCACGCTTATTCCGGATGATGCGGCGCCTGGCCTGATGGGGCCTGATAGGGCCGGGTCACGTCCTTGAGGGTGACCTCCAACGCCTCGACCAACAGGCGGATGGCGCCGTCGCCGGCCAAGGTCAGCATGATCTGACCGGCCCCGTCCTCGCCCGCCTCGAAATCGACGGACAGCAGCGACATCACCATATCCTTGTCGCTGCGGTCGATGCCCTGGCTGGACACTGAAAGAACAGAATCGAACACCAAAACCGATTGCACACGCTCGAACGGGCGGTCCCGGCGGGCGGCGGCGTCTTTGTCTTCCCACCGGAAGCGATTCAGCAACAGCCCAAAGCGGCGCTCGGACGGGCGCCATGTCATTTCCGTCACCGGAAACACCGCGTCCTGGGTCAGGCTGGAGATCACCTGCAGGTCATCCCCGTCCTCGGCCCCCAGATTGAGCGGGGCCTCGCGCCCGTCCTTGAAACTTGCGTCTGTCATTGGCCTTTGATCCGTTCAATCTTTGCGCCCACGCCTTCCAGCTTGCGCACCACATGTTCATAACCGCGGTCCAGATGATAGACCCGGCTGACCATTGTTTCCCCTTCTGCCGCCAGTCCAGCCAGGATCAGCGAGACCGAAGCCCGCAGATCGGTCGCCATAACCGGCGCACCCTTCAGGCGCTCCACCCCGGTCACGGTGGCGGTTCCGCCATGCACTTCGATTTCCGCCCCCATCCGAACCAGTTCCGGCGCGTGCATAAAGCGGTTCTCGAAAATGCGTTCCTCAAGAACCGAGGTGCCTTCGGCCGTACACATCAGCGCCATCATCTGCGCCTGCAGATCGGTGGGGAAGCCGGGGAAGGGTTCGGTCACCACATCCACTGCGCCGACGCGGCCGTTTCTGCGGGTGACTTTCAGGCCGTTTTCAGTCTGGAACACGTCAATGCCAGCGGCGTTCAGCTTCTCGGCAAAGGATTCGACCAGAGACATGCGGCCGCCCAGCAGTTCAACTTCGCCCCCGCAAATCGCTGGGGCCAGCATATAGGTGCCCAGTTCGATCCGGTCTGTCACGACCTGATGCGTCGCGCCATGCAACCGGTCGACGCCCTGAATTTCGATGGTCGAGGTGCCCTCGCCCGAAATCTGCGCGCCCATCTTGCGCAGGCATTCGACCAGATCGACAATCTCGGGCTCGCGCGCGGCGTTTTTCAGAACCGTAGTGCCCTGGGCCAGAGTCGCGGCCATGACAATGTTTTCCGTCGCCCCGACCGAGGCGAACCGCATTTCATGCACGGCACCCTTCAGCCTGCCCGGCGCCTTGGCGTGCAGGTACCCGTCCTTCAGCTCAATCTCAGCGCCCAGCGCCTCAAGGCCTTCGACGTGCAGGTCCATCGGCCGCGCCCCGATCGCGCAGCCGCCGGGCAGCGACACAACCGCCTGCCCGAACCGCGCCAAGAGCGGACCCAGCACCAGATTCGACGCGCGCATCTTGCGCACGATATCATAGTCGGCGGTCTGGCTGGTCAGATCATGGCTGGACATCGCGATCACCTGTCCGTCCTGCAAAGCCGAAACCTCGGCCCCCAGAGATTGCAGCAGGGCTGTCATGGTCTTGATGTCGCTCAACCGCGGCGCATTGGTCAGCGTCAGCGGTTCTTCGCTCAGCAAGGTCGCGGGCATCAGCGTCAGGCACGCATTCTTGGCCCCCGCAATCGGTATCTGACCGTTCAGCGGCCCGTTGCCTGTCACCAGAATCGAATCCATCTGCTCTTATCCCTCGTCCTTGCCGGCCTTGTCCCCGGATGCCGCGCGTGCCTTCGCCTGCGCCTTGCGCCGCGCCATATTGGCCTTCAGCGCCGCCTTCAGCCGCTCTTCGCGCGCATCCCCGGATTTGCCGTGTTTTTTGGGTGTATCTTTGTCTGCCATTGTCTTTCTCTACAGGAGGCGAAAAAAACCGTCCAGACACCCTTGCGCCCCGTTTCGTTTGAGTCTAATCACCCGCCCACAGCGCTGCTGTAGCTCAGAGGTAGAGCACTCCCTTGGTAAGGGAGAGGTCGAGAGTTCAATTCTCTCCAGCAGCACCATCCAATCAGCCTTGTTTATATGGTTTCCCTTTTATCTTTGGGTGCAGCACCGTGGTGTCTGGCAGATGCAGGTGGTACATTGACGCGAGTGAATATGATGCCGAACCTGCTTGCGAGATAACAGGACCTTTTAACTTTGGATTGCAGCCCCAGCGGACATAACTTTTGACGCTACCCGAAGAACGAACAAGCTATAGGTTGACGATTGCGCGGGTACATTTCGCGACAACTCGGACCGAAACTCACCGAATTTCGTGATTGCAATTCAACTCCCTCATCGTTGACTGCCGGATGTCAGGGTTGAGAAGGACGGCAACTTAGTGTGCGTTCGGCATGCATCGAAGACTCGACCAGTGGGTTAACCACACGTCAAATTTAGTCCTGAAACTTCAATGCAATTTTCTTTTGCGTGGCGACACTTTGGCAGCACAGAATGAACCCCCTGGAAATATCATCGTCTTCAAGAGCCGTCCGATTCCGCATGTGGACGGCCCCGTCGGTCAGGCGGGCCATGCAGGCCCCACAGACGCCAGACTGGCAACTGAATGGTGGGGATAGTCCGGCAGATTGGGCAGCTTCGAGAATAGTTTGGTCGGCGTCAACCTGAACTTCGTGCCATGCGCCGTTCAGCCTTATTTGGGCCGTCGCCGCGACGCCCTCCACGCTCAGGTCGCTTTCGGTATCTCCGCCGAAACTCTCTGTGTGAATACGGTCATTAGGAACGTCCAGATTTTGCAGCGCAGCGCGGATATCTGAGTTCATGCTGCCAGGGCCGCAGATCCAGTATTGGGCGTCCTGGGCAACCGGCGGCGTTTCGGCAATTGCGGCCTTAATGGCATCTGCATCAAGCCGCCCCGTGCGCCAGGGGCTGAACCAACTGAGCAAGGCGGGGTGGGACAGAACATGCCGTAAAGTGAACCTCTGTGGGTTTTGCGTCTGTATCTTCTCCAAATCGTCCCGGAAAATGATGCTGTCCGCATTTGTATTGCCAAACACCAGATGCGCCGTGGAGTGAGGCTCGTTTGCCAGAACCGAGTTGATCATCGCAAACAACGGCGTGATGCCACTGCCTGCGCCAAAGAAATAATGGGTGCGGCGCATCAGGGGCCCCGGGCGTAGCACAAACTGTCCGAACGGGGGCAGGACTTCAACAGCATCTCCCGGTGATAGCTTGTCACCTATGTGGTTCGAGACGATCCCGCCTTTCACGCGTTTCACCGTGATGCGCAACGCTGATCCGGGAGGGTTCGAAATGGTGTAGCTTCGCCTTTGTTCCTGCCCGTCAATCCAAAATCTGACGGTTAGATGTTGTCCGGCCGTCCATTGAAACGGTTTTGTCAGTGCCGGAGGGACGTCAAAAAAAACACTGGTGGCCGCGCCGCCGATTTCCCTGCGAATGTCGGATACAGTCAGCGAATGAAAGTCACGTTGCATTTGGGTTTCCCGTCACCGGTAATCGTAAGTCGTGGTCAAAGAACGGATCACCGCGCGGCCAAGGTAAGGTTCAAAGACAAAATTATCGGTCTGACGCATTTTGCCGACATATCCCTGCCAGTCATAATCGACACGGGTAACGGCTGTGACGTGCTGCACTCCGTCCTCGATGCGCGCGGTAATCCGAGGCGCGGATCGTGCGGTTTCAGTGTAGCCCTCCAACGCCTGCGTGAGTTCGGGGTCTTCGGCATCAGATGCGTCGGCGACCCGGTATGAGAAGACGTCATCCTCTTGGCCCATGCCGTATTTTAGGATGACCTGATGCGTGGCTTCGGGGTGCCAGTTGTCCCATGTGGCCAGTAGGCTTTGGTCGTCCCGAGCCTGAAGGACGCGAACGGCAATGTCCTCGGGCGCGTCTGCCTGCGCCGTCAGCACCAGACCCGACGCGAGCGCAACACCGATCAGGCTGGCTTGTACTGGTTTCATGATCTGTCTCCGCATTGTTCAGTCATCCTGCATGAAATCCAGCACCGTCTTCTGGTGCTGCGTAATCGGGCTTTCGCCATTCCCGGCCGGGCCAATTTCAAGATACGGGCTTTTCAGAGACTTCTGCTGCTGCTCGCAGGCGTAGATATCCTCGGCCGTGAAATCGCCAGAGGCCATCGGGTCGTCGGCACCGGCAGCATCATCCCCTTGGTATTTTGCACCGCCGAAGTCCTTCCAGAAGCCCCGGCTTTTCCATTGTTGTTTCTGAAACGCCCAGTCCGACACGTTGGCCAGCTTCGTGCGGTTTTCGACCCGCGTCAGATCAGGGGCCAGCGGAGTGACAATGAACAGATTCCAGCTTTCCTCGCTGGCCCCGATGCCAATGCCGGGAAACAGCATCGGAACCCAAGCGCCTACATGCGGTTCAGGGATCGTACGCGGCATCGGCAGGTTGGCTTCGTGGTCCTTCGCATAAGCCGCCGACGGGGGTTCCCAAAAGTGATAGTGTGGCCCCTTCCACCCGTACTCGGCCTTGGCATGGTCATACATGTGCAGGGTATTCGAATGCAGGTGGCTCAGGTGGTAGACGTCGATATAATTCTCGACGACGATCTTCCAGTTGGCCCTGATCTCATAGCTGTTCCGGCCTTCGGTATATTCGACCAGTTCCTCTGGCTTGTGAGGCCCGAGATACCGGTCAACCTCCCCGAACCATTCCGCCAAAGTCGGCGCGTCCGGGTCGGGGTGCACGAACAACATGCCGCGCCAGACATCCACGCTCGCGCGCTTTAGACCAAGACAGGATTTGTCGACACCGTCGGGGAACTCGGTCGCTTCATCGGGAACCGAGATCAGGTTGCCTTCCAGGTCGTACGTCCAGTCGTGATAAGGGCAGGTGAGCGCCTTTTGCGTCTTGCCGACCGCCCGGATCAACTGCGTACCCCGGTGGCGGCAGATATTGTGAAAGGCGCGCAGACGGTGGTCGCGCCCCATGACAATGAAAAGGTTATTCAGGCCCGCCTGAACCGACAGGTAATGTCCCGGCCCTTCGATATCTTCGGCCAAACCGGCGAAACGCCAGGTGCGCGAGAAGATCCGGCGTTGTTCCTGATCGAACCAGTCTTGCGCTGTATAAGCGTCAACCGGCAGATGGTGATACATGTTGGTCATAAAGGCACCTCAAACCAGAAGATGGGCGTATTGGGGAAACAGGCTGGCCATGATCATCATCAGACCCAGCGCCGCCCAGAGACCAACGATGGCCCAATACAAAACCGGGTCCTCTGTGCGGTTGATCTCAAAGACCAGAAAAGCCTGCCCGTTCATGACTGTTGGAATGATCCACCAGACAAAAAGTAGCCCCCAGACCCAGTAAAGACCCAGCGCTGTGGCGGCCAGCAGGACAGGCAGAGCGATGTAGTTCGCTGTTCTGGCGTGGCTCATGGTGTTGTCTCCAGGGTGGAGGCGAGCAAAGTGGCCGCCAGTTTCAATTCTGCGCGCCAAATTGCGGGTGGCTCCAGCGGAGACAGGGCGTCCATGCTGACAAAGATTGCCGATATTCCCTGCGTCACTGCGCGAATGCTGGTATCCGCCGCGTCAGGAGCGGCTCGCCTCAGGATTTCCTCGACCACGTCAAAGAATTCCGTGAGGCTGTCCATCAGGTCTTGCCGCAGATCCGGTCGATCCGGAACGGCTGTCACGAGCGCCTGGTACGCCAGCATCAACCGCGGATCAGTCCCGCTTGCTTCGGCAAACAACTCGTCCACAAGATCGGACGGCGTTGCGCCGTCCGGCAAAGCCTGACGTAGCCCGTCCAACGATTCTGCAAACCCCGCAACGACATATTCGGCCAGCGCCGTGATCATCTCGTCCCTATTGCCCAGATAATGGCGCAAAAGGGGACGCTTGACGCCCGCCTCATCGGCTATCCGCGCCTGGGTTGCGCCCTCAAGCCCGAACCGCGCCACGCAGGTCAGGTAGGCTTCAAGAATTTCGTGGGATCTTTGGTCTTTCAGTGAGGGTCTTGGCATCTGCGCCCCTTAAATTGTCACCATTGACAAATAACGACCGATTATAATTTGTCAATAGTGACAATTTACTTTCGGGCTGCCCCTAATACCAGACCGCCCGCGATCAGCGGAGTCTTGCAAAGCAAAGACCAAATTACGCGTGGGGGATTTTCAAGTGAGCGCCGTCTGCCACCAGCCTCCGCATCGCAACCGGGTTCACGACCAGTGACTTCAGCATTTGTTCTGACCACCGCAACGCGCCCGAGGTCAGAAGAAATGTCTCAGGCACGACGATCCATTCACCAATCCAGACGCCGCCGGACCGCTCATGTTCGTGCAGGGTCAGTTCCCCAATCTGTTCAGCGCGTTGGCGTCCCAGACGGGCCACCGCTTCGCCGAATTCCGAGGCCCGTTGGTTTCGTTTGTGTGTCATTGCAGAGGATGCACCTTTGCCCGGCTCATGAACCTCGGTGAATTCACCGATGTCAGATGACGAGAGCTGATTGACGTTGTGGGCGATTTTGCAAAGCGTCCCGCACAAAGCGCCCAGAGCGGTGACGATGTCGGCCACCCCGTCACGCGCGTTTTGCCAATGTGGCTCGAACACGTTCAACCCCAGTGCGGCCGCGACCCCCTGTTTGACTTGCTGGCCAGTGCCGTTTTCATACCCGCGCAAATCACCCATAGGACCACCGATCTGAACATTCAGGCCACGTTCCGCCGCTGCTTCCAACGCTTGAGACCGGCGTGCCAGCTCGGATCGCCAGACCTTGAACTTCGTCGCCAAATAGATTGGAACAGCGTGCTGACCGTTGGTGCGCCCCATGATCATCGTGTCCTGACAGGCAGTGATGTGGTCGTCGATCAAAGCCTCAACCGTCGAAAGACTGGCCTGGACGTGCTCAAGCCCAAATTTCATCTGCAGGACCATGGCAGTGTCCATGACGTCCTGCGTTGTCGCGCGGAAATGCACTTGGGTCGCGTAATCCGGCAGCAACCTGCGCAACTGCTGGACCAGCCCTACGATCGGGCGGCCGACTAGTATCATCTCGGCCTGCAACTCGGCCCGATTCAGATCGCCGATTGAAACCTTTTGGATCGCCGCAGCGGCCTCATTCGAAATCAGACCGACGCTTGCCTGATGTTCGGCGAGTACCTGTTCGATCTTTAGCCAGGCTGAAATCGTGGCATGTTCCGACCAAATGGCGCGCATGTCGGGGCTGGAAAAACAGTCCCGATAGATCCCATAGTCAAGCATCTTCCAGCTCTCCCTGTGCGATCTTGCGCTCTTTGAGGATTCCACGGACACGGAACGCCATGGCGGCCAAACCAACGATCAGGAAAGCCAGCGCGATTGGGCGCTCGACAAAGATCATCGCGCCGCCCTCGGACATCAGCAGCGACTGGCGAAAGGTCTCTTCGGCGCCCTTGGCCAGCACGAACGAGATCACAAAGGCCGCGACGTTGAAGTCGAATTTCCGCATCAGCCAGCCGGCAAAGCCCGCAATCGTCATGACCGTCACGTCGAACATAGACCCACGGGCGGAATAGGCCGCAACAAACGCCGTCATAAAGATGAGCGGATACAGAACGTTGGTGGGGATTTTCAGGATCAGGCGAGCCACCTGCGTGGCACCGAAATAGCCGATCAGACCATAGGCCAGAATACCCAGCATGCCGCAGGCGAACAGTTTGTAGACCAGCTCCTTGTCCGTCAGAAACAGGGTCGGGCCAACCTGAATGCCATGGATCAGGAAAACACCCAGCAGGATTGCCCCGATGGTCGAACCCGGAATGCCCAGTGTCAGCAGCGGTGCCATTGATGGTCCGGATACGGCGTTATTGGCCGCTTCGGGGGCTGCCACGCCTTCCAGCGCACCTTTGCCCCACATCTGGGGGTTCTTGGCGCGGCGTTTACCCTCACCATATGAGATGAACGCCGCGATGGCAGATCCCAGGCCGGGCAGAACACCGATTCCTGCTCCGATAAAGCCACCACGAAAAGCATGCGGCAGGCAGGGTTTGTATTCTTCCCAGGTCAGCGTGTTGCCGTCTTTGGTGCTTTCATTCTCTTCGGTCTCGCCCAAGGCTTTGCGGCGCGTTTCCAACTGGGCAAAGACTTCGCCCAGAACGAATACACCGATCATCAGCGGCACAAGGCCAATGCCGTTAGACAGCTCGAACGACCCAAACGTATAGCGCTCTTCGCTTGAGATCGGATCAAGCCCGACCATGGCAATCAGGATGCCCATCAACGCCGATGCCAGACCCTTGACGATGGAATTGCCAATGACAGACCCGATGACGACGAAGGCGGCAAAGTAGATTGCAAAGGTTTCGGGCGGACCCAGTTTCAGGGCGATGGCTGCGATGAAGCCGACACCGATGACAAGCAGGATGTCCCCCATCAGGTCACCGATAATCGACGAGATCGTGGCGACTTTCATTGCCTTGCCCGCCTTTCCCGCCCGCGCAAGCGGGTAGCCGTCAATCTGTGTCGCAGCACTGGCCGCCGTCCCGGGCGTGTTGAACAGGATGGCTGCAATCGAGCCGCCATACCGGCCTGATTTGCCGATCACGTAGAGAAAGGCGAGGGCAAAAATCGGAGACATGTAGAAGGTGATTGGAAGCAGCATCGCAATTGCCGCCGAGGCCGTCAGCCCAGGTGTGGCGCCCACGACCATGCCCACAACTGCGGCAAGGACGATGGCAAAAAGCAGTGTGGGGTCGGTGATTACCGAAAGCAGTGCGGGAAAAATTTCCATGATGTTTACCCCTGAATCCAGCTGAGCAGGTCGAAAACCTCGCCATAGGGCGGGAACACACCAAGCAGGACAAAAAAGATGAGATGGAAAGCCAGCGGGCAGAGAACCACAGACAAGCCCAGCCCGACCCAACTGCGTACGCCGAAGAAGTAGAGGACGATCGGTGCAACAATTGCCGTGGGCAGCAGGTAACCGAACCAGCGGAAGGATTGTTGATAGATCACGGCGATGATGAACAGACCGATGATCTGAAGTGTTGCACCGCCGTCTTGTTCCCGGCTCGGGTGTCCCGCTGTCTGGCGCGCGGCGCCCCAAAGCATCAGACCCGACAGGAACAGCAAGGCAACCGATGCTGAGAATGGTACTATCCCGGCCCAGGTATCTCCCGGGGATGCAGCCGGCACTTGCCAGGCGCCCCAAATGGCAAAGATCGAGATTAAGGCAAGCACCAAACCCTCGGCATAAGCACGCATGATTTTCCTCCCGAATTCCAATGGTAAAGAAGGGCCGGAGGGGCTACTGCCATCCGGTCCTGAGAACTTTAGTTGGTCAGACTTTGAACCAAGGGAGTGGCATCCTCTTTCATGGCGGACAGTGTCGCTTTGGCGTCTTTACCGCTCTGGTAGACCGGACCTGTTCCGCGCGAGGCGAGCAGTTCGGCGAACTCGGGCTTGGCAGCGATCTGCTCAAGTGCGGTTTGCATCGCCGCGACAACATTTTCTGGTGTGCCTTTTGGCGCAAACACGATCACCGGTGAGGAGACAGCGGCGAACGGAATGCCCAACTCACCAAACGACGGGACATCCTTCATGATGCTGTCACGGTTCTGGCTGTTGACGGCCAGTGCGCGCAATTGTTCTTCGAAACCTGCAAGCTGCTGAACGCCGAGAAACCCGAAATCCGCCTGCTCACCGATCAGAGCGGCACGGGTCGGACCGCCCCCTTTGAACGGCACATCTTGTGCCTTGATGTCGTTGCCGGCCAAAAAGCCCAGGCCGCCGACGTGATGGAACCCGCCGCGCCCCGAATGCGCCCAGCGCAATTCACCCGGGTTTGCCTTGGCCGCATCTATCACGTCCTGAACGGTTTCGAACGGGCTGTTGACCGGCACCATCAGCGAGGTTTGCAACTGACCCACCTGAGCCACGAAATCAAAGCTTTCCAAAGCGTCGATCTTCGTGTCGCGGGTCATGGTAGACAACAGGAACGACCCGCCGGAAGTCATCATCATCGTGTAGCCATCAGGACGGGCACCGACAACGGCATTGGCACCGTTCAACCCACCCGACCCGGGCTTGTTCACAACGACCACAGGCACATCCAAAACACCATCGGCAGCGGCCGAAATGGCGCGGGCGTAGGCATCGGTGCCTCCGCCAGCCTTGTAGGGAACAACGAGGTTGATCGGTCGCTTCGGCCAATCCGCGGCATAGCCCGCGGTGACGGATGCGGTGGCGGCAATAGCCGCGATTGCAGCACCAAGAAAAGTTCTGCGTATCATGTGTTTCCTCCCAATTTCACTTGGGACAAACTTACGGCAAGGCTTTTATTGTAAAAAATGCAAAGATGTTATCTACTCTTGCAAATTTCGAAAGCATCGAAAATGAATATCAAAGCCCTGCGCGCGTTTCGGGCAACGTTGTCCGAAGGCTCGCTTGTCGCCGCATCGGAGACCCTTCACCTTAGCCAGCCTGCGATCAGCCGTCTGATTTCGGGACTGGAAGCCGAGCTCAAACTGACGCTTTTCGATCGCAGCGGCCGAAACCTGACCCCGACCGCAGAGGGGCTGGCCTTTTACAAAGAGGCCGGACGGATCCTCGATAACCTTGACGAGGTTCCGCGCATTGCCGCAGACATTAAGGCGGGGCGCACTGAAACATTGCGCATTGTGACCATGCCAAGGATCGCGCAATCCCTGTCGGCCCCAGCTGTCGCGCGGTTCATGAAAAACAATCCCGACACCAATATCAGCCTGGATGTGCGGGCCCGAAGAGAAGCAGGAAAATGGCTGGCCGGACGGGAATACGACATCGGGATTGGCGCGCTGCCGGTCGATCATCCGGGTATCATCACGAAGCCTTTGTTGAGAGTGAGGGCTCAGGTCGTTCTACCTTTGGCTCATAGACTTTCTGCCCGAGCAGAACTGACGGCGGGTGATCTTGCAGATGAGACCATAATACGTCTGATGCACGGCTTGCTGTTGCGCGACCAACTTGATGACATCTTCCACTCGGCTGGTGTTACACCGGTGCAAACTTGCGAAGTTGCGGCTTCCCAGATTGCCTGTTCATTGGTTGCCCAAGGTGCGGGGCTAACAATTGCAGATGAATTGGTCGCCGCACAGTCCAAACCGGAGAGTGTCGCGCTTGTACCTGTTACACCCGCACGTTGGATGACCTTTGGTCTGCTCTACCCCGTGTCCAACAAACGATCGGATGCACTTGTTAAGTTCGAAACAGCATTGTTCGACGTAGTTGAAGGGTTAGCGCGAAAAAGTACGACGCTTGAACTAGCAAATTAAGCACGCCTAAGCGTTCCTGCGATCGATCCTCCGACCGAACAACACGAACTCACAAAGACCCGGCGTATGGCCTATTAGAGATACAAGGCCGGCGCACCTGGTCCGTCCGACGCTGTGATCGAGGATGAGGACTACCCGGATTGCATCGGCGCTTATTTGGGGCGAGATCAATACGTCCATCCGCAAAGGGTTCGGCATGTCCAGCGCCCTGACCAACGGCGTGATGCGTGACCTGGGCAATCTGCCCAAGGGGTTCCCTGTCGTCGCTGGCTCTGTCGGACCAAGCCACGGTTTCGTCCACGTTCACGAGATCGATATCCCGGTGTCGATCTTCGGCATGACGGTCAATCCGGGCGACCTGATTCACGCTGATCGCCATGGCGCGAAGGTGGTGTCCGAAAACACTACAGACCAATTGTAAGCATCAATTCAAAAACTGTTGACGACCGAACGTATTGTCCTCGATGCCGCAGGCAGACCAATTTTTAATTTCGACGCGTTCCAAACAGCCTGGGGGGCGTTCGAAAAGGCCAGGGCTTGACTGAATGTCTCCCTATCAAGGCGAAAGCTCTGGAGCAGTCACACAAAAATCAATCCCATCAAAACCGGAAACAACGAAAATAAGACCGTCGGCAGCGCCCCGAACTTCCCTTGACTGGGTTTATTCGAGACGAGTAATTGCGCGCCGCTAAAACGCCAGCCTGGGTTGGTCTCGCGCGATTTCGGTCGTGCGTACTTCTCCGGATTGGGCCGTCCGGACGATCAGCCGCTGCGCGTTTGGGAAGTTGTCGAAGTACAAGAGCTCGATACCTTCGACCAGGCCGAATTCCTGACATTGTATCTGATAATCGGCGCGAAACTCTGTGTGTTCCGTCTGATCCGCCGACTGCCCGTCTCCGCTGCCCTGGCCCAGCGCCTCGCCGGACAGTGTCACATTCGCGGATGCTGAAAAGCACCCCGCCTCTTCCGGCAGGACAAACAACTCAAGCGGCTTGGAAAGTTCCGAGATCGCAACCGCGACCAGCGCGCGATCATCATCGGTTTCCGCCGGACCTTCGAAGCCGACGATATCGGCCGCGGGAACCACCAGGGACAGCGAAAACCCGGCTTCGGAAAAGGTGATATCGAGATGCCCGGTGCCGTGTTCATGCGCCACTTCTCCTGAAGTTTGCGACAAGACAGCGGAAGGAAACAGGATCAGTGAAAGAAAAACGCTTTTCATAAACCGGTCACCACCTAACTGGGAATCACGGGATTCATACTAGTCAGTTTCAGAAACCACGCAAACTCAGGGCGTTGGCGCACCCGTCCTTGCCCAATCAATGTGCAGTACAGGCGCCATTACCTGACAATAAAACTCAGGTTGACATAGGTGACTATTTCACTCAGTTATTACCCCGTGTCGTGCCGCGCAGGCGGCGCCTGAAATATGTTTCTGACAGGAAAGCTTAACCCATGATCCGATATTTTGTGGCCTCAACCGCCATGACGCTCAGCCTCGCATCGGCATCAGTTGCCGCCGATGCCCCGTCCAAGGCGGATGTTCTGAACACCTATGCGGATATCGCTGAGGCCAAGTATGATGACAGCCTCATCGCGGCAAAACGGTTGCAGGAGGCGGTCAACGCCCTGATCGCCGATCCATCGGACGCTACGCTGAACCTGGCCCGCGCTGCCTGGATCGCGGCGCGCGTGCCCTATCAGCAGACCGAGGTTTACCGTTTCGGCAACGCCATCGTCGACGACTGGGAAGGCAAGGTAAACGCCTGGCCACTGGACGAGGGGCTGATTGACTATGTAGACGCCGCATACGGCGGCCCCACCGACGAGAATGAATTCGCCGCCCTGAACGTTATCGCCAACCCCAGCTTCGAGCTGTCTGGCGAAACTATCGACGCGAGCCAGATCACCCCTGAACTGCTGGGCGAAACCCTGCATGAGGCCGACGGGATCGAGGCCAACGTCGCCACCGGTTATCACGCCATCGAATTCCTGCTGTGGGGTCAGGACCTGAACGGTCATGGCGCCGGCGCCGGCAACCGTCCGTGGACCGATTATGCCCAGGGTGACGCTTGCACCGGCGGCAATTGTGACCGCCGCGCCCAATACCTGAGCGCCGCGACCGAGCTTCTTGTCAGCGATCTGGAATGGATGGCCGCCCAATGGCGGGATGGTGGCGACGCGCGGGCTGCCCTGGCCGCGAACGAGACCGCAGGCGTCAGCGCGATTCTTACCGGCATGGGCTCGCTGTCTTATGGCGAACAAGCGGGTGAGCGGATGCGTCTGGGCCTGATGCTGAACGACCCCGAGGAAGAGCATGATTGCTTCTCGGACAATACCCACAACAGCCACTACTATGATGGGTTGGGTATTCAGAACGTTTATCTGGGCCGCTACACCCGCATCGACGGCACCCCGGTCAGCGGCGCGTCCATGTCTGATCTGGTGATTGCCACCGACCCGTCACTCGACGCCGAGATGAAGGTCAAGCTGGCCAACACCATGCAGGCTTTTAGTCGGTTGAAATCGACCGCTGAGGCCGGGTTCGCCTATGACCAGATGCTGGAGCGCGGCAACAAGGGGGGCGAGGTGCTGATCATGGGCGGTGTGAACGGTCTGGTGGATCAGACCAAGACTATCGAACGGATCGTCAGCACGCTGGAGCTGGACCAGATCCAGTTCGAAGGATCGGACAGCCTGGACAACCCCAGCGCGGTGTTTCAGTGACATATTCTGGGCCGGGTCAGTTACGACCCGGCCCGGTTCCGGTGCGTCACTTTCCGCCCATTCGCGCCTTTGTTACGGCAAGCGCACGTTTTGCATCTGGACGCGGAAATAATAACTTACTATTCTTGTAAGATATCGACTTCAAAGCCCTGAGACCATGATCGTCTGCCACTGTACCCAAATCTCGGACCACGACATTCGCGCCGCGATTGACTGGATGCGAACATCGGACCCTAACGCGGTCATCACGCCCGGCAAGATCTACCACGCCCTTGGTAAGTCAGCGGATTGTGGCGGGTGCATGCCACTTTTCCTAGACTCGATGCGTTCCAGCGATAAGCTGGAAGTCCCCATGCAGCTTCGTGCACTGCGCACCGGAGCATCACAGGAGAGTGAAGATGAAGGGCGATCCCAAAGTCATAGAATATCTCAACAAATCCCTGCGGCATGAGCTGACGGCCGTCAGCCAGTACTGGTTGCATTATCGCCTGCAGGAGGATTGGGGCCTTGGCCATATGGCCAAGAAAAGCCGCGAGGAAAGCATCGAAGAGATGGGCCACGCGGACAAGCTGATCGAACGGATCATCTTTCTGGAAGGTCATCCCAATCTGCAAAAGCTGGACCCCCTGAGGATCGGCCAGACGCCCAAGGAAACGCTGGAATGCGATCTGGCGGCCGAGATCGATGCCCGGGCGCTGTACAACGAGGCGCGCGAGTATTGCCGCGAGGCCGGCGACTACGTGTCGATGGGTCTGTTCGAACAACTGCTGTCGGATGAAGAGGGTCATATCGACTTCCTCGAAACGCAGCTTGACCTGTACGAAAGGATTGGCGAAGCCAATTATGCGCAACTCAACGCATCGAAAATGGACGAAGGCGAGTAGGCCAGTCATCCTGACGGTGGCCGCCTTGGCGGCCACCCAGTCCCTGTCCGCCGAATTGCGGGACTATCATCTGAACCACCTTCCCAGAACCGAAGACGAACGCGCCCGGATCACCAAGGCCACTGCAGCCCCGGAGGATTTCAGTGCGCCACAGCCGTTCGAAGGCTTGCCTGCCGGGGTCGCGACCGTCCGGGCGCGCACCGATGCGGATGCGTTTTCGCAACCATCGGGCAACCTGAGCTTTGAGAAGGAACTGGACTTCCGGGTCGGCAACGGCTTGTTCAGAAAAATCTGGGTGTCGTCGCCCTCTTCAACCCTGGCCTCTGACGGGCTGGGACCCCTTTACAACGCGCGATCCTGCCAGCGCTGCCACATCAAGGACGGGCGCGGGCATACGCCGAACGGCCCGGATGACAATGCGATTTCCATGTTCCTGCGTGTTTCGATCCCCGGCGGGCCCGAAGACGGGTTTGCCGAGATTCAGGACTATATCGCCACCCTGCCCGAGCCGAACTATGGCAACCAGATGCAGGATCTGGCGCTGCCGGGACATCCGGCAGAGTACCGGCTGGACATCACCTATGACGAGTTTCCGGTCATGTTGTCGGGCGGGGATACCGTCTCCCTGCGCCAACCCCACTACAAGGCGGCCGATCTGGGATACGGACCGCTGCATCCCGACGCGATGTTCAGCCCGCGGGTGGCGCCGCAGATGATCGGTCTGGGTTTGCTCGAGTCGATCCCGGTAGAAGATCTGCTTGCGAACGCGGACCCGGACGATACCGACGGCGACGGAATTTCAGGACGGCCAAATATCGTCTGGTCCATCGAATTTGGCGCTCCCATGATGGGCCGGTTCGGCCACAAGGCCGGGATGCCCACGATCATGGAGCAATCGGCGGCCGCCTTTGCGGGCGATATCGGTATCTCCAGCCCTCTTTATCCAGCGGGCCACGGTGACTGCACCCAGGCACAGGCTGGATGCACAAACGCGCCGCATGGGGATGGTGACGTGCGCGGGTTCGAGATTGATCAGGTCGGCATGGATCTGGTTGCCTTCTACAGCCGAAATCTGGGCGTACCGGCCCGGCGCGATGTGGACGATCCGCAGGTTCTGCGCGGCAAGAAAGTGTTTCACGATACCGGCTGTGCGGCCTGCCATACTCCCGCATTTGTCACTCACCGCATGGATGACCAGCCGGAACACAGTTTTCAGCTGATCTGGCCCTACACCGATCTGTTGTTACACGACATGGGCGAAGGCTTGGCCGACAATCGCCCAGAAGCTCGCGCAACTGGCCGTGAATGGCGTACGCCGCCTCTGTGGGGGATCGGCCTGACCGAACAGGTCTCGGGCCACACGCAGTTTCTGCATGACGGCCGCGCACGGTCGCTGCTGGAGGCCGTCCTCTGGCACGGGGGCGAGGCGCAGGCGGCCCGCGACAGGGTCGTTTCCATGCCCAAACCCGACCGCGACGCCCTGATCCGTTTTCTGGAAAGCCTTTGACCAATGCGTACCCTTGCCTATGTCCTCGCCCTGACGCTGCCTTTTTCGGCGCTCGCGCAGGATCGCGCGCCGATCCTGACCAGCACGGTCGACCAGCATATCCTGCCCGGATTTGCCGCCCTGTCAGACAAGACCGGGGCATTGGCACAGGCGGCGCAGGCGGATTGCACACCGAACTCGCCGCAGTTGCGCGCAGCCTACCACGCGGCTTTCGACGACTGGATTTCAGTCAGCCACCTGCGCTTTGGCCCATCCGAGGTTGAAGACCGCGCTTTTGCGCTGGCCTTCTGGCCGGACGCCAAAGGCTTTACACCCAAGGCGCTGTCCGGTCTCATCGCCGCCGGGGACGCAGCCGTTCAAAACCCCGCTGCATTTGCGGAAACATCGGTGGCGGGGCGCGGGTTCTTTGCCCTGGAGCAGATGCTATATGACCCGCAATTTGCGGAACAGGGTAGCGCCGCCTATCGCTGCGCGCTGGTTCAGGCGATTTCCACCGAAATCGACCGCAATGCCCGTGACATCAGCACCGATTGGAAGAGCTATGCCCTGGCCCTGACCCAGCAGGACGCAAGCAGCCCCTACCGTTCAGACGACGAGGCCATGCAGGAGTTGTTCAGGGCCCTGACCACCGGTCTGGAATTTACCGCCGACACGAGGCTGGGCCGCCCCCTTGGCGCTTTCGACCGCCCGCGTCCCAACCGGGCCGAGGCGCGGCGGTCGGATCGGTCCCTGCGCCACGTAGAGCTTTCCCTGATCGCATTGCGGGATCTGGCGGCACATCTGTCGGTTGATCACATGGCGATCGCGGCGGATCTGGACCGGGCGTTTGCAGCGGCGATTGACCGGGCGCAGTCACTGGACGACCCGGCGCTGGCCGGTGTGGCCTCAGCCCGGACGCGGTTCCGGATCGAGGCGTTGCAGCAGTCGATCAACGATATCCGCGCGATTGTTTCGGCCGAGCTTGGCCCGACGCTCGGTATAAGCGCCGGGTTCAACTCATTGGATGGAGATTAAGCGATGCCCAGCCGCCGCCACTTTCTGGCCGGTCTGGCCGCCGCTAGCCTTGCACCGATGCGCGGCTGGGCATCGGTCGGCGCGCCGGATTATCTGGCTGCGGCTTTGTTTCCGGACGGCAGCTACCGACTGGCCGGGCTGGGCGCAGAGGGCGATATAATATTCACATTACCCCTGCCCGCCCGCGGCCATGCGGCGGCGGCGCATCCTCATCGCCCGCAGGCCGTTGCCTTTGCCCGCCGCCCCGGCACCTTTGCCGTTGTCATCGACTGTGCCTCGGGCACCGAACTGACCCGGCTGAACACCCCGGTCGGGCGACACTTTTACGGTCATGGCGTATTCTCGCCCGATGGCGCGCGGCTTTACACCACCGAAAACGATTTTGAGGCCGCCGAGGGCGTGATCGGCATCTGGGACACCACCAGTTATACCCGGATCGGCGAATTCCCCTCGGGCGGCGTTGGCCCGCATGACATGCGGCTGATACCCGACGGCAAGACGCTTGTTGTTGCAAATGGCGGGATCGAAACCCATCCCGAAACCGGCCGCACCAAGCTGAACCTGCCGGTGATGCAGCCGCGGCTCAGCTATCTTGACTTGTCCGGCGCGCTGCTGGAGCAGGTTGAGCTGCCACGGGAGTTGCACAAGAACTCGATCCGTCATCTGGCGGTGCGGCCGGACGGGCTGGTGGCGTTTGCCATGCAATGGCAGGGGGACAAGTCCCGGCACCCGCCCTTGCTGGGCCTGCACCAACGGGGCGGGGCACCGCGCCTGCTGACGGCCCCGGACACCGCCCAAAGCCAGACGCAGGGCTATGCCGGCAGCGTCGCCTTTGCCGGGGACGGAAAAACTGTTGCCATCACTTGTCCGCGCGGAAACGCACTGCACAGGTTCAGGGTGGCGGACGGCCAGATTGCGGGCGTTTTCGCGCTGGAGGATGTCTGCGGTCTAGGCCCCGGCGGCAACGGGTTCGTCTTCACCACCGGCACCGGAACCATCGGCCAATTGACGGATGACGGGGTCCGCGTTTTCGCCCGACCGGACTGCCTGTGGGACAACCACCTGATCCCAATTCGCCCAACAGCGTGAATTCGGCAAAACCCGTCACATAGATTACACTTGGAAGAATCAAACTGCTGCCGTATTGGCGGGCGCGAAACTGGCACCCCTGCTGTAAGGACCGACTTGATTGAAACAGACGCCCGACGCACCGCATTCCGTCTACGGAGTTGAGAAATGGGGGAAAGGCCTCATCGAGGTGACGGAGCGGGGCGAGATCGGTCTGCGCAATCCGATGGCCCCCGAGGCGGCAGCCATCAGCCTGCCCGGCATTCTCAGCGATCTGGATGACCGCGGGATCAAAGCCCCGATGGTCTTGCGCGTCACCTCTTATCTGGAACATGAGATCGCCCACCTGAATGAAAGCTTCCGCGATGCCATTGCGCGGGTGGGCTATAAGGGCAGCTATCGCGGGGTGTTCCCGATCAAGGTCAACCAGCAGGCGCAGGTGGTCGACCGCATCGTCGAGTTCGGTAAGAAGTACAATTACGGGCTTGAGGCCGGCTCCAAACCAGAACTGGTTGTTGCGCTGGCACATCGGCTGGCCAGTGAGGCTCTGATTGTCTGTAACGGCGTCAAGGACGCTGAATTCATCCAACTCGCCATCCTCAGCCGCAAGATCGGGTTCAACACGGTGATCGTGCTGGAAAGCCCGAAAGAGGCGGATACGGTGATCGAGGTCTACAAAGAACTGGGCATCGAACCCCTTATCGGCGTGCGCGTCAAACTGACCAACCAGATCAGCGGCAAATGGGAGGAAAGCTCGGGCGACCGCTCGGCCTTTGGCATGAATACCGATCAACTGGTCGCCACAGTAGACAAGCTGAAAGAGGCCGGTCTGTTGCATTGCCTCAAGCTGCAGCATTCGCATCTTGGATCACAGGTGCAGGACGTCAACGACGTACGCCGCGCCGTGGGTGAGGCTTGCCGGTATTACACCGAACTGACCCGCGAAGGTGCACCGCTGACCCATCTGGACCTCGGCGGTGGTATGGGAGTGGATTACACAGGCGAGAAGAAGGCCGCCGAAAACTCGATCAACTACACGGTCGAGGAATACTGCGCCAATGTCGTCGAAACCGTGGCCTATGCGATGGATGAGGCCGAAGTGGGTCACCCCACACTTGTCACCGAAAGTGGGCGTGCTGTGGTGGCGACCTCCTCGATGCTGGTGTTCAACGTACTGGAAAGTACGCTCTATGATGCGCCCAACGGACCAGAGGTCCAGTCGGACGATCACCACATGGTTGCGGACCTTGCCGCCGTGCACGGCTACCTCAGCAGCGACCGCCTGCAGGAATGCTGGAACGACGCCACCTTCTATCGCAACGAGCTGCGCGCTTTGTTCCGCCGCGGCTATGTCGACCTGCGCCAGATGGCCCGGGCCGAACGCATCTACCTGTCGTTGATGGCCCGCCTCAAGGCCCTGGCCGCCTCCGACGATCTGGAAACCGACGTCGACGATCAGCTTGAGAAAGTGGCCGACATCTACCACTGCAACTTTTCCCTGTTTCAGTCGCTACCGGATGTCTGGGCCATCGACCAGTTGCACCCGATCGTGCCGCTGCAAGGGCTGAACAAATCCCCCGACCGCCGCGCGGTTCTGTCGGACATCACCTGTGACAGTGACGGCAAGATCGACCGTTTTATTCTGGCCGACGGCGTTTCCCCCAGCCTGCCGGTGCATTCCCTGCCAGAGGATGAAGAATACCTGATGGGCGTCTTTTTTGTCGGCGCCTATCAGGAAACGCTGGGCGATCTGCACAACCTGTTCGGGGACACCAATGTCGTTACCATCGACCTGCGCGCCGATGGCGGTTTTGACCTGCTGCACGAACAAGAGGGCGATACGATCAGCCAGGTCCTGTCCTATGTCGAGTTCGACCCGCAGGATTGCCTCGCCGCCTTCCGCAAAATGGTGGACGAGGCGATCTCGACAGGTACTCTGAAAGCCAAGGACCGCAAAACCCTGATAAGCGCCTATCGCGACTCGATCAACGGCTACACCTATTACGAATAACCCCTTGAGAGGAGAAAACCCCATGGGCAAAACACTGGTTGTCGGCGCAGGCGGCGTATCCCACGCAGCCGTGCACAAGATGGCGATGAACTCGGACATCTTCACCGAAATCACTCTGGCTAGCCGCACGAAATCGAAATGCGACGCTATCGCTGCGGCGGTCAAGGACCGCGTCGGTGTAGACATCAAGACCGCGGAACTGGACGCCTACAAGGTCGAAGACACGGTCAAGCTGATCAAGGAAACGGGCGCCGAGATTCTGGTGAACCTCGCCCTGCCCTATCAGGATCTGGTGCTGATGGACGCGTGCCTTGAGGCGAGCATCCACTATCTCGACACCGCGAATTATGAGCCCGAGGATGAGGCCAAGTTCGAATACCACTGGCAATGGGCCTATCAGGAACGGTTCAAAGCAGCAGGCCTGACCGCCATCCTCGGCTCGGGCTTTGATCCGGGTGTCACATCCGTCTTCGCCACATGGCTCAAGAAACACAAGCTGGACACGATCCGTCAGATCGACGTGCTCGATGCCAACGGCGGAAGCAACGATCAGGAATTCGCCACCAACTTCAACCCCGAGATCAATCTCCGCGAAGTGCTGGCCGAGGTCCGCCACTGGGAAGGCGGCGAATGGAAAACCAGCCCGGCGATGACCCACAAGGTCGAGTTTGACTTTCCCGCCATCGGCCCCAAGAACATGTACCTGATGTATCACGAGGAACTGGAATCGCTGTCGACCCACTTCCCCGAGATCGAGCGCGCGCGCTTCTGGATGACCTTCGGCGACGCCTATATCACCCACGCCAAAGTGCTGGAAAACGTCGGCATGACCCGCATTGACCCGGTGATGCATGACAGCAAGGAAATCATCCCGATCCAGTTCCTGAAAACCCTGCTGCCCGATCCCGGTGACCTGGGCGCGGAAACCAAGGGCAAGGCCTGTATCGGCGACATCGCCACAGGTCAGGCCAAGGACGGCTCGGGCGAGAAGACCTACTACATTTACAACATCTGCGACCACGAAGAATGCTACCGCGAAGTGGGCAGTCAGGCCGTCAGCTATACCACCGGCGTCCCTGCCATGATCGGCGCTGCACAGGTTTTGAAAGGCAACTGGACCGAGCCGGGCGTGTGGAACATGGAACAGCTCGACCCCGATGACTTCATGGACATGCTGAACACCCATGGCCTTCCATGGCAGGTCCACGAACTTGACGGCCCGGTCGATTTCTGATCCGCGCAGCTTCATCTGGCCAAAAATACCTCAGGGGTGAATTGCCCGCAGGGCAAGAGGGGGCAGCGCCCCCTGCCTCCCCAACATCTAAGGCGCACCACGATGGCAGATATGATGACCACACAGGCAGGAGACGCCGGAGCCTTCCGAAAGCTCGACCTCAGTCGCGTGCCAACCCCATGTTTCGTGGTCGACGAAAAGACCGTGGAACGGAACCTGGCCATCCTCGCCGATATCGGCACACAATCCGGCGCGCATATCCTCAGCGCGCTCAAGGCGTTTTCGATGTTCTCTCTGGCGCCGCTGGTGCGCCGGTATCTCGGCGGCACCTGCGCCAGCGGTATCTACGAGGCCCGTCTCGGCCGCGAGGAATACGGGGGCGAGGTCGCGACCTTCTGCGCCGGATACAAAGACAGCGACATCGACGAAATCCTGTCGCTGTCCGACCATGTCATCTTCAACAGCCCGGCGCAAAAAGACCGGTTCCTGACCAAAGCCCAAAATGCAGGCGTGCAGATCGGTCTTCGCATCAACCCCGAACACTCGGAAGGCGAGGTTCCGAAATACGACCCCTGCGCCCCGTGCTCACGCCTCGGCACGCCGGTCAGCCAGCTTGACGCGCAGGCGCTGAGCGGCGTGGACGGCCTGCACATGCACACGCTTTGCGAACAGGGGTTTGAGCCTCTGCAACGCACTTGGGCCTCGGTCGAACCAAAACTCAAACCCTTCCTCGGCCAGCTCAAATGGCTGAACTTCGGCGGCGGCCACCACATCACCCGCGGCGATTATGACCGCGACGGGCTGGTGGCCTTCATCAAAGCCATCCGCGAAACCTATGACATCGACGTCTACCTCGAACCCGGCGAGGCCGTGGCGCTGGACGCGGGCATTCTGGTTGGCGAAATCCTCGACCTGCCGACCAATGGCATGAGCCTCGCGATCACCGATATCTCGGCCACCTGCCACATGCCGGACGTCATCGAAGCGCCCTATCGCCCGGCCCTGATGGACGAGGCCGAGACGGGCCATACCTACCGTCTGGGCGGCCCGTCCTGTCTGGCGGGCGACGTGATCGGCGATTACACGTGGGACAAACCGCTGGAGATCGGTCAGCGCTTCGCCTTCCTTGATCAGGCGCATTATTCGATGGTCAAGACCAACACGTTCAACGGCGTGCCCCTGCCGGCAATTGCCCTGTGGAACAGCGAAACAGATGCGCTGAAAATCATCAGGCAGTTCGGCTATGACGACTTCAAGGACAGACTTTCATGAGCATTTTCCTCAACAGCGAACTGACCGCGTTCGAGCGCACTGAAAACGCCCGGTTCCGCGTGATCCCTGTACCGCTGGAACGTACCGTCTCTTACGGATCGGGCACCGCCAAGGGCCCCGAGGCGATCATCGAGGCCAGTAACGAGTTGGAGCGGATCACCGGCCACGCCGAACCCTGCGTCGAAGGTATCCACACCGAACCGCCGCTGGATTGCGATGCGGCCTTGCCCGAGATCATGGAGCGTCTCGCCCAACGCACCGAAGCCGCCGTCAAAGCGGGCAAGGTGCCTGTTGTTCTGGGGGGTGAGCACTCGCTCAGCTATGGCGCTGTTACAGGTGTTGCCCGCGCCTTGGGGCAACCGATCGGCATCGTGCAGGTCGACGCCCATGCCGACCTGCGCAACGCCTATCAGGGTGAGAAACACTCCCACGCCTCGGTCATGCATCTGCTGGCCGAAGAGGGAATCCGCCTGGCACAATTCGGCGTCCGCGCTTTTTCGACCGAAGAAGCCAAAAGCCGTCTGAAGAACCGCGTTTTCCACGTGGATGCCGAAGAACTGGTCACCGGCAACATTCACGCGGTCGACCTGCCCGAGGATTTTCCCGAACTGGTCTATGTCAGCTTTGATGTCGACGGTCTGGACCCGTCGCAAATGCCTGCAACCGGCACACCGGTTCCCGGCGGGCTGGGCTATTATCAGGCGCTGCGGCTGGTGGAACACGCGCTCAAAGGGCGCAGCTGCGTCGGCTTCGACGTGGTCGAACTGGCCCCTGACGGCAATGCCGCCTGGGACTTTACGGCGGCACAGATCGTCTATCGCCTGATGGCCGTCTGCTAGCCTTCTGCGGTTTCGTTCAGTTCCATATGCCCCTCGCCCTTGTTCAGGACGCGGCGCAGCATGGGTTCAAAGAATTCCAGGGGTTTCGTCGGATAATCCGGGTCGAAAGCTTTCTGATCGTATTCATGGCAGAAATAGCGGCAGTCTTCCCAATAAGGGCTGTCGCGGTACTTGTCGCGGGCGTTGCGGTCACCGCCCAGATGGTGGTTGTAGTAATAGCCCTGAAACACGCAGTGATGCTTGAGAATCCAATAGGTCTTATCGCTGACATAGGGTTTCATCATCGCTGCTGACAACTCACCGTGATTATAGGGCGAAAGGATGTCGCCGGTGTCGTGGATCAGGGCAGCAACAACCAGTTCCTCATCCGCGCCATCCTCATAGGCACGCGTGGCTGCCTGCAGGCTGTGCTGATACCTATTGACCGGATATGGCGTCCACTCCTCGTCCAAAGAGCGGATGGCGTCGAGAATCCGGTCCGGAAGGGCGGCGTTATACGCCTCTTCATACTCCATCACGGCATCCCAATCGGCTTTGGTCGCCTCTTCGAAACTGGTCCAGGTGGGTTTGTGGCTCTTGTCCAGCATGGCGCGGTCCTCTGGCTGATCTGCCGTGTCAGCCTATCCCGGATGCAATGGTGAAAAAAATGATTTGATTTCATCGCTTCGATCAAAAAATACTATCAGCATGCAAATCAAGGCAATCGAAACCTTCCTGTGTGTAGCCGAGGCCGGGGGCTTCCACGCTGCCGCCCGCAGGCTGAACGTGACCCAAACCGCGGTCAGCGCCCGCATTCGCCTGATTGAAGAAGAAACCGGAAAGGCCCTGTTCACGCGCGGCGCCGGAGGCACCGGCCTGACCGAGTTCGGGCGGCAGTTCCGCCCCTATGCCGAACAGATGCTGTCGCTCTGGTCCTTTGCGTCGCGCGACCTTCCGGCTCAGACTCAGAACCGGATCTCTCTCCGTCTGGGGGCACAGTTGAGTATCTGGGATCCTTTGCTGGTCGATCTGGCGGTGCGGTTCGAACAGCAGCTTGGTCAGCTTCTGTTGACGCTCAATTACGATCACGACCTCAACATGATCGACGCCGTGGCCACCCATGTTCTGGACGCGGCCCTGACTCATGAACGCCCGTCGGACGCGCGCGTGCAGTATCATGAACTGAACCCCGAACGCCTGGTGCTGGTGACCACCCCGGCATCCGGCGACGACCCGGTATTCGTCAATCTGGAACTGGGCGAGGTCTATCAGGATCATGTGCGTTCGACCGCGCGCAGGGCGTCGGGCCAAACGGTGTTTCTGGGCAATTGCCTGATGGCCTTGCGGTATGTGCTGCGCCGTGGCGGGATCGGGCATTTCCCCGAATATGTCATCCGGGACCACCTGTCCGCAGGTGATCTGACCCCGGTATCTGGTGCCTTGGATCTGATGTTGCCGCTGTATCTGGTGACGCGCCGCGACAGTGACACGAGCACCGAAATCCTGACCTGCCTGACTGACCTGCGCGCAAATGGCTAGGCTTCGGACAATGCCCCGCCCGCGTCCTTTGTCCGGGCAGGCAGCAACGGGCGACCGGCAACCAGCAGGAAAAGACACGAAATCAGAATGCCGATGATCGCCGGCAGGTACAACAACACCCAAAGATCAGGATCGTCGATAACGATGGGTGACACGAAGCCCCGCACCCCTTCAAGCAGCACCAGTATCGTGAACGCACCCAATATCTGTGGCCACAGACCAAAGCGCGAAAAACTGCCAAGCATCAGGGTCGCGTAACCGGCCAGAGCCACGGCAACACAGATCGCGATCCACGAAAACCGCTGGTGCAGTTCGTCGATCAACTCGCCTTCGGTAAAACCCTCGGCGGCGATGATGGCATCGCGATCCTGCAACAGCTCGACCGTCGGGATCGCCTCAAGGCTGCGCTCGGCCATGCTGTTGGAATTCGTCAGTTCGGAAATGTCGTAGGACGCGTCATCAAACAGTGTCGAGGACAGGGTCCTGCCCTGCTGATCCAAACGCAACGCGATGCCGTCCACCATCACAAGATGAATGCCGGCGCCGTTGTTGACCAGATAGGCTGTTTTGCTGGAATAGCTGGCCGGGTTCTGTTTGTCCCGCCGGTCCGACACAAAGACTTCGTGCAGGGTTCCGTCCAGATCAATGCGGCCGATATAAACGGTAACGCCCCGTGCCGGATGCAGAAATTCGCCTTCGTTCAGCAATTGCGCGGTGACGTCCCCGGCCACCTCGGCCTGGCGTTGCTCCAGTTGTTCGACCGAGGCCGGGCGCAGAAAGATGCTGATAGCCGCCATCATCATCCCCGCCACCAGCCCAAACAGGAAAACCGCACGCGCCAGCCTCCAGGGGCTGGACCCGGTGGCCAGCATCACGGTCATCTCGCTTTCGCGACTCAGGCGGTTGGTGGCATAGACGGCGGCCGCGAATACCGCCATGGGCATCACTGTCCGGATCAGGGTCGGCAGGGTCAGGGCTGTGAATTCAAGAAAGACCATCGCGGATTGTCCGCCGCTGATCACACGGTCAAACAGGCTGACCGAGCGGGTAATCCAGAACACGCCCACCAGAACAAGGGTGAAAAAGCCGAAGAGAATCAGCAATTGCCGCAGGAAATATCCATCAAAGCGCGACATGTTTCCTCATCCGGCCGTTAGCGATCCGGTCGGACAATATGCCAATCGACCGGTCGAGGAAACCATGTTGCCGGACAAAAATCCAATTCATCATGGCCTGCCTCTTCGGAATATCTCCACCGGGATGATGCGCGATGAAAACTGGTGGCTCAAGTTGTCGGGTTCGCCGGTTTCCTCGTCCACCAAACATTCCCTTCCCTGCTCTCACAACCGCCATCAGGCCAACAACAACAGCAACTCGACTTCACCTTCCACGATCCGTCCGGTGCGTTTGAACCCAAACGCCTCATACAGGGGAAGTGCACCGCCCGGCTCATCCACGACACTGATAACCAGCCGCGAAAGGCCCTTTGCCTGGGCAAGGGATTTTGCATAATCCAGCGCCGCCCACCCGTGGCCCTGGCCCTGATGCGCCTGATCCACCATCAGCCGCCAGATATAGACCCCGTCGGGGTCATCACCTTCGTCAAGGTCGGCATCGGGGTGCGACATGTCGACAATGGCCAGCAACCCGACCGGGTCGCTTTCTTTCCACATGCCATAAATCTCGGAGCCCGGTTCAAAAATCGACTGCGCCATGGTCATCAGATTGGACGCCACAAATCCGGTCTGCTCATCCCGAACGCTCAGATTGGCCAGGGCGCGCAGGGTGTCTTGGGTAAGGGGTCGAAAATCCGTCATAGGGGAGTCCTACCACAGCGCCTGTCCACCGCGAAGTTACATTGAAAGCGGGTTGGAGTGGCAGGGGCACTAGAAACGTTTCTGACTTGTTCAACACTCATGAGGCTGCGTCCGAATGGGGTTTGCCTACTTTCCAGCTCTGAAACCGCACATACTGCGGAAAGCTGATGCATTGGTAGAAAAATCGACACCAAGGGGTGCAAGGGAGGCTGTCGCAAGATGGTTGCGAGAAGGCAGCGATCCGCAATAGGCAGGAGCCTAAGTTAAGCGACCGAAATCAGTACGCTTGCGGCGCCTACGAACCCTGCAATTGCTACTGCTCCGGCCGTAAGTATGCAAAAGACTTCCAGTGCACTGAGTTTCATATCTGCCCCCACAGAATGTTTCCGTCGGGGGATAGAACAACTCTCACGGATCGCATAGGGGCTGCATCTTTACGAAGCGGAAATCTGCTTTCCAAGCGGCGCATAATTGCCCAGAGATTGCGCCAAGACCGACATCCCGGGCTTAGGAAGGATGGTTTGAACCTTGACCTGTAGCGCCACTGCATCACCCCGTTATTTGCGGCGTGTCAGCAAGTCGTTCCGTTTTTCGTCAAGCACAGCTCGGAACAGTGATGCGAGTTCAGATTTCTCGACCACCGGGCGCTTGCCGCCCAGAGATTGGCTGCCGGTCAGTTTCACGTGTGCAGCGGACTCCTGATCCGGCTTTGACGTCTTTAGGCGAGTAAGAAAATCTCTGAACTGCATCTCGGTTTCCTTCAACTCATGGTCCAAAACAATAGTGCCGCTGCGAACCTGATCCGAACCCTGCAAAATGGGCTCAAGGACCTTGTGTCGTGAGTGGAGATCCGCAGCGACAAAGCGCATGTAGTGAGGCACTGTGGCTGCGTAAGGGGGAAGAAAACCGAGTTTTGCGTCACATTTTGACTGACCGGTCAAAAAACTGATGCAAAACTTACCTTTGCGTCAACTTTGTTATCCTCCCCGCCGAACGCCGCGACGTTACGTCAAAGCGGACTCGCCTTTAAGGGAAACACGCCCGATGGGCTTCATCTCAGGGACACAAATGAAAAGCCGCCCCAAAAAGACAGCAGGAATGTCGGCGGTAAAAAAGGCGCGCCAAAAAAAGCGCGCCCAGTCCACAGGGAGGATAGTAAAAATTTGCGCTCTTAAAAAATCATGAGCGCCACTCATCAATGTCCTCAGTATCGCCGGATGAACTGATGTTGTCCGTGAAGTGGGTCACAAACTCGGGAATTCGTTTGGCTTTGCGTGTGCTTCCATGATATCCGGGCCTCTTTTTTTGAAGGAGGATTGCTATGAGCAAATATTCAGCACATGAAGCCCTGCACACCGCGCACGTCCTAATGGACTGTTACGGATCACACGTGGGCGAGCATCCTTGGGTAGAGGCTAATCCAGAAATCGCTGCAAAGGTTGAGACCGCTATGGAAGCGATGATGGAAGTGTATCAGGCCATTGGGCGCGTGCATTTGGCGGACAAGGCATAAACCACCTAAACGACCGTTGGGCAGGACCACTTGCACCTGAGCACCCCTGCCCCAGCTACAACACCGTTCAGCGACCGCCAACCAAACCTGACGGTCATGGTTTTGTGAAAAACAGCCCGCTTAAGCAGTGCTAGATGGTGGCGCCACGGTCGAAGCCGCCTCGACTTGCCTTAGGGCATTTGGCACAAACAACTCGCTAAATCCCGCGATGAACCCAAACAGCAGATAGGTCCACGGCTTTAGAGCGGGCTGAATGGATGCAAGCAGCCAGTCGCCGGAAATCAGGAATATGGTAATACCTGCTGCGATGACACCGATAGGGATACGGATGAACCCTGTGTAAACCATTTCCCAAAGTGATACGGAATGATCCACACGTATGCTGCTGACAGATCCCGAAACAGAAAAGAACGCGCCAATTGCACCCAGGGCCAGAATATCCAGCGCGTGAACGTTGAATGAACCGGACGAGCCGGTCACTATCAACGAGGACGTCAGGCTTGAAAAGCGCAATGCGACCCACAGTATCAGGATCGTGATGAGTGCGAACAGGTTTCCCTGCACATAACGCATGCGGTTCTTGCTATCGCGAAGCTTTGTGATGTGCGTGCGAAGGTTATTGAGAAGTTCCTTGGCTTCCTTCTGATTACCCTCATAGGCCATTTCCATCGCGCGCGCCATCAACTCAGTCGCCCTTCTGCGCAGCGAATTGGAACTGCCAATATCAAGGCTGCCCGACCTGCAAATACTATCGACCAGGTCGCATATGTAAGCCAAATCAACCGCGATGGCACCGAGGTTCGCGCGGAGTTCTTTTGCGCAGTTGTAGTCGCTTGGAAACTTGGTTCGCAACCAGATATGATCCGCTCTGCCGCTGCGAATTCCCCGAAACACCCCGCCCTGCGAATGACCTTTTTCGCCATCGGAACTTTTTTCACGCTGGGCGGAAACCTCTTGCACAACCGAGTAGATAATAAACCTTTCCGTTCCTATCAAAACACGGTCCACCGTATCGCCAAGGGGGTCATCCTCACCCCTTACTATCCGGTCTCGGTCTGTGATTTGGCAGTTTGCTGCCTTACTAATACCGCTGTCCGCCGCATCCTGCGGCAGCCCAGAATGCTCATTCATCGGAATAATCCTACAGTAAACTCTGAACTGAAATCTGGGCTTTAGTCTACCACAATCTGCGGTTTTTGCACAGTCGAGCCCCGTTTCGGGCAGAAATGGCCGTTCAAAAGAGAAAGGTCCGCGACCTGATGCAAACTGAAGTCCAGACGATTGAAAGCCTGCTGCAGACATTCAATGCGATGTTGCGCGGGCACGGCACAGAGGAAAAGCAAGTGCTTCCAGCCAGTATGACATCTAAGCACGCAGAAAACCCGAAAGAGCTAATGCGGCAGTTTCTGAACTGAGTTTCCTGCTGTCATCAGAAGCAGTCGATGACGGCGAAATATGCCGAGAAATTTGGATTCTCAGTTAGTTGGAGCAGGCAAAGGCGTACCACCTGCCCCTGAAAGCACTGCGATGACTTCTTCGTGTGTCTGCACCACATATTGCCTGTAACTCAATAGCTTTATTGATGAGTTGTAGCCATGGTTCCGCATCTGCTGAGTGATTTCCAGAGGGCCAACCACTTTGGTAGCATTGAACCAAATTTCAGATCCATCTCTGGAATTCAGATGGGTAAAGCTTTCATTCTCGGCTCGAATGCTCTGAGCGACGTCACTGACGCTCTCGATGACATATGAGGTTACAGCGGCGTCGATACGTGTGTTGGCCGCGCTGTCCTCTCCGCTAATAGTGCGTCGGACACGCATCACTGTGTTGCCAGGAATATTCAGGGATGCGCCGTCTGTTCTCGTAAATGTTGCCATATTGTCTATCCTTTTCCAGCGTGAAATTTGAGCAATCGCTCTGAAATCAGTTGTTTTTTATGACGTTACCATATCATTCAAATGCGAGATTTTCCACAATGGTGGAAACAAGTACGGGTTATTACCCCTTTCGGGCAGTTATCGGTAAGAGATTGGCATCCACCTCCAGAATGCGGTCGAACCTGAAAAACCTTGCATTTAAGTCAGTATCCCGGCCCGATTCACGCAATTCTTTAGCAAAGCGCGCAATATTCCTGGCGGAAACAGATCAATTATGATGTAAGTGATTGATTTTAATGGCAGGGGCAGCAGGGTTCGAACCCGCGACCTACGGTTTTGGAGACCGTCGCTCTACCAACTGAGCTATACCCCTAAGGTGCGCCTCAGATATGCCAGCCGCGCGGCGGACTCAAGAGGCTTTTTCAGATTCCACGACACTTATCGGAATGACAAACAAGTTGCGTGCGGCGTCGAGTTCTATAAGACACGGTTTGGCCAGCACAAGGGACCCCATCCGTGAGTATCCGCAAAAAGATTGCCGACAGCGAAGCCGTTCTGAATTGGGCGGCGCGGCGCATCGCCGGCTATATCCGGATGGTCAACCGCAACACCAGATGGCAGCGCATCGGATATGAAGAGCTGGACCTTCTGGCCGAACAGGGCGAGCCTGTGATCGTGGTTCTGTGGCACCAGCGGCTGGCGCAGTCGCCCTATTTCTTTCCGCTGGACAAAGGACGCATCTGTTCGATCACTTCGGCCGCGCGGGCGGGCAGCATGGTGGGACGTGTACAGAAGCTGTTCGGCATGGACACGATTGCCATGTCCAGCCACAAGCGCCACGTTGCCCTGTCGCGCGAAGTGCTGGGCAAGATGAAGCAGGGCATCTCTATCGGAATTGCGGCGGACGGGCCGCGCGGCCCCGAGCGGATTTCCTCGACCGTGCCGCTGATCTGGGCGCGCACCTCGGGCAAACGGGTTTTCGGGATCACCTATTCCGCAAGACACGGGCGCGAAGCGGGCACCTGGGACCGCCTGCTGATGCCCCGCCCCTGGCGCAACGAAGGCGTGTTTCTGTGCCGGGAATGGACGGATGCTGTGCCACGCAAGGCCACAGAGGAACAGATGGAATCGCTGCGCCAAAGCCTGGAGCAGCACATGAACGACATCACCGCCGAAGCCGACCGCATGGTCGGGCGCGAACCGTGGTCGCCCGCAGGCTAACCGCCGCGCAGGCGCTGCATCAGGTAAACCTCACTGCCCTCAGGGATGGGTTCGGTCAGCCCGCTGGCGATGACGCGGCCATCAATTGCTATGGAGACACCCGCGTCGATCGGCCCCTGAAGCTGCGGATGCGCCCGCACCAGTTCCTTCAGCAAATCGCCGGTGGTCCTGGCCTCGACCTCCACCACCTGCTGACCCCCGGTCAGAGACCGGAGGCCGGACCAGAGGTGGACCTCAACCATTGTTCTTGAGTGCCGCCAGAATGCGCGGCGGCGACATCGGCAACTGCCGCATCCGTACCCCCGCCGCGTGTGAGACCGCGTTGGCGATTGCGGCCAGCGGCGGCACGATGCCGGTCTCACCCACGCCACGCACGCCGAACGGGTGGCCGGGGTTGGGCACTTCTACGATCACCGTGTCGATCATCGGCAGATCGCTGGCGACCGGGATGCGGTAGTCGAGGAAGATCGAGTTCTGCAGGCGACCATCCTCACCATAGATATATTCCTCGTTCAGCGCCCAGCCGATGCCCTGCGCGGCACCGCCCTGATACTGGCCTTCCACATAGGTCGGGTGGATCGCCTTACCGGCGTCCTGAATGACCGTATATCGGGTGACGCTGGTCTTGCCGGTCTCCGGATCGACCTCGGCATCGACGATATGGGTGCCAAAGGACACACCCGCGCCCTCGGGGGTCGCCTCGAAATGGCCCGAAATCGGGCCGCCGGTTGAGCCCATATCGGCGGTGATATCGGCCAGCGGCAATGGATCGAAATCGCCTGCGTTCGGGCCGGACGGCACCGCGCTACCGTTCTCCCATTTTACCGCGTCGACCGGGATGCCCCATTTGGCCGCGGCGCGTTCGCACAGCTTCTCGACAGCATGACGGGCGGCCTTGATTGTCGCCAGACCTGATGCATAGGTCACGCGCGAGCCGTGGCTGACGTCGTTATAACCCAGCGTTGCGGTGTCAGCGATGGTGACGCGGATATTCTCATACGGAATACCGAGAACCTCGGCCGCCATCAGCGCCATGGACGCACGCGACCCGCCAATATCGGGTGTCCCAACCATCAACTGTGCCGAACCGTCCTCGGACAGGGCCAGCGACACGGACGTCTCGCCCCCATGGTTGAACCAGAACCCGCAGGAAATCCCGCGCCCCTGCCCCGGCTTCAACGGGGCCGAGTAGTGCGGGTGCGCCTTGGCGGCCTCAAGTGTTTCGACCAGACCGATGCGTTCGTAACGTGGGCCATAGCTGGCCTTGGTGCCCTCATGCGCTGCGTTTTTCAGACGTACATCGACCGGATCGAGGCCCAGCTTCTTGCACAGCTCATCAATCACCGACTCCACTGCAAAGGCCCCCATCGGCGCCCCCGGCGCGCGATAGGCGGCCTGTTTCGGTCGGTTGGCCATGACGTCATAGCCGATCTGCCTGACGTTGGTCAGGTTGTAGGGCGCAAAGGCACACATGGCGGTCATGTCACCCGGCGCGCCCGGGAAGGCCCCACCCTGAAGGCGGAACACGCCCTGCGCCGCCGATATGGTGCCGTCCTTCTTCATCCCGATCTTGATGTCCATCGACGCCGACGAGGTCGGACCCGTGGCGCGGAACACCTCTGACCGGGCCATGACGATCTTGACCGGACGGTTGGCCTTGCGGCTCAGCGCCAGCGCGACGGGTTCGATAAAGACAGTGGTCTTGCCGCCAAAACCGCCGCCGATCTCGGACGCGGTCACGCGCAGCTGCGATGTTTCGATCCCCAGCAGCGCCGCACAGGTCTTTTGCGCGATCCAGTGACCCTGGGTGGTGCACCACAGCTCTCCCTTGCCGTCATTGCCCAGCATCGCCAGACAGGCGTGGGGTTCGATGTAACCCTGATGGGTCGCTTCGGTCACAAAGCTGTCTTCGATAATCAGATCGGCCTCGGCGAACCCGGCCTCGACATCGCCATGGCCGCTTTCGTGATAACGTACGACGTTGGGGTGCATCCCCGCGGGCACGGAATAATCCGCAGCACCTTCGCGAATAACCGGGGCGTCTGCCGCCATCGCCTTGTCCACGTCGGTGACGTGCGGCAGCACCTCGTACTCGACCTCAATCAGCTTGAGCGCATCGCGCGCCGCCAGCGCCGAAGTCGCGGCAACAGCGGCCACCGCGTGCCCGTCATAAAGCGCCTTTTCACCCGCCATGACGTTTTCCAGAACGTTCCAGAACTCGCCTTCCAGACCCGGTTTGAATGGCACTTCGGCGAAGTCCGCGCGGGTGACGACGGCCTTGACGTCCTTATGCGCCTCAGCTTTCGAGGCGTCGATCTTCACGATCCGCGCATGTGCATGGGGCGAGCGCAGCACCGCACCGTGCAGCATTCCCGGCGCATAGGCGTCGGCCCCGAATTTGGCGCGACCCGTTACCTTGTCCAGACCGTCCGGTCGATCCGGGCGGGTTCCGACGAAAGTGAATTGCGATTTGCGATCGTCGAGTGCCATTACGAAGCCTCCCGCAGCTCTTGCGCCGTTTCCATCACAGCGCGAATGATTTTGTCATAACCGGTACAGCGGCAGAGGTTGCCTGCCAACCAATACCGGGTCTCCTCTTCGGTCGGGTTGGGGTTCTTCTCCAACAGCGACTTGGCCGCCACCAGAATGCCCGGCGTGCAGATACCGCACTGCAGGGCCGCGTGTTCGATGAACTTCTTTTGCAGCGGATGCAGAACATCTCCGTCGGCGATACCTTCGACCGTCTCAATGTTCTTCCCGTCCGCCTCAACGCCCAGCATCAGGCAGGAACAGACCAGACGACCATCGACGGTGACCGAGCACGCGCCGCAGTCGCCGGTCCCGCAGCCCTCTTTAGCGCCGGTCAGGTTCAGCTTGTCGCGCAGGCAGTCCAGCAGGGTTTCGCGCGGGTCACAGAGGTATTCGACCGTGTCCCCGTTCACGGTGGTGGATACATGGAACTTGCTCATGCTTGTTCTCCCTTGGCACGGGCATAGGCGATTTTCGCGGAGCGCTTGGCCAGAACGCCAGCGACCTCGGTGCGAAACGCGATCGTTCCGCGCTTGTCATCAATCGGGTTGCAGGCGGCCGAGGCCGCATTGGCCAGCACATCCAGCGCAGCATCACCCAGCGAGGTGCCGATGATGGCTTGGGCCGCATCCTCAACCAGCAGAACGGTCGGGGCGACGGCACCCAGCGATACGCGGGCTTCGGTGACGGTATCCCCGTCCAGGCGCAGGCTGACGCCAACGCCGACCACGGCGATATCCATTTCCGTGCGCGGGATAAAGCGCAGGTAGGCGTCGCCGCCCTGTTCGCCCCGCGCCGGGATGTTGATGGCCGATATCAGCTCGCCCCTGGCCAGAGACGTCTTGCCCGGGCCTGTGGGGATGTCCTCGACCGCAACCTCGCGGTCGCCATCCGGACCCGTTACCGTCACCGTCACACCGGCCGCCACCATGGCCGGAACCGAATCCGCCGCCGGAGAGCCGTTGCACAGATTGCCGGTCAGCGTCGCCCGTCCCTGCACCTGAGTCGATCCGATCAGGTCCATCGCCTCGACCACACCCGGCCAGTCGCGGCTTAGCTCGGGATGCTCGCTCATCTCAGCACCGGTCGCGGCGACGCCCAGCGTCCAGCTTCCGTCTGCGTTGCGTGTGATGTCGAATACACCGTTGATTTTCTTGACGTCGATCAGCGTGTCGGGCGTTACCAGATCCGAGCGCAGCTGCACCAGAACATCCGTGCCGCCTGCCAGAAACCGTGTGATGCCCGTCGCGTTCGCGGCCAGATCCGAAGCTTCGGCAAAGCTGGCGGGGCTGTGATAATCCATGAAATACCTCGCACCTGTTGATCAGGGTTCACTGGGGTTCGCTGGGGACGTTAGTGCAGCAGGCACCCTGCGTCCATGGCTGGAACGACCAATTTTTGTGATTCAAAATGTCGTTTCCGGACTACGGGTCACAGATCGATCTCGATCACGCCTTCCGGTTGGGTCGCGCGGCTCTGGCACAATATGATCGCGTCTTCGCGCTGCTTGTTGGACAGCACGAAATCACGGTGTTCGATATCGCCCGAGATCACCCCGCATTTACACACGCCGCAAATCCCGTCCGAGCATTTGACGTCGACGTGAATACCCGCCTCGTTCAGCACCTGTGCGGCGTCCTTGTCGGCCGGCACGGCAAAGTCCCGTCCTGATTTTGCCAGCCTCAGCGTGAAGGGATGGTTTTCATAATCCGGCTGCTCAGGCACCGAGAAATATTCCAAATGCCGCGCTTCTTCAGGAAAGCCCTGCCGCTCTGCCGCCTGTATGACGCCGTCCATATAGCGATCCGGCCCGCAGGTATAAACATGCCAGCCATCCTGATAGCCCGACAGAACCGCATCCAGATCGGCCCGCGTGCCTTCGTCCGAGAAATGGCAGTGCACGTTGTCTGCCCAGGGCATCGCCGCCAGATCATCCAGATACCCAGCCCCGGCGCGGGTGCTGGCCGAGTAATGCAATTCAAACGGTTTACCAAGGCGGTGCAGACGGTGGGCAAAAGCGATCATCGGGGTGATTCCGATCCCGCCGCCCATCAGGAAGGTCTTGGTGGCCGTTTCGTCCAACTCGAAATGGTTGATGGGTTTCGAAATGAAAACCTTGCGGCCTTCGTCAAAGATGCGATGCAACAGGGCCGATCCGCCGCGCCCGTCATCCTCGCGCAATACGCCGATCTGATAGACGGACCGGTCGGACGGGTCGCCGGACATCGAATACTGGCGCAGGAACTCGGGGGCGACCAGCACATCCAGATGCGCCCCGGCGGTCCAGTCGGGCAGCGGCGCGCCATTTAGGGCCGAAAACTCATACTTGGTCACATCTGCGGTCATCTTGTGAACTTTGGTCAGTTCGACCCGCATCACCGGCGCATCGCCAGCGATGGTATAGCGATGCACCATGGACAGATCGCCCGCCGCCTTGCGGGCCTTGTATTCCTGCGCCGTCACCATCGCCTCATAGGCGGCGATCCCGGCCTCGCGGTCCATCGCAAAGGGATAGGGCCACGGGTGCGGGGCCAGATAGGCGGGATAGACCGCAAGCGTCTGATCCTCGTATTTCAGGCCCAGATCCGTTTGAAGGTCACGCCGGTTCAGCGCGTGTTGCGACGGGCGATAGGCCCCGTCTGGCTGCAACTCGATGTCCCACCACCATTTCTTGGTGTCATTCAGCCCGCCATTGCCGACCGCATCGTCCAATTTCGCGAGCGCAGGTGCGGCTTGCGGGACGTTCATCGCCGCCCAGCGGAAGGGGCGTTCCTTGAAGATGCCTTCAAGGTTCCACGGACAGGTCTTCATGCAGCGCCCGCACATCGCGCCCCCGGGCGTCGTGATCCGGTAGGTGGCGCATTTCTGGCTGTCGGATTTCCAGATCTCATAGCCGTTGAACATCAGCTTCGGTCCGGCGGTAATCGCTCCCGAGGGGCATTCCCGCGCGCATTTGTTGCAGCTTTCGCAAAAGGTCTGAAGGCCGAAATCGATGGGTTTGTCATGCGTCATCGGCATGTCCGTCGTCACCACACCGGATTTCAGTCTCGGACCCAGATAGGGGTTGAGGATGACCTCTCCGATCCGGCTGACCTCACCCAGCCCGGACAGCAGCAGAAGCGGCGGCTGCAACACTTCTCCGTCCATCACTGTATGCGCCCGGGCCTTATAGCCGAGATTGCGGATCTGCTGCGCGATCACACCGCCCAGCAGCGAAAATCGCAGATAGGCGCGCATCGACTGGGCCACGCTGATCCAGTCATCGCCGCTGGCACCCTCCATCGTTTCATAGCCCTGATCAATGATCATGCTGATGGCCTGATCATGGGGCGGCACGATCTCTTCACCGGTGGCGTCATGGGAATACCACGTCCAGTCCGGGCAGCGGCTCAGACCCACGGCATCGACGCCAAGAAAGTATGTGGCCGCCTTCACATTGGCCGCATTGCGGTCAGCACCAGACGGGGGCGGTCCTTCTGCGCTGTCGCCATCCTGCAGAAGGACAAACGCGCCCAGCGCGCGCCGTTGCGCAAAGCTGGGGGCGGCCTTGCGGACATAATGACCACCCTTGGCCGCATCCTGCAGGGTCTTGCCCATGTCCCCGAATTGCGCCCGCGCGAACATGTCGGCGCGTTTGGGCACGCGGGCCACGTTACCCTCGTCGATATAGGTGGTCGGATCGTCCACCCGTTTGAGCTTTTCAAACGGATGCGCTCCATCCGCATAGCGCCGCTTGGCATAAGGGTCGCGGTTCAGAGCGTTTTTGGCAAAACCCGTGCCCAGCCACCACGCCGGGCCCTGAGTGCGGAACCACGGCTGCTGCGCCATCGGCATCAGCGGCTGGTCATGCGCAATCTCCATCTCGGTCGTCACGGCGGCCAGACCAAATCGCCGGCCCAGCCACGGAACCACCGCGTCGCCATCCTCGATCGAGGCGAGACCCGCTGCCACCGCCAGTTTGCCCAGATCAACCTCGGACGACATCGCGGTGTGCGCCCGTGCGTCATATCCCAGCAGGCGGATGTAATTTGCAATCACCACCGCATTCTCTGTCGCCAGCAGGCAGGCGCGGTGATCCTGCGCATCCATGATCCAGTCCGATCCCGGCTCGGCCGGATCAGGATCGCGGTTGTGTTCGTAAAGAAAGACGATGGCATGACGATGCGACCCCATCGGCCTGGGCGCGGCTTCCATGCTTTCCTTAAGGTCGGCCATGATCACGTCGATCCCCGAGGCCAGCGTCTTGGTCTGGCGGGTGCGCAGAGCATGGGCCAGACGGTCAATATCGGGATTTCGGCGCGGTTCCGACAGCAGCGCCCCTGGCGACAGCGGACCACAGCCCATCATCGACGCATCGTTGAAATAGCCAAACGCTTTCAGGTGGTTGGCCCGTTCAACCGGGTGTGATGGGATCTCGGACGCCACCGGATTCACAAACCCGTCCCGGATCGTGTCCATCATGGCCTGAAATTCGCCCATTGCGTTGACGATGCTTGCGGGCTGTTCCGGCCGGTGGAAACTGAGATCCGGCATTGGTCGCAGCTTGGACAGATCCGGCATCTGTCCCTGCCGGGCCAGACGCTCCAGCGGATAGGGGCCCATATGGACCGGCCTGTTCTTGTCCGAGAAAAAGCGGATCCCCATCGCGCGCCTCCTGTTTCTGCACATCGCCTAACCTGCGATAGACAGTAAATCCATTCATGAATAGTCATAGACGGTATGAACAAAATTGATTTCACTGACCTGGATGGCAAGGTTCTGCGCGTCTTTCTGACGATACTCGAAGAAAGCTCGGTCTCGAAGGCGGCGGACCGGCTGGGTGTGACGCAATCGGCCATCAGCCACACGTTGGGCAAACTGCGGCAGGTGCTGGGCGACCCGCTGTTTGTGCGATCCGGTCAGGGTCTGACCCCGACCGAGCGCGCGCTGTCCCTGAAAGAACCGGTGCAGAGCGTCCTTGACGGGATGCGGGCGCTGACCGAGGACCGACCGTTCGATCCGCTCTCAGACGAGATGCACATCCAGATCGCCACAAACGACATGCCGCGTGAGCTAATCTTCCCCCCGCTTCTGCATGCGGTGCGGTCCGAAGGCGTACGGCTGCGGCTGGGCTTTATTCCCTCGGGTGTGCCCGACCCGGATTTACTGCGCAGCGACCGTTGCCAGCTGATGCTGACGCCGTTGCCGCCGGACGGGCCCGATATCTTTCAGAAACGTGTGCTCAGCAGCCCGCTGATGATCTATTTCGACAGCAACCGTCGTACACCGCCACACGACTGGCCCAGCTATTGCGAAACCGAGCATGTCGAGGTGCGCTTTGCCGACGGGCGCAGTTCGCGCGCCGTCATGCGCGGCGTGGATCAGAGCCGCATCAGACCGCCCACGGTGACCCTGCCGCATTTCAATGCCATTCCGTCCTTTGTAAAAGGCAGCGACCTGATTTCAACGGACACAGCCCTGATGAAGCAAGGCCCGCTAGCGGAACTGGACTGTGTCCCCCTGCCCTTTGAGTGCGAGCCGGTGTCGATCTACATGGTCTGGCACCAAAGATCGGCAAACGACCCGGCCCATCGCTGGCTGCGCGACCGGATCGAAACGATTGCTGCAACGTTTCAGACCTGAGAATGCAACCAGTCCCTCATCACCGCGACAAGGCCGGGCTGGCGCGGCTGCCGGGGGATCACGACGTAGAATCCCAGATCTTCGACAAGCACCTCCGCAAGCGGCTGGGCCAATTTGCCCGATGCCAGTTCTGCCGCAACCAGGGGCGCATTGGCCAGCGCGATGCCTTGCCCCGAGATCGCGGCGTCAATCGCAAGGCTGGTCTGGCTGAAATTCATCACCCTCGGTTTGCCCGACACCCCGAGCCGTTCCAGATACAGCGGCCACAGACCATGCGTGTCGTTTAGCAGAACATGGCCCATCAGATCGCCGGGCCTGTCGATCCGCTCTGCAAGCGCCGGGCTGCACACGGCAATGAACTCGGTTGAAAACAGCGGCTCGACAGTCAGGTTAGGCCCAAAAGGCGGGCGCCCCTGCCGGACCGCGAGATCCACACCGTCCGCCCTGAATTCCGCTAACCGTTCCTGCGCGTCGACCTGAACGCTGATCTCGGGGTGGCGCGCGGTGAAATCCGGCAGGCGCGGAACCAACCATTTCGAGGCAAAGCTGGGCGTGACCGAAAGCGTGATCTGGCGATCACCCGACAGGTCGGCCGCAGCCTCTTCGATCAACCTGAAAGCCCGGCGCAGCGGCGCGTGAAATCGCCGGCCGGCTTCTGTCAGCGCCAGACCCCGGGGCAGACGGGTGAACAGTTGCTCGGCCAGCCGCGCCTCAAGCCCGCGCACCTGTTGCGCAACGGCACCCTGCGTCACGCCCAGTTCTTCGGCCGCAAGGCGAAAGTTCAGATGGCGGGCCGCCGCCTCAAAGGCCCGGAGTGCGTTCAGCGGTGGCAATGCAGCCATCAGGTCATCCAGTAGATTTTCTACAGCATACTGACAGAAGAACTGATTGGTCAAACGTGTTCCAACGGCGCATCCTGTGTGTCGACAAAACAGGAGGATTCACATGACCAAAGTGGCGCTGATCACGGCAGGCGGCAGCGGAATGGGCGCGGATTCGGCCCGCCGCCTGGCCGCAGATGGATTCAAAGTGGGCATCCTGTCTTCATCGGGCAAAGGCGAAGCACTGGCGCATGAGTTGGGTGGCGTCGGTGTAACCGGTTCGAACCAGTCCGTCGATGATCTGCAGAAACTTGTCGATGCGGCGATGGCCCATTGGGGCCGTATCGACGTTCTGGTCAATTCCGCAGGCCACGGTCCGCGCGCGCCGGTGCTGGAGCTGACAGACGACGACTGGCATCGCGGGATGGACGTCTATTTCCTGAATGCTGTGCGACCAACGCGACTGGTCACTCCGATCATGCAGGCGCAGAGTGGCGGGGCGATCATCAATATCTCAACCTTCGCCGCGTTCGAACCGGACCCGGTCTTTCCGACCTCGGGCGTGTTTCGCGCCGGGCTGGCGGCTTTTGCCAAGCTGTTCTCGGACCAGTACGCCGCTGACAATATCCGCATGAACAACGTGCTGCCGGGCTTCATCGATAGCCTGCCCGAGAAAGAAGAGTTCCGCGCCCGTATCCCGCTGGGACGATACGGGCGTAGCTATGACGAGATTGCGTCGGTCGTGGCGATGCTCGCCTCGGAAGGCGGCGGTTATATCACCGGCCAAAATATCCGGGTCGATGGCGGCATCACCCGATCGGTCTGAGGTCAGATCCGGGACTTGAAGAAATGCGTCAACGTCGCGCCGGTTTCAAAATAGGCGCGGCGCAGACCGGTCCAGCTTTCACGATATTCGGCGAGTGCTGGCACCGGCAGCAGCGACGGGTCGTTGCTCAGCAGGCTCTTGGCCGCCAACCTGCCGAACACGGTGCCGGGCCCGATCCCACGTCCGGAAAATCCGTGCACGGACAACGCATTGGGGCCGATCTGCGTGAGTTTCGGGATATGGTCCGACGTCATCGCAATGCGCCCATGCCACCCTTCGATCAGAGGCTGATCCGCCAGTTGCGGGTATAGCTTGGCAGTTTTGCGCCTGATCCAGGCCGAATGCGTCGCGCCGCCTGCTTGGCCCAGATCGCCCATGGCCCCGATGAGGAACCTGCCGTCCTGATCCATCCGAAACGAGGTCATGATCAGGCCGGTATCCCAGCAGCCTTCACCCCCTTGCAGGATACTGGCGCGCAAATTGTCGGACAAAGGGGCGGTGGCATATTGGAAGTAGTATACAGGCACATATGCCGGTGCTGTGTTTGCCAGATTCTGGTGATAGGCGTTGGTCGCCTGAATCACCGATTTGGCGCGCAACAGGCCCCGGCTGGTTTGCAACACCCAGACGCCGCTTACGCGCCGCATGGTCTCAACCGGGCTGTGCGTGCAGATAACGGCCCCGGCCTCGGCGGCGGCGCGGGCCAGCCCCCGGACATAAGACAGCGGCTGGATCGTGCCGGCGCGCGGATCAAACATTGCCCCGCGGAACGCGGCACTACCGGTCCGCTGACCGGTCTTTTCTGCGGACAGCAGTTCAACCGGCGCACCGGCTTCGACCAGCTGGGCGTGACGTGTTTGCAGGTCTCTGTAACCCGCTTTGGAATGCGCACAGTGCAGCGTTCCGTTTCGCACCGGCGTGCAGTCGATCCCGTGCCGGTCGATCAGTTCAAACACGTCCGAAGGCGCCGCCGCCAGAATGTCGATCAGCCGGTCCCCGGCCTCGGCCCCCAGATGCGCGCGAATCTCTGCGGGCGGCAGCCACAATCCGGCATTGGCCAGCCCGACATTGCGCCCCGAACCGCCATGACCGATTTCATACGCCTCAAGCAGACAGACCGACGCGCCGGCCTGCGCAGCCGTCAAAGCGGCAGAGCAGCCGGTATAGCCACCACCAATCACCGCCAGATCGACGGTGATTTCGTCGGTCAAAGGGGCGCTGTCGACATGCTCACGGCAGGTTTTGCACCAGAGGGACTGATCGTGATCGCTCACTTCGCACTCCTGAAAATTGCGCGGATCATCGGGGCAGCGTCAGCCGGTTGCAAGCGCCCTTTGATCGTCGCGCCCCATGGCGATCAGGAACGGGTTGGCCTCTTGCTGCGCCTGAAACGCGGCCTTGTCACCCATGCCCCGCCAGTCTGACAGGACCAGTGACTGCGCCACCGCACCGCCCAGAGTCGCGCCAGGCCCCGTGACGATAAAGAGGTCCGGGGCGAATTCCCGCGCTGCTGTCTGAATGGCCCGGGTGAAATCATAGGGTTCCGTCACCTGATGGCCCAGAGTGTATTCCCACAGTGCCTGCGTATCGGTCGCGCCGGGCCACCAGATCTTCCCGCGCCCGTCAATCAGGGGACGTTGGGGCTGGCCAAACAGCTCCGCAGTCAGACGCGCGCGCCCTTGTGCGGCAACAGGCGCCTGCAATCGCGTGTGAAACGCGGCATGGTTCGCCAACCGCATCGGGAAACGCTCCTGTACGGTGGGCTGAGAGGTTTCGAAAGCCGTCAGCCCTTTTTCGTTGCCCGCCAGAACCAGCATCCCGCCCAGATCGATGGACAAGGCCAGATCGTGCCCGCCCCTGGCATCAATCCGCGCCACATCCGCCAGCAGCCCGGCCTTGCGGTTCGGGTCGTTCTCCCATGTTTCGCCGGTGAAGGGGTAGACCAACTGCCCGCCTATCAGGTGTTCCTGCATCAGCGTTCCCATCGTATTGACGACCCGGAACCCATCCTGCGGCGACAACGCGCCACCGGCGGCCAGAGCGATATACCACCCCATCGAGTTGCCGGTGACCGCAACCACCTCGATATCATCCGACAAAGCCTGCGCATCGGCCAGCGAGGCGGCGTAGATCAGGGGCGAGGCGACACCGCCGCGCGAGTATTTGGAGACGGTATACCGGGTCGCGCCGTCCAGTTCGGTCACGGCCTCCTGCCCGGCCACTTTCCGGATGGTGTCAAAGCCCTGAAACATCTCTATGCGATCCGCATGATGTCGGTGCAGGTAACCCAGTTCCGGTTTGTTATAGGTCCCCCGTCCAGGGCAGATCACAACTGCGGTGCGGGTCATGCCTTGCCTCCGGTCAGGTTCAGTGCGGCAGTCACGATTCCATCTTTCGACGGCAGGGGGGCCGCGTAGGCCGGGCCCGTCGCGATAAAGCAGTCCTCGGCCACGACGCGGGCGATTGGGGTCGCGGGGCTTTCTTCGGTGAAAAAGGTCATCAGCGCCTCGGACTGGCTACCGGTGCGGCGGCATTCGTCCACGACCAATACATGCGCGCATGACCTGGTGGCGGCGCGCAAGGCGTCGACCGGCAAAGGCGCCAGCCAGCGCATGTCGATGATGCGCGTCTTCACGCCGGCCGCTTCGATCTCGGGCAGCGCCTGTTTCGACAGATAGTGCCCATTGCCATAAGTCACGATGGCCAGATCGGTGCCATCCCCATGAACGCCCACCTCGCCCAGTGCGGTACGCTGGTCCGGTGAAGGGTAGGTGGTCATCCAACCGCCATCCTGGGCGTCGTGCAGATCGCGCATGGGGTACAGAGCGATGGGCTCCAGAAACACCACGACCCGCTGTTCTTCACGCGCCAGCCGCACGCATTCACGCAGCATTCTTGCGGCATCCGCACCGGTCGAGGGGCAGGCGATAATTACGCCCGGAATGTCACGCAGCACCGCCAGCGAGTTGTCATTGTGAAAATGGCCGCCAAAACCCTTCTGATAGCCCAACCCGGCAATGCGCAGCACCATCGGGTTGGTGAACTGCCCGTTCGAGAAAAACGGCAACGTCGCCGCCTCACCCCGGATCTGATCCTCGGCATTGTGCAGATAAGCCAAGAACTGAATCTCGGGGATCGGGACGAACCCGTTATGCCCCATGCCGATGGCCAGCCCCAGAATGGACTGTTCATCCAGCAGCGTGTCGATCACCCGGTCCGGGCCAAACCGCGCCTGCAGTTTCTGCGTCACGCCATAGACACCGCCCTTTCGGCCGACATCCTCGCCCATACAGACGATCTCGCCATGTTCCAGCATCAGATCGGTCAGCGCCCAGTTGATCAGACGGCTCATGGGTTGCGGCTCAGCCATTGCCCGCATGTCGCCGCCAAACGCCCTGGCCCGTGCTTCATCGCCGGGGCCGTTGGTGGGTTTGCAGGCACGCTTTGGTGGGATCAGGCTCGCCATCACCTCCTGCGCACTGGCCAGATGCGGGCGGGTCGCAGCCTCAGCGGCGATCCGGTCGGTGCGGGCGCAGGTCTCTTCATAGATCTTAAGCGCCTGATCCGGTGAAAGCGCCCCGGCCTGATCCAGCAGGCGTACCGAGTGCAGCAGGGGATCGTTGGCCTCATCCGCCTCGACCTCGGATTTCGGCAGGTAGGTGGTGGGCACGTCCGCACCCGCATGACCGTAAAGGCGAACGGTTTTCAGATGCAGGAAGGCCGGTTTGCGGCGTGTCCGCACATAGTCGGCGGCTTCCTGCGCCACTGCATAGGTCTCATAGATATCCAGCCCGTTGGCCTGAAAATACCTGATGCCGGGGCGATGCTCCATCGAGGCCTGAATCCAGCCCTTCGGCGTTTTGACCGAAATGCCGATCCCATTGTCCTCGCATACAAACAACAACGGTAACGGCGTGGACTGAACACTGGTCCAGCCCGCTGTATTGATGGCCCCCTGTGCTGTGGAATGGTTGGCCGAGGCATCGCCGAACGAACACATTGCAATCCCGTCCGCTGGCAGTTCCCGATGCTCTGGCTCATGCCGACGCGCCGCGCCCAGCGCATAAGCCGCGCCAACGGCTTTGGGCAGGTGGCTGGCGATGGTCGAGGTCTGCGGCGGGATCATCAACGCCTTGGACCCCAGAACCTTGTGCCGCCCGCCCGAGGTCGGGTCCTCGCGGGAACAGGCAAAACTCAGCAGCATATCCCACGCGATCTGCTGCCCCGGCACCTGTTCGGCGCGGGCGATCTGAAACGCGGCATCCCGGTAATGCAGAAAGGCGATATCGGTTGGACGCAGGGCATGGGCCACCGCTGCCATACCTTCATGCCCGGAAGAACCGATCGTATAAAACCCCTGCCCCGCCTTCTGCATCGCCCGGCTGGTGCAGTCCAGTGCCCGGCTCAGAACCTGCGAGCGGAAAACGGACACCGCATCGGCCCGGTTCAGCCCCGGTTGCGGCGCAGCGCCGCCGGGAAGGTCACGCGCGGCGACTCGGGTCAGGAAATTGTCGTGAACGATCTGGGCGCGGTCCATACGGGTTCCCCGGCTTGGAAAAGTTAGAGCTTTGCGGTTGCCGCCGCGATGCGGCGCACCCCTTCTTGCAGGCTTTCCGTGGCATAGGCAAAAGAAAGCCGCACATGCCCGGGCATCCCAAAGGCACGCCCCGGCACCACGGCGACGCCCGCCACGTCCAGCAGATGGCGGCAGAATTCGGCGTCTTCCGGCATGCGCGCAGGGGTCTTGGGAAAGACATAGAACGCACCCTGCGGAACGGCGCATTCCAGACCGGCGGCGTTAAGCCCGCGCACGACCAGATCGCGGCGCGCCTGCATCTCGCGGCACCGCGCGGCCAACAGGTCCTTCGAGCCGGTGATCGCGGCAAGCGCCGCCGCCTGCGCGATGGAACATGCGCCTGATGTGATCTGACCCTGAACCGCTGCCATCGCCCCGATCAGCGGCGCAGGTCCGATGCCCCAGCCAATACGCCAACCGGTCATCGAATACGCTTTGGACACCCCGTTCACGGTCAGCGTCCGATTGGCCAATTCCGGAACAGCCGTCAGAAACGGGGTAAACGGCACATAGGACAGGTGTTGGTAAATCTCATCCGATATCACCCAGACATGCGGGTGTTTTCCCAATACGGCACCCAAAGCCTGTAACTCGGGCAGCGAATACACCGCCCCGGTCGGGTTCGAGGGTGTGTTCAACAACAACCAGCGCGTACGCGGGGTGATCGCCGCCTCCAACTGCGCGGGCGTCAGTTTGAACCCCTGTGTCTGCGGGCAATCCAGCACGACGGGAACCCCACCCGCAAGTCTGACCATGTCCGCGTAGCTGGTCCAGAAAGGGGCTGCGGTGATGACCTCATCCCCCGGGTTCAGGGTTGCCATCAACGCGCTGGACAACACCTGTTTGGCACCGGTCGAAACGATCACATTTTCGGCCTGCATTCCGGCGGCGTCGCCAATGGCCGCACGCAATTCGGGAACGCCCGCTGTCGCCGGATATCGGGTCTGCCCATCCAGCGCCGCTCGATGAGCCGCGTCGATGACATGGGCCGGCGTCGGAAAGTCCGGCTCGCCTGTGCTGAGCGCAATGACGTCCACGCCCTGCGCTCGAAGGCGGGCCGCCCGTTCCGAGATCTGCACGATCTCCGATAGCTCGATTCCGCGCAGCCTGTCCGCTCGCTGAAAACTCACGATCCTGTCCTGCACTGTCATGGGGCATCATCCACGCTGAAATATCTGCATCTGTATCGGGCTGGCGCGGCGCAAATGCCAGTGATATTCCGTGCGAAAGGTATGAGGAATTGTCATATGATCGCCCCACGTCGCTTTCTGCCATCGATCCCGTCGCTGCTGGCGCTGGAGGCCGTTGACCGGCTTGGCAGCGCCTCTGCCGCCGCCGAAGAGCTTTCCCTGACGCAAAGCGCAGTCAGCCGACAGCTCAAGTCGATGGAGGAGCAGTTGGGCGTCGACCTTATCCAGCGCAGTCAGATGCGGCTGCACCTGACACCGGCGGCACAGGAATATGTCCGTGTCGCCCGAACCGCATTGAACCAGCTTGCGCAGGCGTCCCTGAAGCTCAAGGCCAACCCGACCGGCGGATCGCTGAACCTGTCGATTCTGCCGGCGTTTGGTATGCACTGGCTGGCCCCGCGCCTTCAGGACTTTGCGCGCCGCCACCCCGAGGTGACGGTGAACCTGAACACCCGCCTGAGGCCATTCGATTTCGACGCCGAGCATTTCGACGCCGCCATTCACTTTGGCCAGCGGGACTGGGCCGGCGTGAATTACCTGCCCATCATGCGCGAGGATGTTCTGCCGGTGTGCGCCCCGGACTTGCTGCCGGACATAACCGACGACATCGAATGGCTGGAACAAGCGCCCTTGCTCCACCTGGAGACGCGGCCCGATGCCTGGGAAAGATGGTTCGCGGCGCAGGGCCGTGACGTCCAGGGGATACGCGGGATGTTGTTCGATCAGTTCTCGACCATGGGTCAGGCCACGATTCACGGGTTGGGTGTGGCGCTGTTGCCCAGCTATCTGGTCGAAGAAGACCTGAAGACGGGACGTCTTGTGCAGGCCTGGCGCGGACCGGGTGTCAGCCTGGGAGATTTCTATTTGGTCTGGCCACAATCCCGCGCGGAATCGGAACCGCTCAAGTCCTTTCGGGCGTGGTTGCGCGGGCAGGTTGACGCGGCACCGGTGGTTTCGATCCGATAAGTTCAGGTGCCCGCGCAATAGCTGCGCGGCCTTCGGCCTTGCGTCCTGCGGACGGCGGAGCGGCCGGGCAGGCGCGGGCTGCGCCCGCGCCTGCCCGGCCCAACAGAAGGAGATGTTTCGTCAGAAACTTCGACGACTGGCGGGAGAAGCCACGTCTTGCCTATGTGTCCAGCGAGCGGGCTATAAGCTCCTTCATGATCTCATTGGTGCCGCCGTAGATCATCTGAACCCGCGCATCTGCATAGAGGCGGGCGATCGGGTATTCCATCATGAACCCATAGCCACCGAACAGTTGAAGGCATTCGTGCATGACTTCATTCTGCACTTCCGACCCCCAGTATTTCACCATCGAGGCCGTCGCCGCATCCAGCGTGCCCGCTTCGAGGCGTGCGATGCAGTCGTTGACGAAGCTGCGCAGAACTTCGGCTTTGGTTTTGCATTCGGCCAGCTTGAAGCGTGTGTTCTGGAAATCCATCACGCGCTGGCCGAAAGCCTTGCGTTCCTGCGTGTATCGGACGGTCTCGGCAATGGCAAAATCAATAGCGCCCAGCGCGCCGATGCCAATGGTCAGACGCTCCCACGGCAATTGTTTCATCATCTGATAAAACCCCTGCCCCTCTTCCGGACCGATCAGGTTGGTCATCGGAACCTTGACGTCCTCAAAGAACAGCTCGGCGGTGTCGTTCGCCTTCATGCCCAGCTTCTTGAGGTTACGCCCCTTGCGGAACCCGTCGGCGCCGTCGGTTTCCACGGCGATCAAGGATACACCTTTCGACCCCAGGGCCTTGTCCGTCTTGCTGGCCACCAGGATCAGATCCGCCGACTGCCCGTTGGTGATGAATATCTTGGACCCGTTCAGCCGGTAGGAGTTTCCGTCCTTTTCGGCGGTCGTCCGGATGGATTGCACATCCGAACCGGTTCCGGGTTCGGTCATGGCCAGCGCCCCGACCATTTCTCCGGATGCCAGCCTGGGCAGCCATTTCTGCTTTTGATCCTCGCTGCCATAAGCGGTGATGTAGTGGATCACGATCGACTGGATGGCATATCCCCAGCCCGAGTCGCCCTGGGAGGCCTGCGCGTACATCGTGACCGCATCAAAGCCAATTCCGCCGCCGACGCCGCCATATTCCTCGGGGATCGCGCCCGCCAGCAGCCCCATATCCCCGGCCTTGCGCCAGAAATCACGGTCCACGACCCCCTGGTCGTTCCAGCACTCGATATTGGGTGCCAGTTCATCATCCATGAAACGGTTCGCCATCTCGGCGAACATCCGATGTTCCTCGGTTGCCCATCCGGCCGTGGTGGTGAAAAGCGACATACAGCATCCTCCCGATTCAAATTTCGGTCAGAGTAGCTTTGGACTTTGCGCAATCCAATCCGTCCATCGGATTGCTACGCAACGTCTTTTTCGCGTCTGCGCTGATACAGCGGCCCCCGTGGCCCGGTCAGGCCAGGGCGGCGTCCAGTAAAACCCCAGCCGCCGCCTTGGCATCGCGCGCCGGATCGCAGCTTTTCAGAAGAACTGCGGTCACGATTGCGCCTTCCTTCAGCAGCAGCACCTGACAACCCAGCTTTTCGGGATCGCGGGCGCCGGCCTTGCGGGCCAGATCCGTGAAGTATTCCAGCAGCAGGCGCTTGTGTTCGGCGGCCTGCGCGTGGATCGGATGGTCCCTGTCCTGAAACTCAGCCCCTGCCTTTATGAACATGCAGCCGCGAAACCCGTCTTCTTCAAACCACTCGCTGAGCGCGTCAAAACTGGCAAGCAACTGATCGGCCGGGGTGTCCGCCAGTTCTTCGATCCGGCGCAGGAACCAGTTGCGGAAATTCTCGTCCCGCAGCCGCAGAACCGCAAGTATCAGCTCCTCCTTGGTGCGGAAGTGTTTGTACATTGAGGTCTTCGACACCCCCGTTTCCGTCACCAGCTTATCCATTCCGGTGGCGTGAAATCCATCGCGGTAAAAGACCTGCAACGCTTTGCGGACCAGTTCGTCGCGTTTGTTCGGGCGCATGATTCGGCTCCTGAGTGTACTGATCTGTACATAATACGCTTCGGTTCGAACCACAACCTCAACGCGTTTTTCTTTTATTTTCAATGGAATTTTCGGGTCTCAGGACTGCCCATAGAAAAAATACAGAAAAATCTCTTGAAAAAGTTTACCGATCTGTACACATTGAACTCAAGATGTACCGATCTGTTAACCTTGGAGCAGTCAGATGCGACGCCGTGCCAGTCCCTTTTCATCCCAGTACGTCCCCTTCCTGTTGACCCTCGCGCTGATTGCCGCCTCATTGACATGAAAGACCAAGACATGAGCCGCCCCCCTCTGCCCCCCTTCACGCAAGAAACCGCAACGCAGAAAGTGCGCATGGCGGAAAACGGCTGGAACAGCCGCGACGCGGATGTGGTCACCCCCGCCTATTCCGATGACAGCCAGTGGCGAAACCGGGCTGAATTCCTCACCGGGCATGACCAGATCCATGCCTTCCTGACCCGCAAATGGAACAAGGAACTGGACTATCGGCTGATCAAGGAATTATGGGCGTATTCCGGCAATCGCATCGCTGTTCGCTATGCCTATGAATGGCGCGATGACAGCGGTCAGTGGTTCCGGTCCTATGGAAACGAGAACTGGGAATTCGCCGAAGATGGACGCATGGCCAAACGCCACGCATCGCTGAACGATTTGCCTATCACAGAAGCCGAGCGCTTGTATCACTGGCCCCTGGGCCCGCGCCCCGACGATCACCCCGGCCTGTCCGAATTGGGGCTCTGAAAGGACATCCGATGCCACGCGCGTTTTCCGAACTGACCTTCACCCCTGCCGTCCGCGCCCATCAGGAGCGGATGGGCTCCGCGAAAACCTACGCACGGTTCATCGCGGGCGGCCCGCAGCAGGGGCATGAGATTGGCCAGGCGGAGAAAGCATTTATCGAGGCGAGGGACGGGTTCTATCAGGCCACCGTGTCCGAGACCGGCTGGCCCTATGTCCAGTTTCGCGGCGGGCCGGTCGGGTTTTTGAAGGTTCTGGGTGCCCGGACCCTCGGCTATGCCGATTTCTCGGGCAACAAACAGTATATTTCGCGCGGGAATCTGGACGGCAACGACCGGATCGCCATGATCTTGATGGATTATGCCAACCGGGTGCGCCTCAAGATACTGGGACGCGTTGAATTCTCCGAAGGCGCGGCCGCAGCCGCTGGCCTTTCCCCCGACGACGCAGAGGCCCCTGCCGAACGGGCCGCCATTATCCATGTCGAGGCGCTGGACTGGAATTGCCCGCGCCATATAACGCCCCGCTTTACCGAAGCCGAGCTGCGTCCGCACCTGAATGAACTCGGGGTGCAGCTGGCGCAGCTACAGGCCGAAAACGAAATGTTGAAACAGCAACTGGCAAACCTGTCCTGACCCGACCGGGTCGGAAACGGCAGCACGTCATTTCTACAAGGAAGCCCCATCATGCCGCGTTCTACGTTAAATGTCGCCAGCGTTTGCCTTGTAGGCTTTGTGTTGTTTTCCGCGGCTCTGATGCTTGGGTTTTTTGCGTCGCCGGAAGCTGTGCGCACATCCCCGCCCGGGTTGTACAATTCGCTTCTGCTGGAGCAACTGGCGCGTCGGTAAGTCCGGTATTTCGGCGGTCCGGCGTCTTGCCATCAAAGAAAGATCACCTTACCCCTTGACCTTCCCGTGACTGGAACCCTCATCTGAAGGGTAATGATAGCGCAGGATGAGTCGGATGGCCGCTCCACAAACGATCCAGTTGAAGATTACAGGTATGGGATGTGCCTCTTGCGTAGGTCGGGTGGAATCCGCCCTGCGTGGCGTTCCCGGCGTGACCGAGGCATCGGTGAATTTTGCGACCGGGTCCGCGCAGGTTGCGCATGACGGTCCGGTCAATGCGCTGACCGACGCGTTGTCCGGTGCCGGGTATCCGGCTGCGACCCGGCAGACGACCCTGAAAATCGGCGGTATGAGTTGCGCCTCATGCGTGGGCAGGATCGAAAAAGCGCTGTTGACCGATCCGGCCGTGATCGAGGCCCGGGTCAATCTGGCGACCGAAAGCGCAACCGTCACCTACATTGACGGAGCAACCGACCCCCAAAATCTTGCCAAACTGTCGGAGGATGCCGGATATCCCGCCCGCGTGGCCGATTGCATCAGCGAAGACAGGACCGATAGCGAGAAAATGGCCGAGGCCAGTGCCCTGACGCGCGCAACAGTATTTGCGGCGGTTCTGGCGCTGCCGGTTTTCGTGCTGGAAATGGGTGGTCATATGATACCTGCCTTCCACCATTGGGTGCACACGACCATAGGAACGCAGGCCAGTCACCTGATTCAGTTCGCGCTGACCTCGGTGCTGTTGCTGGGACCCGGGCGGGTGTTTTATGCAACAGGCATCCCCGCCCTGTTGCGCGGATCGCCTGATATGAATGCGCTGGTCGCATTAGGGACAGGTGCGGCCTATCTCTATTCGGTCACGGCAACCTTCGCGCCGCAGGTTCTGCCGCAGGGCAGCGCCAACGTGTATTTCGAAGCGGCCTCGGTCATTGTGGTCCTCATCCTGCTGGGACGCGTGATGGAGGCCCGAGCCAAGGGCCGGACCGGGGCCGCGATCCGCAAACTGGTGGGGTTGCAGCCCAAAACAGTGCGGGTCGAATTGGACGGCGTGACACTGGACCGCCCGATTTCCGACATCGTGACCGGCGATATCGTGCAAATCCGCCCCGGGGAGCGTGTGCCCGTGGACGCCGAGGTGCTTGAAGGCACCTCTTATGTCGATGAAAGCATGATCACGGGTGAGCCGGTACCGGTGGGCAAATCCCCATCGGATCAGGTGGTGGGAGGCACCGTCAATGGCACCGGTGCGCTGCGTGTTCGCGCCACGCGGGTTGGGGCGGATACGGTGCTGGCACAGGTGATTCATATGGTGGAACAGGCGCAGGGCACCAAGCTGCCGATTCAGGGGCTGGTGGACCGGATCACGGCCTGGTTCGTGCCCGCGGTGATTGGCGTGGCCCTGTCAACAATTGCCGTCTGGCTGATCCTTGGCCCCGCACCTGCCCTACCAATGGCACTGGTCACCGGTGTTTCCGTGCTGATCATTGCCTGCCCCTGCGCCATGGGGCTGGCCACACCGACATCGATCATGGTGGGCACCGGCCGCGCCGCAGAACTGGGCGTGCTGTTTCGCAAGGGCGACGCGTTGCAGCAGTTACAGCAGGCCCGGGTCGTCGCATTGGACAAGACGGGCACGCTGACAATGGGACGGCCCGAATTGGAAAGCGTTCTGACGGCCAACGGTTTTGAACGCGACGACGTGCTGCGACTGGCCGCCGCGGTCGAGGCGCGCTCGGAACATCCGATCGCGACCGCGATCACCCGCGCAGGCCCATCGGAACTGCCGGCGCCTTCGGATTTTGCATCCCATACCGGTCTGGGGGTTCAGGCGGTTGTCGAAGGGCGCAATCTGCTGATCGGTTCACCCAGATGGATGGCGCGCAACAGCGTGGATCTGACCGATTTGACACCTGAGGCAGAGCGGCGCGCGGCTGAAGGGGCCACACCTCTGTTTGTTGCGATTGACGGTCTGGCGGCGGCGCTGCTGACCGTGTCCGACCCCGTCAAACCCGGCACCGCACAGGCGCTGGACCGGTTGCATGCGATGGGCCTGACGCTGGCGATGGTGACGGGCGACAATGCACGCACGGCACAGGCGCTGGCAGACAGGCTGGGCATCGACCACGTCACGGCCGAGGTGCTGCCCGATGGCAAGCTGTCCGCAATCACCGCCTTGCGCGACCAGTTCGGCACGCTGGCCTTTGTTGGCGACGGCATCAACGACGCCCCGGCTCTGGCGGCGGCGGATATCGGTGTGGCCATCGGCACAGGTACCGATGTTGCGATCGAAACGGCGGACGTGGTTCTGATGTCCGGCGACCTGCGCGGCGTGGCGAACGCGGTGGACATCAGCCGCAGAACCATGCGCAACATCCGGCAGAATCTGGTCTGGGCCTTTGGCTACAACACCCTGCTGATCCCCGTGGCCGCCGGCGTGCTGTTCCCATTCAGTGGCCATCTTCTGTCGCCTGCTCTGGCAGCAGGGGCCATGGCCCTTTCGAGCGTCTTTGTTGTCTCGAACGCGCTGCGGTTGCGCCGCGTCCGGCCCAACCTGCCGGACGGCCCAAGCGATCATTCAACCCAAACGGTGACCTTATGAATATCGGAGATGTTGCAACCCGGACCGGCCTGCCCGCCAAGACGATCCGCTATTATGAAGATATCGACCTGATCAGACCTTTGCGCGACGACAACGGCTATCGCAGGTTCCGCGACAGCGACGTGCATAAACTGAACTTTCTGGGCCGCGCCCGCGCTCTGGGATTCACCATCGAGGATTGCCGCACCCTGATGGCACTGTACGAAGACGAAACCCGCGCCAGCGCGGACGTCAAAAAGGTGGCCCGGGCGCATCTGGCCCAGATCGAGGCCAAGATCGCCGACCTGAACGCAATGCGCGACACGCTGGGTCACCTGATCGACGCCTGCGCCGGGGATGACCGACCCGATTGCCCGATCCTGCAGGATTTGGGTGGCAACAGTTAGCACGGGGTTGCCCTTTGGCCGCAGCTTTGCTTTGTCTCTGCGTAACATTCCGGCCCGATGAGAAAGCCGGCCGCCGGACAGCAGAGAGGATCACCAAATGGCAAAAGTCGCGTTCCTGGGTCTGGGCGTCATGGGGTATCCCATGGCCGGTCACCTGCAGACAGCGGGTCATGAGGTAACGGTTTACAACCGCACCGCCGCTAAGGCCGAGGCCTGGGTGGCGCAGTTTGGCGGCGCATTAGCAACAACACCGCGCGCGGCGGCCGAGGGTGCTGAATTCGTGATGTCCTGTGTTGGCAATGACGACGATCTTCGAATGGTATGCACCGGCGAAGACGGTGCGTTCCACGGAATGACCGAAGGGGCAATCTTTGTGGACCATACAACCGTTTCCGCGAAGGTGACGCGCGAGTTGTATGAGGCCGGAAAGTCGCGTGGCATCGCCTTTGTCGACGCCCCGATCTCGGGCGGGCAGGCAGGGGCTGAAAATGGCGTTCTGTCGATCATGTGCGGCGGTGATGCGGCAGCCTATAAAACGGCCGAGCCGATCATGCAGGTCTATGCCAAAATCTGTCGCCGCATCGGTGATTGCGGGGCGGGTCAAATGACCAAGATGTGCAACCAGATCGCCATCGCCGGGCTGGTTCAGGGCCTGAGCGAAGCGCTGCATTTCGCCGAAAAAGCCGGGCTTGACGGACGTTCCGTGGTCGAGGTGATCAGCCAGGGCGCCGCGGGCAGCTGGCAGATGGCAAACCGGTATGAAACCATGCTGGACGATCACTTTGAACACGGGTTTGCGGTCGACTGGATGCGAAAAGATCTGGGGATCTGTCTGGCGACGGCAAACGAAACCGGCGCCTCGCTTCCGGTGACCGCCCTGGTGGATCAGTTCTACAAGGACGTGCAGAAACTGGGCGGTGGACGGTGGGACACGTCTTCGTTGTTCAAACGGTTGCGCGCATTGGACTGAAGAAAGGGGGCTGTCTGCCCCCTCTTGGCCCGCCGGGCCAATTCACCCCCGAAGGTATTTTTAGCCAGATGAAGAGGATCACGGTGCAGACGGGACGGGATCTGATATGAACGACACATGTGCTTTCTGGGCTGAGGCCCTGCACCGGCATTGGGGGCTGGAGGCCGGGCTGACACGGCTGGATGGGGAATATGACCAGAACATTCTGGTCCGGGCCACCAACGGACGGGACTATGTACTGAAGGTGATGCGCGCAGGTTGCGAGGCTGACCTTGTCGACCTGCAGGTCAAGGCGCTGGCGCATATCGCATCCGCAGCTCCGGGATTGCCGTTTCCCGAGGTATTTCCTGATCTGAACGGGAATATGCTGCCGGAAATTGCAGATATGCTGGGCCAAAAGCGGCTTGTGTGGCTGCTCGAATGTCTGCCGGGGCAATGCTATGCCAAAGCTGCGCCCAAATCCGGGGAACTGATCCTGAAATTGGGCCGGGTGCTGGGCGCAACCGACAAGGCGTTGGAACGCTTTGCCCATGACGGCCTGCACCGGTCCGATTTCAAATGGGACCTGACACAGGCCGGTTGGGTCGCGGACCAGCTCGACGTCGTAACCGACCCTGCGCGGCGGGCGATATTGGCGGATATTTGCGACGGGTTCACCGCGATAGCGGACCAGTTGGCGCACCTGCCTGCACAGGCGATCCACAACGACGCAAATGACTATAACATTCTGGTCGAAGGCGAATTGGGCCAGCGGCAGAGCATATCCGGGCTGATCGATCTGGGCGACATGTGTTCAGCCCCGCGGGTTTGCGATCTGGCCATTGCGGGCGCGTATGTCGTGCTGGACCACCCCAGGCCCGAGCGGGCGTTGGCCGCAATGGTGCGCGGATACCACGCGGCCAACCGGCTGCGGGCGGATGAGGTCGATCTGATTTGGCCTCTGCTGCGGATGCGGCTGGCCGTGTCGGTCGTGAATTCGACCCTGATGGCCTCGGAAAACCCGGACGATCCTTACGTGACAATCAGCCAGGCGCCCGCGTGGCGGTTCCTTGAGAACGGAACTGTCAATGGCGGGCTAATGTCAGCGCGGCTGCGGGCGGCCTGTGGATTGCCTGTGACGGATGGGGCGGAACGCATTCATGCCTATCTTTCGGAGCATCGTGGTCAGTTTGCCGAGATGATGGGGCAGGACCTGAGTGATGCGCCCACGGGGTCGCTGTCGGTTGAGAGCTCGACCTGGCCGCAAAACCCGTTTCACATGCCTCTGGAAGAGGCCGAGCGCGTGGGGGAGGAGTTTGGCGAGGGCCCGTGGCTGGGCTATTACAACGAACCACGTCTGATCTATACCGAGCCGGGGTTTCGCAAAGGGCCATGGAAGGCGTCGGACCGGCGCACCGTTCATCTGGCGGTGGACGTGTTTGCCCCGGTGAACACCGTCCTGCATGCACCGATGAGCGGACGGGTCGAGGCGGTCGAGAACCGAGACGCGCATCTGGACTATGGCGGTGTCGTGATCCTGCATCATGAAACGCCCGAAGGTGATCCGTTCTATACGCTCTATGGTCATCTGGACCCTGAGGTCTGCGACCGGCTGAAACCGGGCGATCCGGTGGCGCAGGGTGCAGCCTTTGCCCGGCTCGGCGATGCCAGCCAAAACGGCGGTTGGGCGCCTCACGTGCATTTCCAGCTGGCCCTGACCACGGACGGGATGAAAAACGACTGGCCGGGGGTTGGTGATCCTGACGAGATGGACCTCTGGCACGCGGTCTGCCCCAACCCGGCGGCCTTGCTGAACCTGCCGGATGACAAGGTGTTCTTTCGGCCGACCGACAAGCAGGCGATCCTGCAGGGGCGGCAGGATCATTTCGGCGGCAATCTGTCACTGACCTATGACGATCCGGTGATGCTGGTGCGTGGTTGGAAGCACCATCTGTTCGACGAATGGGGGCGCCCTTATCTGGACGCCTACAACAACGTGCCTCATGTGGGTCACGCGCATCCGCGCATTCAGGCGGTTGCGGCCGATCAGTTGAAGCGGATGAATTCCAACACCCGCTATCTTCACCCGGCTCAGACGGCGTTTGCTGACAAGATCCTGTCAAAGCTGCCCGATCATCTTCAGGTCTGTTTCTTCGTTAACTCGGGCACCGAGGCGAACGAACTGGCCCTGCGGCTGGCCCGCGCGCATACCGGGGCCAAGGGAATCGTGACACCGGATCACGGCTATCATGGCAACACCAATGCAGCCGTTGCGATCTCGGCCTACAAGTTCAACAAACCCGGAGGGATCGGTCAGGCCGATTGGGTCGAACTGGTCGAAGTGGCGGACGATTATCGGGGGTCGTTCAAACGTGACGATCCCAACTGCGCCCAGAAATACGCTGACCTCGTAGACACGGCGATTGCCGCCTTGCAGGACAAGGGACAGGGCGTGGCCGGATTCATCGCCGAGACCTTCCCCTCGGTCGGTGGTCAGATCATCCCCCCCAAGGGCTATCTGCCTGCGGTTTATGAGAAAATCCGGGCCGCCGGCGGGGTTTGCATCGCCGACGAAGTGCAGACCGGGCTGGGACGTCTGGGTGAATACTATTTCGGCTTCGAACATCAGGGCGCGCTGCCGGATATCGTGGTCATGGGAAAACCCATCGGCAATGGGCACCCCTTGGGTGTGCTGGTGACAACCAAGGAAGTCGCCCGCAGCTTTGACAACGGGATCGAGTTTTTCTCGACCTTTGGCGGCTCGACCCTGTCCTGCCGGATCGGCAAAGAGGTGCTGGACATCGTCGATGACGAAGGGTTGCAGGAGAATGCCCGCATCATGGGCGCGCGTCTGATGGAAGGGCTGCGCCGGATCGAGGCCGATTTCGCCTGTGTCGGCGACGTGCGCGGCATGGGTCTGTTTCTGGGGGTGGAACTGATCAACCCGGACGGGTCTGAAAGCACGGAAATCTGCAAATACGTCAAGAACCGGATGCGCGTTCACCGTATCCTGATCGGCAGCGAAGGTCCCAAGGACAATATCCTGAAGATCCGCCCGCCCCTGACCATCGAAGCCGAGGATGTGGACATGATCCTGTGGGCGCTGCGCGATGTTCTGTCCGAAGTCGGCGACTATGCCCCGGCACCCGCGTGCGATCACGACCATCACCATACCGGGTGCGGGTGCTGCTGAGCTGGGACCCCGGCAAATGTTGCCGGGGCCGCGCCATCACCGCTCAGTGCAGCATGGCCGAGGGGGTCTGATGGCCGGTTGTCGGCACCGGGATTGATGCCGTCATTCGTCGCAGGGCCAGACCGAGCTCTTCGGACAATGACGCCAGCGCCGGCGCAAAATCAGGGCGCACGATCAGCGACGCCATCATCATCGCGTCTTCACGGGCGCCTTCAGATGCTGCGGCGATCATCTGGGCGAAGCAGTTTTCATCCGCACCCAGGCAGGACCAGTCCAGCCCGTGGCGAACCAGCGGTCGCCGGCCGTGTTGGGCGCAGAGAACGCATAACCGGTCCAGCGTCATCATCGTGGCCCGGCCCTGATCGACGCCCAGCGCGATCTCGAAATCATGCGCCGCGTCCCTGCGACCGTGCGCGCCGTCGCTCCACAATCGCAGGTACATGACGGCACCGGCTTCGATCGGGGTCAGATCGGACAGCCGCCCCACCGCAGCCCCGCCGCGTGACGAAGGCGCGCTCATTTCGTCAGGATCAGTTTACCGGCCCGCGTGATGCGCAGCGTATACAGCTGGTCGCCCAGTTCGATATGGGCCAGGTTCCCACCTTTGGTCAGGTCTTCGGCCTTATGAGCCGGAAGCATGGAAACCGCATAGGACTGGCCGGGATTCGGGTTCTGCACATTCATCAGGACAACTCCAGAAGTTTTCGGGCGAAAGCCTTTATCTGTTCGCGTTTTTGGTCGATCTGGCTGACCCGGCTGAGGGTTGGCTGACAGCTTCTCATTTAATCTGATTATTTTAGTCAGGTATGTCAAGCCCCGTTATGCGGCACCACATAGATTGCGCAGGTTTGTCCGGCGCGATACGTGTTGCGCAGATATCCATGCAATGAGGCAGCAGATGCGCGCGACAATCATGTTCGATCTGGACGGAACGCTTGTGGACAGCCTTCCCGATATCGCAGGGGCTGCGAACAGGATGTTGCAGGACGCCGGTGTCGCGCCGCTGCCGCAGGAAACGGTGAAACATTTTGTGGGCAACGGCCTGCCCAAACTGGTTGAACGTGTCATCCGCCATTGCGGCCTGCCGATGGACCACCATGCGGATCTGACCCGGCAAACCTTGGCACATTACAATGCCGCTGCCTGCGTCAAGACGGTTGCCTATGCCGGAATACCGCAGGCGCTGGATCAACTGCGCGCGATGGGATGCGTTCTGGGCGTGTGCACAAACAAACCTGAAGGACCAGCGCGCCATGTTCTGCAAGCTCTGGACCTTGCGCATCATTTCGATGCCGTCCTTGGCGGCGACAGTCTGAATACCCGCAAACCGGACCCGGCTCATCTTGAGGCCAGCTTTGACGCCGTCGCGCCCTCTGGCCCCCGTCTATTTGTCGGAGACAGCGAGGTTGACGCTGAAACCGCCCGGCGGGCGCGGGTTCCGTTTTTGCTGTTTGCCAACGGATACCGAAAAACACCTGTCACGGATATCGCCCACACCGCCAGTTATGGCGACGCATCCGAGTTACCCGCGCTGGTCCGCGAGGTGGTGCAAAAGCTGAGCCAGACCACCTGAACAGGTGCCTGGCCCAAGCCGTCTCAGGGATGAATGGAAACGGTATCCGGAGGGTGACTGAGGGGCCGGCCGAGGGGGTAAGAAGCCAGCCCCTCACAGGGGGAAAAGTGGTATGGTCCGGAATGACCCTTTCGATAATCAATACTTAGCGAATCGGTCCGAAATTAGATATTGGGGGATTCCCGTAGACCCCGAGATGACGTTGAAATCGCAGCGACTTTTTCTTGCATTCATCGACGAAAGCACGTGGACCGGGTGCAAAGCGCCCTATATTCGCTGCCTGTCACGCGAATCCTGCCCGGGACGGGGATCAGCAACTATACGGCCACTGGCCGGCTTATGCGCCTGAATTGCAGGTGCCGAGGATGCCGCCGTCGAACATCGGATGACCGGGGTCATAGGTGACCTGCGCGCGTGGCGTCACCCCAACGATCTGAAGCGTGTCGTGTGCATTGGTGGGGGCTTCGCTGCCCTGCACCACAGGAACATCCTTAAAGCACTGGTGATCGGCACCGCGATACAAGGTCGGGCCGTTGCCAAGCCCGCCGAACTCAAAATCCTCCAAAGCTTCGATCACGCCGCAGGGGTTGAAAGTTCCTGCGCGTTCGCAGGCGTCGGCATACAGCAGAGTCTGCGCGTAACAGGTCTGCGCCGCGTTCGAAGGGGGCTTGCCGTATTTTGCCTGAAACGAGTTGACAAATGCCTTTGTGCCTTCGTCCTGCAACTGCCAGTTCCAGTTCACCGAACCCATCACACCCTTGATGCTTTCCCCCGCCACGGCGGCCGTCAGTTCAGTGACCAACGGCACGACGATCCGGAAATCCCTGCCGTTGGCAACCTGATCACGCAAACCGAACTGCATCGCGCTGACCAGCGCGTTCACCATACTGCCGCCGTAATGGTTCAGAACGAGCACATCTGCGCCCGACTCCAGGATAAGGGGCATGAAGGGTGAAAAATCCGTTGTCGCAAGCGTCGTCCGCAAGAATTTGACCGTTTCCCACCCCACGGCCTCGGTCGATGCGACCATCGCCTTTTCCTGGCTGCGTCCCCAGTTGTAATCGGCCGTCAGGTGATAGGCGCGGCGTTCACGGCCCAGTTCGGTCGCCAGTACCGGGGCCAGCGCGTCGGCCGACATTTGCGCATTGAAGAAATGACGGAACCCATTGGCCTTTCGATCCCTGCCGGTCACGTCGTTGGAATGGGTCTGACCGGCCATGAAGACAACGCCCGTCTGCTGACAGAGGTCCTGAACCGCAATCGCCACGCCCGAAAACGACCCGCCGCCGATCATGACCGCGCCGTCCTTTTCGATCATGGATTTGGCAGACTTTCGCGCCACGTCCGATCTGGTTTGCGTGTCACCGGTGACAAATTCGACCTTTTTGCCAAGGACTCCGTTCCCCGTCAGCGCCTTGGAGGTAAATGTACCAAGACACCCGCCGTCGCCAATGCCGTTCAGATGGTCAACCGCCAGTTGCTGCGCGCGCAACTGGTCCTCGCCCTCGTCGACATAAGGTCCGGTCAGCGGGACATTGAAGCCAAAAACCACCGAAGGGCCCGTCGGCTCATTCGTATAAGCGGCGACCGACGCGGCAGTAAAGATCGTGGGCAGGGCCAGACCACCGGTTGCGGCAGCACCGGTTTTCAGCAGCGTGCGGCGTGAGACAGATCTGTTGGCCATTCAATCCTCATTATCCCTGCCTGCATCCGGCGGCTGGACGGTCAGCGTTACGGGACATTGCCCGGCGCAAAACGCGTATGTCCATTGCCGTTAGAACAGGCATATCAACCTATTCAAAATGCGCCGCAGATTTGCAAATGAATATCAAGGGAAAGCCCCGGATAAGGGGGCCGGTCGATGTTCGCCAGCCACAGTAGCTAAACCGTAACCCCCCGCAATACCTGATCGCGTGAGAGTTCCGACTTGGCGCCGGATGTCAGAACCGCGCCGCGTCTGAGGACGACAAATCTATCGGCGAGGTCATATGCGAAATCGAAATACTGCTCGACCAGGACAATCGCCATTTCACCCTGTTCTCTGAGGTGGCGGATGACCTCTCCGATCTGCTGGATGATGTTGGGCTGGATGCCTTCGGTGGGCTCGTCCAGCAACAGAAGCTTTGGCCGGGTGATCAGCGCCCGTGCGATGGCCAGAACAGAGCCCTCATGCAGTACGGTAACCTTGCAGTTCAGGCGGCGAACGAACTCCATGTTATGTTCGACAACCACCACCGCGCGGATTCTGGCCGCCTTTGGGTAATAGAGCGCACCGGCGAGAGGGTTAACGCAGAGGCGGGCTCTTCTTCTACCTGTTCCCCGCAACTGTTGTTGCGTTCTGTGTGGCGGTTGTGTCCGAGGTCCAATTCGCGCAGCCGTCACACACCCCGGGATAGGTTCCGCAACGGGCACCTATATGGTTTCTGCGTCGCAGCGAACTTGGCAAACCGGCGGTCATGGCCATTCGACAATTCCGCTGTATCTGCTTATTTTTTGACCTGACATGTGGCCGCGTGGTCAAAAATTAATCAAGACGCAGGGAAATCCGCCAAATGCGGCGGCGCAGAATAGAGTTCCGGCACCCGTCTGGTGAAACAAATGGCACAGGTCTTCGACACTCGGGTGCGCCATTACAAAACTTGCCAACATAACACCCAGTCAGGGCGCAACGCCGCCGCGTGCAACCGGCGCGATTCGTCTGAGCGCAAAGAAACTGGGCAAAATCTCGGTTCTGGATGGGCTGCGCCAGTCCGGCTCGTACAAGTGCCTGTTCCCCCGGTCCGCGACCCAGGGTCTGGAGGCGGTTTTGCTGAACACAGCAGGCGGGATTACCGGCGGCGATTCCTTTCGGCTGACTGCACACGCTGCGGCGGACACTACGCTGACCCTGACGACGCAGGCCTGCGAGCGTGCCTATAAGGCGCAGCCGGGTCAACGTGGGCAAATCAACACCCACCTGAACATCGATCCCGGTGCCCGCCTGAACTGGCTGCCGCAGGAAACCATTCTGTTCAATGGCAGCGCATTGGACCGCCGTCTGTTAATCGACATGGCCACGGACGCCTCGGCGCTGATGGTTGAGCCACTGATTTTCGGGCGGGCGGCCATGGGTGAGACCCTGTCGGATATCTGCCTCAGAGACCGCATCGAAATTCGGCGCGGCGGCATGCCCGTGTTTCTGGATGCGATCCGGTTTTCGGGCGATTTGCAGACCCATCTGGCGCAACCCTGCATCGCCGATGGCGCCGGTGCGATGGCGCTGGTGGTGTTGGTGTCGCCCTCAGCCGAGGGCCATGTTGAACCTGTCCGCCGGATGCTGCCTGACACCGCCGGAGCAAGCCTGACCCATGATGACCTGCTGGTGATCCGGATGCTGGCTGAAAACGGCCTGACCCTGCGCCGCACGCTGATGCCGATCCTGCGGCACCTGAACGACGACACCCTTCCCCGATGCTGGATGCTCTGACATGAACCTGACCCCCCGCGAGAAAGACAAATTGTTGGTTGCCATGGCGGCCGAGGTCGCCCGTAAAAGACTGGCGCGGGGCGTGCGGCTCAACCATCCCGAAGCGATCGCCCTGATCACCGACGCCGTGGTCGAGGGCGCGCGTGACGGCCGATCGGTCGCCGACATGATGCAGGCCGGGGCTGAAGTGATCACCCGCACGCAATGCATGGACGGCGTGCCCGAGATGATCCCTGAGGTTCAGGTCGAAGCCACCTTTCCTGACGGCACCAAACTGGTGACCGTGCATAATCCAATCCGTTAAATCAAAAAGGAAATCCCATGACCCGAATGCTGCTCCCTGCCCTGATCCTTGCCGGTCCTGCGGTCGCGCATACCGACACCCATGTCCACGCGCATGGCAGTGACTATGCCACATTGGGCATCGGGCTGGCACTGGTGGCGCTGGTGGTAATCGCCCTGATCGCCAAGCTGCCGAAATGATCCCCGGCGAGGTCTTCCCCGCCGATGGCACGATCATCCTGAACGCCAAAGCGACGGCGATCACCCTGTTGGTGGCCAATACCGGAGACCGGCCGGTGCAGGTGGGCTCGCACTACCATTTTGCCGAAACCAACCCGGCGCTGGAGTTTGACCGCGACACCGCGCGCGGGCATCGGCTGGACATCGCGCCGGGTACTGCGGTGCGCTTTGAACCGGGGCAAAGCCGTGAAGTCACGCTGATCCCAATAAGCGGCGCGCGCAGGGTCTATGGGTTCAATCAAAAGGTCATGGGGGCGCTCTGATGCCGGCGCATATCAAACGCTCGGACTACGCGGCCATGTTTGGCCCCACCACTGGCGACAAACTGCGACTGGCCGATACCGACCTGATCATCGAGGTTGAACGCGACCTGACCACCTATGGTGAAGAGGTCAAGTTCGGTGGCGGCAAGGTGATCCGCGACGGGATGGGGCAATCTCAGATCACGCGCGCCGAGGGGGCCGTGGATACGGTGATCACCAACGCGTTGATCGTGGATCACTCTGGCATCTACAAGGCGGATGTGGGCCTGAAAGACGGGCGCATCGCCAAGATCGGCAAAGCCGGGAACCCGGATACGCAACCGGGCGTCGACATCATCATCGGCCCGGGGACTGAGGCCATCGCAGGCGAAGGGCGTATCCTGACCGCAGGCGGCTTCGACAGCCATATCCACTTCATCTGCCCGCAACAGATTGAGGACGCGCTGCATTCCGGCCTGACCACCATGCTGGGCGGTGGCACCGGCCCGGCGCATGGCACTCTGGCCACCACCTGCACCCCCGGCCCCTGGCATATCGGGCGCATGTTGCAGGCGGCGGATGCCTTTCCGATGAACCTGGCCTTTGCGGGCAAGGGCAACGCCTCGCTACCCGCTGCGTTGGAGGAACAGGTCAAGGCGGGCGCCTGCGCGCTGAAACTGCATGAGGATTGGGGCACCACGCCTGCGGCCATCGACTGCTGCCTCTCGGTAGCCGACGCAATGGATGTGCAGGTGATGATCCACACCGATACGCTGAACGAATCCGGTTTCGTGGAGAACACCGTAGCTGCGATGAAAGGCCGGACGATCCACGCGTTTCACACCGAAGGCGCGGGCGGTGGCCACGCCCCCGACATCATCAGGATCTGCGGCGAAAACCACGTTCTGCCCTCCTCGACCAACCCCACCCGGCCATTCACGGTGAACACGGTCGAGGAGCATCTGGATATGCTCATGGTCTGTCACCACCTCGATAAATCCATCCCCGAGGACGTGGCCTTTGCCGAAAGCCGCATCCGGCGTGAGACCATCGCGGCAGAGGACATCCTGCACGACATGGGGGCGTTCTCGATCATCGCATCCGACAGTCAGGCTATGGGCCGCGTCGGAGAGGTACTGATCCGCACCTGGCAAACCGCCGACAAGATGAAGAAACAGCGGGGGCGTCTCGCTGAAGAAACTGGCGACAACGACAACCTGCGCGTCCGCCGCTATATCGCGAAATACACGATCAACCCGGCCATCGCACATGGGCTGAGTCACGAAATCGGCAGCATCAAAGAAGGCAAGCGCGCTGATCTGGTTCTGTGGAACCCCGCCTTTTTCGGCGTGAAACCCGAGATGGTTTTGCTGGGCGGCACCATCGCCTGCGCGCAGATGGGGGACCCCAACGCCTCGATCCCGACGCCGCAGCCGGTCTACAGCCGCCCGATGTTCGGGGCATTTGGGCGAGCAGTCGAAAACTCGGCCATCACGTTTGTCTCGACCGCCGCGCAGGCAGACGGGATTGGCGACAGGCTGGGGCTGGCAAAACAAACGGTCGCCGTCCGGAACACCCGCAACATCGGCAAGCACGACTTGCTTTTGAATGACGCAACGCCGGAAATCTCGGTCGATCCGGAAACCTATGAGGTACGCGCGGACGGCGAGCTGCTGACCTGCCAGCCTGCCGAAACCCTGCCGATGGCGCAGCGCTATTTCATGTTCTGACTGTTTTTTGTGCTGCGTTGCAGCACCTGCATTCCAGCCATGATCAAACACCCACTACAAAGTGAGGACGAAATGACAAACTATGAAACCCATGGGAGGACCAACGCCACGCTCGTAATCGGGGGTCCAAATGGCACATACAGCAAGTCAGGCACGCAGCGGTTTTTCCCTTCCCGGCCTGTTCTCTTCAATCGGTTCGTCGATCTATTCGGCATTGGTCAGACTGGCCGAGGCGCAATCCCGCGTTCGGAAAATCGAACGTTTCCAGTCGATGAGCGACGAAGAACTGCGCAAGCGCGGTCTGACGCGCGATCGGATCGTACATCACGTTTTCGCGGATTCCATCTGGCTCTGACCAGTTCCGGGGGCGCGTGCCAATGACCGCCCTGCTCTGCACAGCACGCCAGTATAGCGACCACAAACATGGTGATCCCGCAGACCATCTTTCGCTGACCTACGAAGACCGTTTTTTGCGCCGCAAGGTCCTGACCTGTGACAGCGGCGAACAGATTCTTGTAGATCTGGCGCAGACCACGTCGCTGGATCACGGCGGCGCCCTGATCCTGGATGACGGGCGTGAGGTCGAGATTCAGGCCGCGCCCGAGATGTTGCTGGAGGTTCAGGCCGTCGACCTGCCTCGCATCGCGTGGCATATCGGCAATCGCCATACGCCCTGTCAGATCGAACGGAACCGCCTGTTGATTCAGGTGGACCATGTCATCCGGGACATGTTGTTGAAGATCGGCGCAACTGTCCGGGAGGTGCGGGAGCCGTTCACACCCGAGGGTGGCGCATATGGTCACGGCAGGACCCATGGCCATGCCCACTGACGCCGAAATTCTGACGCTGACACAATGGCTGTCTCCGGCGTACCCGGTAGGTGGGTTCGCCTATTCTCACGGGTTGGAAACCGCAATTGACGGCAGCGTTGTAACCAACGCTGCAGAGACCGGCAGATGGATCGCCAACGTGATCGAACACGGGTCCGGGCGCAACGATTGCCTGTTTCTGACGGCGGCTTACAAGGCACTCACGCCCCCGGCACTGGCCGAAGCCGACCGCACCGCACGGGCGTTTTGCGCCTCGGCCGAACGGTTGCTTGAAACGCGCCTTTTGGGTGAGGCGTTCTGTGGCGTAACGGCCGAGGTCTGGGCGCTGGACATGCACCCTCTGACCTATCCGGTGGCGGTCGGTCACGCGGCCCGGCTACAAAACCTGCCCTTGCAACTGACGGCCCAGATGTACCTGCAGGCGTTCCTGTCCAATCTGGTGGCCTGCGCTACGCGGCTGGTGCCCCTTGGCCAGACCGACGCCCAGCGGCTGATCCGCTATCTGACGCCATTGGTGCAACGCGTGGCACGTGACGCGATCGACGGCGGGCTGGACGACCTTGGGTCCACCGCCTTCCTGTCCGACATCGCGGCGATGAAACATGAAACCCAGTATTCAAGGATATTCCGATCATGACCAATATGAACGGCCCCCTGCGCGTTGGTATCGGCGGCCCGGTGGGTGCCGGAAAAACCACGCTGACCGCCGCGCTGTCCGAGGCGCTGCGCGACAAGGTCTCGGTCGGGGTGATCACCAACGACATTTACACGCGTGAGGATGCAGAGGCGCTGATGCGCATGCAGATTTTGCCGCAGGACCGGATCATCGGCGTGGAAACCGGCGGCTGCCCGCATACGGCGATCCGCGAGGATGCCTCGATCAACCTCGCCGCCGTGGCCGAGATGCAGGCCCGTCACCCGGAGGTCGAGGTGGTGCTGATCGAAAGCGGCGGCGACAACCTGTCGGCCACCTTCAGCCCTGAACTCGCGGACGTCACGCTCTACGTTATCGACGTGGCCGCAGGCGAGGAAATCCCGCGAAAGGGCGGGCCAGCCATCACGAAATCTGACGTTCTGATAATCAACAAAACCGATCTGGCCCCGCATGTCGGGGCCTCGCTTGAGGTGATGGATCGCGATGCCTCCAGAATGCGCAAGGGGCGGCCTTTCGTATTCACATCTTTACGGCACAGGCAGGGCGTCGATGAGATTTTGACCCTGCTGGCGCAGATCGGTGGGCTGGACGTGTCGGGCCAGACAGGGGCGACCTAGCGCCCCTGCGCCAAATTCATTCTGCCGGTGCCTGATCGGCCGAAGCCGCTGCAGTATTTTGTTCCGGGCTGGCACCGGTGATGTCGCGCAGCATCAGGGACAGTTCTGCGTAACGGAAGGAAAACCCAAGCCGCAACAGACGGTCGGGCAGAACCCGCTGACCCCCCAGCATCGTCTCGCGCCCCAAATCGCCCAGCGCGAAGGACAACAGCCAATCGGGAAACCGCAGAACGGCAGGTCGGCGCAGGGCCCGGGCAAGGGATTGCGTGAACTCAGCGTTGCGCACAGGGGTCGGCGCCGTTGCGTTCAGCGGACCGTCCACCTGACTGTGCGCCATGGCAAAGGCAATCACGCGCACCAGATCGTCCCGTTCGATCCAGGACATCCACTGCCTGTCGTCACCCAGAACGCCACCGCCGCCAAACTCGAACGGGGTGAGCAACCGGGCAAGCATGCCGCCCTCGACGCCCATAACAAGCCCGATGCGCAACGCCACCACCCGCACGCCATGGCGCGCGATCCGGCGGGCGGCTTGCTCCCACGCCGCGCAGACATCGTGAACAAAGGCCGGTGCCGGATCAGCCGTTTCGGTCAGCGCTTCGTCGTCACGCAAACCGTACCAGCCGATGGCGGACCCGTTGATCAGGCAGTCCGGCTTGTGCGTCAGCCGCTGGATCAGCGCGTCCAGAGCCGCTGTCACATCTACCCGCGATTGCAGGATTCTTGCCCGCCGCTTTCTGGTCCAAAGCCCGCCCGCAACGGGTTCACCGGCAAGATTGACGACGGCGTCAAACCGTTCGGCGTCGTCGATCTGATCCAGACTGCGGATTACCCGTACAGGATGGTGCAACGCGTCCACCTTGCGCGGGTCGCGGGTCAGGACGGTCACGTAATGCCCGGCGGAAACAAGCGCCTGCACCAACCGCTGACCGATAAAGCCGGTGCCGCCGGTCACCAGAATGTGCTGTCGCGGATTCAGGTCTTCCACCAGCCCGGCCGGTTCGGCGCGGATCAGACGGTCGCTGCGTTGCGCGGCCAGCAGATCGCGGGCGGCGAACAGTGCCACGCCGAAGGCCGACAGGGTCATCAATACGCTCCACCAGCCATAGGAGACCGGCACCATCCCGGTCGGCAACCGCGCCCAGGCCCACAGATAGGGGACGGCCAGCGTAAGGATGGCACCGTAATTCAGAGCCAGCAGCGTGTGATTGATACGTTCGCTGCCGGGCAGTTTGCGGGTCAGGTCCTCTTCTACAAAATCCCACAGCGTTATGATCACTTCGATCACAAGAATCGCGCCCAGTCCGATGGCGCAACCGCCCCGTGGTTCGAACCAGGCAAAACACAGGAAGATCACCGCATAAAGGCAGTTTCGTACACCGTGCAGGCGCAGCTCGGTCTTTTGCGACGGACGCCAGGCAAGCCGTTCGGTGCCTTCGTGGTGAAACAACGTATCGAATGCCCCCATGAAAATCTGCAGGGCGATCAGGCTCCAAAGAATGGGATTGTCCATAAGGCCTCCTAACTGTCGTGAAAGATTGCGTCCTGACGGATCAACTCGCCAAACAGGCGGCTGTGCAGGGTCAGGGAAAACAGAAACCGCGACCCGCCCAGGTCCTTGTGGGCAATGGTCAGCGCACCGGGGCGCAGCCAGGGCGGAAACCGCAGCTTCCATCGACCAAGCTGCAGGAAATAGTGGTCGCTTTCGAAATAGATCCCTTCCCGGTCTGCGCTGACGCAAAGGGCCATTCCTATTCCGTATCCCACATATTCCTCGATCCCGGTGGGCCCGGCAAACCGTTTCGAACTGTGTATAACCTGTGGAAAACCGCCGGTGCGGCCGTATTGGCGTACCCAGAACTGACCGCAACCAGCAAAGTCTTCGGTCACGGCGACAATGGCGGGCTGGTTGATGCAGCTTTCGTCAAAAGGCAGCGGTCCGCCGATCATCCGCGCCAGCAACGCCAATGCCCGGCCAACAGGGCTCAGGCGCATCGCGACGACCTTGCCCTGATAGACAACGCTGGCACCGCCAGCCAACCGGTGCCCAAATCGCCGGCGCACGGATGCGGGCAAGGCGTTCCACGATCTGGTTCCCAATAAGCTGCTGAAACGGTTGTCCGTGGTGGTTTTCAGATTTTGCGGCACCCCAATTTGCTTCATATCGCACCTTTATCGTAAAAACTGTTATTTCTGTATTAAGAGAAATATGGTTTCAAAATTTTTTCCTAACGCCTAACGACCGCCGATTCTGAGCAAGGACAAGACCTTGTCACCCATTTTCATGAGCATCGCGAGTTTTGATTTCGGAACATTGAGCATCTGGCCCGACCATTGATCTGCAGTCGTCAGAAACTCTTGCATGCTTTGCATACGGTCCAAGACTGTGGGGTGAAGGTCCGGTTCCGTTGCCGCCTGTCGCACGCAGATGTCGATGGCGCGAATTGCCGGATCAATTTCCCGCTCTTTCCGGCCTTTGGCGATCAGCAGAGCCATTTCCCATACATCGGTTTCGGCGACGAAATGCTCGCGCCGGTCGCCGGGAACCGGAACACGCTGGATCAACCGCCAACCGACCAGTTCCTTCAGAGAATTGGACACGTTCGACCGCGCAATACCCAGTTCCTGAGAAATCTGTTCGGCGTTCAAAGGCGACTCGCTCAGATACAGCAACGCATGGATTTGTGCGACCGAGCGGTTGACGCCCCACTGGCTGCCCATGTCTCCCCAATACAGGATGAACTGTGATTTGGCCGACGGCTGGGATATGTCTGATATTTCTGTCATGACAGAAATATCAGACATTGAGCGTCAGGAGTCAAGTGGCGACCCCTGCACTTTTTGTGATCAGGCCGTGGCTAGAGCGTGCGTAGACAAGTTAGGGGAATGGCGAAGCTAACGAAAATTCCGGGTCGACTCAGGTGGCTGAAAAACTTCGCAATCCTGCATGTCATCCGCAATTCTGAAAAAACTGGCAACCGCCGCCGTCTGCCTCATCGCCGGCAGGCAGGCCAGAAAATGGCTGGCAATCAGGTTGTTGTCCTGAACCGGAACGAACCGGATACCTGGTTCATCCCTGCATTCCTGCGCAAAAGCCACGCCAATACCAACGCCCGACTCCACCAGAGTCCGGATCGACCCCCACGACCCCAGACCAAGGATCGTTGTCAGGTTCACACGGCGCAGTCGTGCCGCGGAATCAAAAATCCGCCGCGTCGAGGATGTAGGTTCGCGCTGAATCAGCTTCAGGCGTTCGACGTCTTCCCAGCGGGCTGTGCCAGTCGAAGCCAGAGGATGGGATACAGGAACAACCAACCCGATCTGCGTGTCCGAGATCTTTTTCCCGACCAGATCCGGCGGCAGTTCCTTCGCAGTGACTAACCCGACATCGAACTCACCGGTATACAACAACGGCAACAGATCGTGCGTGGCCAGGGAACGTGCCGTGACATCGACAGACGGATACGCGCGGACAAATTCGGAAATCAGCGGAATCGCGATCTGATAGGTCGAATACCCGATATGGAAGCTGCCCGAATGCAGGTCGCGTTCCGATGTCAAAACAGTGTCGATGCTGTCGCGCAGCGCGATCAACGCCTTGATGTCACCCCTGATTTTCTTAAGCAGCGGCGTTGAAGTGATGACCGACCCTGACCGATCCAGCAGACGGCACTGGTAATGCTGTTCCAGCGCATAGACCAGATTGGACACTGTTGGTTGCGAAACACCAAGCTCTTTAGCGGCCAGCGTAAAGCTGCCAAGACGCACCACGGATTCCAGCGCCTGCAATTGTTTTAGGCTGATTTTCGACTTCATATTCTTGCCTGTCTGGCTGGATGCAGGAGGACTGCCACAACGGTGCGAATTGCCACAGAATTTCGCCATTTGTTGTAGCGACAGTGTAATGCCCTGAACAGTCACATCTTTGGTCCTGTGTGACGCCGTTTTTCCACAAACTACGGGTTCGCTGAACGTCCTGCTTTGAACGGCAAGCGGCGTCTGTGTTGCACGTATCAAGCACCATCCGCTCCGTCGGAACGCTACGCGCACAGGCAGGCATCGCTACGCCAGTCAACAATGTATTCGTTTACATTCTAAATGTAATCGTATACAAACCGTGCAGGTGCTATACCTATGGGAGGACTATCATGACCAAATTCTTGGGATCGTGCGCGTTGCTTGCCGCGCTTGCCGTTTCGCCATCGGCTGCATTTGCGCAATCAGAGGTCGTTGTCTGGGTCGCCGGTGAACCAGGTCAAACAAACGTCTATGACGATCTTGCCGCAGCCTACAACGCGCAGGCGTCAGACGCAAAGGTCACAATCGTCAAGAATTCGTCCGATTTGTTCAACCCAGCGCTGATCCCTGCCCTTTCCGCCGGCGAAGGTCCTGACCTGTTCTCCTTCGGGACGGGCCCGGGCCAGCCTGCTGCCCTGATCGCCGGCCAATTGGTGGCTGACCTGACCGACGCGTATTTTGAACACAGTTGGGCCGACACCATCCCCGAAGGCATCGTGGTGCAGACGTCAAGCGACGGGAAGCTCTGGGCGTTCGGCAACGAGGTCGAAACCACCGGCATGTTCTACAACAAGGCGATCTTTGCCGAACACGGCATCGAAGTACCCGCCACCTGGGCTGACATGGAGGCCGCCGTCGCGAAATTGCAGGAGGCCGGTTATGACACCCCCATCGGGCTTGGTGCCGCCGACAAATGGCCTGTGTCGCATTGGCAGTCCATGATGTTTGGCCGCTATGCCGGTCCGGAAGGGATTGAAAACGTCCTGTTCGGCGATGGCGCCTGGACCGACGCGCCGTTTGTCGCAGCCTCTGCCAGGCTGCAGGATATGGGCAAGGCTGGATGGTTCGGCCCGACCCCTGTCGCCATCGGGTACGGAGAGCTCATGGACCGTTTCTGGGCCGGTGAGATCCCGATGACCTTTACCGGACCCTGGGTGATTGGCGGCGGAACCGAGGCCGCGGGAGACCGGATCAGCGATTACAGCGTCTTTGCGGTGCCGCCGTTCGAAGACGGCCAGAAAATCCACCCCACCAACTCGATCGGCAGCGGCTGGTACATTCGGGGAAGCTCGGAAAACAAGAACGCCGCGGTCGACTTCCTGAATTTCATGTTCACATCGACCGAAGGCCGGGTTGCGCTTTTGAACGCGGGAACAGTGCCCGTGGGTCCGCTTGACGCCGCTTTGGCCGAAGCGCAGATGCCCGATCTTGCGGTCGCCATCTGGAAAGCGTCGGACGATTATGCTGACAACGGTTCGGTTCCGGCCTTCCTCGACACGATCACGCCGGGCAGCCTGACAACCGTGTCCTATGACGGGTTGCAGGGCCTGTTGCTGGATGTGATGACGCCCGAGGAATTCACTGCTGAAATGCAAAACGCATGGGCGGCCGCGAAGGAAGCGGGGGAAATCATGCTGCCCGGCGGCATTGCCGAACGCTGACGCCGCGCATGGTTCAGGATCTGCCCTGCGGGGCGGGCCGCACCTCAAGACATCATGAAACCCAGCCGAGAGTGGCCGCATGTTTTCTGATCCGGATTCCAAATGGGCTCAGCGCCTGAACCCCGTTCTGTTTCTGCTGCCCGCGCTGACGATCTATATCGTCTTTGCGATCTATCCGACCTATTCGGTGTTCGAATACTCGTTCACCGACTGGGACGGCATCAGTCCGGAACGGAATTTTATCGGTCTGGAGAACTATCAAAAGCTGTTCTCTGACAGGATTTTCTGGGAGGCGTTTCGGAACACCTTTGTCTGGTCCGGCGTGATTATCGTGATCAATGTCGGGCTCGGGCTGGTCATTGCGGCGATGCTGGCGCGGGTCTGGAAAGCACGGCTTTTGATTCAGACCTGTGTGGTACTGCCGGTGGTGATTTCACCGATGGCCGTCGCCACGATCTGGCGGTGGATGTATCAGCCGACAGGCGTGATCAATCAAATGTTAGAAAACGTTGGGCTAGGTGCGCTGGCTACGCCCTGGCTGGGCAGCCCGGACGTTGTGCTTTACGCGCTTGCGCTGGCGCATAGCTGGTCGACCATCGGGCTGAGCGTCATCATCTTTCTGGCCGGGCTTCAGGCGGTTGACGAGGACCTGTACGAAGCCGCCCGCGTTGACGGCGCCAACCCGCTGCAATCCTTCCGCTATGTCACATTGCCGGCGTTGCGCCCCGTCACTGCGGTTGTCTTCATTCTGACGCTGACACAGTCGTTCAAGGTCTTCGATATCGTTTGGGCCACGACCCAGGGCGGACCGATCCGGTACAGCGAGATCCTTTCGACCTACATGTACAAACGCGGCGCGCTTGAGAACCAGTATGGCTATGGTTCCGCCATCGGGGTCGCCCTGCTGGTCATCGTCAGCATCGCAACCATCCTGTACATGCAGATTCAGAATAAGGAGGACCGCTAGATGGGCCGGTGGGTTCTTCTGTTCGTACTCGGCGTGATTGCCGTTCTGATGGTTTCACCGCTGATCCTGACGGTGTTCACGTCGCTCAAGCCGACGACTGAGCTCGTGAACCCGCCCTGGTATCCGCCCATCAAACTGACCTTCGAACACTATTTTCGCGTTTGGACCGATGGTGGCTTCAGCAGATATTTCTTTAACACGCTGCTGATCTCGGTGATCGATGCCGTCGTCATGATCGGCATCGCCTCGCTGGCGGCTTACGCCATGGTGTTCATGGAGTTTCGCGGAAAACTGATACTTCAGGTCCTGTTCCTGATCGGTCTGATGATCCCGGTGACGGCAATCGTTCTGCCGCTGTTTCAGATCGTGCGGTCCTTTGGACTGCTGAACACGCATCTGGGCGTGATCTTCGCGGATTTGGCCCTTGCGGTTTCGATCTTCGTCTTCATGTTCTCGTCCTATTTCATCGGCATCCCCAAAGCCCTGCACGAGGCGGCGCGGATTGACGGCGCAACCGAGTTTCAGATCTACCGCCGTGTCGTTATGCCAATCGCCACGCCGGCCGTCGTGACAACGGCACTGCTGGAGTTTTTGTGGAGCTGGAACGACCTGCTGCTGCGCCTTCTGCTTCTGACGCAGGACGAGATGCGCACATTGTCCGTCGGGCTGCTGAATTTTCAGGGCACGATGACCCGCGACGTGACCGGGCTTTCAAGCGGAACGGTGATCATGGCGATCCCGGTCGTGATCCTGTTCCTGTTCTTTCAACGTCACTTTGTGCGCGGCATGACCGCGGGCGCCGTGAAGTAGAGGGTAGACATGCCGAAACCGCTCCTCATCATGGATCAGCACTTTCGCCAGGTCGAAGAACTGTTCCGGCCCAGTGCCTTCTCCGGCCTCAGCGCGCTGTGCGACATTCACGGCGGGGTCAATTGGCCGATGGCGCGCGCCGATTTCATGGACCGCCTGCCCGACGCCGAGTTCGTCGTCGCCGCAAAACCCGAATTGGATCGTAACGATCTTGCCAAAGCGCCCAACTTGAAGGCCGTCATCGAAGTCTCGGGCACATTTCAGACCGGTCTCGACTATGAAGCCTGTTTTGAAGCCGGAATCGAGGTTCTGTCGTGCGCGCCGGGATTCCGCCGCTCGGTCGCTGAAATGGCGCTGGGCCTGATGATCGCGGGCGGGCGAGGGATCGTCGACGAACACGAACGCTTCCGCTCAGGGTCCGAACGGTGGTTCAACGACAATATAGGCACCGATTTTTCACTGTATGGCCAGACGATCGGCTTTGTCGGCTACGGGTCCATCGCGCAGGAATGCGCGCGTCTGCTGGAACCTTTCGCGCCGCAGATCCGGGCCTTCGATCCCTGGCTCAAGGCCACGGGCGCGAACATCGACGGTGTTGAATTCTGCGAACTGGACGACGTCGTCACCGGCTGCCGGTGTGTCGTTGTTGCGGCCACGCCGACCGAGGACAATTATCAGCTGGTCTCGCGCGGTCTGATCGAAAGGATGCGGCGCGGCGCGTTGGTGGTGGTTATCAGCCGTTCGCATCTGGTTGACTTCGACGCTTTGGTCGAAGCTGCGGACGCGGGGCGCATCCGGGTGGCCAGCGATGTCTTTCCGCATGAACCGGTGTCGAAACGGGCCCGCATGCGGCAGGCCGACAACGTCATATGGTCGCCACACCGCGCGGCTGCGGTCGAAGGTGGCCGCCACCCGATCGGCGACATGGTGCTGCACGATGTGCGTGCCATTTTATCGGACCGCCCGGATCGGCAGCTTCAAAAGGCGTCGCTGGACACGGTTCGCAAGATCATTCGCGCGCCGCTGGTTGCAGGATAACGGAGGAACATATGGCCGGTGTAGAGCTCAGAAACCTGTCGAAATCATACGGAAATGTCGAGGTTCTTCACGATATCAACCTGTCGATCGAGGATGGTGAATTCATCGTGTTTGTCGGCCCCTCGGGATGTGGGAAATCCACATTGCTGCGCATGATCGCAGGGCTGGAAGAGGTGACTGGCGGCGACCTGATGATCGGCGATCAGCGCGCCAACGATCTGTCGCCACGCCAGCGCGACATCGCAATGGTGTTTCAGTCATACGCGCTTTATCCGCAGATGACGGTCGCCGAGAATATGGGGTTCTCGCTCAGCCTGGAACGCCGGCCCAAGGGTGAGATCGCGCAGAAGGTGCAGGAAGCGGCAGACGCCCTGCAGCTTGGCCCGTATCTTGACCGCAAGCCCGGGCAATTGTCAGGCGGACAGCGCCAGCGGGTTGCCATCGGGCGCGCCATCGTCCGCAAGCCGCAGGTCTTTCTATTGGATGAGCCATTGTCGAATCTTGATGCCGCCCTGCGGTCGGAAACGCGTGTCGAAATCAGCGAACTGCATCAGCGCATGAAAACAACGATGATCTACGTCACCCATGATCAGGTCGAGGCGATGACCATGGCAGACCGGATCGTGGTTCTGAACGGCGGCTACATAGAACAGGTCGGCAGTCCGATGGAGTTGTACAACCACCCGGCGACCGAATTTGTCGCGGGCTTCATCGGATCGCCCAAAATGAACTTTGTCAAAGGGCGCTTTGCCGAGGCCGTCGGCGCAGAAACACTTGGCGTCCGGCCCGAGCATTTTACGCTCGGCGCTGGTGACAATGCATGGAAAGGCAAGGTCACGCTGGTCGAGCGTCTGGGGCATGACACAATCCTGTACGTGAAAGTCCCTGATGCCGGCGTTCTGACCATCAGCCTTGACGGGCAGCATGATCAACAGGTCGGCGACACTGTGTACTTGCAGCCGCAGGCGGAATTCATCCATAAATTCAACAGGGAAGGACGGCCGGTCGCGGCCTGATCGGCAGGAACAAAATATGCAGACAAAGCGTCCAACGGTCAAAGATGTTGCCAGGGAAGCAGGCGTTTCCATCGCGACCGTCAGCCGTGCCATGTCGCGCCCCAACGACGTCAGGCCCGCCACACGCGACCACGTGTTCGAGGTAATGAAGCGGCTGGGCTACCGGGCCAACCAGGCCGCCGGGGATCTTCGGCGGGGGCGCAGCAAGACATTGCTGGTTCTGGTTTCAGAAATCACCAATGCGTTTTTTGCCGAGTTCTTCAAAGGGATCGAGGAAGAAGCCCGCGCGCATGGCTATGTCCTTCTGATCGGCGACACCTCCGAAGACGCGGACAGCGAACGCGCGTTTTCGGACATGTTGCTGATGAATCAGGCGGGCGGGCTGATCCTGAATACCAACGGGTTTCTCGAAGACCTCCTGCCCAGCGACGCCCAGGGTACCTATTCCGGGCCGCCCGTTGTGTCTTGTGGCGGGCATAAGGAAATTGACCTGCCAACCGTCAGCACCGACGATGTAGAGGGCGGGCGGCTGGCCGCCAGCCACCTGATTCAGCTGGGGCACCGTGATATTGTGCAGGTCTGCGGCCATCTGCAAAGCAACGGTTTTGAGCGCCGGCATCGCGGTTTCTCCCAAACACTCAAGAACGCCGGCATCCCGGTTCAGCGCGACCGCGAAATGCAGGGGGCCCTGTCTGTCGACTACGGGCTAGACGCGGCGCGCCGTTTGATCGCAACGGGCAACCTGCCGACGGCCGTATTCGTGCATAATGACGAGACCGCGACAGGCTTGCTGCACGGGCTGGTCAGCGCCGGTGTGCGGGTGCCCGAGGACATCTCAGTGATCGGATATGACGACATGCCCTATGCGGCAATTTTCAATCCGGGACTGTCGAGCGTTCGCCTGCCGCGCCGCGAATGGGGCCGGCTGGCCTGCCGCAAACTCGTGTCCCTGCTGAACGGCGAGCCCGGCGCGGACCAGCCCGTCATCATCACGCCCGAACTGATCCCGCGCGCCAGCACCGCCGCCCCGCGTCCCGCATCCTGACAGAAGGAAGCCCATCGTGATCCGTACTGTTGTCTGGGGCGAAAACGTCCACGAGCGAACCAATGAAACCGTCGCGGGCATCTACCCTGAGGGGATGCACACCTGTATTGCCAGCGCCCTGAACCTTGCCCAAGATATACAGGCGACAACAGCAACACTGCAAGAACCGGAACACGGCCTGCCCCAATGGCGCCTCGACGAGACCGACGTGCTGCTCTGGTGGGGCCATGCCGCACATTCGGACGTGTTGGATATAGTAGTGGATCGCGTGGCCGAGGCCGTCTGGTCCGGCATGGGTCTGATCCTTCTGCATTCCGCGCATTTCTCGAAAATTTTCAAAAAGCTCATGGGAACCCCCTGCAACCTGACATGGCGCGAGGCCGGTGAGCGCGAACGCATCTGGATCACCGCCAAGGGGCACCCGATCACCCGCGGCCTGCCGGACCACTTCGAACTGGAGCAGGAAGAAATGTATGGCGAGCCGTTTGCTGTCCCTGAACCTTTAGAGACGGTGTTTGTCAGTTGGTTTCAGGGGGGCGAAGTGTTCCGGTCCGGCCTGACTTACCGCCGTGGTGCGGGAAACATCTTCTACTTTCGCCCCGGACACGAAACCTACCCAACCTATTATGACGAAAACATCCGCCGGATATTGCGAAACGCAGTACATTGGGCGCAACCCCAGACACCGCGCCTTGCAGAAGTCCTGGACGCACCGAACCGTACAGCAGAAAACGCGCTGGAATCTATTGAAGAGAGCGGACCGAAACTTCATACCGATGGCGACGGTGGGCTCCGATAGTATCGGGCACTCGGCACGGGTCTTCTCCGGATCAAACCTCCGGCATTGTGTCCTTCGTTGGTTGGTTCGGTTTCGGCTGATGGTGCGGCGCGCAGAACGCCACAAATTGGACCAAGGCAGACAGAAACGCCGAAAGCGCCTGCTGACGAAGGTGTCAATAAGAAAAATTCAGTTACTTGCGGCTTTGAATTCCCGCCAGGCTCAAACTGTTGGCGCGGTCATCAACGCGCGGCGGTCTGTCTGAACGACCGCACAAAGGTTCGGATCGCAGGATCCGCCGCAAACGGAGGAGCCGAGAGCGCATCGAAATCCGGTTTTTCGGACGGTGTACCGAGTAGATGCCGCGACAAGGCCGCTGCTAGGGCTGCGGTCTGTTTCGCGTCGCTGAGGGCCGAAGCCTCTAGGCTGGCCTGAACGGCCGTAAGGGCCTCTTCCTTGTTCCCAAGCGCCAGATGGCACAGGCACGCGGTCAGGTATTTGCGGCCCAGCTCAAGGCCCAGCCCAATATCATTGCTCTCTCCGATGGCGCGATGGATCAGGGTTTCGCCCTGCGCAACCGCGCCGGTACAGGCCGTGAAGAACCCGAAATAAGCCCGGAAAATCGGCTGCATCAGGCGCGCTTCGACGGTGTCCAGCAACCGACCTGCCGCCTCAAAAGAATCTCTCCCCTGCCCGATGTCACCGGCATGGGACAGAACCACACCGGCAGACAGCCGGGCGATGATATGCGCAAAAATGTCCTCCGACTGTTGCACCAGCTCCAGGGCCTCCAGCACCAGTGCCACGCTGTTCGGCACCTGGTCCAGGGACATCAGCGACCGCGCCCCATAGCTCATGGCCAGAACCGACAAGCTGGGGTTGACGCCAAGCTGGTTGTCGAATTTGCCGTTTTCAATCGCCCGAACAACCTGTTGCATGTTCAGCGCCGCAGTCTGATGCTCTTCGATACCGTAATTTGCCAGACCGCTGTGAAACGCGGCCCTAACCCTCAACACCTCATCTTCGGTTTCCTCAGCAATCTGCCTGATCTGGGCGGCACTTGTCAGGGCGGCGGAGTGCAGCCCCTGCAGCCAGAGCACATGGCTTTCGAACGCCAGTATGCGACCCTTCACGCGTGGGTGTTCATGTTCGATCAGCGCGTCGCTTGCCTGCTCGAGACATGCTTTGACTCCGTCAAGGTCGGCAATCTGATACAGCGGGTTCCGCATCTCCAGCAGGATTTTGACGCGCAGGCGGGACCGCAATTCTATGTCTTTCAGGTTTTTCGACGCACCCAGGGCCAGATCCAGCAATTCCAGCGCATGACTGTTCATCGCACGCTCATTCGACTCCATCGCCGCAGCCAGATACCCGTCGCAGGCTTCCTCCCACAAGTGACCGAAATAGGCGTGGCGCGCCTTAGAAAGCGCGCTGACTTTCTGACCAGCCGAAGAGAACGTCCGCAGGGCGCGATAGGCAGTGGCATGAAAGGCAACCCGGTCACGCTCGACAATCGAGTTTTCAGCGATTTCCCGAAACAGCGGGTGCTTGAAATGCAATCGGCGGTCAGGATGCGTCGTCGAACGCCCGAGAATCCCGTCATTGACCAGATCGCTGATTGTCGACAGGTCATACGCCAGATCGGCCAACACCTGAGACAGCAATGCCTCAGGCATCACCTCTCCCAGAATGGATGCAACTTTCAACGAGAGTTTTTGGGGCCGTGTCATTTGATCGATGCGCTCGGCGATAACCGCCTGCAGGAACGGTGTCTGTACCGTGAAATTCAGGTTGTCGGAGGCCTTCGGACCCGCGCGCGCATGTGTCATCGCGCTAACAATTTCGATCAAAAACAGCGGATTGCCTGCGGACTTCCGCACCATACTGCTCAGATCAGCCACCCGGTCAGAATCAGCGGTGTCCTGATCCCGAATAGTACCACTGATATCCGTCGCCAGTTGCGTGGCGGCGCCTTCCGGTAGGCCGCCAAGCTTCAGTATCTCGATGTTTTTGATGTCCCGCTCTAACAGACCCGCCACATTTTCCGGTCGGCAGGACAGGATGAAATTGCCCTTGAACGCCGACTCCGAGGACATGAGTTGAAAGAAAATTTCCTTGCTTTCGCTATCTAGTTCAAAAAATTCATCGATCAGGATCGCCGGAACCCCGTGCTGCTGCCGGAGCTGCAACAAGACTTCAAAACCGCGCCGGATTGTTGCGAGTTTTCGGGCAATTAGATCGATGAGATAACCGTCTTCGATTGTCCCGCGGTCTTCTTCTCCACCAAACAGCTCATAGTGCAGATTTCTTAGGCTGAGCTCATTGTCCTGCAACAATTTGTCCCGCGGTGTATCTTTCAGGGCGCTGCTCAGAAACCCGTCCTGATCGGTTGAGCTGGCGTCCGGAACCAGTTGTTCAACGCAGGCCCGGATGCCGGAACACGGGTCGAAATGACCATAAAACCCCCGGCAGAACAGCGCCGGGAATACATCTTCGGCGACCAGAATTTTGTGGCATTCTAAAATCAGCCTCGTTTTGCCGATTCCAGCATCTCCGGCGACGACAACGACTTTTCCGAGGTCGGAGGACCCAGCCCGGCAGATATCGATCAGGCGCAAAGTTTCATCTTCTCGCCCGATGAAAGGCGTTTGGACCCCGCGCAACGACTGCTGCGCGGTTCGGGACACCTGCACCAATCTGTAGACGGGCAGTGTATCGGTGATGCCGCGAATCTGTTGTTCGCCAAGGTCGTCAAAGAAAAACCCGTCAAAGGCCAGATCGCGGGTTAGACGATCTGTCAGCGCGATATCGGGCTCGGCCAGCGTTTGTAGCCGCGAGGCCAGATGAACCGATACGCCGGTGGCGTCATAATGCCAGCCTATATCGGTACTGACGGGCCTGACCAGCGTTTCACCGGTGCAAATCCCGATACGCACAGTGGTGCCCGGCAAGGGCCAATCCGCGCCCTTCGTCAATTCAATCATCTCCAAAGCCGCAAGGCAGGCATTTGCGGCATGTTTGGAATTCGCAACCGGGGCGCCGAACAGGAACAGGATTCCGTCGCCCGCGATAGTTGCGATAGTGCCCGAATGGCGATGCGCGATACCGGTCAGGGCCTCGCGACTCTCTTCGAGCAACAAGCTGGCTTTTTGGATTCCAATTTCGGAAATCGTCTCAAGAGAGCCGACAAGATCGACAAACAGAGACGTGACCAGCTTGAGCTCAGACCCGAACAACGCATTGGAATCGTTTTGTGTTTCCCGGGACGCCACTTGTTCCTAACCCCTGTCTGACAAAATATTCTTGTCGCCGATGCCGGTTTCTGCCAGTTTGAAAGCAGAAACAATTTCCACATACTTTTTGATTTTCGGCAACAGTTTTATACCGGGGGGATATGATATGGCCGACAATGATAACGAACCTACCATCGATGTACTGAACGGAATCTACCCGTTTTTGCCCGAGCGTCCGCTGGTGAGAATTTGCTATCCGCCGGGCACCTGCACCAAACAATCCTACGACTTTCCCTATGTTGTTATGGCAGCGACGCCTGGGACGTTGTCGATTTCGATAAATGGCGAAAGGCCGAAGGATCAGGAGTTCCTGGCAGGTGATCACTATGCCCGTGAGATACCAGAAGGCCGCGACGAATTCACCGTCGAAGTGTGCAACAACACGGATTACCCGATCATTATTTTCAAAGGATAGGGCAATCGCGGGATCGGCCTTTGACCTGACCTTTCCAGACCGCAGCATCTGCCGTCAACGATCGCCTGTCGTGCCGATCGTTGGACCCGAATTGCTGATGGTGGTCGTTACCAGTTTAGCTGCTTACGGTGCGTAATACCTGAGGAGGTGTTCGCGGAGGTGAATAGTGTTTGGTAGGAGGTTTGGGCGAGTGCCGAGGTGAGTCATTCTTGCGGTTCGACATCATCGATGTATTTATTCCTCGTTCAGAGCGATGGCAATTGCTACGGCCTTTCCGCCACCCTCGAAACCCGCGAACATCCGGGTTTTCCGGCCAAAGGCCAGCGGTTTGGCGGCGCGTTCCGCTAGTTTTTCGGTTCAAGATGGCCCTTTCGGTCAATAGTGAACGGATACCAGGCGTCTGGCCCGTGTCTGACCTTAGCGCCTTCGGATCTATTTAGCGGTATTTGAAAATACATTGCTAAATAGCCATTTCGCGTGTTGATATTGGAGAACGCATAGTGCTTCCAAAGGCTGAAAATCGTCGACCCGCGACTAATGACAGGTTTCACAACCTTTGGATGTCAGGCCCCACCACAGCAAACCAAAAACGACTTTGAAGGGGCGTTATGTGAAGCGATACCTGGTTGAATGCCTACGCATTGCTGCCGCTGGTGATGCTCGATGTTGCAAACGCGGCGAATGTCGGCTTGGTGGCCATCTCTTATCTTACCTAACGGTTTGCCGGCGCGGCTTATGTCGGGAAGGCCCCGCATGGTGTGATTTCGTCTAACTGAGATTGAATGTCTGCAAGTGGTGGCGGGGCGTATCGCCCCGCCGCTTCTGTTCGTGGGCCAGCAGGATTTGGACGAGCCAAACGCCCCTGGCCGTAAGGGGGAAAGCGCTGCCTTCCCCCTCGGGCAACCCTATTAGACAGGACCGTGTCCTCAGCTGCGCCTGCGGGCCGCACCACCCCTGTCGAATAGCATTGCCTCGCCCCCTTCCGCGTTCGCCACGTGGCAGATCAGCAGGAACAGGCGCCTTCGGCGTCTGATCTGCAAATCAGCCCTGATTCTTCCGAAAGGAGGTCAGGATCAACGAAATCGGTTTGGGCGATGGATGGAAGATGTGAGGCCAAAAAAGGAAAGGTTCTGTCGCTGGTGGCAAAACTATGTGTCGCCTCACAAAGGAAAAAATGGCGGACCGAGGAGGATTCGAACCCCCGACCCCTTGATTCGTAGTCAAGTACTCTATCCAGCTGAGCTATCGGTCCGCGTTGGTGAGGCGCTATGTAGACCCGGTGTTCAGGACGTGCAAGCCGATTCTGCAAAAATATTTTAAAAAGTCCCGTCGCCCCGCGGAAGCCGGATTTCAAATGTCGTGCCCTGCGGTCCGGTGTCGGCCAGAACCAGCTCACCGCCATGGCCGCGCACCAGTTCCTGTGAAATCGCCAGCCCAAGGCCCGAGCCGCCCTTGCGCACGCCGCCCTGAAACGGCGTGAACAGGTTTTCGCGCGCCTTGGGCGGCAGGCCGGGGCCGTTGTCCCTGATCTCGACGCACCAGTCATTTTCGTGCGCGCAACCCGCAATGGTGATCTTTCCAGGTTTGCCGGATGCCACCAATGCCTGGCGCGCGTTGCGGACAAGGTTCATCATGACCCTGAAAATCTGTTCGGGATCGGCGCGGGCCACCAGATCGCCGGGGACCTCATTCACGATCTCGACACAGGCGTCGGCTACGGCCATCTGTTCGCTGGCCACGACATCCTCGGCCACGTCTCGCAACGGCACCACGGTCAGAGTGGGCGCGGGCTCTTCCGCGCGCCCGAAGGCCAGCGTACTTTCGCACAGGGACACCGCACGTGTGATTGAATTCACCAGCTTGGGCGCCATGCGGCGCACCAGCGGATCGTCGCTGGCCTCGATCCGGTCGGTGAACAGCTGTGCGGATGTCAGAATATTCCGCAGATCGTGGCTGACCTTGGCAACCGCGCCGCCCAGCTGAGCCAGCCGTTCGCGCTGCTTCAGGGCCTGCGTCAGTTCGGTCTGCAACTGCTGCAACGCTTCTTCGGCCTCGCGCAGTTCCGTCACCCTTGAATCCGGTGAGATTATTCCCCGCGCGTCTTCCGGCGCGCTTGCATAGCGCTGCATATAGCCAACCACGCTTTTGATCGGCTTCACCAGCACGACCCGCACGGCCAGAAACAGGAAAAAGGCCGTGATGATTGAAATCACAAAAGACAGGCCCAGAATCCGCAGACCATAATCCGTCATCGCCATCCGCAAGGGCATGCTGTCTGTCGTCACTTCGATCAGCAGCCCCGCGCCCTTGACCGGTTCGCCGATCACGCGAATGACTTCGTTTTCCGGGGTGAACAGGCGGGTGACGGCGTCGCGGATCAGTATCCAAGGACCGGCATCGCGCAGGTCATAGGTCTTGGTGATCTGTTCCGGAATGGGCGAGGACAGCATCAGTTGCCGCACCTCGTCCCGCCGCAGCACGACGTTGTAGACGCCCGCATTGGCTAGCAACTCGGCCTCAAGATCCTCGGCCAGCATGTCGTCGGCCAACAGCGCCAGCGAGGCGATCTGGGCGCGCTCAAGCCGGTTCAGCAGGAAATCCTCGCGAAAGCGCGCAATCGAGGGGACAAAGATCAGGACTTCGGCCAACATCACGAAGACCGTCGTCAGGATCAGAAATCGGCCCGACAGCGAGTTCAAATTGCGTTCCCTTTCTGGTCAGGGCATCCAACGCTGGACGAACCTGACCACTCGTTTAACCGTTTGATTCTCAAACAGCCTTGGCGAGAAATAGGCACCCGCCACGCGTTTGTTAAGCTCTCCGATCGTCGGATAGGGTGAAACCATCGCGGCGATCTGTCCCATCTTCAGGTTATTGGCCAGCGCCAGCGACCACAAGTTGATCAGTTCGCCCGCCTGATGCCCCACGATTGTGGCGCCGACGGGACGGCCCTTGACGACCATGACCTTGATGAAGCCTTGCGTCTTGCGTTCTGTTATCGCCCGGTCGTTGTGGTGGTAGTCAAAGCGCGCAATCTCAACCTTACCGCCGTGTTGCGCGCGGGCTTGCTCCTCGGTCAGGCCGACCTGCGCCAGTTCCGGGTCGGTATAGGTGGCCCAGGGGATATGCGCGGTTTTCGCCCTGGACGGCAGGCCGAACAGCGCCGAGCGGATGATGATCCCTGCGTGATATCCGGCAACGTGGGTGAATTGCAGACCGCCCGCAACATCGCCGATGGCATATACCTTGCGGTTTGTGGTCCGCAGCGACTCGTCAACTTTGATCCCGGTGCGGGTGGGTTCGATCCCCGCCGCCTCAAGGTTCAGACGGTCGGTATTGGCCTTGCGCCCCACCGCCAGCAGCAGATGCGAGCCCGAATAGATGTCTCCGTTCTCGGTCACGACCTCAACCGCGCCTTCCCCACCGCGTATCTGCGCCACCATTGCCTGTTCTTGGATTGCGACACCCTCGTCGCGCAGCGTGTCCAGAACAAGCGCCGCGGCTTCGGGGTCGTCCTTGCCCAGAGCCTTTAAACCCTCGATAACCGTCACCTTGCAGCCCAGCCGGATATGAGCCTGTGCCATTTCCATTCCGATAGGGCCGCCGCCGATGATCAGCAGATGCGCGGGCATTTCCCGCAGGTCAAAGATAGTCTCATTGGTGTAGAACGGCACGTTGTCCAGCCCGGGGATCGGCGGCACCAAAGGCGACGACCCTGTGGCGATGACCACACGCCGCGCCGTAATCAGGTGATCGCCCGCCTGTACCTGGGTCGGAGAGACAAAGCTGCCATACTCCCGAATGACCTTCACGCCAAAGCCTTCGAACCGCTCCTGACTGTCCATCGGTTCTATCTGCGCGATGACGTCGTGGACATGATCCTTGGCGGCGGCATAGTCCACCTGTGGGGTGACATCCGCCACGCCCAACGCCGAAGTATGGGCCTGCGCGTACGCCGCCTTGCCGCTGGCGATCAGCGCCTTGGACGGCACGCAACCAAAGTTCAGACAGTCGCCGCCCATCTTGTGGCCTTCCAGAAGGATGACATCGGCCCCCATCTGGCTGGCGCCTGCGGCCACGGACAACCCGCCCGACCCGGCCCCGATCACCAGGATATCGGTTTTCAGTTCTTGCATGAATCAGGCGTCCTTTCGGCCACGCAGGGATTTGATGACAATCGGCAAAGCGGCCAGCACGCACAAGCCCAGGATGGGGCCGATGACGAAAGGTTCCCAAAGCAAGGACACATCCGGCGTACCGCCCCGGTCAAACACACCACCCAGCCCGACGCCGATCCAGGTGTAGACAATGCCGCCCGGGATGATGCCCAGCGCAGTGGTGAACAGGAAATTGCGGAACTTCACGCCCACCAGCGCAGGCACCAGGTTGGCGACGAAAAACGGCACAACGGGCACAAGGCGCAGCAGGAACAGCACCGGGATTTCATTCTCGCGCAACCCGTCTTTCAGTTTCTTGACCGTCCCTTCCGAGGATTCCAGACGCGCCGTCAGGGTCTCGCCCAGCCCCCAGCGCGCCGCCAGAAAAATCGCAGACGCACCAATGGTCGCCGCGAACACGTTGAAGACGGTTCCGGCGACAAGGCCGAACAGAAATCCGCCGGTCATCGAGGCCACCGCCGCCCCGGGCAGGGAAAAGGACACGATGACGATATAGATCGCCACAAAAGCAGCCGCCATCGACCAGTAGTTGGCATCGCGCCACGCCAACAGCGCCTCGCGGTTGTCGCGCAGCGTCTCGAAGGTCAGATAGTCGCCCAGGGTAAAGAACCCCACCGTCGCGACGGCGAGAATCACCAGCAAAGGGATATGCCGCGCAAGCCCGTTGCGCGGGGCCTGAGTCGTATCGCTCATAAGGCTGTCCGGTTTTGTGCGTTTCATTCTGCCCCCAACATGCGACACCGGCGGCTGCGGCAACAGGGGCCTCACGCTGCGTTGATGATTGGGGCCGGGAATGTGAGGGTTTGGGGCACCAAACCGGCCATTTTGAAACCTTTTGTGCGGCCGGATTACAGAATTGTTGCAAAAGGCGACAAAACCCCCACCTAGGGGTTTGACTTACCCCCCGCTACCCAGTAGAGGACGGGCTTCGAACACTTGGGCCAGGCGAATCCGCGCCGCACCCGACCGCTATAGATTGGAGACGGAGCGATGAAACGCACCTATCAGCCTTCGAACCTGGTTCGCAAACGCCGCCACGGTTTCCGCGCGCGCATGGCCACCAAGGCCGGCCGCAAGATCCTGAACGCGCGCCGCGCACGTGGCCGCAAATCGTTGAGCGCGTAAGCCGCTCGACCTTTCAGGTTATGAACATGACGCCGCCGGAGGCCCCTGAGGATGGTAGAAACCAGCCCGGGGATACGCCCCCGGCGGCGTCCGTTTGCGCGCCTGAAACTCTGACCGTCCTCCGGAAGCGGTCCGATTTCCTGAAGGCAGCCCGCGCGCGCAGGCAAGGCACGTCCTCGATGATGGTTCAGGCCCGCAAACGTGCGCTTGATGAGGCGGAGGGCATTCGGGTCGGCTTTACCTGCTCTAAGAAGGTCGGCAATGCCGTGGCCCGCAACCGCGCCAAACGGCGTTTGCGCGAAGCTGCGCGCGCTGTCCTGCCCGTGCACGGAATTGACGGGTGGGATTATGTGCTGATCGGACGGGAAGAAACCACGGCCGCGCGGCCTTATGCGGCGCTGCTGGACGATCTGCGCTATGCGCTGCGCAAAGTGCATAGCGCGCGCAAATGACCCTTCTCTCACATATCTTCGCTCTGCCGGTCCGCGCGTATAGGCTGGTGTTCAGCCCCTGGGTCGGGTTCAACTGCCGTTATCAGCCTACCTGCTCGGCCTATGCGCTTGAGGCGCTGGAGAAACACGGTGCGATCAAAGGCGCGTGGCTGGCGGCACGGCGAATTGGCCGGTGCCACCCCTGGGGCGGCGACGGGTATGACCCGGTCCCGGATCACAAGGATCATGACCACACATCCTGACCTCCGGTCAGACTTGACCGGCGCACGCCAGCGCTGAACAGTTGGACCTGTCGAACCCGAGGTCCAGATGACATCCAAAGCACGCCATTCCCTGCCCACGCACGAGGTCACGAACCAACCCCCTGCGCGCGGGGACCTTGACCTTTGGACCTCTGACCCAGCGTTGCAAGACACACTGCACGCGGCAGGCGGACGTCCAAGGCCGCTGGCGGTTTACGGTGAAACGCTGGGACGTGCCGAGACGCGCGATATGGCGCGCGATGCCAATCGTCATATTCCTGAACTCCGGCTGTTCGACCCGGGCGGCAGACGTCTGGACGAGGTTCGGTTCCACCCGGCCTATCATCAGATGATGCAGATCAGCCAGACGGCGGGCTACGCTGCACTGCCCTGGGACGGGGCGCCCGGTGGTCACGCGACTCATGCGGCGATGATCTACATGGCCAGTCAGGTCGAGCCCGGCCATTGCTGCCCGTTGACGATGACCTATGCGGCAGTCCCGGCCCTTGGGGCCAATGCTCAGATCGCCTCGGACTGGCAGCAGAAACTGACGGCCCGCAGCTATGACCCGGCGACGAAACCGGTCGAACACAAGTCCAGCGCCACTCTCGGGATGGCGATGACCGAGAAACAGGGCGGTTCCGACGTGCGCGCCAACTCAACTGTCGCCACACGGGATGGGGATCACTGGCGCCTGCGCGGGCATAAATGGTTCTGTTCGGCGCCGATGTCGGACGGGGTTCTGACTCTAGCACAGGCCCCCGGCGGGTTGACCTGCTTTCTCGTCCCCCGCTGGCTGGAAGATGAGCGCAACGCCATCCATCTGACGCGGCTGAAGGACAAGCTGGGCAACAAATCCAACGCGTCTGCGGAAATCGAATACCAGGACGCGCTGGCTTATCAGCTGGGGGATGAAGGCGCGGGTGTTCGCACCATACTTGAAATGGTGCACCACACCCGGCTCGACACCGCAATGGCCCCGGCCGGGTTGATGCGCGCAGCACTTACCGAAGCACACCACTGGGTGTCGCATCGCAACGCCTTTCAGCGCCGGCTGATAGACCAGCCTCTGATGCGGACCGTGCTGGCCGATCTGGTGCTGGACTGGGAAGGTGCGCTGACACTGGGGATGCGCGTCGCGCAGGCATTCGACAGCAACGCGCCGGAAGACAGGGCATTTGCCCGCATCAGCGTTGCCCTGGCCAAGTTCCTGAACAACAAGCGCTGCCCGGTCGTTGTTGCTGAGGCGATGGAAGTGCTGGGTGGCATGGGCTACGTCGAGGATACCCCCCTGCCTCTGCTGTACCGCGAGGCGCCGCTGAACGGCATCTGGGAAGGGTCGGGCAATGTGATCTGCCTTGATATCCTGCGCACGCTGACACGTGAGCCGCTGGCGACCGAAATGCTGCAATCCGAGCTGGATGCCGCCCAAGGGGATGACAGGCTCTATGACGCGGCCCTGACCGCCCATCGCGCCCGCTGGCCCGGCCCCCCGCCCGAGGCTGAGGCGCGCTGGTTCGCTGAGCGCACGGCGCTGTTGCTGACGGCCTCGCAAGTGTTGCGGCACGGGCCCGGCGCGGTGGCCGACGGTTTTATCTCGACCCGCCTTTCGGGCGACGGCGGGCGCGTCCCCGGGTCCGTCGCAGGGCTGGACACGGACGCGCTGCTGGCACGGCTGGGCTGAGCCGCCCACTTGCCCGGATGCGCCTTCTGCTGTAGGGGCTGCGCATGTTTGACGAAGCTGACGATATCCACCCGCTCTTTGCCGGCGCGCCCTCGACCATCGAGTTCAAGAAGCTGCGCAAACGCATCGTGCGCCAGACCCGTGAGGCCATCGAGCAATACGGGATGGTGGACCCGACTGCCCATGGCAAAGACGGCCAACCGCCCCGCTGGCTGGTCTGCCTGTCGGGCGGCAAGGACAGCTACACCCTGTTGGCGGTGCTTTACGAGCTGAAGTGGCGCGGCTTGCTGCCGGTTGACTTGCTGGCCTGCAATCTGGATCAGGGCCAGCCGGGTTTTCCCGCCACCGTTCTGCCTGAATTTCTGGAACGTATGGGTGTGCCCCATCGGATCGAATATCAGGACACCTATTCCGTCGTGATGGACAAGGTTCCGCAGGGTCGTACCTATTGCGCCCTGTGTTCGCGCCTGCGCCGCGGTAACCTCTACCGCATCGCACGCGAAGAGGGATGTTCCGCCGTGGTACTGGGCCATCACCGGGACGATATTCTTGAAACGTTCTTCATGAACCTGTTTCACGGCGGCCGTCTGGCGACCATGCCACCGAAACTGGTGAACGAAACAGGCGATCTGTTCGTGTTCCGTCCCCTCGCCCATGTGGCCGAGGCCGATTGCGAGAAATTCGCCACCGCCATGAATTACCCCATCATCCCCTGCGACCTGTGTGGCAGTCAGGACGGGTTGCAGCGCCAACAGGTGAAGCGGATTCTGGATCAGTGGGAAAAGAACAGCCCCGGTCGACGTCAGGTGATGTTCCGGGCGTTAACCAACGCGCGGCCGTCGCATCTGCTGGATCCGAAACTGTTTGATTTCCAGAACCTTGCCCTGAATCCCGGCAAAACTGGCGAAAATTCGGATGAAATTCCCCAGTTGCGTTAACGACTGACTCAGATTGGTTTTCTACGGTTGCCTTATGCGTGCGATGCCAAAGGTAAAGGCCCTGAAAACCGATGTGGAAACATATCTCAGTTAACCGAGCTCTTGATTCACTTGCCTCCGTCCTGAGCGGGCCGCCAGCGCTGGCATTTGCTCCGGCAATCAGCCTGGCCGCGTTCTGGATTGGCGGGGAACGTGCGCTTGTCATCGTTGCGCTGGGCCTGCCGCTTGTTCTGTCGGTGGTTTTTGCCATCAGCGCCAGGGCCGAGGCGCGAAGGCTCCGCCGCGGTCCGACCAGCGGGCTGATGCCCATCGACGTCTTTGCCGCCCGCATGGAAAGGATATTCGCCGATGCAGGCAATCGCGGTGAAAACTCGGCCTGTATGATCGTGGCGCTGGACGATTACTCCGACTTCCTGGACCTGCATGGCAACGCCGCCGCCGGCCACCTGACCCAGCAATTCAGCACCCGCGTCCTGTCGGTCATCCGCTCTCAGGACCTTGTGACGCTGCTGGACCAGAACAAGATTGCCATTGGTTTGCACCCGTCCCAACACCTTGATCTTGAGGCCTGCATTCAGATGTCCGGCAGGATACAATCCGTGGTCGAGGACCCGGTTACCCTGAACGGCGCGGGCGTCTATGTGTCCTGTTCGATCGGGTTCAGCTTGCTGTCCGGCATCGGGGAAAGAGGGTTTGAAGGCTGGATCGACGCAGCCTCGGACGCTTTGGCAGAAGCGCAAAGAAACGGGCCATCCACCATTCGCGCCTATTCCAGCGAAACCCGCCGCCGCTCGCGCATCCGGGCCAATTTGCGAAAGGAATTCGAGACCGCGTTGGACAACGGCGAGATACGGCCGTGGTTTCAGCCGCAAATTTCGTCGGATACCGGCCGGGTCACGGGGTTTGAGGCGCTGGCAAGGTGGGAGCATCCGCAAAAGGGCGTCCTCGGACCACAGGTTTTTCTGCCCTTTGCCGAACAGGCGGAATTGATGGAACGCTTTGGTCAGGCCATGCGTCACCACGCCTTTGCAGCCCTGCGTGCCTGGGACGGCGCCGGGGTCGCGGTTCCCCGGATCGGCGTGAATTTCTCATCCGACGAACTGCGCGACCCCACTCTGATTGACCGGTTGAAATGGGAACTGGATCAGAATGACCTCACCCCCGACCGGCTGGCGGTCGAGGTTCTGGAAACTGTGTTCTCCCGAAGACCAGATGATGTGATTACCCGCGCCGTCACCAGTTTGTCCGACCTGGGGTGCTGTATAGATCTGGACGATTTCGGCACCGGCCATGCCTCGATCGCGTCCATCAAGCGCTTTGACGTATCGCGCATCAAGATCGACCGAACCTTTGTGGCCAAAGCGGATCGCGACGCCAGTCAGCAACAACTGGTCAGCGCCATCCTGACCATGGCAGAGCGGCTGAATGTCGAAACTCTGGCCGAGGGTGTCGAAACGCCGGGCGAACACGCTTTGATGGCCCAGTTGGGATGCGACCATGTTCAGGGGTTCGGGATCGGCAAGCCAATGCCGTTCGAAAAGACGCTGGACTGGATCGCTGCGCATCAGAACAAGGTCAACGGCGTTCCGAAGATCGGTCGTCAAACGGGCTCGTAATCGCTGTTTTACCCCACTGAAACGCGATCCGTGACGAAATGACGGGCGAATCCGCTTGACCTTTGGCCCTGCACTCTGTTGAACCCACCGGGTGTGTTTCACTGCTTAAGGTGGCTGTCCCCGATGGACGATCAGAACAAGAATCTCATCCTCGCAACCGCGCTCAGCTTTCTCGTGATCCTTGTGTGGTTCGTTTTGTTCCCACCGCCCGAGCAAGTCCCCGCGCCGGATCAGACCGAGATCAGCGTCACGGAAGGCAACGAGGTTCAGACCCCGAGCGCCTCGGATGTCGGCACCGTCGGCGAAGCCACGGCCACTGCAGAGGAAACACTGCCTGAAACACAAGCGCCGCGCATTCAGATCGACACCCCTCGCCTGAAGGGCAGCCTGTCGCTGTCAGGCGGACGGATCGATGAACTGTTCCTGAAGGACTACAAGGTCTCCATCGACAAAGGTGCGCCCATCGTCGAACTGCTGTCCCCGGTAGGATCGGACTCTGCCTATTACGCTTTGTACGGCTGGGCTCCGGGAACCGGTCTGACCGGCGCTGACGTGCCCGGACCCAATACGCTGTGGACTGTGGAAAGCGGCGAGGCTCTGGCCCCTGACACCCCGGTCACCCTGAAATGGGACAATGACAACGGCCTGACCTTCCGCCGCACCGTTTCGGTTGACGATGACTATATGTTTACCGTCACCCAATCCGTCGAAAACACCACCCAGGCCGAGGTTGGCATGGCCCCCTACGGCATTCTGGCCCGCCATGGTATTGGCGAGGACGGCGACCTGCCCGGCCTGAAGAACTTCTTCATCCTGCATGAAGGCGTGATGGTCATGGCCGATGGTGTTCTGGATGAAATCGATTATGGCGATGTGCGCGATTTCGACATCGACCCCAACGAACGCGCCCAGGCAGAAGTCTTTCAGGTCAAAGAGGGCGGCTGGGTCGGCTTCACCGATCACTATTGGATGACCACCCTGATCCCCGCCGAGGGCTCGACCTTTAAGGCGGCCGCAAAATACGACGCCCGCCGCAAAATCTACCAGACCGAAACGGTGCTGCCGACCCTGACCGTTGCGCCCGGTGCAACCGAAGAGGTCACCACACAGCTGTTCGCCGGTGCCAAGGAATGGGAAACCATACGCGAATACCAGAAAGAAGGCGTTCAGAAGTTCATCGACAGCATCGACTGGGGTTGGTTCTATTTCCTGACCAAGCCGATCTTCTGGCTGCTGCACAACATCAACGCCCTGATCGGCAATATGGGCTGGTCGATCATCGGCCTGACCCTGATCATCAAGGCAATCCTGTTCCCGCTGGCGTTCAAATCCTACGTTTCGATGGCGAAAATGAAGGAACTGCAGCCGCAGATGGAAGCCCTGAAAGAGGCGGCGGGCGACGACCGCCAGAAGATGCAGCAGGGCATGATGGAGCTGTACAAGAAGGAAAAGGTAAATCCGGCCGCGGGCTGCTTGCCGATCCTGCTGCAGATCCCAATCTTCTTCTCGCTCTACAAGGTGATTTTCGTCACAATCGAACTGCGTCAGGCCCCGTGGTTCGGCCCGTTCCAGGACCTCAGCGCGCCCGACCCGACCTCGATCATGAACCTGTTTGGTCTGTTGCCCTGGGCCGGCCCGCAACCTGAAACCCTGATGGCGCTGATCTTTATCGGGATTCTGCCCCTGCTTCTGGGTATCTCGATGTGGCTGCAGCAAAAGCTGAACCCGGCGCCAACTGACCCGACCCAGGCGATGATCTTTGCCTGGATGCCGTGGGTGTTCATGTTCATGCTGGGCGGCTTTGCCAGCGGTCTGGTGGTCTACTGGATCGCGAACAACACCATCACTTTCACGCAGCAGTACCTGATCATGCGCAGTCAGGGCTATAAGCCGGACGTGTTCGGTAACATTAAATCCGGCTTCAAGCGTACGCCAAAAACGGATGATAAATGACTGCTGAAGTGACCCAGCTTTGGCGGCACCCGATCAAAAGCCATGGTCGCGAAGCCGTAGATACCGTAACCGTGACCCCCGGGCAGACCATGCCCGGGGATCGCGTTTGGGCGGTCGCGCATGAGGCGTCCAAGGCTGATGGCTCGGAATGGGTCCCTTGCGCCAATTTCAGCCGGGGTGCGAAAGCGCCGCAGTTGATGGCGATTTCGGCGCGGCTGAACGGCGAAACGCTGACGTTAAGCCATCCGGAACGCCCGGACCTGACCTTTGATCCCGACAGCGAAACACAGGCGTTTCTGGATTGGGTTAAGCCCCTGATGCCCGCGGATCGGGCCGCCTCGGCCCGGATCATCCGGGCACCGGGCAGGGGAATGACCGACAGCGATTTCCCGTCGATCAGCCTGTGCAACATGGCGTCTCACCGCGCTGTTGGGCAAAAGCTGAGTCAGGACCTGTCCATTCACCGCTGGCGCGGCAACATCTGGTTCGATGGCCACCCCCTGTGGGAAGAGTTCGACTGGCTTGGCCGTGAGGTCCAGATCGGCGAGGCCGTGTTCCATGTGCGCGAACGCATCACCCGGTGTCTGGCGACGACGGCCAATCCGGAAACCGGCGCGCGCGATGCCGATACGCTTGGCGCGCTCGAAACATGGGGCCATCAGGATTTCGGCGTCTATACCGAGGTTGTCCGCGGCGGTGCGATCTCGGTCGGTGACAAGGTATATCTGATATGAGCACCCTTCCCTTCCCTCTGGCAGAACATCCCGACGATGCCGCGCTTGAGCGTGGCCGCAAGCTGTTCGCGGGTCCGTCTGAGTTTGTCAAAGGTGTGGTGGCCATGGACGGCCTGCCCGCGCCCGACCGGCTGGAGGTCTGTTTTGCCGGCCGTTCCAACGTGGGCAAGTCCAGCCTGATCAACGCGCTGACCGGCACCAAGGGGCTGGCACGTGCGTCGAACACGCCGGGCCGCACGCAAGAGATCAACTTTTTCACCCAGGGCCCCGACCTGTATCTGGTGGACCTGCCCGGCTATGGCTATGCCAACGCGCCGGTCAAGGTGGTGGAAAAGTGGCAGCGGCTGCTGAAACAGTATCTGAGCGGACGTCAGACCCTGCGTCGCGCCTTTGTCCTGATCGATTCACGCCATGGGGTCAAACCCGTCGATGCCGAGATCATGAAGCTGCTGGATACCAGCGCCGTGACGTTTCAGTGCGTGATGACCAAGGCCGACAAGGTGAAGGCCAATGATCGTGCGAAGGTTCTGGACCAGGTGCGCGGGGCGTTGTCGAAACATCCGGCGGCCTTTCCTGAAATCGTTCTGACCTCATCTGAAAAGGGCGACGGGATACCGACGCTGCGCTCGATCGTCGCCCATCTGGAATGACCCTGCCGCTGCGCTTCTTCACTTTGCTGACAACGCTGGCGCTGTTGCTGACCGGCGCCATACCGCAGGGCTGGATGCCGGCGATGGGCAATGACGGCAAAGTCCTGCTGGTTCTTTGCACCGGTGAAGGCACGGTCGAGCAATAACACTGCTGCGCAAAAATTCTACTTCGCCGCGTGGCGGTGGCATTTCTACACGGGAATATTTGTGATCCCCTTCCTGATCATTCTGGCTGTCTCTGGCCTGATGATGATGTTCATCACCCAGTTCGACGGTCGCGATAGGGAAAAGATCGCCGTCCCGGTCGCTCCCTGGCAGGGTGCGGCCCCTTTGGAACACGGGTTTCAGCGATCCGGTCTTGGCAGCACCCCTCAAAGGTCCTAACACGGTGTCCCAGAGGGACAGCAGCCATGAAGACAAGAGACATGAACCGGGATTGGATCGCCTCCGCCGCCACCTTGAACAGCGCCCTGCCCTATCTGCAGCGCTATGACGGGGCCATTGTTGTCATCAAGCTGGGCGGGCACGCCATGGGCAGTGATGAGGCGATGGAAAGCTTTGCCCGCGACGTCGTCCTGATGCGTCAGGTCGGAGTGAACCCGGTGATCGTGCATGGCGGTGGTCCGATGATCAACGCAATGCTCGACAAACTGGACATCCGGTCTGAGTTCGTGAATGGCAAACGGGTCACCGACAAGCCCACTGTCGAAGTGGTTGAAATGGTCCTGTCCGGGCTTGTGAACAAGCGCATCGTTCAGGCGATCAACGGTCAGGGCGGCTCTGCTGTCGGCCTGTCGGGCAAGGATGCGAATCTGATGACCTGCGATCAGACCGACCCGTCTCTGGGCTTTGTCGGCTCGCCTGCGGAAATGAACCCGAAAATCCTGCACGATCTGTTTGCGCATGATGTGATCCCGGTCATTGCGCCTTTGGGTGCAGGCCGCGAGGGCGAGACGTTCAATGTCAATGGCGACACCGCAGCCGGAGCAATTGCCTCGGCGCTGAAAGCCGACCGCCTGTTGCTGCTGACCGATGTTTCGGGCGTCAAGAACGCGGCCGGAGAGGTCGTGACCGAGCTGAAGGCCGGCCAGATCCGCGAGATGACGCTGGACGGCACGATTGCAGGCGGGATGATCCCCAAGACCGAAACCGCGCTGGACGCGCTGCACAGCGGTGTTCGGGCCGTTGTCATTCTGGACGGGCGTGCACCCAATGCCGTATTGCTGGAACTGTTTACAGAACACGGTGCCGGGTCGCTGATCCGGCCCGATTGAACCCCGGAGGGCCGAGAGGACATGACCGGACAAGCCCCGCCCTTCTCTGCCGCCGCATCCGGAACCTACGATCTTGTTCAAGGGGCGGCTCAGCGTGCCGGTCTGATCCTCATGGGCGCGCTGCATCCGCGACGTGCGGATGCCAAACAGCTGGACGGTGGAACCCTGATCCTGCTGGGTGCGGGACCGGAATTCTGGCCCACACTGAAATCCGCGCCTGAATGGGGCGGCGACGATCCTGTGGATCGCTGGTCGTTGCGGGTGATTGGTAAAATGGCGCAGGATCTGGCCGCCGACGCCCATTTCCCCTTTGGCGGCCCGCCCTATGCGCCATTCATCGACTGGGCGCTGAAATCAGGCCGCACCTTCAGCAGTCCGGTGGGGGCTTTGGTGCACGATACGGTCGGCATGATGATCTCATTCCGCGGGGCGCTGCATTTCGACGAGGAATTCGCGATCCCTGAACCTCAATGCACCTCTCCATGCGCCAAGTGCCCGGCCCCGTGCGCCCGGGCCTGCCCGGTGGGTGCGCTGAATACGCAAAGCTTCTATAACGTCGATGCCTGCCACCGCCACCTGTCCACCTCCGAAGGGCAAACCTGCATGACCGGCGGCTGTCTGGTGCGGCTGTCTTGTCCGCTCAGCCGGGGCGCCGGGCGCGACCCGGAGCAGTCCGCGCATCACATGAAAGCGTTTCACCCGTCATGACCCGCACCCTGATCCTGACCCGGCACGCCAAATCCAGTTGGAGCAGCCCCGCGGCCAGCGATCACGATCGGCCCCTGAACAAACGCGGGCGCAGATCGGCCCTGGCGATAGCGGCATGGTTGCGCGAAAACGACTGGTTGCCGGATGAGGTTCTGAGCTCAAGTTCGGCCCGAACGCGCGAAACCTGGGAGCGGATGGGCCTGACTGCCGACACAGTGGGCTTTCACCGCGCGCTTTATCACGCGGACCCCACGGGGATACTGACCGTGCTGACCGGGGCGACCGGGCAGACGGTTCTGATGCTGGGCCATAACCCCGGCATCGCATTCTTTGCCAACCAGATTGTGCGACAGGCACCCGCGCACGCCCGGTTTCATGACTATCCCACCTGCGCGACAACGGTGATCCGCTTTGAAATCGACGACTGGGCGGACATTCGATGGCACAGTGGCACTGTTCAGGGTTTTGTCATTCCACGCGAGTTGCTGGAATAGAAAAAGGCGGGGACCTGCCCCGCCTTCATTGGTTTCGTGACCGGGATCAGTGCCCCAGAATCTGGCTCAGGAACAGCTTAGTCCGTTCGCTTTGCGGATTGTTGAAGAACTCTTCGGGTTCGTTCTGCTCCACGATCTGACCGGCGTCCATAAAGATCACGCGGTTGGCGACCTGACGGGCGAAGCCCATCTCGTGCGTCACGCAGAGCATGGTCATGCCTTCCTCGGCCAGTTCGATCATGGTGTCGAGCACCTCTTTGATCATCTCAGGGTCCAGCGCCGAGGTCGGTTCATCGAACAACATGATCCGGGGCATCATGCAGAGCGAGCGGGCAATCGCCACACGCTGCTGCTGACCACCCGAAAGCTGGCCTGGATACTTGTCGGCCTGCTCGGGGATCTTCACCTTTTCCAGGAAATGCATCGCGCGCTCTTCCGCCTCTTTCTTGGGCGTCTTGCGCACCCAGATCGGGGCCAGCGTGCAGTTCTCCAGAATGGTCAGGTGCGGGAACAGGTTGAAGTGCTGGAACACCATGCCAACCTCGGACCGGATCTTGTCGATGTTCTTGAGGTCATTCGACAGCTCGGTCCCGTCCACGATGATCGTGCCCTGCTGATGTTCCTCCAGCGCGTTCAGGCAGCGGATCAGGGTGGACTTGCCCGACCCCGACGGCCCCGCGATAACGATCCGCTCGCCCTGATTGACGGTCAGATTGATGTCGCGCAGCACGTGGAAAGACCCGTACCACTTGTTCATGTTGTTGATTTCGATGGCGACCTCGTCGCTCACCTGCATCTTCGAGCGGTCGATTTCGCGTTCAATTGCAAGTTCAGACATGTGTTGAACTCCTTAACGGTGGCCAGTCTGAAGCTTGCGCTCCAGATACATGGAATAACGGGACATGGAGAAGCAGACGACGAAGAACAGCGCCGCGATAAACGCGAACAGTTCCCAGTAGATGCCGTTCCAGGCGGTGTCGGCGCGGATGGCGGATGCCAGTCCGATCACGTCGAACAGCCCGATGATCGACACCAGCGTCGTATCCTTGAAGATCCCGATGAATGTGCTCACGATGCCCGGAATTGAGATTTTCAGGGCTTGCGGCATGATGATCAGTCGCTGTGCCTGCCAGTAGTTCAGGCCGAGACTGTCGGCACCTTCATACTGACCCCGTGGCAGGGCAGCCAGACCACCCCGGATCACCTCGGCCATGTAGGCAGCCGAGAACAGGGTCATCATGATCATCACCCGCAGGATGATGTCAAAGTTGGTGCCCGGCGGCAGGAACAGGTTCAGCAGCAGCGATGCCACGAACAGCAGGGTGATCAGCGGCACGCCGCGAATGAACTCGATAAAGCCCACGCACAGGTATTTGACGATCAGCAGGTCCGACTGACGGCCCAGCGCCAGCACGATACCGATGGGCAGTGAAACACCGATGGCCACGACGCCCAGCAGGATCGCCAGCATGAAGCCGCCGAACTGACGGCTTTCAACCGCTTCGATGCCAATCGGCAGGATCGCATCCATTGCACCGGTGAAGTAGCTGGACAGCACCAGCCACCAGATCAACGCCGCCACAGCCGCGCCAATCATCCCGAACAATTCGCTCAGCTGCTTGCTGACGACCGTGTAAACACCCCAGCCGACAACAAATCCCAGTGCCGCTGAAATTGGCCCCCAAATGGTACCGCCCCACATCAGGAACGGCATCAGGAACGGGTAGATCGCGGTGAAGATCAGCATTTTCGTCGGAAACCGGTCCGAGTACAGAACCGGCGCCAATGCCACCAGCAGAAGCAGCAGCGACAGGATCGGCCGCCAGTACAGGTGGCTCGGGTAGAACCCGAACAGCAACTGCAGCCAGCGGTCATTGATCACGGCCCAACAGGCGTGGCCATGGGTCGATCCCCAGGTGGCCATCATGATCTCGCGGCATTCATTCAGCGAGTTCGCATTCCAGACCGACTGGAAGATCCAGGGCAAAACACCCGACAGGACGTACCAGATCGCATAGAGCGAGATTACCGTCAGAATGGTATTGAACCAGCCAGAAAACAGGTTGTGTCTTACCCAGCCGACTAAGCCAACTTCGGACGCAGGCGGCGCCTGTTCCGGCAGCATTTCCGTGCGGACAAATGAAACATCACTCATATTACCGCTCCACCAGTTTGACACGGTTGTTGTACCAGTTCATCACCGCCGAAATGCTCAGCGAGATGGCCAGATAGACCAGCATCAGCAGCAAAACGCATTCCAGCTCGCGGCCGGTCTGGTTCATGGTGATGCCGCCCAGGGTTCCCGTGATGTCCATATATCCGACCGCAATCGCCAGCGACGAGTTCTTGGTCAGGTTCAGATAGTTCGAGATCATCGGCGGGATGATCACCCGCAGCGCCTGGGGCAGGATCACCAGACGCATGGTGCGACCCGGGCGCAGGCCCAGCGCAGATGCGGCCTCGGTCTGACCTTTCGAGATGGCCAGAATGCCCGCGCGGACGATCTCGGCGATGAAGGCTGCCGTATACAGCGACAAGGCCAGCCACAGCGCAATCAGCGAGTTGCGCATATGCGTCCCGCCCCTGAAGTTGAAGCCCTTTAGTTCAGGGTAGCCAAGGTGGAAGCCCAGAACGCTCAGCAGGATCAGCATCGGAACGAACAGAATGCCCAGCTGGATGTGCCAGATTTTCGGACGGTCACCTGTCGCCTCTTGCTTGGCTGCGGCCCAGGCCGAAACCTTGCGCATGGCGAAGATGCTGCCACACAGCACGATCAGGACCGCGATCAGGTCCAGCGAAACATCAAACCGCAGGCTCGACGTGCCGAACAGGTGAATGTCGCCCAGACTGCGGGAAAACAGGAACTCGGGGATATACACACCGCGATTAGTGACAGCGACAGAATTGAACAAATCCATCGTAGCTGTCGGGTTATCGCCCCGGAATGCGTTAGGTGCTGGCAGACCTTCGATCAGAATGGCCATTGCAAGAACGATCCACAGCAGAACCGGCACGTTGCGGAACATTTCGACGTAAACAGTCATGATCCGTGCGACCAGCCAGTTGTTGGACAAGCGCAGAACGCCGACCAGAACACCGACGATTGTCGCTGTGATGCAACCCAGAACCGCCACAACCAGTGTGTTCAGCAGCCCGATGAAGGCCGCCCGCAGGTGGCTGTCGCGCGAGGTATACTCCAGCAAGCGCTGGTTGATGTCATAGCTTGCCGGTTCCCCGAAAAAGCCAAACTCGACCGGTTTGCCCAGAGCCTCGAGGTTCTGAATTGTGTTGGAAATGATCCAGGCTGCCAGAAGCATGAAACCGATGAGTGCGATGACCTGAATGGTCGCAGATCGGTACCGCGTATCGTAAAGGAGCATGGACAGCCGGAACTGCTCCTTCGGCGGGTCAGTGAGAGTCGTCATGACCTATGTAAATCCCCGTGCATCCCGGTTTTTTGTAGGCAGAGTTTGTCTCTGCTCAGAACTCTCCGGGCGTGTTTCTTATGGATGGAAAAAGGGCGCAGGTTGCCCCGCGCCCTTTTCCGTGGATTTTAGCGGAACGGCGGCGAGTACAGCAGGCCGCCATCGGTCCACTGCGCGTTCAGGCCGCGCGCCAGACCGATCGGGGTTTCCTCACCGATGTTCTGGGCAAACACTTCGCCGTAGTTGCCACCCGCCTTGACGGCGCGCATGGCCCACTGGGCGTCCAGACCCAGCATCTCACCCAGCGTACCTTCAGCGCCCAGCAGACGGTTCACTTCGGGGTTGTCGGTGCCGGCTGCCATCTCGTCGATATTGGCCGAGGTCACGCCCAGCTCTTCTGCCGAGATCAGCGCGTTCAGCGTCCAGCGGACAACGTCGCCCCACTCGTGATCGCCGTGACGGACCAGCGGGCCCAGCGGCTCTTTCGAGATGATTTCGGGCAGCAGGACGTGAGCCGACGGATCTTCGAACGTGGCGCGGGTCGCGGCCAGGCCCGATGCGTCGGTGGTGTACACGTCACAGGCACCAGCCAGATACTGCTGTTGTGCTTCGGCGTTGGTTTCGATCGGAACCGGCTCGTAGCTGATGTTGTTCGAGCGGAAGAAGTCCGCCAGGTTCAGCTCGGTAGTGGTGCCGGTCTGGATGCAGACGGTTGCGCCGTCCAGTTCCTTGGCCGAGCTGACGCCCAGCGCCTTGGGAACCATGAAGCCCTGACCGTCATAGTAGTTCACGCCGACAAATTCGAACTTCAGGTCGACATCGCGGCTGAACGTCCAGGTGGTGTTGCGGGCCAGCATGTCGATCTCGCCCGAGGCCAGCGCGGTAAAGCGCGTCTTGCCGGTTGTCGGAACGAATTCGACAGCGTTGGCGTCGCCCAGAACGGCGGCGGCGACGGCACGGCATACAGCCACGTCAAAGCCTTTCCATTCGCCATTCGCGTCGGGCGCGGCAAAGCCGACCAGACCGGTGGTCACACCGCAGTTCAGCTTACCGCGGGCCTTGACGTCGTCCACAGTTCCCGCCACGGCAGCGCCTGCAGCCAGACCGGCAACTGTTGCCACGCCCAAGATTACGGATTTTTTCATTTTTACCTCTTCCTGATTCTCCGCCCCTGTCACAGGACGGTTCTGTCCGGCACCTCTGGCACCAGAAAGGTTTCCCCAAAGGTGTCTCCCCTTTAGTGAGCACGAGTTTGGTCGCATTCATAAACAAACGTCAAGGGTCGGATCAGGGAAAACGATGAGTCAATCATGAGATGACTCTTTCAGGTTCCGAAAATCAGGCTTTAAGGGCTCAAACCGAGATATCGTAGAACCGTTTAGCGTGCAGGAAAGCCGCCTTTTTGCCTTCGGCCAGCGCGTGGGCCTCGTCGTCGTGACCCCATTGTTCGATCTGCCAAAACTCATCGAGCCGGGAAATCTGCCAGATCTCGTCGGCGCTGCGCCAGTTTTGCGCCGCCGCAAACCCAAGGATCAGCGAGCCGGAGAGGCTGACGAGATCGTGGAAAGCGGCCAGCTGAAAGTCACTGAAGCCGTGGACCCGTTGCCGCAGAGCCGACAGGGCGCTTTCAGGCTGCGGGTGGTGCTGGACCCCGGCAACGGGGGTCAGCCGGACCGAAAAGGTATCCGCAGCCCAATCCAGGGCGGAGTCCCATTGCTCTGCCTGCCGCCGCTGCAACTCCTGCGGGTGTGTCGCGCGATAGCACAACAGGTCCGAATCGCCGTAATCGGCCAGCATGTCTGCAACTTCGGCGTGCTGATGGCGGACCTTGTCGATCGCGGCATTCGCCGAACGGGTGAAGGGCATCGAGGTCGGGTCGACCTCTTTGTCCTGCGCATCCCACTCTGCGGCGACCTCTTCCGCCATGGCGCGTGTCGGCAGTATCAATGCGGCCTTGGCCGGTGTTTTCACACGGCGGCCATCCAGTTCGACCGTGAATCCGCCGTCGGTTGCGACCACCGCGCTGTCGGTCCAAAATCGCTTCGGTTTCCAGTCGCTCATGTCTTCAGGTCCAGATTTCCTCCAGCGCGCGCGGCAACTGGTCAAAGGTTTCGATTACGTGGGCCGCCGCGCTCAGAGCCGACCGGTCGTGATAGCCCCATGTCACGCCGATGCCCGCCACTCCGGCGGCGCGGGCCATATCGATGTCGAACCGAGTGTCGCCGATCATAACCGTGCTGGCTGCGGCCACCCCGGTTTCCGCCCGCGCGGTGTCGATCATCGATGGGTGCGGCTTCGACGGGTGGTGATCCGCGACCTGCCGCGTGACGAAGTAGTGATCCAGCCCGTGCGCCTCGATCAACGCATCCAGACCGCGTTTGGACTTGCCGGTTGCAACGCCCAACAGCACCTCTGGCACGGCATGCAGCGCCTCGATCACGTCCCTTGCACCCGGATACAGCGGCGAGTTTGCTACCCCCTGATCCAGACGTTGCGCGTGATAAGCCTGTTTGTAACCCTCGACCAGACGATGCTGATCCGCCTCGGACAGCCGGGGCACCAGCTGCGCCATCGCGTTGGGCAGCGACAGGCCCACAATCGACAGGATCGCCTGACGGTCCGGAACCGGCAGCATCAGCGCGTCGAAACTGGCGGTCATGGCGGCGACGATGCTGGCCTGACTATCTACCAGAGTTCCATCGACATCGAACAGCACCAGACGCAGGGGTGCGCTCATTGCAGGGCCTCAAAAGGATCATCGGCGGCCAGATCCTCGGTCCATCCAAACGTATCCCAGCTGTGTTTCATGTGATCGGGCAAGGGCGCAGAAACGGTCACAGTCTTGCGGGTCAGCGGGTGTTCAAACGTGGCCTGCTGCGCGTGCAGATGCAGCTTCTTGCTGATGATCCCGCCCAGTTGCGCGCCCCAGCCATCGCCAAGATTTTCCTGACCCGAGCCGCCGTACTTGCCGTCTCCGATAATCGGATGACCGATAGCCGCCATATGTGCCCGCAACTGGTGGGTTCGGCCGGTAATCGGCTCCATCGCTACCCATGCGGCGCGACCCGCCACCCGGTAGAGCGTCGCATACAGGGTATGCGCCCGCTTGGCACCGGGTGTGTCGTCAATCTCATTCAGATGCACGGCGACCATCTTTTCGCCCTCACCCTGCTTGCCATGACCGGGGGCCTTGACCAGCCCGGTCTTGATCTCGCCCAGATAAGGCGTAGGCACCCCCGCCACCAGCGCCCAGTAGATCTTGCGCGTGTCGCGGTGGCGGAATGCGGCGGTCAGCCCCTTGGCCGCCTCGCGCGTCCGGGCCATCAGCAGAACGCCCGAGGTATCCTTGTCCAGACGATGCACAAGGCGGGGGTTTTCGTCATAGCCAAACCGCAGCGCTTCGGACAGGCTGTCCACATGGCGGGTCTGGCCGCTGCCGCCCTGTACCGGCAAGCCGTGCGGTTTGTTAAGCGCCAGAACGTGATCGTCGCGATAGATCACGCAGGACTGGATCATTTTGGCGTCGGCGTCCGATATTCGCCGTTTGACCTCAACAGGCTTGTGATCGGCATCCGGCAGCGGCGGCACCCGCACCACCTGACCGGCCTCAAGCCGCGTCGAGGCTTTTACCCGACCCCCTTCAACACGCAATTCACCCTTGCGGCACATCTTCTCGATGCGGCCCTGGCTGACATGGGGAAACAGACGGCGTAGCCAGCGATCCAGACGCTGGTCGCCGTCACCTTCCGCCACGGTGATCATCTGTACGCCGCTCATGCCGATTTCCCCTGCGTCGCACGGGTTGTCCGCGCGATTTGCGTGTCTGTAAGTGCCCAAGAAAACATGCGCGTCTGTGGCGCGCCACAGCGCAAGAGTCAAGCCGGCACAGCCGCCCGGTCAGATGTCGGAAAAGTCCCCGTGCCGCCCTGCCCCGTCACGAAAACGCCCCGCCCCGGCGGTGCCCTCGCGACGGATCGCATCCAGCCCGTTCGCCCATTCGACCTTCAGCGCATCGCGCACCGACATACCGCGTGTTTCGATGATCGAACGGCGATCGGCGCGCACCGCCTCTTGCGGAAAGCGGGCGATCTCATGCGCCATCGCCTCAGCCGCCGCGCGGGCGTCACCGTGGGGCACGACCTTTTCGGCCAGACCAATGTGAAAACACTCTTCGGCTTCGACCTTGCGTCCGGTCAGGGCGATCTCCAGCGCTTTGCCCTGCCCAACCAGGCGCGGCAGGCGCACCGTGCCGCCATCCATCAACGTGATGCCCCAGCGCCGGCAATAGACACCCAGATAGGCGGTTTCGGCCATGACCCGGATGTCGCACCACAGGGCCAGCTCCATTCCGCCCGCGACGGCGGCACCTTCGATCGCGCCAATCACCGGTTTGGACAGCTCCAGCCGCGACGGCCCCATCGGGGCAAGGGTTGACGGGGCTGCACCGATTGGGAAGGCGAGCCGCTCCAGATAGGGTTCGCGCAATTCCGGGTCTGACAGAGTCGCGGCCAGTTTCAGATCCCATCCGGCGCAGAAATTGCCACCTTTTCCCCAGAACACCGCCGCTTTGGCCGGGCTGCGCTCGAACTCCAGAAACGCCGCGGCCAGCGCTTCGGCATGCTCGGTATCCACCGCGTTGCGGGCTTCTGGCCGGTCGTGGATGATGGTCCAAACATCCTCGGTCTTGTCGATTGACACGGTCATGCGATTCCTCCCTCGGCTGCTGTGCCCCAAGGGAAACCTGAAAAGTGCCGCCTGTCGCCTCTGACGCTGCGGAACTCAGCCGTTTCGCTGGGACCGCAGCCGGGCGAAATACTCCAGCCGCTTTTTTAGCTCACGCTCGAACCCGCGTTCGACGGGCTGGTACAGATCGGGCCGCTTCATGCCGTCAGGGAAATAGTTCTGGCCCGAAAACCCGTCCTCGGCATCATGATCATAGGCATAGCCCGCCCCATACCCCTGATCTTTCATGAGCGAGGTCGGCGCGTTCAAAATATGTTTGGGCGGCGGTTCGCTGCCCGATTTTTTGGCCAGACGCATCGCAGCTTTGAAGCCCATGTAAGCCCCGTTCGATTTCGGGGCCAGCGCCAGATAGACCAGCGCCTGCGCCAGCGCCAGTTCGCCCTCGGGGGAACCCAGCCGTTCATAAGTTTGCCAGGATTGCAGACAGATCGCCTGAGCCTGCGGATCGGCCAGCCCGATATCCTCAACCGCCATCCGCGTGATCCGCCGTGCCAGATAGCGGGGGTCCTCGCCCCCCGTCAGCATCCGCGCAAACCAATAGAGCGCCGCATCGGGATCGGACCCACGTACCGATTTGTGCAAGGCCGAGATCAGATTGTAATGCTCATCCCCCGACTTGTCGTATTTTGCCGCGCGGCGCATCAGACGCGTCGACAGAGCATCGGGGTCCAGCGGCGCATCGACCTTCCACGCCGCGATCTGTTCGATCAGGTTCAATAGCGCCCGCCCGTCTCCATCTGCCATTTCCTGAAGCGCTTCGCGCGCCGCGCCGGTCAGCGGCAGCGCGCGGTCCAGTTCCTTTTCGGCCCGTTGGGTCAGCCGCTCAAGGTCGCTCAGGTCGAGCCGTTCCAGCACCAGCACCTGGGCCCGGCTGAGCACAGCAGCATTCAGTTCAAAGGACGGGTTTTCGGTTGTGGCCCCGACCAGCAGGATCGTTCCGTCCTCCATATGGGGCAGGAACCCATCCTGCTGGGCCTTGTTGAACCGGTGAATTTCGTCGACGAACAGCAGCGTGCCCTGCCCGTTCTGGCGCCGGATCTTGGCCGCCTCGAACACTTTCTTCAGATCCGGCACGCCGGTGAAGATCGCGCTGATCTGAACGAAATGCAGGTCGGTTTCCTGCGCCAGCAGCCGCGCGATGGTGGTTTTCCCCACCCCCGGCGGTCCCCAGAACACAAGGCTGGACAGGCTGCCCGAGGCCAGCATAACCCCCAGCGGTGCATCCGGACCCAGGACCTGTTCCTGACCGATCACCTCGGACAGCGATTGCGGTCGCAACCGGTCTGCCAGCGGGCGATGCGCTGGTGCTGCGGGCTCAGCCGCCCCGGTGTCGAACAGGTCGCTCACCTGGTCACAGCCGGAACCGCAGGGACACGGACCGCCCGCCTCTGAGGATATTCAGGTTTATTCTGCGCCCTGGCTCGGTGAGGGCCTCAACAACATCGTCGGGCCGCTCAACCTGTCTGCCGTTGATGCTGTTGACCACATCCCCGGCACGCAACCCCGAACGGCCGCCATAGGGTCCGGCATCCACCACGACGACGCCTGTCTGCGACAGCAACAGCCCCATTTTCGCAATCACCGCCGGATTGACGCGCGATACCGTCAGGCCCGGCATCACGGTCCGGTCGTCCAGCGTTGTTTTCTCGGCCGCCGGTGTTTCCGGGGCCCTGACAAGCGCGACGGTGACGTCCGACCGCTCGCCCCCGCGCAGCCGGGTCACCACCGAACTGCCGCCGACCCCTGCCACAGACATGCGGAATTTCATCTCGGCCGGAGAGTTGACCTCATCCCCGTCGACATGGGTCACGACGTCGCCCACACGCAGCCCGGCATCGGCCAGCGGGCTGAGCGGGTGCAGGTCCGAAATCACAACGCCCAGCGGAATCACCAGACCCAGCGACTCGGCGATATCCGCGCTCATGTGCTGGCCGGCCATCCCGGCCCAGGGGCTGACGAAACTGTTATTGCCATCCTGAGCCTGGCGCAGGAACTCGGCCACCAGATTGGCGGGAATGGCAAAGCCGATACCGTTCGACCCGCCCGAACGGGTCAGGATCGAGGTGTTGATCCCGATCAGATCGCCATTCACATCGATCAGCGCCCCGCCCGAATTGCCGGGATTGATCGCCGCGTCGGTCTGAATGAAATATCCCCGCGCATTGCCGGTGGCCGTCCCGGACCGCGCCAGCCCGGAGATGATGCCGGATGAAACCGTCTGCCCCACCCCGAACGGATTGCCGATGGCCAGCGCCAGTTCGCCCACCTCAACATGATCGGAATCGCGCAGCCGCAGATAGGGCAGGTCGCTGGCCCCTTCCAGTCGCAGAATGGCAATGTCGCTTTCCTTGTCGCCCAGAACCACCCGGGCGGAGTATTCGCGGCGGTCGGTTGTCACCACGCGAATTTCAGTGGCGGTGCCGACCACATGGTAATTCGAGACCATATAGCCGTTTTCGGACAGGATCACGCCGGACCCCAGCGAATTCTGCACCCGCGGGCGCGGCTCGCTAAATCCACGGCCGAAAAAGTCCTGAAAGAACGGATCCGAGAAAAACGGATTGGCGCGCCCCTGTCGCACGATCTTGGCATAGATATTGACCACCGCCGGCGACGCCTCTTTGACCACAGGCGCAAAACCAAGGCTGATCTCGGCTTGCGATGTGGGCACGCGCGTTTCCGCGCTGGCTGCGCCCGTCAGCAATAACAGGGAAAACAGGATCCGCAGCATTAAACGCCCCTCCGTCTATTTTGCCAGATGGATATGCGGGGCTGCGGACCAGATTGCAAGAGATCCCGCCGCCCGCGCAGTACCCTACCCGGGCTCAATCGCGTAGGATGCCCCTTATTGACCACAATGCCATTGAACCCGAGGGAGAGCATCTCATGCATCAGGACCGGGAATTGACCTTTGCAACTGCAGTCGCCAGCCACCAGCAGGCCGGACACCTGAACGCTGACAGCAATGCACACGAGTATTACCAGGCCTCACTGCTCAGCGCGATCATGCAGGGGGTCTATGACGGCACCCTTTCAATTGGAGAACTGCTTGAGCATGGCGATTTTGGGCTGGGCACGTTCAACGCATTGGATGGCGAGATGATCGTTCTAAATGGGGTTGCCTACCGGCTGGACGGTGAAGGCAAAGCCAATAGAGCAAGCGATACCGATTTGACCCCTTATGCGGCAGTCATCAACTTTCGGCCAACGGTATCCTTTGAACTCAGTGCCGAAACCGGCAAACAGGGCTTTGAGTCGAAATTGGACGCGCTGGCGGCAGAGAAGAACCTGTTCTATGCCGTCTGTTTCACGGGTCAGATCAAGCATATCAGTTATCGGAACGTCTTGCGGCAGGAACGCCCCTACAAGCCATTGCTGGAAGTCGTGAAAACGCAGGCCGAGTTTGAACTGGACGATGCGGTCGGTACGATTCTTGGGTTTCGGTGCCCCGACTATGCCGTGGGGATCGGAGTTCCCGGTTATCACCTGCATTTCATTTCCGAGGACCGTAGTACCGGAGGGCATGTGCTGGACTACACTCTGGCTGGCGGGCGGGTAGAAATTGACCACACATCGGCCTTACATCTGGAACTGCCGGAAACCCGCGCCTTTTCCGACGCTAATCTGTCCGCCGGAGCGTCGGAAGACAACATTCACAAAGCGGAAGGCGACTAAAACCACCGCGGCCAACTTTCGTTTTCAACAAAAAACCCCCGCGTCCGGGACGCGGGGGTCAAATTCAGAAAGCCGGGCTTTCTTATTCTTCGTCTGCGGCCTCTTCGGCGGCAACGCGGGCCTTGTCGGCCGCGCCTTTGGCGTCGACGTCACGATCAACGAATTCGATGATCGCCATCGGGGCCATGTCGCCATAGCGGAAACCCGCCTTCAGGATGCGGACATAACCGCCCTGACGCTCGGCATAGCGGGGACCCAGAACTTCGAACAGCTTGGCGACGTCCTTGTCTTCCTTCAGCTGCGAAGCGGCCTGACGACGGGCGTGCAGGTCGCCGCGCTTGCCCAGGGTGATCAGCTTTTCGATGACCGGGCGCAGTTCTTTTGCCTTGGGCAGAGTTGTTTTGATCTGCTCATGCTCGATGAGCGAGCCAGCCATGTTCGCAAACAGCGCCTTGCGGTGCTCATGAGTACGGTTCAGGCGGCGGTAACCACGTGCGTGACGCATTTTCTAGTTCCTTCTTTCGCGTTTTGCTTTGTCTGGCCGGCGATGCGTGTCACCGGCTCTCCTTGGGGCGGAAGTGCCCATTTTGTCCCCGGAAACCCGGGCATTGGGGAAGACGCGCTTAGAACGCGTCTTCGAATTTCTTCGCCAGATCTTCGATGTTGTCGGGCGGCCAGTCCTCGACATCCATGCCGAGGTGCAGACCCATACCGGACAGCACTTCCTTGATCTCGTTCAGCGACTTGCGGCCGAAGTTCGGGGTGCGCAGCATCTCGGCTTCGGTTTTCTGGATCAGGTCGCCGATATAGACGATGTTGTCGTTCTTCAGGCAGTTTGCCGAACGGACCGACAGTTCCAGCTCGTCCACTTTCTTCAGCAGCAGCGGGTTGAACTCCAGACCATCGTCCTCGTCCTGACGACCAGCCGCTTCGGGCTCGTCGAAGTTGACGAAGATCGACAGCTGGTCCTGCAGGATACGGGCGGCAAAGGCCAGCGCGTCTTCCGGCGTGATCGAACCATCGGTTTCGATCTTCAGCGTCAGCTTGTCATAGTCCAGAACCTGACCTTCACGGGTCGGCTGAACGTCATAGGCAACCTTCTTGACCGGCGAATAGATCGCGTCGATCGGGATCAGGCCGATAGGCGCATCTTCCGGCTTGTTCTTCTCAGCCGAGACATAGCCCTTGCCGGTGTTGACGGTCAGTTCCATGAACAGGTCAGCGCCATCGTCAAGGTGGCAGATGACGTGATCGCGGTTCAGAACCTCGATGCCGGCGCTTTCGCTGATGTCACCTGCGGTGACGACAGCGGGGCCTTTGGCATTGATCGACAGGCGCTTGGGGCCTTCGACTTCCATGCGCAAGGCGACCTGCTTGAGGTTCAGGATGATGTCGGTGACATCTTCACGTACGCCTGCGACCGAGGAGAACTCGTGCAGGACGTTGTCGATCTGAACGCTGGTGATGGCCGCGCCTTGCAGCGAGCTCATCAGAACGCGGCGCAGCGCGTTGCCCAGGGTCAGACCAAAGCCACGCTCCAGCGGTTCCGCAACCAAGGTTGCCTGACGTGCAGGGTCGTTGCCCGGCTTGCCGTCAAGCTGGGTCGGCTTGATCAATTCTGCCCAATTCTTGTGGATCATGTAATCCCTCCATTCCTGTCCGCGCCCCATGACCAACAAGGTGCAGACGCCCGAGGTTCAAAATGACGTGCTGGGGCCGTGCAAAAACACTGGCCCCAGCTCAATTCAAAATCGCTTAGACGCGGCGGCGCTTCGGCGGGCGGCAGCCGTTGTGAGCGATCGGCGTCACGTCGCGGATCGACGTGATGTTGAAGCCCACTGCAGCCAGCGCGCGCAGAGCCGATTCACGACCCGATCCGGGGCCCTGAACTTCGACTTCCAGCGTCTTGACGCCATGTTCCTGCGCCTTTTTACCTGCATCTTCTGCAGCCATCTGAGCGGCGTAGGGGGTCGATTTCCGCGATCCCTTGAAGCCCATGGTACCGGCAGACGACCACGAGATGGCGTTGCCCTGTACGTCCGAGATCAGGATCTTGGTGTTGTTGAAGGTCGAGTTCACATGGGCGACGCCCGACGCAATGTTCTTGCGCTCTTTGCGCTTAACGCGAGTCTTGTCACGTGCCATCAGTCAGACCCTCCCTTATTTCTTCTTACCGGCAATGGCCTTTGCGGGGCCTTTGCGGGTGCGGGCATTGGTGTGGGTACGCTGACCGCGAACCGGCAGGTTGCGGCGGTGACGCAGACCGCGATAGCAGCCCAGGTCCATCAGACGCTTGACGTTCATCTGAACTTCACGACGCAGGTCACCTTCGACGGTGAAGTTCGCGTCGATGTGCTCGCGGATGGCCAGAACTTCGGCGTCGGACAGTTCGTTGACGCGACGATGCGCTTCAATGCCTACGGCTTCGCAGATCGCTTTGGCCGAGGTGTTTCCGATACCGGTGATATATGTGAGGGCGATTGGTACCCGCTTTGCAGTCGGGATGTTTACGCCGGCAATACGTGCCACGTGTCACTTTCCTTTTTGTTGCGGTTCCGTAGCTCCGGAACCTTTTTTCACAACACCTGACCGTGGCAGTGACGCCAGAGGGCCCAGCATTTGTACGAGGTAGTCGGGGCGCAGGGGACGAATCCCGCACGCGGTAGTGATTCCCATAGGGATGTGGGTCGATATGGGCTTTTGCTGGGGCCGTCAAGCCCCAACCTCAAGTCAGCCCAGAATCGCTTCGATCGAGGCGGTCACTTCGCCGATATCCGCCAGTCCGTTCACCGGACGCAGATCGCCCTTGGCGTAGTAATAGCCGATCAGCGGCGAGGTCTTCTTGTAGTATTCCATCAGACGCGTGCGCAGGCTGTCTTCGTTGTCGTCTGCGCGACGGACGAAGTCATTTTCCTTGCCGCAGTTGGTGCATTTGCCATCCGCCGGGATCGGCTTGGTCTTGTCGTTATAGACCTCTCCGCATCCAGCGCAGGTCGAGCGTGCGGTGATGCGATCCACCAGCGCGTCGTCATCGACACGCATTTCGATCACCGTGTGCAGGGACTGGCCCACCTTGGTCAGCAGCGCAGCCAGTGCGTCGGCCTGCGCCAGGGTGCGCGGAAAGCCGTCAAAGATGAAACCTGCGCCTTTCTGGGTCGTCAGTTTCTCTTCGATCAGGCCGATCACGATCTCGTCGGTAACCAGCTTGCCCGCATCCATGATCGCCGCAACCTTCTGGCCCATTTCCGTGCCCGATGTCTTGGCCTCGCGCAGCATGTCGCCGGTGCTCAGCTGGATCATGCCGCGTGTTTCGACCAGGTGGCGCGCCTGCGTCCCTTTACCTGCCCCCGGGGGGCCGAGAAGAATGATGTTCATCGACGAGCGGGTCCCTTCCTGCCGCGTTTCTTACCCTTGCCGCGCAGTTGGGACTTTTCGATCAGCCCTTCGTATTGATGCGCCAGCAGGTGGCTCTGAACCTGTTGGATCGTATCCATGGTCACAGAGACGATAATCAGAACCGAAGTGCCGCCGAAATAGAACGGGATGGCAAACTGGCCCCGGAGGATTTCAGGCAACAGACAGACCGCCGCCAGATAGGCCGCACCCAGAACCAGCACGCGGTTGACCACGTATTCCAGGTATTCGGCGGTTTTCTTGCCCGGACGGATGCCCGGAACGAAACCGTTCTGCTTTTTCAGGTTGTCCGCCACATCATCCGGCTTGAACGAGACGTTGAACGTATAGAAATATGCAAAGAACACGATCATCGACGCGAAGAACAACAGATAGAGCGGCTGTCCGGGGCCAAAGTTGGCCAACAGCCACGACATGACCGGACCGTTGGTCGCGCCCGACGAGAAGGTCGAGATCGTCACCGGCAACAGCAGCAGCGAGCTGGCAAAGATCGCCGGGATCACGCCTGCGGGGTTGACCTTGACCGGCAGGTGGCTGGAGCCGCCTTCGTAAATCTTCATACCGGCCTGACGGCGCGGGTACTGAATGTGGATCTTGCGCAGTGCGCGTTCCATGAAGACCACGAAGGTAATTACCGCGATGACCATCACGATCACACCGATGATCACGGCGGGGCTGATGGCGCCCGAGCGGCCCGAAGCAAAGAACTGCGCCAGTGCGGCCGGAACCTCGGCAATGATACCGACGAAGATGATCAGGGAGATACCGTTGCCGATGCCGCGCGCGGTGATCTGTTCACCCAGCCACATCAGGAACATGGTGCCGCCAACCAGCGTGATCATGGTCGACAGGCGGAAGAACATGCCCGGATCGGTCGCCAGATCGCCCGATTCCAGTGAAACGGCCAGACCATAGGCCTGAACAGTGGCCAGAGCCACGGTACCGAACCGAGTGTACTGGTTGATCTTCTTGCGCCCCTGCTCACCCTCTTTCTTGAGCTGCTCAAGCGCGGGAACCATGGATGTCAGCAGCTGCACGATGATCGAGGCCGAGATGTAAGGCATGATGCCGAGGGCAAAGATACCCATCCGCCCCAGCGCCCCGCCGGTGAACATCGAAACCATGCCGCCGATGCCCTGCCCCGCCTGCTCCATGAACTCGCGCAATGCCTGCCCGTCGATCCCCGGCACCGGAATGAAGGTGCCCAGACGATAGACGATCAGCAAGCCCAGCGTGAACAGGATGCGGTTGCGCAGATCGGTGGCTTTGCCAAGGGCAGCCCAGCTTGTGTTGGCTGCCATTTGTTCTGCTGCTGATACCATAAATCGGTCTCTCTTATGGAAACGCCGCCCGGAACCGTTTTCCGGCTCGGACGGCGTCTTGGAAAACTCTGAGGTCTATGTAAGCGGGTCTTGGCCCGCTCACAAGCGCTTACTCTGCCGCAGCAGCTTTTGTGACCGTCAGTGAACCGCCCGCTTTTTCAACTGCCTCTACGGCAGCTTTCGAAGCACCTGTCACTTCCAGGTTCACTTTGGCGCTGATTTCGCCCTTGGCAAGAACGCGGATACCGTCCAGCTTACGACGGACCAGACCGGAGGCAACCAGAGCATCCTCGGTGATCGCTGCCTTGACGTCCAGCTTGCCGGCGTCGACGAATTTCTGGATCAGGCCCAGGTTGATAACGGCGAATTCCTTGCGGTTCGGCTTGTTGAAGCCACGCTTGGGCAGGCGCTGATACAGCGGCATCTGGCCGCCTTCGTAGCCATTGATGGCCACACCCGAACGGGATTTCTGGCCTTTGATACCACGGCCACCCATTTTACCTTTGCCGGAACCGGGGCCACGGCCAACGCGGGTGCGTTTGGGGTTGGCGCCGGGATTGTCGCGCAGTTCGTTCAGTTTCATGTCGCTTCTCCTAAGCCGGATATGACCCCGAAGCGTGATGGGCCAAACACGGCATTTCTTGGTTTTGATTCTCGTGGCCACAAGGCCACCGCAGGCGTATAGGCGCATGAGACCGCATTGGCAAGCCCGCAGACGCGGCGGGTTCTCAGCCTTCGGCGTTTTCCACCTGATCGCCGTCCGCGACCGGCATCTGCAACGGGGCTGCATAGGGGTCGATGCCGTGTTTTGCAACCAGTTGCCCGATCATGCTGTCGGGGTGCGGGATGCCGGCGTACCGGTGCCGGATAAACGCCCGGACACGCCGGCCGTAGAAATGGATCGACATGGTGTTTTCGGTCAGGAAACGCTGCGCATTGCCGCCTTCGCGCACCATCGACCGGCGATCCTTGTAGGTCACCGGGTACAGAACGTCCTGCGGCTGGGAAAACCGGGCCTCGTTATTCTGCTTCAGCAGCCAGGTCAGAGCGCGCGGCCCCCAGACCCCCCAGGGCATCTCGCTGGCATGTTTGCGGTTCCCGGCCATGGCATCCTGAATCAACGGCACACGTATTTTCGGCGGAAACCAATGCGGAATCCGGTACGGGTCATTGGTATAGTCGATCAGGTCGAACAGGGTGGGGCTGTCCTTGGGCAGCGCAAGCACGCCGCCGTTGATCTCATGCGAGGCCAGCCAGCCATGAAGATGCCCGTTCTCGGTGGTGAACGGCTTGACGCAATAGGCGTCGGTGTCGGCCCAGATTGTGTCCTGCTCCTGCGCCAGCATCTGTACGCGGAACTTGTCCGAGTGCAAAGCCGGGCTGCCCGTGCGCTTGTGCAGGATTACTTCGTCATCGGACAGGATCTGGCGTGCATCGCACATCTCGACCCCGTCGGGGACGTTCGTGACCGGCCCATATGTATACAGGCGGACATGTTGGCCCACATCCAGAAATGACTTGATGCAAAGCTGCTCAAGAAAGCTCAGCGGGCCATCGATCCACAGCATGCCAATTTGGTATTCTTTCACCGCGACTGGTCTCTCTGCCTTGCAAATATGCGGCCCGAGGGGCCACCTGGGCGTTTCTGGACCATTTCACCCCGGGTCGCAACGGGCGCTGCCGGATTTAGCGGCGGCTGTGTTGTACCCGCACGCCCAAATACAAAAGAGGCGCCAAATGGCGCCTCTGGATCGGTTGATCACGAAGTCCGGTTACGAGCAGTAAACGTGCTCGCGTGCGATATCACTGATGTCACACCGGCGTACACCGATGTCGTGCAGTTCGCGGTCGGTCAGACCCTGAAGTTCCGAATAAGTGCGGTTGAACTCGGCGCGCAGGGCATATGCCTCTTTCACCTTTGCGACGAATTCTGCGAAACGCGCGGTGAGGGTGATGCCGCCGGTCGATGTTGTTGCTGTATAGGCCATTTCTGAGTTCCTTTACTGGTCGGGGCGAATTCCCCGATGATTTCTATGCTGTTCCTTTTGAGGACAAAGCTCAGATAGGCGCGCTGGGTATCGCTAACAACGAAGGTTTCGGTCTAGCCGTTATGCGTTGGAGGAATGGCGCAGGAAAAGGCACCGACCCAAAGCGCTATGACTCGGCCGGGCGGGTACATGCAGGTCCGCCAAACAGAAATCTGCCCCCTGGTCAGGTATCTGAACGACGGGATCGTCGAGGTCAGACCTCACGATAGTTCCAGCCACGAACGCATGATCAGGGAAGACCACCCTTCTGAATGGTAAAAAAAACGCCCCCGAATGATCGGAAGCGTTTCTTCGTTCGATGGAAGTGCGCTTAGCCGCGCTCTTCGACGATCTCAACCAGATGCGGGATCTTGCGGATCATGCCGCGAACCGAAGGGGTGTCTTCCAGCTCACGGGTTTTGTGCATCTTGTTCAGGCCCAGACCGATCAGGGTTGCGCGCTGTTCGGCGGGGCGGCGGATCGGCGAACCGATCTGCTTGACGACGATGGTTTTTGCCATGGGTCGCTCTCCTTATGCTTCTGCTTCAGCAGCAGGTGCTTCGGCCGCGGGGGCTTCGTCCCGCTTGGGCAGGATGTCGGCAACCTTTTTGCCACGACGTGCGGCAACCGAACGCGGGCTCTGCTCTTTCTGCAGGCCGTTGATGGTGGCGCGGATCATGTTGTACGGGTTCTGCGAGCCCAGCGACTTTGACACAACGTCCTTAACGCCCAGCATTTCGAACACAGCACGCATCGGACCACCGGCGATGATACCAGTACCTTCAGGTGCGGTGCGCATAACCACTTTACCGGCGCCGTGACGGCCTTCGATGTCGTGGTGCAGGGTCCGACCTTCACGCAGTTGCACGCGGATCATCTGACGCTTGGCTTGCTCGGTCGCCTTACGGATGGCTTCGGGTACTTCTTTCGCTTTACCCTTGCCAAAGCCGACGCGGCCTTTCTGATCGCCGACAACCACCAGAGCGGCGAAGCCAAAGCGCTTACCACCTTTTACGGTTTTCGACACGCGGTTGATTGCGACCAGACGATCTGCAAATTCCGGTGCTTCTTCACGGTCGCGGCCACGGCCCCGACGGTTTTCACGTTCTGCCATTTGGCATCCCTTTTCTCATGTGGCGCTTGTCGCGCCGTTTTCTTCAATCCAAGTGAGCCCCGACTGTTGCCGAGGCCCCCGGATCATCGGGGCGGATCGAAACCCGCCCGCAGGTCTTAGATCTTCAGACCACCTTCACGCGCAGCGTCGGCGACAGCCTTCACTTTGCCGTGGAACAGGAAGCCGCCACGATCGAAATAGGCCTCTTCGACGCCTGCCTTCTTGGCACGCTCGGCGATGGCCGCGCCCACTTTGGTGGCCGCTTCGACGTTGTTCTTGCCAACAACACCCAGATCTTTTTCCAGGGTCGAGGCCGAGGCCAGGGTCACGCCACGCACGTCGTCGATCAGCTGAACAGAGATGTTCTTGTTCGAACGGTGTACGGATAGACGCGGACGACCCGCGTTGACCTTGCGAAGTTTGTTCCGAACGCGCAGGCGGCGCTTCAGAAACAGGGTTCTTTTGCTGTTTGCCATTGTTTGCGTCCTTACTTCTTCTTGCCTTCCTTGCGGAAGATGAACTCGCCCTTGTAGCGGATGCCCTTGCCTTTGTACGGCTCGGGACGGCGCCACTCGCGGATTTTGGCCGCGGTTTCGCCCACCAGCTGCTGGTCGATACCTTCCACAACGATCTCGGTCTGCTTCGGCGCGGTGATGGTGACACCTTCCGGAGCGGTGAAATCGACGTCGTGGCTGTAGCCCAGGTTCAGTTTCAGGGTGTTGCCCTGCATCTGAGCGCGGTAACCCACACCCTGGATTTCCAGCTCTTTCTTGAAGCCTTCGGTCACACCGGTCACCAGATTGGCAACCATGGTGCGGCTCATGCCCCACTGCTGACGTGCACGCTTGGACGAACCACGCGGGTCGATCTTGACCACGTTGTCTTCGACCGACAGAGTAACATCGTCAGTTGCGGTGAAGCTGCGGGTGCCCTTCGGACCCTTCACTTCGATGGTCTGACCCGACACAGAGGCGGAAACGCCGCTGGGCAGCTCGACCGGTTTTTTACCAATACGAGACATTGCAGACCTCCTTAGAAGACGGTGCAGAGCACTTCGCCGCCAACATTGTTGGAGCGAGCGTTTGCGTCCGACATCACACCTTTCGGAGTGCTGACAATCGACACGCCCAGACCCTGACGGACCTGCGGAATGTCATTGACGCCCATGTACACGCGACGACCGGGCTTCGAAACCCGCTTCAGTTCGCGAATGACAGGGGTGCCTTCGTAGTATTTCAGGCTGATTTCGATGGCCGGATGACCGTTTTCACCGGTCGTCTTTTCATAGCCACGGATGTAGCCTTCGTCCGCCAGCACGTCCAGAACCCAACCGCGCAGCTTGGAAGCCGGGGTGGAAACGGTGGACTTGCCGCGCATTTGCGCGTTGCGGATACGGGTGAGCATATCGCCGATAGGATCATTCATATCTATGTCTCCCTTACCAGCTCGATTTCACCATGCCGGGGATCTGACCAGCAGAACCCAGCTCGCGCAGCGCGATACGGCTGACCTTCAGCTTACGGTAGTAAGCATGGGGACGACCGGTCAGCTGACAACGGTTGTGCAGACGGGTAGCCGAGCTGTTGCGCGGCAGTTTCGCCAGTTTCAGACGCGCTTTGAAACGCTCTTCCATCGGGCGGCTCTCGTCATTCGCGATTTCTTTCAGCTCGGCACGCTTTGCGGCATATTTGGCCACCAGGCGTTCGCGCTTCTTCTCGCGTTCGATCATTGCTTTCTTAGCCATGTCTCAATCCTCCCGGCGCTTAGGCGTTGAAGGGCATGTTGAATGCTTTCAACAGTGCCTTTGCTTCAGCGTCGGTTTTCGCTGTGGTGGCAATTACGATATCCAGGCCCCAGACCTCGTCGACCTTGTCGAAGTCGATTTCCGGGAACACGATGTGCTCTTTCATGCCCATGGCAAAGTTGCCACGACCATCGAAAGACGGCTTAACACCGCGGAAGTCACGAACGCGCGGCAGCGCGATGGTGATCAGACGATCCAGGAATTCGTACATCCGGTCACCGCGCAGGGTTACTTTCGCACCCAGCGGCATGTCTTCACGGACGCGGAAACCCGCGATCGACTTCTTCGCCTTGGTCGAAACGGCTTTTTGGCCGGCAATCGCAGTCAGATCCTCGACAGCCGCTTTGGCTTTCTTCGAGTCTTTGACCGCCTCAGAACCACAGCCGATGTTCAGAACGATCTTTTCCAGCTTGGGCAGCTGCATCTCGTTCTTGTAGCCGAACTCTTCTTTCAGAGCGGCACGGATTGTCTCGGCGTACTGAGCTTTCAGACGCGGGGTGTAAGTTGCGTTATCAAGCATCGATCACGTCCCCTGTGGTCTTGGCGAAACGCACCTTCTTGTCACCTTCCATGCGGAAGCCGACGCGGGTTGCTTTGCCGTTCTTGTCCAGCAGTGCCAGGTTCGACAGCTCGATCGGGTTTGCCTGAGGCAAACGGCCGCCCTGGCTGTTCTGGGTCTGGCGGGTGTGGCGGATGGCGATGTTGATGCCGTCGACAACAGCTTTACCGGCTTTCGGGTCAACCGAGGTGATAGTTCCCTCTTTGCCCTTGTCCTTGCCGGCCAGCACGACGACCTTGTCGCCTTTGCGGAGTTTAGCAGCCATGATTACAGCACCTCCGGAGCCAGCGAGATGATTTTCATGAAGTTCTTGCCGCGCAGTTCGCGAACAACCGGGCCAAAGATACGGGTACCTACCGGCTCATTGTTGTTGTTCAGGATGACGGCGGCGTTGCGATCGAAACGGATCGCGGTGCCGTCTTCGCGACGGACTTCCTTGGCGGTGCGCACGACGACGGCCTTGCGGACGTCCCCTTTCTTTACGCGGCCGCGCGGGATGGCTTCCTTCACCGAGACGACAATGATGTCGCCGACGGAGGCGTATTTACGCTTGGAACCACCCAGGACCTTGATGCACTGAACTCGGCGTGCGCCGGAGTTGTCAGCGACATCCAGATTGGTCTGCATCTGGATCATGTGGTTTCTCCCGACCTGTGGGGGCTGGTCTGGTTAGATCCCCCAGGGTTTCGACAAATGAAAAATCCCGGAAGCTTACGCTTCCAGAACTTCCCAACGTTTCGTCTTCGATTTCGGCGCGCATTCGATGATGCGTACGGTGTCGCCGACCTTGAAGGCGTTCTTTTCGTCATGAGCCCGGTATTTCTTGGACTTACGAACGGTTTTGTGCAGCAGCGGGTGCTTGAAACGGCGCTCGACCAGAACAGTTACGGTCTGCTCGTTTGCGTCGCTTGTTACGGTGCCGGACAGGATACGCTTGGGCATCAGATTACTCCTCGGATGCCGCAGCAGCGGCCTTTTCGTTCAGAATGGTTTTGACGCGGGCAGCATTGCGGCGGGCCGCTTTGATGCCGGCTGTGTTTTCCAGCTGACCGGTTGCCTGTTGAAAGCGCAGGTTAAAGCTTTCTTTCTTCAGGTTGGCCAGTTCCTCGCGGAGCTGGTCCGGGGTCTTGTCACGCAGTTCTTGGGCGTTCATCGCCTTTTTCCTTTGCTCAAAACACCAGAAGGCCCCCTGACAGGGTCACCTTGGACCTGGTGGATGAATGATAGACATACGAATCGCCCGACAACGCCGGGAGACCGCAGGATGCCGCCGTATAAGGGTTTGGGGGGTGGGTGGCAAGAGGAAGTTTCCAGGACCATAAGAACAGGCGATTTCAATCGCTACACTAATGGGCCCAAAGAGGGAGGTTGTTGCAGGAACGGCCCGATCCGACGTAGCATTATGGTCTGTTTTATTAGCTATTGGATGAGGTTCTTATGAAACGCTCAGGACTTACTCTTATTACTTTTGCAACGCTGACGGCGGCAACAGCTGTTAAGGCCGCGCCCGACGGAAACTGGACGCTTACAATCAACTCCAGCAGACCCTGGCAAATGGACATATCAGTTCAGGACAATACACCGCAGGTACTTGCTGCCCATGGTATTACACCTGAAGGAATCTCCGTTCGAAAAGTTACCGGCGACCGGCTTCAGTTCGACGCGGTGATCTCGAAACAAAACAGCTGCTCTTCGGGAAGCGTTATGAAGTTCGACCTTAAATTCAAAAATGGCGTTTACAGGTCCGGCTCAGTCAACGGGAACTGTATAGGCTACCCACGGTTTCGTGCGCGCGTCACCGCGAAGTAGCCACTGTCGCAGCTATTCCCATTTGTAATTAAAGCTGACACTGATCCGCTCTTCCTCGGACATGTTCATCGGTACCTCGTGGCGCAGCCAGCTTTCCCAGAGCAGCACATCACCCACCTGAGGTTTCATATAGATGAAAGGCTGCAAATCGCGCCGCCCGCCTTTGATCCGTGTCGGCGCGGCCATCATGCGGCCCGAGCGGGGGTCTTCCAGTTTCAGCGCACTCGCCCCTTCCGGCATCGCCACATAGGTCGTGCCCGAGATCACGCTGTGCGGGTGCAGGTGGCTGGAATGCATCCCGCCCTCGGGCAGGATGTTGATCCACAGGTCCTCAAGCTTCAACTCGCCCTCGCCCAGATCAAATTCCAGATCCTTGGCAAAGGTTGCCACGTGTTGATCCAGCGCCGCAACCAGATCGGCGAAAATCGGGAACCGCCAGGGCAGATCCGTCAGCGAAGCATAGCTGGTATAGCCGGGATAGCCGTTTTCCTCGCACCATTCCTGCCCGGCCTCATCATCCTCGGCGATGACAAGGCAGGAGCTTTCCAGTTCCTCCGAGTCGATCTTGGGGCCGAACTCAGACAGGGACGCGCGATAAAGACGGGTAACGAAGAGTGATTCAATCTGTGGCATGAGGTCGTCTTAAACCAGCCGCGCAACGAAGGCGATGGTTGTTTTGCGAGGCTCTGCCTCGCGCTCCGAGGTATTTTCAGCCAGATGAATTGAGGATCCGCTGCTTCATCTGGCTCCAAATACCTCGGGGGAGTCGCAGCTTGCTGCGGCGGGGGCAGAGCCCCCAAACAAAGAACCCCCGCCGGCATCCCGACGGGGGTCAATCTTGTCACGAACGGGGACAAAGCCCCAATCGCTTACCAGTCTTCGCGGACCACGACGCGGGTCTTGATCGGCAGCTTCATCGCGGCCAGGCGCAGGGCCTCTCGGGCGATGTCGTCATTGACGCCGTCGATCTCGAACATCACGCGGCCAGGCTTGACTTTGCAGGCCCAGCGGTCGACCGAACCTTTACCTTTACCCATACGAACTTCGATCGGCTTTGCAGTGACCGGAGTGTCGGGGAAGATGCGGATCCAGACACGACCCTGACGCTTCATGTGACGCGTCATGGCACGACGTGCAGCTTCGATCTGGCGTGCAGTTACACGCTCAGGCTCAAGAGCTTTCAGGCCGTAGGTGCCAAAGTTCAGATCAGAGCCGCCTTTGGCGAGACCCTTGATCCGGCCTTTGTGCATCTTGCGGAATTTTGTACGCTTTGGTTGAAGCATATCTTTCCCTCCTTAGCGACGACCGCCACCAGCACCACGAGGTGCAGGGCCGTCCTGGAGTTCCTGTGCTTTACGGTCACGTGCCTGCGGATCGTGCTCCATGATCTCACCTTTGAAGATCCAGACCTTGATCCCGATGATCCCGTAAGGAGTCATCGCTTCGGCATGTGCGTAATCGATGTCGGCACGCAAGGTGTGCAGAGGCACGCGGCCTTCGCGATACCACTCGGTCCGAGCGATTTCGGCGCCGCCCAGACGACCAGCGACGTTCACCCGGATACCCAGGGCGCCCATGCGCATGGCGTTCTGAACCGAGCGCTTCATGGCGCGGCGGAACGAAACACGACGTTCCAGCTGCTGAGCGATGGACTCGGCAACCAGCTGCGCGTCAAGCTCGGGCTTGCGCACTTCGACGATGTTCAGGTGCAGTTCGCTGTCGGTCATCCGCGCAAGCTTTTTGCGCAGAACTTCGATGTCTGCACCTTTCTTGCCGATGATGACACCGGGACGTGCAGTGTGGATCGTAACGCGGCACTTCTTGTGCGGACGTTCGATGATCACACGGGCAACACCGGCCTGCTTGCACTCTTTGTTGATGAACTCACGGATCTTGAGGTCTTCCAGCAGAAGATCACCGTAGTCCTTGGTGTCGGCGTACCAGCGGCTGTCCCAAGTGCGGTTGACCTGCAGGCGCATGCCGATCGGATTTACTTTATGACCCATTAGGCTTGCTCCTCAACTTGACGCACCTTGATGGTGATCTCCGAGAACGGCTTCATGATCTTGCCGAAACGGCCACGGGCACGCGGACGACCGCGCTTCATGACCAGGTTCTTGCCAACCCAGGCTTCGGCGACGATCAGCTCGTCAACGTCCAGGTTGTGGTTGTTTTCGGCATTCGCGATTGCGGACTGCAGGCACTTCTTGACGTCCTGCGCGACACGCTTGTTCGAGAAAGTCAGGTCAGTCAGAGCCTTCTCGACTTTCTTGCCGCGGATCATTTGCGCAACCAGGTTCAGTTTCTGCGGGCTGGTGCGAAGCATGCGGGTTTTCGCCATTGCTTCGTTTTCAGCCACGCGGCGGGGGTTCTTTTCCTTGCCCATGACTTACTTCCGCTTCGCTTTTTTGTCTGCGGCGTGGCCATAATAGGTACGGGTCGGCGAGTATTCACCGAACTTCTGACCGATCATGTCTTCCGAGACGTTTACGGGGATATGCTTCTGGCCATTGTACACACCAAAGGTCAGACCCACGAACTGGGGCAGAATGGTGGAACGACGCGACCAGATTTTGATGACTTCGTTGCGGCCCGACTCGCGCGCTGCTTCGGCTTTTTTCAGCACGTAAGCATCGACGAAAGGACCCTTCCAAACAGAGCGAGACATAGATTAACGTCCCTTCTTCTTGGCGTGCCGCGAGCGGATGATCAGCTTCTGGGACGCTTTGTTCTTGTTGCGGGTACGCTTACCCTTGGTGTCCTTACCCCACGGCGTAACCGGTGTACGGCCACCCGAGGTACGACCTTCACCACCACCGTGCGGGTGATCGATCGGGTTCATTGCAACACCACGAACCGACGGACGAACGCCTTTGTGGCGCATACGACCGGCTTTACCGAGGTTCTGGTTAGAGTTGTCGGGGTTGGACACGGCACCAACGGTGGCCATGCATTCCTGACGGACCATGCGCAGCTCGCCCGAGCTCAGACGGATCTGAGCGTAGCCGCCATCGCGACCAACGAACTGAGCGTATGTACCGGCCGCACGTGCGATCTGACCGCCTTTGCCAGGCTTCATCTCGATGTTGTGGACGATGGTACCAATGGGCATGCCCGAGAACGGCATTGCGTTGCCTGGCTTGATGTCAGCTTTTGCCGACGCGATGACTTTGTCACCAACAGCCAGACGCTGCGGAGCCAGGATATATGCCTGCTCGCCGTCTTCGTATTTTACCAGTGCGATGAATGCGGTCCGGTTCGGGTCATATTCGATCCGCTCGACGGTTGCCGCGACATCAAATTTGTTCCGTTTAAAGTCAACGATCCGGTAGAGACGCTTTGCGCCACCGCCGCGGCGGCGTGAAGTGATCCGTCCGGTGTTGTTCCGGCCGCCCGATTTGGTCAAACCCTCAGTGAGAGACTTGACCGGACGTCCTTTCCAAAGCTCCGAACGGTCGATCAGCACCAGCCCGCGCTGGCCCGGCGTCGTCGGCTTGTACGACTTGAGTGCCATGCTTTCTGTCTTCCGTTTAGCAAGTGCAGGGATTTCCCCGCTATGTGATAGGCCCCCGTAGGTGCCAAGGGTATAGGGCCCCGAAGGTCCCCGGTTACAAATATCAGAGGCCCCGGAACGAATCCGAGGCCGCAAGATTGGGAGCGTGTAACAGGGTTGGGGGTGGGTGTCTATAGGGTGGAGCGCCTATTTTGATCAACCGAACAAAAAGCACATCGCCCTCACTGTTTCTATTTTCTTAACCAACCACTCACAATTTCTTGGCAAACTTTCGCCGGGACACACACCATGATCATCGACCAAAACGCATACCGGAAAGCCTTCGATACCTACCTAAGAAAAGGCACCCCAATTGAGCTTTCGATTAAACAGAACAAATCGACAGGCTACTATATCTGGCGAACCCGCGGCGACAACAAAGTACGTTCATCTCATGCCGCCCATGATGGTAAGGTTTTTGCCTGGAACAACCCGCCTTCTACCGGTCATCCCGGTGAAGGGTTTGGATGTCGGTGCAAAGCTGAACCATATGTTCCAGCCGTAAGTGAATCCCTTAATATGTATATGATAGGTGTGACCGACACTGGCAGACCATGGACCAACCGCGACTTCATCAATCACTACAGACACGGCAACGGTTCATCTATCAGGGTGCGAGATATTGGCCACCTCCAAAAAATCGTTAACGAATACTGGGGCACCGTCTCAAATCGACTGATTGGCCAAATTGCAGATGCCGCGCGTATACAAACATCTGGTCAATTCTCTTACCCGTTCACAAATATCTATCAGATGCAGCACATTGTATTCAGTATTGGGCACACAACAATCGAAGGGGAAGCAAAGGGTCGAGTCGCTTTTCAGAAGGACGGTACCCTTCGCATAAGTGGTGATTGCGACTTTGAACTTGCCGACGAATTTGCCGATCCATTGGATATAGGAATTGAACTGCCGGGAGGCACCCCATACCCAATTGTAGACAGCTGGTCAGCGCGAATGTCAGGCACGGTAATCGCCGACAGAAACAAAAGCTGGATTCGTTTCGATGGCTAATATGAGTACAGTCTTCTCACGGATGGCCACAGGCGCAAGATACCTCCTTCTGACACTCAGTGCGCTTTTGATCTTTTTAGTGATGGCGTATTCGGTTCTGTTTCTGCGCCACCGAATAGCAGAATTTGGAACTTGTGTGCGCTTGCCTAACGGCGTGATTGTCTCCTATCAGGCTTTGTTTGATCTCTCTCAGCCCTTTGGAACTCCAGTTCCGGTCGTCCGGGACCCGGATTTTCATATTTTGTCCGTCGGCAACGATGAGAGACTCCTTTTCTCACAGACAACGGCTTTTTGGGTCGATATCGATGCGCGTCAGGGCTCAGCGACCGGCCTTATCTTCCGACCAGATGTTGGCCTTGTCCATCGCACTGAGAACCCGGCTTTGTTCTCTGAGTTAGTCGACCACGCCGGAGAGTGGCTTGAACAAGGTAAGCGGCTTAATAACACCAATGTTCTAGGTGTACTTTATGCTCTCAATGATGACCCCGAGTACCAAGCGCCTTCCTGCCAGGTGCCTTTGTTCATTTGGTAAAAACAAAAAAACCCCCGCTTGCGCGGGGGCCTTTATCTCTTTCCAAAGACGGGTTCGATCAGAGACCGGTGGACACGTCGATGGTGTTGCCCTCTTCCAGGGTCACATATGCTTTTTTGACGTCTTTCCGACGGCCCAGCTGGCCGCGGAACCGCTTGACCTTGCCTTTGGTCACGGTGGTGTTCACCGCTTTGACCTTCACACCAAACAGTGCCTCAACGGCCTCTTTGATCTGCGGCTTGTTGCTGTCGATTGCCACTTCAAAGACAACCGCGCCGTTTTCGGACGCCATGGTCGACTTTTCGGTGATGATCGGCTTGCGGATCACGTCGTAGTGTTCTGCCTTCGCGCTCATTTCAGACGAGCCTCCAGTGCTTCGACAGCCGCTTTGGTGAGCACCAGAGTGTCACGCTTGAGGATGTCATAAACGTTTGCACCCATCGACGGCAGGATATCCAGACCTTCGATGTTGCGCGACGCCTTCAGGAACCCTTCGTTCACGGTTGCGCCGTCGATGACCAGAGCGCGTTTCCAGCCCAGGTTTGCAACCTGTTTGGCCAGAGCGGCGGTCTTGCCTTCGGCTTCGGCGTTCTCGATCACGACCAGTTCACCTGCTTTGGCTTTAGCCGACAGAGCGTGGCGCAGGCCAAGCTTGCGGAACTTTTTCGGCAGGTCGTGGCCGTGCGAACGCGGGGTCGGGCCCTTGTAGATACCACCCTTGCGGAAGATCGGCGCGTTACGGTCACCATGGCGTGCGCCACCGGTGCCCTTCTGGCGATAGATCTTCTTGGTCGAGTAGCTGGTTTCCGAGCGGGTCTTGACCTTGTGGGTGCCGGCCTGCGCGTTGTTGCGCTGCCAACGGACTACACGGTGCAGGATGTCCGCGCGCGGCTCGAGGCCGAACAGGTCTGCATCCAGCTCGATGTCGCCGGCTTTGCCGCCGTCCAGTTTGATTACATCAAGTTTCATGCTTCACCACCTTCCGCGGGCGCTTCTTCCGCAGGTGCTTCGGTTGCAGCCGATTTCACAGCAGCCGGGAAAGGCAGGCCTTCCGGTGCTTTCTTCTTCACGGCGTCCTTGACGGTGACCCAGCCAGATTTCGGTCCGGGAACGGCGCCTTTGATGAAGACCAGACCACGGTCGGCGTCGGTTTTGACGACTTCCAGGTTCTGGGTGGTTACACGGGCAGCACCCATGTGACCGGCCATCTTCTTGCCCTTGAACACCTTGCCCGGGTCCTGACACTGACCGGTCGAACCGTGCGAACGGTGGCTGATCGAAACACCGTGCGAGGCGCGCAGACCACCAAAGTTCCAACGCTTCATCGCACCGGCAAAGCCTTTACCGATCGAGGTGCCCGAAACGTCAACTTTCTGACCTTCCAGGAAGTGTTCTGCCGAAATCTCGGCGCCCACATCGATCAGGCCATCTTCGGAGACGCGGAACTCGGCCAGCTTACGCTTGGGCTCAACCTTGGCAGCGGCATAGTGACCGCGCATGGCTTTCGAGGTGCGTTTTGCCTTGGCAGCACCGGCGCCCAGCTGAACGGCGGTGTAGCCGTCTTTGTCAGCGGTACGCTGTGCAACAACCTGCAGGTTGTCCAGGTGAAGAACAGTCACAGGGATCTGCTTGCCGTCTTCCATGAACAGGCGGGTCATGCCGACTTTTTTTGCGATAATACCAGAGCGCATTCTCATACCCTCCGATTACGACTGCAGCTTGATCTCGACGTCCACACCAGCAGCGAGGTCGAGCTTCATCAGCGCGTCAACGGTCTGGGGGGTCGGATCAACGATGTCCAAGAGACGCTTGTGCGTGCGGATCTCGAACTGGTCGCGGGATTTCTTGTCAACGTGAGGGCCACGGAGAACCGTAAACTTCTCAATCTTGTTCGGCAGCGGGATCGGGCCGCGCACGTTCGCGCCGGTCCGCTTGGCAGTGTTGACGATCTCTTGCGTGCTGGCATCCAGAACGCGATAGTCAAATGCCTTCAGCCGAATACGGATGTTTTGGCTTTGCATATTAACAGCCTTTTATCAGGCGTTGAGGTTGAGAGGAGGACAGACGCGCATCGCCAACCCTCTTCGAACCCAAAAGGCGGGAATCACCCCGCCTTGATGTTCTTAGTGAGAACTCGCGCGTATTAGTGGGGTTGGTGGGGTTTGGCAAGGGGGAGATTACATGTCGACCCCGATTTCGGAACACGTAGTCAGAAACGGAAGCTATTTTTCAACTCGAGCACTAAAGACAACTGGAAATTGCGCTTCCTCAAGGTTCAAGTGACCAGCCATCAACCACCCCTTCCCTGAGATGTCGACCTCAAATGTGTGCATTAATCGGGCCGCCAAAATGAAAAAGTTAGCTAACTCTTCTTTGGCTTGCTCGAACTCTTGCTCGGTCAAAGTCTTGTAAGAGGCATGCAAAAAGTTGCCGCTTTTGTTGTAAAAGTCCTCTGTTTGTACTCGGCTAAGGTGATCCTCTTCGACTGAAACGAATTGGCCTTCGATACCTGTCTCTTTAGTTGGCACCACCTTAATGGCTTCCGGGAAAAAAAATCTTGGGTCGATCTTTTCCAAAAGCTTCATTTTGTGAGTGGCACTATAGTTCTTCTGCAAATTCTTAGAAATTGCTTCGCCAACGTCCCGATGAGCCGAAACAGACAACAACATCAATTCTTCGATGATCATTCGGAGGTCTAGGTGAGCTTGCCGCAAGGAAACTAGACCAGCACTGCATAAAGGCGTTTTCGCAAGTTGTATCGAGTGAGCTTCCAACGACAGCATATGGGCCTTAATCAAAATTAGATGCTCAACTGCGTCACGAACTTCAAACTCTTGTGTCATTCCTCAAAACTCTTTGAGTTTGCGAGTATTTTCAATCTTTCTCAACCAATTCTCGACAAAAAAGGCCGCCCCTTTTGGAGCGGCCTTCTTGAGTTCAACCGAGTGGGCTCTCATTGCTCTTTCAGAGCAACTGCCGCCCATCAGTCGGCAAAACCTGCTTACTCGATGATTTTCGACACAACGCCGGCGCCGACGGTGCGGCCGCCTTCGCGGATCGCGAAACGCAGGCCGTCTTCCATCGCGATCGGTGCGATCAGCTCGACGGTGAAGCCGACGTTGTCGCCAGGCATGACCATCTCGGTGCCAGCCGCCAGGGTCACGGTGCCGGTCACGTCCGTGGTCCGGAAGTAGAACTGCGGGCGGTAGTTCGCGAAGAACGGAGTATGACGGCCGCCCTCTTCCTTGGTCAGGATATAGGCTTCGGCTTCGAACTTGGTGTGCGGTGTCACCGAACCCGGCTTACACAGAACCTGGCCACGCTCAACGCCGTCACGGTCGATACCGCGCAGCAGGGCGC